>CAJUDZ010000070.1 GCA_910584965.1 uncultured Lachnospiraceae bacterium | reverse complement strand
TGATCAGCCCCTTGTCAAGTAGACAGCTTAAATATCTAAAATAAAGTGCTTGAAATGACCACGTGGATATATGTGGTCATTTCCTGCGCACACCATTTTTCTTTATATTTCTCAATACGTTTATTTGGGGAAATGGGATATTCTATTGGTTTATCTGATTCCAGCGCCTCTTTACGCACCTCAAGCGGTGTTTTGCAATGGTATCTGTCTTGTGGGCGTTCCTCACTATAAAACCTTATATAATCCCTTATGGCATGCTTCAATGAAGCCTCGTCAGTTATTTCATACATTTGATACATTTCTGATTTGATAATCCCCCAAAGCCCCTCCGCAGGACCGTTATCAATACAATGGCCAACCCTGGACATAGATGGCTCCATTTGTTGCCTCCTCAGCTTTTCCTGGAACACTCTGCCCGTATACTGGTATCCCCTGTCACTGTGGAAAACAGGTTTCGCATCTGGATTCGCAGCGATTGCCCGGTCGAAAGTCCTAAATACCAGCTTATTGTCATTCCGGCTGCTGATGGCATAAGCAACCGGATACCTGTCATATAAGTCCGGAATCATGCTTAAATACAACCTGCCTTTTCCACCAGGGATTTTGAATTCCGTTACATCGGTTGTCCGCTTTTGGTTTGGCGCCGCTGCATAAAAATCTCTGCTAAGTTTATTTTCTGCCGTTGTCTCCGGCGTGGAAGAACTATATTTTTTCTTTTTCTTTCTGATCACAGAATGGATTCCCGGCTTTTTCATAATACGGTGAACCCTGTTTTTGCTGTACGCTGTATGATTGAAATGATTGATCCAGGACGTCATCCTCCGGCAGCCCGGGATATGCCGAAAACGTTCGTCGTACTCTTTAATGAGTTCCGCAAGCCTGATATTTTCTTTCCCAGCATCGGGAACGCTTCTATGCAGCCATTTATAATAAGCAGCCCTTGATATCCCAGGCTGGCGGCACATCCATCCGATACTCCGGTTCTTCTCTGCGTGGAAATGTCTGACAGCTGAATATTTTGACTCATGACGTACTTTGCCAAGCCTCACATCCTTTCGTATTCTTTCACTTTTTTTAATAGTTCGACCACCATATCTTTTTCTTCCAACTGGCGTTTTAACCGCAGGTTTTCACGTCTTAACCGTTCCGGTTCATCCACTTCCTCATCTGCTTTATGATGCCCCCGCTTATCCATCAGTCCTTCTCCGCCATTCGCATCATATTTCTTTACCCAGGAATAAACCTGGCTGCAGGAAACTTTATAGATATCCGCAGTTCCTTTATAATCACGGTTATGCTCCAGGCAATATGCAGCAATTTCTCTTCGTTCCCGGATGGCTGTCTTTCTTCCTGCTCCTGCCATATAGACCTCCCTTTTTGGACTATAGTCCTTAAGTTCTCTATTGGCATTATAACGCATAATCCAGCGCCTGAGTACCTCCCGTGAAGATATGTTGTACTTTGCAACGACATCGTCTACACTCCCTTTCCCTGACAGAACCGCATCCACACACATCTTTTTAAAATCTGAAGAATATGAGGCATTCCCGGGAGGTTTGACAAACGCAGCAATTCCGTAAATCTTGTATTTGGCAACCCATTGCTGTAATGTTGTTTTTCCTATGTTATATTTTTCTGCCAGGGAGGGATAGGAGCCTCCATCAAGATATTCCTGTGAAACTTTGGCACGGAATTCTGGCGTATAAGGTGAAGCCATAAAAATACCTCCCAAGTAGATTTTGGTTATTTCCATTGTCT
>CAJUDZ010000069.1 GCA_910584965.1 uncultured Lachnospiraceae bacterium | reverse complement strand
GTTCGAGCCATACTTTATTGCGCTATTTGAGTTTTATCGGACAGCAATAATTGAAAATAAGATTTATGCGGATGACCAATGGGAACAGCTGAAAAGATATGACAGATATGCCGGACGAAAATACGGACAAGGCAATTATCAAATACTGTATCTTACACTTGAAGGGAATGATGCGTCAGCACAGAGCAGCGAGGGTGTCATCTATTCGCCTGTTTCATATCAGGAGACCGTTATAGACTGGCTTGAAAAGTGTATCGCGATAGCGGCGCGCTCACCGATAGTAAGAGAGACAATAATCCAGTATATTAACCATCTGAAACAATTGACGAACCAGGATATGGACACGAAAAACAAAGAGGAAATAACCGAAATTCTATCGAAAATGGAGAATCTGAGGGCAGCAAAGACGATTTATCAGAACTATTCGGAGGTTTTCGATTATCTCGCGGACAAACATTTCAATAAACCAATGCAGGAGTTTGCAAATCAGAAAGGCCTGCAATACCAGTATGGAAAGAGCCATGAATCATATATAGCATTCAAACTGACAAATCCGGAATGGCAGAAGAAATGTTCCATAGCGTTTACTTTCGACAAGACCGGTTACTATTATGGGATATTCAATGATGCCAAGACTTACAAAATGTCGGATAAAAACAGAGACATTCTCCGCCGGCACATGAGCAGCAAAGGCATCGTTTCTCCCCTGAAAAGTGAATACTGGGCGTTTTACACTTACTTTCCGCCCCTTACTCTCGACGTATGGGAGGAAGACATAATCGGAAGCCGAACTTTTTTAAACCAATGCAAAGAAAAAATCGAACAGCTGCTGGAAGCCATGGAGCACATTAAATTATAAAGAATATGCACAAGGACACAAAGCATCCCCCATTTTACATCACGCCCGGCCCTAATCTGAAAAACGGTTTAAATAAGCCTCCGGATTTTCACCGAATGCTCTCAAAACGCAATTCGGTTTAAGAATCGCACGATATTTTTACCGTTTTATTTTCCATTGCCAGCACACTTTGTGCCGATGATGAAAAAACAAAAACACGGGGCGATATCCATGAAATTCCAATTTGGGGTGGACAGGAGAGCTGAAAACAATCTTCCATCCACCTAAATGCCATTTGGGATGGATGCAACCCAAGATTAACCAATCACTAACACAGGGTTTTCCCGGTGAGCCCAGATTTCGGACTTTAATATAAGATAGACCACGATTTTTAAGTTCTGTCCCACGTGTCTCCCCTCAGGTCTCTCCAGGTCATGACATAAATCGGCGGGCAGGTCGATTTTACACTGAGCCGGCACATTTATCAGGAAAACGGTTTAAAAAATGGGCCGGATTTTTACCGAATACTCCCCAAAAGAAATTCGGTAAAAAAATCGCAAGATATTTTTACCGTTTTACCATTGCAGCTTGCCAGCCGCGGTATGACATAATTTCATCAAAGCGCCAATACAACTCATGTGGTGCAAGTAGTTATCAGACAACCTGTTCACCCCTTCCGTTTTTGTTTGTCAGGGGAACAGGTAACGATTTAGTAACGAAAATTTGTCTTTTATCGTACTATTGAAGTCTTGGAAGCTGGATTTTCGGAAGGATATTCATTTCGAGAATCATATGGCATTGCCTGTCATCAGCAAGCAGAAGATGAACGATTATCTGAAAGAACCGGGCGAGCTGGCGGAAATCAACGAACCTGTACGGAAAACTTATTACAAAGGAAATGACCTGCTGATGAAATCACGTCCAAATACGCATTACTAATCACCCATACCGGAAGAAGGACTTTAATATGCAATGCGTTGGCACTCAGAATTCCGGCACAGGTGGTTATGAAATGGACAGGACACAGTGATTACAAAGCCATGAGACCCTATATTGACATAGCGGATGACATCAGAGCAAACGCCATGAACAAGTTTAATCAACTATAAAAGT
>CAJUDZ010000068.1 GCA_910584965.1 uncultured Lachnospiraceae bacterium | reverse complement strand
GTAAAGGAAGAAGGTGATAATCCTTTTATTCGTATCTGTAAACAGTTTAGCACAGAGAAAGGCGGTTGTATATGGAAATTACTTATCATTGGGAAGGAGATTATCTGATTCCCGACCTCAAACTTTCGGATACAACGGAATACCAGATTGGGAAGTATGGGAGGATGAGAAAGCGTTTTTTAGAAGAAAACCACAGGGGCATTTATTCGCATATGCTTTTGTCAGAAACTCTATGGAAGCATCTTGCGGAAGTCGATGAAGAATGCAATGAAATGATGGACAGGCTTGTAAGGCAGATGGCAAAAAAGGAGGGCGTGACGGAGCAGCTTAAATCCGATGACTGGCTCTGCTGGCTTCAAAAAATGAACAGTATCAGGAGCAGGGCGGAGGAAGTTGTGCTGCACGATCTGATATATTCCATTTAGTGCTATTTTGGCTTTAAGTTTTGTAGCATGAGGCACAGATGATGTCAAGACACCGGCTCCGCCTCGCTTGCGGCGGTCTTGACATCATCTGTGCCTCGTGCTATAGAGTGGTCAAGGGGGAACAAAGTTCCCCCACTGCATTAAAAATGCCAATGGCGGTATTTTGAAAAATAAAAATTTGGGGATTGACAGGAATTAAAAAATAGCTTATTATTGACAATAAGAAATGGGTTTTTACCGTACAGTGTTTTCACTCAAGCGGGCTGCTCGTTTCTTTTTTTATTGCCAGAATATCATACAGATACTTCCTGCCATCATTCGCATGACGGACAAGCATACTTGCTGAATAAATATTATGTCTTGCTATTTTCCCTGTTTTGTCATCATATACGGGCAATGCAAATCTGATGTTGTAGCGATACCATCCATATACCGCATCTGTTTTGTGCTTTTCTTTCCGGTTTGCCTCATGTTTTGGATTGGTGGCTATTCTTATAAGTTCAGGAACAGCCTGTGAAGCATTTGCCTTAGCCTTTGCGACGGCGCCTTTTAAGGCGATACGGCTTTCTGAACTTGCGTATTCATCGGGAAAATCTGCCGAAATATATATTTTTTCAGAAGTTTCCTCAATTTCGTAAAAATCCCCGATATACTCTTTCAGGTATTCTTCGACAGCCGTCCAGTCATCCCGCACTTTTGCCTTGAAACGGATATCGTTAATCAAGACCAGCTTTTTACCGTCCGCATCGGTTATGATATTTACATTCCTGTTTTCAATCATTGCTTTTGTTCCCTTTCTTCTTTTCTCTTGATTTATAAACATTATACTGGTTCTTGCACCTCTGGCTGCAAAATTCATTCCCTTTCCGGCTTGCGACAAAGGCTTTATTACAATGCTTGCACAGGCGCATATCACTGTCCTTATCCGTGAGCATGAAGGAAAAGCACATCTGCGCCATGACAAGCAGTGAATGAAAATCCCATACGATAATGGGCGCATCCTTTTCCAGCGCAATCCGGTAAGTCGGGGATATGCCGCCGAAAGCGGAAATGCCCTGACGGTACAGGCTGCGTGTCTGCTCATCAATCTTATCATAATCCGTGTAATAAAGAAAACTCGTCACAAAGGTAAAGGCGAGGTCAGTAAATTCTTTTACGATCCAGTTGTACCTTTCTGCATATTCTTTCTGTAATTCCATTGCCACAGCCTGCGGCGCATTCCCCATAGCCATTGTGATTGCAATGCCCTCACGGTCAGTCACAGACCATCCCGATTCTATACCGCTCTTTCTGAAATCAGGCTTGTCAAACGGATAGAAATAGGAAAGATAGTCCTCGGTGGATAGGGATTCTTCCTTTATAAAGTGGTTTTTTGGCAGATACACCGATTCATAGGTTATAAAATCCGCTGTTGTCGGCAGGGCGGTCATAAAGCCGAGAAAGCCGTACTTCTGCACGAAATTAAGGGTGGCTTCTTTCAGTTCTTCTTCCGGTGCTTTGTGCATGGCGGAAAGTCCGACATTCACCGCATCCATGACAAGCTGCCCTGCTTCCTGCATGGGACGGTACATTTCCGGTTTTGCATCTTTGGAAACCGTTATGTAGAGAGCACCGTCATCAGCGGTCTTATATTCATAGCCGCTGTACCGGATCCACGGTGCGCTGGTATGCTCAAATAAATTCTTCATAGAAAACCCGCTCCAATCCATCAATCATATCGAATTATCTGACGTAATACTTCCTATATTATAAACAGTTACTTGTTATCGGTCAAGCTGTTTGCGCTTTTCAGCAGCATGACATTTATATTTAATGTTTTTATCTGTTGGATTTTTCTTTTTTCCGCACACCATGAGCAAGAAAATATTTTTCGTCAAGTGTCATCGGCAGGCTGTTTTCTTTCCTGTATGCAAGCACACCGCCATAGAGCCTGCGTATCTTTTTCAGTGCTGTTTCCCGGATACCCCGGATGTTCCGGTCTGATTGCCCGACACTCTCCGCATACTCTGCGGCGGAATAATCACGCAGGAACAGGTAGTAGAGCATATTTTTAAGGTGCGGCTTTAGTTCCTTCAATATTTTCGATAAATCCGCATCCGTGACAAGTTCATGTATCGTTTCCGGGCTGTCAAATATGAGGTCAAGAAAATCGCCTGCAAGTAGGAGCTTTCTTAAAACCATGTCATAAGACGGTCTATTGGGTAGATATAATTCATCTGCGCCCCATTCCAAAGGGACAGTGGAGCGTCCTATCTCATGGTCTCTTTCTTTCCGTTCCCTGTTCTCGTCCAGTTTATCCCACCATTCAATGACTTTCTGGAAATCTTCTTCCGTCCGTGCGCTTTCTTCAATACGCCGGAGGGCAAGCGCACGGGCTTCACGGTGGAGCATATCTCCGTCAGCTTCCGTTATGTAATTCTGCTCCCGGAATGCCGGAAGCTCGGCGTATTTCGGCATTTATGACCAGTCCTTTTCAAAAAAATAAAATTTTGCAGCAGTTTTTTCAAAAACACTTCCGTTTTTATAGCCGTTTTTCTCCTATTAGTGAAAGGAGTAATTCTTTTTAACTAAAATACAGTTACAAGAAAGGAGAAACAGCTTATTGGTTACGGATAAAATCAAAATCAGGTTACTAAGAGCGGAAGCACAGAAACCATTATAAAGGATGAGCGTATGAAGCGCAAGAAAGGATTGCATGATGGAGACAGTAAAATTGAATAATGATGTGACGGAAACCAGCCCGACTGCGGCTGGCTTTTTTTACCGCAGGATCGGCGGGACGCTTTTCAAGGTCAGTGTATATACGGGTTCGGGATATGCCGACACGCTGGATGAAAAAATTCCCCGGTTAA
>CAJUDZ010000067.1 GCA_910584965.1 uncultured Lachnospiraceae bacterium | reverse complement strand
CGGAAATGGAAAAAGCCAGTAAATATAGAGGGCTGGGACTTTCCGAGAGGACACTGATATTTAAGGAGGCAGGTATGTTAAATAAAAACGACTTTGACTTGTGGGCAGATGGATATGACAAAACGGTGGGGATTTCCGATGAAGAAAATACATATCCGTTTGCCGGTTACAGGGATGTGCTTGGAAACATCTTTCAGGCCATTATGGAAACGCCAAACGCAACAGTGCTTGATATAGGGTTTGGAACGGGTACACTCACGACAAAACTATATGAACATGGTTGTTCCATCTATGGGCAGGATTTCTCGTCGAGAATGATTGAATTAGCATCCGAGAAAATGCCGGGTTCACATCTTTATCAGGGGGATTTCACGAAAGGATTAGTAGAGCCGCTGCGAAATCAATGCTATGATTTTATTGTGGCAACATACTCACTGCATCATTTGACTGATGAACAAAAAATATTCTTTCTTCGCACTTTGTGTAATTGCCTGAAAGAGAAGGGGAAGATTTTAATTGGTGACGTTGCTTTTGAAAACCGCAATAAATTGAATCAATGCAGACAGGAAGCAGGTGGCGAATGGGATGATGAAGAAATATATTTCGTTGCCGATGAATTGAGAAGTGCATTTCCGAGCATTGCATTTAGGCAAATTTCATACTGCGCAGGTATCCTGACATTGACTCGTTAACTTCCGGTTTGAAAAATTGTCAGATAAGTATAAATCCGGTAATCATACTTAAGAATATACATTTTATTTCAAATGTTATGCAGTGGGAACACTTTTCTGAAAAGGGAGAAAAATATCTGCCGGCTGAAATTTGGCCGAAGAATCGGAGCTGAACGGAAATAAAGAACAGAAATGAAAAATACGGAGGGGGGTTCCGGTAAAATAATATACAATAGAGAAAGGACAGGGTGATCGTATGGGGGTAAGCATTCGTTTTCATACGGAAATAACAGGCGCGCAGTCGCAGGCTGTCAGATGGGCGGCGGATAATCTGCAAAGAGATATAGAGAAAGTATGCTGTGAGACGGAAATACCGGGATGCCGGATTGAACTGGAGAAGGCGGCGATGGAAAAAGAATGTTTTTCCATTGCCCTGAGGGAAGGAAAACTCGTTCTCCAGGCCGGAGATGATCTGGGATTTATATACGGGATTTATGAAATCAGCAGGACGCTTTTGGGTGTTCATGAGTTCTGGTTCTGGAATGATCAGAAATTCACGCGGAAAGAAGAAATAGAGATTCCCGCTGATTTCCTGGTGAAATCTTCGCCTTTCAGGGTCAGATACAGAGGCTGGTTTGTCAATGACGAAGTGCTGATACATACATGGATGGTGGACCGGGAGAAAGATAAAGCATGGGAAATGGTCTTCGAGACTTTGCTGCGATGCGGCGGCAACATGGTTATTCCGGGTACGGACAGGAATGCCGGAAAATATGCCGGACTTGCTTCCAGTATGGGGCTTATGATAACACATCATCATGCGGAACCATTGGGGGCGGAAATGTTTGCCAGAGCATATCCGGAACTGACCGTCTCCTATGATTTATACCCTGAAAAATTCCATACATTATGGCGGGAAGCGCTGGAAAGACAGAAAGACCGGAAAGTCATATGGAATCTGGGGTTCCGCGGGCAGGGCGACCGGCCTTTCTGGAAAGACGATGTGCGTTATCAGACGGATGAGGACAGAGGAAGCCTGATGGGGAACCTGATTCAAAAGCAGTATGATATGGTAAAGGCGATGGATGCGGATGCTGTCTGCTGTACGAATCTTTATGGGGAAACGATGGATTTATACCGGAAGGGATGCCTGCATTTACCGGATGATGTGATAAAAATATGGGCGGATAACGGATACGGGAAGATGGTCAGCAGAAGGCAGGGGAATGAAAATCCGAGAATTTATGCGCTTCCAGGGCAAAAAGGAGAGGCGGGCGGCATTTATTATCATGTTTCCTTTTATGATTTACAGGCAGCGAACCACATCACCATGCTGCCCAATTCACCGGAATTTGTGAAACGGGAACTTACGGAAGTTCTGGAAAAAGGGGCTGATGATTTCTGGATTATTAATTGCTCCAATGTGAAGCCCCATGTTTATTACCTGGATTTTATTGCCCGGATGTGGAAAGAAGGAAAAATCGGGATTGCGGAACACAGAAAAGAATATGTGCAGCGCTATTACGGTCTGTCCGGCAGCGAGCAGGTTGCGGAACGTTTCCGGGAATACTTTTTGTATGCGGCCGCTTACGGGAGCCGGGAGGATGAACACGCGGGAGAACAGTTTGCAAATCATGTGGCGAGAACGCTGATTACACAGTTTATGAAGAACCGGGAAGAGCGCAGCACGGAACTGCTCTGGGCGGCACAGTGCAATGATCTGAAGGAACAGGTATTGTGGTACCGGAATATATGCCTGAATGTGTCAGAGTCTTACGGAGAATATCTTCGAAAATGCGAGGAAACGGAAGCCGGACTTTTGGGAGAAGGAAAGGAGCTGTTCAGGGATTCCCTTCTTTTACAGGTTAAAATCCATTATCACTGTTTTCAAGGAGCGATGCTTGCGTGCAGGAGCCTGGCAGAAGGATTTCAGGAAAATTATCAGAGGGCATTTTATCTCGCGGGTAAGGCGGGAAAAGAATACCTGGAAGCAGACCGTGCCATGCGGGAGAGGGAACATGGAAAATGGCATGGCTTTTACGAAAATGAATGCCTTACCGATGTGAAACAGACGGCATGGGTGCTTCGGGGATTTATGAGTTATTTGCGTGCGCTCGGAGACGGCCCACATTACTATCAGTGGCAGAGAGAGTATTTGTATTCGGAAAAGGACAGAAGGGTAATGTTGATTCTCAACATGGAAAATCACTTGCAGGACGAAGAACTGTTTGCACTGATGGAAGCGAAACTGGATGAATGATATATAGAACAAATCGGTGAATTTCCTAGATGGGGTTAAGCCGATGAATACAAAATTTATACAAAAAACACAGAAAAGTACAGAACAAAAGTTCGATTTTGGCCTGTACTTTTTTTACCTTATGTGTTATAATGAAAAACCAAATGGCGGGACAATACTATCTGTATGGGCTGATATGTTTGGTGCTGTTTTGACGGCAGAAAAGGTAAAATAATTATGTGACAATGAAATTTTAGAGTAATTCGCTACACGCATGCAGCGAATTTGCCGAGGCAAGATGATGAAAAAGAGTGAATTATTAAAGCAAGAACCTTCAGAAATTTTGATAATAAAAGAACAACAATTTTACGAAGATGTGTGTTTGATATTACAACGGGCAATAGAAGAAGCATATAATAGCGTTAATGGTATCATGACATATGCTTATTGGAATGCGGGACGGCGAATTGTTGAGCAGGAACAATATGGTGAAACGAAAGCAAGATATGGTTCTTATTTAATAAAAAATTTATCAGAGCAGTTATCAAATGAATTTGGAACAGGATTTTCTGTAGCAAATTTGAGAAACTGTCGTCAGTTTTATTTGGTATAATTTGTGAAAAATCCATTTGTATTAGAATTCATGGGAGCTAGTCCCAATATTAGTCAGTTAGAAAGTGACTTGGATAGCAGAAATATTTTAAGAGGATAAAGTGATGAAAAAGAAAAAAGATATATCCATTTTGCGTTCCTCGGCAGCAGAATATTTGACATTTATTACAGCTACTGGTGAAAGCGATGTAAATGCCATATATTTTGATGAAAATGTCTGGCTTTCGCAGAAAACAATGGGTTTACTATATTTTGTCGAAACACATACCATCAATTATCATTTAAAAAAGATTTTCGCAGATGGTGAATTGGACGAAACATCAGTTATTCGAAAATTTCGAATAACTGCATCAGATGGAAAAATGGACAGAAAGCGGAGTATGAGAAATTCATTGTAAAAAATCTGAGTAAAGAATTAGAATTTCGATATGGACGTTTCCAAGAGAAAAGTTCTGTTTTTCGGATGATACAGTTTTATGAGGAATTTCCTGATTTTGAAAAAAGTTGCTACATGTAGCAATTTTTCTTCAAACGAGGTGTTTTAAAGTATATTGATATTTAATTGTGCAAGGCATTTGCACAATTAAATAAGAGAACTTATACAGAGTGAATTATTTCCAAAATGGAAATAGTCTATATGGAGATTACTATCGTGGATCATTTTGAATTAGTATCACAATACGCCCCCACAGGCGATCAGCCGCAGGCAATCGAAGAATTAGTAAAAGGCTTCAAGGAAGGCAACCAGTTCCAGACACTTCTCGGCGTCACCGGTTCCGGTAAAACCTTCACGATGGCAAATATTATCCAGCAATTAAATAAACCAACACTTGTAATTGCTCATAATAAGACGCTGGCCGGCCAGCTTTATGGTGAATTTAAAGAATTTTTCCCGCATAATGCGGTGGAATACTTTGTCTCCTAATTGGAGACAGGGTGAAAACTGCATTATTTTGTGATATTTGGTGCTGATTGTACCGTATTTTGTGGACAAGATGGGGGATTATGGACGAAATAACACTAGGTGGAAGGGTGGAGTTTGTGACTTGGATTCATGTAATGGACTATATAATATCATATGGATGAGAGCTATTATTTGTTGCCCGAAAATATTATGTTATATAATTTAAAGAGGTGGGTATCTATGCAGGAGCACGGGATTATTTTATATCAGATAGAGGATACAAATGTTTATGTGAATGTCATTTTTAAAGAAGAAACATTTTGGATGACGCAAAGAGCAATGGCAGAGTTATTTGATTGCACAGCAGATAATATTTCATTGCATTTGAAAAATATTTATAAAGAAGAAGAATTGGATACAGAGGCAACTACCGAGTTTTTCTCGGTAGTTCAAAATGAAGGCGGAAGAAATGTTAGCCGAAAAGTAAAATGTTTTAATTTGGATGCTATTATTGCTGTTGGGTATCGTGTAAATTCAAAAAAGGCCACCAGATTTCGGCAGTGGGCAACGAAAACATTAAAAGAGTATATTATTAAGGGGTTTGTGTTAAATGATGATATGTTAAAAAATGGCAACCCTTTTGGTAAAGACTATTTTGATGAGTTATTAGAACGCATCCGGGAAATCAGGGCAAGTGAGCGCAGAGCCTATCAGAAAATCACGGATATATTTGAGCAATG
>CAJUDZ010000066.1 GCA_910584965.1 uncultured Lachnospiraceae bacterium | reverse complement strand
TCCAGCAATTTGCGGTGAAATACGGCTTGTTTGGACTGATGACTGCGCTGCCTACCACACCAAACTTTATGGAATATGAGGCGGTGTACCTGCCGAAAAATCACTTCATCAAAGAAGAAACTATGTCCACTGAAAAATATCTGGCACTGTTCTTTCCATTCGACAAATTGGATGTGATCAAGCGTGGTATCGAGTCCATGTGGAACATCCAGAATGACCGTGTTATGATGGCACTGGCTTTGACCATGACAGATAAGCCAATGGCTGTCAACATGAGCTTTCAGCGGGAATATGCGGAGCGATATGAATGGATGAAACAGCAGTTCATTGACTGGGCGTTTACCTATATCAACAGTTTCCTTTATTATGAGGATTATGATACGCTGAACGATGAAACCCGGCAGATGATGCAGCAGAGCATGGCAGCTTTTGGCGGCATCGCTCCAACCTATCATATAGCTCTTTTGGATAAGCCGACCATCGTTTGGGATTTTCATTCCCTGCTGCTGGGCGTACAGATGATGTTCAGTTTTATGCTGACAGACAGCGAAAACCCGATCAAGCTTTGCAGGCATTGTACCAAAGCTTTTGTTGCAAGCAGACCAAGTGCTGTATTTTGCAGCCCTCAGTGCAAGAATAAGCATAATGTTTACAAAAGCAGAGCGAGAAACAAAAGTGAAGAATAGGAAGGGAATGGATATGAACGAAGAATATGGGCTAACTCCTTATGAAACAAGGGAAATCCTGTTTTATAAAACTGATAATGGTGAAGTTCGGGTTGAAATCCTTTTATATCAGGAAAACTTGTGGCTGACGCAGGCAAAGATGGCAGAATTATTTGAAGTGCAAAAGGCGGCTATTTCAAAACATTTGAAAAATATTTTTGCATCCGGTGAATTGCAGGAAGAAGCAGTTGTTTCCAAAATGGAAACAACTGCGGCAGACGGCAAGCGGTACAATACAAGCTATTACAATCTGGATGCCATTATTGCTGTCGGATACCGTGTTAATTCTAAAAAGGCTACGATGTTCCGCATTTGGGCAAATCGAGTATTAAAAGAATTTATTATTAAAGGCTATGTGATGGACGATGCACGACTGCGAGAACCGGAAAACCTCTTTGGTAAGGACTATTTTGAGGAACAGTTGGAGCGTATTCGTGATATTCGCTCCAGCGAGCGCCGTTTTTATCAAAAAATCACGGACATTTACTCCCAGTGCAGTGCTGACTATGATGTGAACAGTCCTGTTACAAAAGAGTTTTTTGCCACAGTACAGAATAAGCTTCATTACGCTGTCACTCATCATACGGCGGCTGAGATTGTTTATGGACGAGCCGATAGCACAAAACCAAACATGGGCTTGACAACTTGGAAAAATGCTCCGCAGGGGCGTATTCGCAAGTCGGATGTTTCAATCGCCAAAAACTACTTAAATGAAGAAGAAATGATAAATCTGAATGAGATCGTGACAATGTATCTGGACTATGCCGAAAGACAGGCACGACGGGGAAATATCATGTATATGCAGGATTGGGTTAATCGTTTGGATGCGTTCCTCCAGTTCAACGAAGAAGATATTTTACATGACAAAGGCAAAGTGACCGCTGCCATCGCAAAGGCGTTTGCAGAAAGTGAATTTGAAAAATTCCGTGTTTTGCAGGACAGGACATATCAGAGTGATTTCGACCGTCTTGTGGCAAATATCGAAGAAAACAGTAAACAAACAAAATAAATCAGGAAACCCCACGCTTCCGATTTTATTGTCAGAAGTGTGGGGCTTTTGTATCAGGTTTACAGATCATATACCAATTCGTGCAGAACGATTTCCTCCGCACGGTTACGGATACTGTTCATACGGCGCACCCATTCTATTTGATCAGCCGCTTTGAGCGCTTCAGTTACGCCTTCCTGCTTTGCCATAGCAGAAACGATGTTTTCAATGCGCTCGTTGCAAGCTTGATCGATTTCATCTAAATGCCTGAACAGCGTTCCCTCCAGAACATAGTTGTTGTAGAGGATTTTACGGTACTCTTTCAGATAGCTGCGGCTCATACGCCCGTATTTGCCTATCTGATATTCGCCGTCATCCGGCAAAGTAATGTTGGGAATGAAATAATCGCCCACTTGACGGTATGTACCGCCCATTTCTTCAAAGATAGTTTTCATAAAATTCAGCTCCTTTTGTGTTGATTTCCAGCGGTTATAAGGATTTTTGACTCCTTTCTTACAACTGCTTTTCAATTTACCACAAATGAGCCGCAGTCATATGTATTAGATGGCAGAAACCACCCTTTACATATTAACTCTTGGTTGCTGATGGAGTTGGATTCCCCATTCAATTCATCGTCACGGCTCAACCTCTCGTATAATGGAGTGATTTTGGTTTTTGTCATAGCGTCTGCCTCCTTACATGAAATATGCTCTAAATGTGTCCTTCACTAACCATGAAAAAATCTCGTGATTAAGAAGTCATTTAGAGCATATATCACCAGCGACAAAACCATTTTTCGTGATATTTTACATCAATATAGCTTTCACCAATTCGGACACACAAAGAAGAATACCAACGATCTTTATGACAAAATATAGTCGGAAACAGATGTTTATCAAAATGATGTTCAGCTACATCAATATTGTATTGAAAGCCTTTTATATAAACAACTGACAAATTAAATTCTTCTATGAGATCGATATCAGACAGAAACAGCTTAGCGTTTTCAGGGGTAAAAATATATGTTTTCAATCCCTCTATTTGTACTTCTTCCTTTGCATATTTCATAAGTCTCACCTCAATAAATTCCGATTATATTTTTCAAGAATGGGTTTCCATAGCAACTTTTAGCTGTGACTGGTCATCGTATGGTCTGTTATAGCAACACATATCAAGATAAATCCTCAAATTATGTCCTCCCGTATTGTTTCTCCCTGCGCACGCAAACTTGGGTCTGCATATTTTGCCGGCATATCGTCACCTGTCTTGACGTTTCAACGATTATTATATTTATATTATATCCCGATAAAAATCTTATAGCAAATAAAACTTTTATGTAGAAAATGAAAAAGAAAAATGGCGAAAATGCCTGTTTTATCAGCATTTCCGCCTCTCAGAAAAGTTACGTGCGCAACCGCACTACATCACGTGCGCAACCGCACTACATCACGTGCGCAACCGCACAAAAAACGTGCGCTAGAGGATTCGAACCCCCGACCTTTTGGTCCGTAGCCAAACGCTCTATCCAGCTGAGCTAAGCGCACATTGGTGAGATAAAGTTCTCACAACACATGCAATTATATATAATTTTTGGGAAAATGTCAAGCATTTTCTTTTGTTTTTTCAGTTTTTTCAGTTGGTTTTTCAGTTGGTTTTTCAGTTGCTTTTCCGTCTTCGCTGTTCAACCTTCAGCCGGTTGGCCTTTTAGTCTTGGTTTTTCGATTTTTTTAGCTTTTCAGCCTTTGGCCGTCAGCCGCTTACTGGCTGTCCGGCCGCAGAGTTCCCGCTTTCTTTTCGGCTCGCCTGCCGTGCCGTGTCAAAACGATCAGGCCTGTCAGGGAAAGCAGGGAAACCAGCTCGCTCGCGCGCCAGTACCACGGTTCCCGGAAGGCAACCCGGATGCTTCCCGTAAAATTGGCCGGAACGGCGACGGAGATTCGGAAGGATTCGCCGGGCGATATGGCAAGCTGTTCGCCGCTGTCGGTAACCGCATGATAGCCTTTATATAGGAGGAGAGGCACTTCGACCTGTTTTACTTCGTCGGTATTGTTTGTGAGGGTGGCGGCCACCGTATGATTTTCCCTGTGCCATTCGTCTACCTGAATGCTGTCCGCGTCATAAGTCAGCCGGTCCGTAAGCGTTTCCCGGATTGTATCCCGGTTTACGCCGGCCGGAAGGTATTCGCCGTTTAATACATCGTAACCGGATATATTTCCGCTTTGATAAACGTTATAAACATCGAATCCGTTCAGGCACTTGCTCATATAAGACAAGGCCTGAAAGAGAGATATGCCGATCAGCAGTCCGGATAGTATTTTTTTCGCATGATGATCTATCCATGTTTTCCGCAAAATCATACATAACAGGTAAGCGCATAATATGCCGGCGATGGTGAGAAAACGCCAGGGATACTGAATCGTACCGATCACGGATTTTAAAAACGGCAGATTTCTGGCTGTCCAGGCATAGGGAAACAGCGTTGTCGTCATGATCAGGCTCAAAAGCGTCAGAAAAACGATCAGGTATTCTTCTTTTCGCTCTCCGGGCTCTCTTTTTTGGCCGGCACAGGAAACGAACCAGTAAGCGAGCACCAGAAGAGACGCATAGCCGAGGGTCAGCGGCATTTCGCCGGCGGCGCCGAGCGTGGCATTATGAGAGCCTTCGGCGATGGCATAGTCCATCATAAAGAATTGTGCCAAAAAGGCGCTTCGGTCTTCCATGCGATAGTATACGAAATCGCCTGACGAAAAGAAGCCGCCGCTTATCATATAGTCCAGTAATGGAACAAAAAACCACAATGAAAGACAGAGCGTTGCGGCAGCGGCCTTGATCAGCGTCAGGAATGTTTTCTTACGAAGCGTTTTTTTCCATAAAACGGCGCAGGTAAGGAGGACAAAAAAAGCGGTCATTTCCGTGGTGATGATATGGGACAGAAAAATGCCGCAGCATCCGGCTGCAAGCGTAATCCAGCTTCTGCCGTGTTCTTTGGATTCTTCAGGCAGCGTATAAATCTTCCATAATCCAAAGACAACGAGCGGGATAAAAATCATTGCGGTATATTCGCCGACCGCGGCTCTGTCATAGATGCAGACAAGGCGGTAGATATTCAGGGAATACAGCGCGGTACAGACGAGACCGATGTTTTTACTGCTCATTCTGGAAAAACAATAATAAGAAATCAGTACGGTTGCCGTGTTTACACAAAGTATATAAAACCGGTAGACTGTCTGTATGGACAATCCTGCGATCCGCAGCAGGGCGGACGGATACAGAAGCAGATCGCCGTAGAAGAGCGAAGCGGCATAGCCGTGTCCGCCGAGCCAGCCCGGCTGTATTTTTACCGGAAACATACCGCTTTCCAGCCCGGCCTTCAGGCCTTCCAGCCTTGAAAGATGAAAAATCAGATCATGTCCCGCAAACAGATAGTTTACCGCAAGCGGAATGCTGTTTAATGCGATCAGAAGCAAGAGGATTTTTACATGCTTCACGGATTCCGCATCGATGAAGAGTCTGTCTTTCAGGCTCCACAGAAGCAGCAGCGCATCCAGTAATAAAAAGAAAGCCGCCGTTTGAAAAAGAGTGTTCCGCGTTCCATACGGAGAAGGGATAATATTGATATTTCTGATCAGGAGATAGTCATTTTCCCAGGCGTCTCCGCTGAGGCGCCCCCGGAGCTGTATTGGCCTGTCGGCATATTTTACCCTGAAATCACAGGAAGCATGATTGGCATCGGAAAGGGCAATCGGGCCGCTCAAGACGGAATCATAGCGTCCGTCCGAATAAAAGAGTTCTAACGATACCGAAGAAAGCGCGGACCGTTCATAGTCTGCTTCGATGGTATACAGTCCGGGCGGAAGCGTAAATTCCGGCGACATGATATAGCTGTGCTCGGAGGAAAAGTCAAGATAAGCCCCGCTTTCACCGGATTCATATATCAGTTCTTCCTGCGTAAAGTTCAGTTCCGTGGTTTCCTTTCTGCTTTGGAAAACATAAAATATTCCTGCCAGTAAAAGTTCCGTGATGAAGATACATATCCATATTTTCTTTGATAGTTTCATAGATCGTTTCATTGTATTCATTTCTGTCCTCACATGTCTGCACCGTCAGACATTTTTTATTTTATAGGAAATTGCTGTAGCAGAAACCATTTCAGGGGAGAATGCGAAGCATTCTTGTAATCGCCGCTGCC
>CAJUDZ010000065.1 GCA_910584965.1 uncultured Lachnospiraceae bacterium | reverse complement strand
TCTCACATGAATATGTGCATATTTATCGCTATGATACTGTAACAAAGCTGATTGCAACACTTGCCCTTTGTATTCATTGGTTCAACCCTTTTGTGTGGGTGATGTATCATTTTTTTAACCGTGATATAGAACTGGCTTGTGATGAAAGCGTTATACGGCAATTTGGAGAAAAATCAAAATCTGCCTATTCGCTAATGCTCATCAACATGGAAGCAGCAAAAAGCGGTCTATTGCCATTTTGTAACAACTTTAGCAAAAATGCTATCGAAGAAAGGATTACAGCGGTTATGAAAATTAAAAAAACCTCACTGCTTGCAATTTGTATTGCTGCAATACTCATTGTTGGCGTAACTACTACTTTTGCGACTTCCGCAGCAGGCAGCAGCGAAAAAAATACTGTCCATGACACAGATTTTTCCGATGAAGAATTTGATAAATTGCTTGCCTTACAATTTGACGGTTACGAAGATATGAGTGTTTCAGAATTTCAAAATAAAGTATGGGAATTAACAGACACGAAAGAATATCGTAATCTGTTGGAAAAATTCTCTCAAAATATTACTCTGTATGAACAAAAGGACAGTAATGAGATTGCGGCTTTTCTGTTTTACACATTAGAACCCCTCACGGCGGAAAAGTGGCAGACACGGGATTTTGGAGGAGGCATAGCAACTGATTATCCCGGTGCTTCTGATAATGCCATGTTGGAATTTGTTTTTAGCCTTACCATTCAAAATGCTGATACACTTACTGTCGGTGAGTACAATGCCGCACGTTTGGGCGTTACCAACGGGTTACAAAATATCTTACAAGGCAAAACGAAAGAACAGTTACAGAATGATTCATTCATGCAGGAAGCAATCCATGCTGAAATCGAAAAACTGAATGAGCAATGGAATACAGATAAACTGCAAATTTCCGTGGAATATTCCTTCATGCCCCTTTCGGAGTCGGATGCCGGAAAGAGTGAACGGGAAAATATACAGCAAGGACAGGAACGCCGGGAATATCCTAATGGCACAGAGGAAGATTACCGTTCCTTATTGGATTTGAAAACAGCCGATTACCAAAGCAGGTCAGTTGCAGATTTTAACATGGATTTACTGGAATGGGCAAATGAAAATTATGAACGAATGGAACGGATCAATGTTGATACTGCCCAGCAGGATTTTTCCGTGAACCTGGACAGTGACGAGCTTTCTTTTGTAGCATTAACCACATGGCTTTCCGGAGTGGAAAATGGAAAGTATGTGCAAAGTATTAACACGGGACGGAAAGAGGAAGACCCTATTTATAATCAATATCTTCCGTCAAAAACAGCGGAAGAAAACGGATACGGTGCATGGTGTGATTTGTTCTACCCATTTTCCTATCATATCGCAGACAAAAAGACGCTTACCGTTGGAGAACGTGACTATTGTATCGGCAATATGATGAACAAGATACAGGATTTTTGGAACAGAACAGATATTGAAGAAATGTTAAGTATGACAAAAGATGATATTGTAAGTAAGCTGAAAGAAATTGCAGCAGAATACAGTAACGATAAAATAACAATTATAATTCGTGAAGATTCTGTAAGTTTTGAAAAAATGGACGAACGAAGCAGGGAATTTGATTAACATTAACCGTTGCAGCTAACAATATCAATCTGCCCTATGTGGGAGAAATTATGATAGATCTCTCAACCGGATTCCGTATATCACAGTCCTTTATAAAATGCACCCATTAAATCCTTCCCTTCTTTATCGCAGCGGTTCTCTGCAAAAATAACAGCCAAACCGCTCACGCGGCAGCATCGGAATCAGATTTTCCGCGCCGCAGTAATCGCAGATAACGCATTTTTTCCCGTCTGGAGCGGTGTCTCCGGCGGGGAGCCGTTCCGCGACGCGAAGGCCGCCGTAATTCCGGTTCAGACGTTTGTTTTCTTCCCATTTATCCCGCGCGTGTTCCGCCGCGTCCTGTCTCGCCTTCTCTTCCAGATATTCCATCGTGGAAATTTCCCGCTCTTCCGGCGGCTGTCCGGCCGGCCGTTTCTGCGGCGGTGCTGCATGTCCCATCTGGCCGGCCGCGGGACGGTTCGGCCAGCCGTTTACGGGCCCCGCCTTTCGCTGATCCCGCTGTCCGGCCGGCGTCGTATGTATCACGGGCGGCCCCCCTGCTTTACTGCCGCCGCCCGAATTATTCCGATTTACTACCAGTCTGTATACAATGAAACAGACAGCGATCGACCATATAATACTTATCATGATATCTCCTTTTCTCCTATCGTATCATCATGTTGCCTGACTGTACCGTATCAACAGCAGTTCCACGCTGAGCACATCGTTCATCTTTCCCGTTTTGACCGCCTCTTCCGCTTCTACGCAGTCCGTTACCGCCTGCCGCAGAACCCTGCCGGAAAATCTGGCCGCCTGGCTGACGTATTTTCCGGCGATAAACCCCGGAAGCCCCACGGCTTCCCCGATCTCCTTTACGGGACAGCCCTTTTTCTTCAGTTCCCTGACCTGCAAAAGCAGGTTGAACTGTCTCGCCAGCAGAAACAGGATACGCATCGGCGGTTCCTTCAGCGTCAGCAGGTCATAGTACAGATTCATCGCCTCTTTCTGTTTCTTTTCCGCAATCGCATTGATCATATCGAAAATCTGGCTGCTGATCTGTCTGGTACAGATCTTTTCGATGTCTTCTCCCGTTATGACTTCCCGGTCCATACAGTAACAGATCAGTTTTTCCAGCTCTTTGCTGATATTATCCATCCCCGCGCCCGTTTTGTCCAGAAAAAGCGCCAGATCCCGTTCCGTAATTTTCTTGTTTTCTTTTTTCAGAATACCGAGAATCCAGCGTTTCAGGATGGCTTCATCCTGCGGTTTAAATTCGACGGCGCGTCCTTTCACCGAAACGGCTTTGAACAGCCTGCTCCGCCTGTCGATTTCTTTTTCCACCAGCACAAAAAAAGCGGTTTCGGACGGTTCTTTCAGATATTCCGCCAGCTGTTCCCCGCCGCGCTTGAAAAGACCGCTGTTTTCGATCACAATCACGCGCCTTTCGGCAAGAAAAGGAAGCGTTTCCGCCAGATCGATGACTTCCCCGACCCGGATATCTTTTCCCTCAAAGTAATGGCAGTTCATGGAATCGCCTTCGCCCGTCAGGGCATTTTTCAGTTTATCCCGGTACTGTCTGCGCAGATAATCCTCTTCCCCATACAGCAGATAGACCTGTTTCAGCTGCCCGGACTTCAATTCTTCATTCAGTTTCTGCATTCCGGCCTCCATGACATGTCCATGTCAAACGACGTTAGAACTTTTTTCTTTCATTATACTATCGGAACGGCGTTTTGGCTAGTGCAACCTTTCAGCGCGTAAAACACGCGCCGCGCATCATCTCCCCGAAACCTGATACTTCCTGTAAATCCTGCCCCCGGCCGCCGCAAGCACGAGGCAGCACAGCAGATAGAGCGCCGGTACGGCCTGCCAGGACAGAAATCCGTGCCCCAATACCGTAAGCAGCCTGATATCGAAAAGATTCCTTGTACTCAGAAATTTCACAGGCAGCCAGTCCCATATCTGCGCCAAAACCCGGTACTGTCCCGGAACAGTATATATCATGCCCGCAATGGTGAGGCCGGCAGATACTGCCAATGTCGGCATACCGCCGCGCAGAAGTTCCGATAACACCATCACGAACAGGCCGTACATTATGGTCGTTATAAACAGCATTCCATATCCGATCAGGCACGCTTCCCCGATCGAAAGCGGATAGGAATACATATTACGGGAAGGAAACAGCATAAAATCCGCCTCAAAGCCTTCCGTTCCGTATATTCCGAACGTAAGCACGACGGTCAGTCCCGTCATGAGCAGAACCGCGGCGGCGGATATGCTGACGCCGGCCAGCATTTTCACCCGGTATACGTCTTTTTTACCCCGGAGGCTGCACAATATCATCTGGTCAGTCCTGCGCATATGTTCTTCCGGAAATATCCCGGAAAGGCACACCGTCGTCAGAAGAAGCATTAGCAGACCCAGCATCTCCAGTTTCCGCATCAGCACCGCATACCCCTCATGGTAAAGCCAGGTGAGCGGCTCCTCTGTGCGCCCGCTCTTTTTTTCCCAAAAAGATTTTTCCCGGTCCGTCAGCAAAAGCTGATCACAGCATGCCTTACGAATCTCTTCTTTCCTTTCATAAAGCTCCCTCTCGTCCGCCTCCCAGCATAAAAGTTCCTCCGCATCCATGCCGCTCCATTTTCTTGCGATATTAAAAATGGCGCTGTACGGTCTGGCATACATCTGATATTCTTCGGTCAGCGTGTATCTTCCATCCATTGTCTTCGGAATTTTCCCATAGGCTTCCGCCACCTCCCGGAGCAGCTCCTGATCGATCTTCCGGCCGGAAAGCTGCCTTTCATACCCGCTGTCAACAAGAAACATATTATAGTGGGTATCCGCGATTTCCCCGTCCACATAATAGCTGCCCGTCAAATCCGCCAGTATCGCTGTTGCCGAAATCGCCATACAGAGAAAAAATGTGACCCAGACCAGTTTCTTCTTCAAAATTTTTTTCAGTTCATATCGGTAAAGCATTCCAAACTGTTTCATAATTTCACCATCCCCCTGTCCACTGAAGGTTCCCTTTCCTCGGAAAGAGACAGATAAAACGATTCCAGATCGCCCTTGTCCCGATCCCATGTTCCCTCAAAAATCATCCGGCCGCTTTTCATGATCAGTATTTTATCCGCAATATGCTCGATATCCGAAACGATATGTGTCGATAGTAAAACGATATTTTCTTTTCCCAGGCTTTCGATCAGGTTCCGGAAACGCACGCGCTCTTTCGGGTCAAGCCCGGCCGTCGGTTCATCCAGTATCAGCAGTCTTGGATCGTTGATCAGCGCCTGCGCGATACCCAGCCGCTGTTTCATTCCTCCCGAAAATGTTTTGATCTTCTTGCGCCGTACATCCCATAAAGCCACGAGTTCCAGCAGTTCTTTCGTCTTTTTCCTGGCGGAGGTCCTCGAAAGCCCTTTCAGGGCCCCGATATAAAAAAGGAAATCTTCCGCGGAAAACTCCGGATAATATCCGAAATCCTGAGGCAGATAGCCAAGCGCCGCCCGGTACGCCTCCTCTCCAGCATCCGTTCCGTCTAACGCAATCGTTCCGCCTGTGGGCCGCAGAATCCCGCAGATCATCCGCATCAGCGTCGTTTTGCCCGCGCCGTTTTCACCGAGCAGACCGTATACGCCTTCTTTTAAATTTACCGAAACACGGTCCACCGCAATGCGGTTTTTATACTGTTTCGACACTCTGTCTATGACAAGTTCCATAACATCTCCTCCATTTCATTGATAAACCGGCAGTACTGCCTGCCCGCTCCGAATACCAAAACCACCGCACATACGGCCCACCAGACCAGATAATCCGCCTCAAACAACCGCGGAAAACCATCGTGCAGAAAAAAGACCAGCGTCCCGATGCAGACGGCCGCCCCCGCACACAGATAACCGGATTCCTTTCCCCGGAATCTCCGCATAATGGAAAATCCCGCATATGCCGTCAGCAGAAAAGGCGTCAGCATACAGCACGCGGCCTGCACCGGATTGATCGGACTGTTATATGTTCCGGCCGGAAGCAGCAAAACAAAAAGCAGCAGGTTTACCGTTCCCAAAATTCCCATGCGCGCCAGAAGCACACTCTTCAGAGAAAAACGGGTTGCCATTTCCAGTTCCGCCATCCCGCAGTCTTCGGAACGGCCGCTCTCGGACACGATCGTCACCGCCAGTAACGGCATCCAGGCGCAAATCCACCAGAGCATATCTTCCGAAAAAGCATACGGGCCGAGAAACGCCGCAAAACAGACAAACAGCGAAGCCGCCCAGACCCATCTGCGGATATACCCGGCCTGAATCAGGATACATTCACAGAATCCGATATCTGCCTGTTCAAACGTTCTGATAAATTCTTTTTTCCGCAGGGGAGCCGGCGCTTCCATTACGCGGGCAAGTTCCTTTTTCCAGCTATGTTTCATCAAATCCCTCCTTCCTGAGCTTATCCTTAAACTTTTCCGCTGCCAGACGCAGTTTCCGGTATACTGCAAATCTTGAAATACCGTACAGCCGTCCGATGACCGCCGGCGGGACTTCATTCACATAGCGGAGCAGCAGCAGTTCCTGTTCTTCCTCATTCATTTCCGAGAGCGCTTTTCTCACCGCCAGATTCGTGAGCGTCCGCTCTTCTTCCGAACCGGTACAGGCCCATTCGTCCGACGCCGCTTCTCTCCGCTCCCTCTCTTTTTGTTTCCCCGCCTTACGGTATTCGTCGATACAGAGATTTCGGGCGATCGTATAAAGGTATTTCAGCGCGGAAACGGAATCCAGACGGCGGCCGGATGAAAAGTACCGCAGAAAGGCCTCCTGCGTAATATCTTCGGAAAGCTCCCGCTCATGCAGGTGAAAATAACAGTAACGGTAAATTTGGTCGTATTGGGTTTCCAGATCTGCCGCCATCGTCAGCCCCCCTCTCTTTTCTGTTTACCCTCAATGAACAAGAGGATATCAGGTAAATGTAAAACGCATTATTTCAAGACAGCCGTTGTGCAAAACAGACAAATCATGAGCATGTTTAGACGCCGTACTCTGGCGTCTTATGCACCGCTGCGGGCGACAGTGCAGCGAAAGCATTTCTATATTATCTATAACGGACGAGCACAGAAAAGTGTGCGGGAAAATTTAACGATTACAGCAATTTCTTATCAATTTAAAAAAGGGGCTGTCGCACTAAGTAATTAGTGCGCAGCTCCTTTTCTATGCAAAAAAAT
>CAJUDZ010000064.1 GCA_910584965.1 uncultured Lachnospiraceae bacterium | reverse complement strand
TTAGAGTGTCGCACAAAAATGCTAATTGTCCAAGGCGAGCGATTTGACGCTTACGGATTATATGAATTTGCGGATGCGGACTTTTTCAGGGAACATAAAACGCTTTATATATATCTGGAAGATAATGTCTTGACTTATGAAATCTTTGCCGCTTACGAAAGAGAAAATACGAGTCTGCTTCGAAGCTACGACTTCACCGTTTCTTCCGGATGCAGGCAGTTTCTGGAGGACTTATATGACGTAAGAGATATGAACTCAAGACACCGGGAAGGATGGGACAATATCGGCCCTTACCATTTCCTGATTACGCTGACCACACAGACATCGGAAGACGCCGATAAACAGTGGGTTGTAATGGCGGTTCTGACACAGGAGGAAAGCGGAACCATTCGGCGCGCTGTTCCGGAATAATTTGAACCACACTTATTTTTAAATATAAAGGAGGATTTTCAAAATGAAAATGAAAAAAATAATGGCATTTACTTTAGCAGGCGCTATGATCTTCTCTACACCTGTTTTCGCGGCAAACAGCCCGTCTGCGAAAGCTGTTGCTGAGAGCTCAGACCAGGGCGGAAGCTGTTGCTGAGAGCTCAGACCAGGGCGGAAGCTGGGAAGATGATATTCCCGGTATTCCGGCGGCTGTAGTTGTAGGCGCCGCAGCCGAAGACAAAAACATTGGCGAATATATGAACAATGCCATCACAGAGCTTCCGGGGCTTGACGAAGTTATCCCGCTTGGCCAGGACGGACAAGTAATCATCAACGGTGCACCCAGCAATCAGGTTTTCACAATTGCAAAGCCAACGATTGCAGAAATAAGCCTTGCCAAAACACAGGCTGTTACTCTCAGCGGCAAAGTTTTAAATGTGGCGAGAATCAAAGCCGGCGTTAGCTTTGAAACAGCAGTCGTAAACTTCTATATGCCCGGCATCCAGGCTGGCCAGAATATCCAGGTATATCAGCTGATGAACGGCCAGTGGAACCAGCTTACGGTTTCTGAAATCCGCGAAGATCACGTTGTTGTCAACATGACTTCTACCGGTACACTGGCATTTTTTGAAATCGCCGCTCAGTAAAAAACATAAAGTGTGGTAAAAAACGCAGGCTCAACAGCCTGCGTTTTAAGCGTTTCCTGCCGAATACGACAGTCCTTTTCTTTTTCTGCCTGTCGATTTCCTGTTATTTTTTCAATTTCTCTGCCCGCTCGAGCATTTTTTTCACATAAATTCCCGTATAGGAATCCGGGTTCTCCATAATCTTTTCGGGCGTGCCTTCCGCGATAATTGTCCCGCCTCCGTCACCGCCTTCCGGGCCGAGATCAATGATATAATCGGCCGTTTTAATCACATCCAGATTATGCTCGATCACGACAACCGTATTGCCGCCTTCCGTCAGTTTATGAAGAATATCAACCAGCTTATGAACGTCCGCAAAATGGAGTCCCGTCGTAGGCTCATCCAGAATATAAATGGTCTTCCCGGTACTTCGTCTGCTCAGTTCCGTCGCCAGTTTGATACGCTGCGCCTCACCACCCGAAAGCGTCGTGGACGGCTGTCCGAGCTTGACATAGGAAAGTCCCACATCATACAGCGTTTCTATTTTCCGGCGTATCGAAGGGACATTCTCAAAGAAAGGAACGGCCTCTTCCACCGTCATATCCAGCACGTCATAAATGCTCTTGCCCTTATACTTTACATCCAGCGTCTCCCGGTTGTAGCGCCTGCCGCCGCATACTTCACACGGCACATAAACATCGGGAAGAAAGTGCATCTCAATCTTTATGATACCGTCACCGCTGCACGCTTCACACCGGCCGCCCTTTACGTTAAAGCTGAAACGTCCTTTACTGTATCCTTTCGCTTTGGCATCCGTCGTCGATGCGAACAAATCTCTGATCTGGTCGAAAACCCCCGTATAGGTCGCCGGATTGGAGCGGGGCGTCCTGCCGATCGGTGACTGATCGATGGCAATCACTTTATCCAGCTGGTCGATGCCGAGAATACTCTGATGTTTTCCGGGAATCGTTCTTGCCCTGTTCAAATCCCTTGCAAGGCGTTTATAAAGAATCTCATTGATCAGAGAGC
Source organism: uncultured Lachnospiraceae bacterium (assembly GCA_910584965.1). Lineage (GTDB taxonomy): Bacteria > Bacillota > Clostridia > Lachnospirales > Lachnospiraceae > UBA3282. Next base: position 6,401 of record CAJUDZ010000064.1, on the reverse strand, counting down.
TTTTTCCGGAACCGGATACGCCTGTAACACAGGTCATAATGCTCAGCGGAATTTTAACGTTGACTTTTTTCAGATTATTTTCCTCGGCGCCCTTGATCGTCAGATAACCCTGTGGTTTCTTTCTTGTTTCCGGCACCGGAATCTGCAATTTTCCGCTCAGATATTGTCCTGTTATGGATTCTTCTATCTGCATGATCTCTTCGGCCGTTCCCTGTGCGACCACCTCGCCTCCATGAGAACCGGCTCCGGGACCGATATCCACGATATGATCTGCCGCAAGCATCGTGTCTTCATCATGCTCGACCACAAGCAGCGTATTTCCCATATCTTTCAGATTCTTCAATGCCGCAATGAGTTTGTCGTTGTCCCGTTGATGCAGCCCGATACTCGGCTCATCCAGAATATAGCAGACGCCGACAAGGCCGGAACCGATCTGCGTTGCCAGACGGATACGCTGCGCTTCACCGCCGGAAAGGCTTCCTGTCGCCCTGGACAGCGCGAGGTAATCCAACCCGACTTCAATCAGAAAACCGACCCTTGCCCGAATCTCTTTTAAAATCCTTTTTCCGATCATCTCCTGCTGTTTTGTCAGATTCATATTTCCGACAAACCCATGCAGATCTTTAATGGACATGGAAGTAATTTCATAAATATTTTTATCACATACCGTAACCGCCAGGGATTCTTTTTTCAACCGCATTCCCCTGCATTCCCGACAGGGTGTAACGCGCATAAACGTCTCGTACTCCTGTTTCATTCCTTCGGAGCCGGTTTCCCGGTATCTGCGTTCCATATTTTTAATCAGTCCTTCAAAAGCAACCGGATATACGCCCTCTCCGCGCTGTCCTTTATAATGAACTTCCACCTTTCTGCCGTCCGTCCCATGAATAATCATATTCCGCACGGACTCCGGAAGGTCCTCAAAAGGAGTGTCGAGGCTGAACTTATATTCTTTGGATAAAGCTTGCAGAAGGGCATGTGTAAAGCTTCCTTCGCTGCTGCTGGACTGCCATCCCATTACACTGATCGCGCCTTCCCGAATGCTCAGGCTCTTATCGGGAATCATCAAATCCACATCGAACTCCATCTTATAACCGAGTCCGAAACAATCCGGACATGCTCCGAACGGATTATTAAAGGAAAAGCTTCTCGGCTCGATCTCTCCGACGCTGATGCCGCAGTCCGGACAGGAAAATTTCTCGCTGAAAGTCATCGGCTCCCCGTCGATTACATCCACGATCATCAGACCTTCCGCCAGCGCCAGCACGTTTTCCATTGAATCGGTCAGACGTCTTTCAATGCCTTCCTTAACAACCAGCCTGTCCACTATGATTTCGATATTATGTTTTATATTTTTATCCAGCTTGATTTCTTCCGACAGCTCGTACAGACTGCCGTCTACTCTCACCCTGACGTAACCGCTCTTTTTGGCCCGGTCAAATACTTTGGCATGTTCGCCTTTTCTCCCCCTGACCACCGGCGCAAGAAGCTGTATTCTGGTTCCTTCCGGCATGGAAAGAATCTGGTCTACCATCTGATCTACGCTCTGTTTCTTAATTTCTCTTCCGCAGGCAGGACAATGCGGAATGCCGATTCTGGCATACAGCAGACGGAAATAATCATAAATCTCCGTAACCGTCCCGACGGTAGAGCGGGGATTCCGGTTCGTAGACTTCTGATCGATGGAAATCGCCGGCGACAGCCCTTCGATTTTTTCCACATTCGGTTTCTCCATCTGGCCCAAAAACTGTCTCGCATAGGAAGAAAGCGATTCCATATACCGCCTCTGCCCCTCCGCATATATCGTATCAAACGCAAGCGATGATTTCCCGGAACCCGAAAGCCCTGTCAGAACCACAAATTCATTTCTCGGAATGTCCAGATCAATCTGCTTCAGATTGTGCTCGTTCGCTCCCCTGATCTTAATATATTCTCTTGGTCTTATTTTTACTGCCTCTGCCATTTCAATCTCCGTACTCCCTTCCGCTTCTTATCTTAATCCATTCTCCTCTTAATCCATTCTCCGGCCGCCCGTTTCCTTTGCCGTACTTTAATGCTCCATATCATGTAAAAGTTTCTTGAAACCGGCCATCTGGTCGCGTAACTGCGCCGCCTCTTCGAAATTCAAATCTGCAGCGGCTTTCTTCATCTTCTTTTCTACCTCTTTAATCAGTTTTTCCAGTTCCTCCCTGTTCATGGATTCAGGGTCTTTCTCAAATTTCAGTTCCTTCTTATCGATGACTTTGGAAATACTGATCAGATCTCTGACCGCTTTCTGTATCGTCTGCGGCGTAATGCCGTTTTCTTCATTATATTTCTGCTGAAGCGCACGCCTTCGGTTCGTCTCTTCGATAGCCCTTTTCATGGAATCCGTCATCTGATCCGCATACATGATAACGCGTCCGTCCACATTTCTTGCCGCACGCCCGATCGTCTGAATCAGAGACGTCTCCGAACGCAGAAAGCCTTCCTTATCCGCATCCAGAATCGCCACGAGAGATATTTCCGGAATGTCCAATCCTTCCCGCAGCAAATTGATTCCCACGAGCACATCGAATACATCCAGACGCATATCGCGGATGATTTCGGCGCGTTCCAGTGTATCGATATCGGAATGCAGATATTTCACACGGATTCCCACATCCTTCATGTAATCTGTCAGGTCTTCCGCCATTCGCTTTGTCAGCGTCGTAACAAGTACTTTATGTTTCTTCTCAACTTCCCTGTTTACCTCCGACACAAGGTCGTCAATCTGTCCTTCCACAGGCCGTACATCGACCTCCGGGTCAAGCAGCCCCGTAGGACGGATGATCTGCTCGGCGCGCAGCAGTTCATGCGCTGCCTCATAATCGGAAGGCGTCGCCGATACAAAAAGCATCTGATCGATATGCTGCTCAAACTCTTCAAAATTCAGCGGACGGTTATCCAGCGCCGAAGGCAGCCGGAAGCCATAATCCACAAGCGTTGTTTTCCGGGAACGGTCACCCGCGTACATACCGCGAATCTGCGGCACCGTCATATGAGACTCGTCTATGATAATCAGATAATCGTCCTTAAAATAATCCATCAGCGTAAAAGGCGCAACGCCCGGCTCCAGACCGTTCAAGTGCCTCGAATAATTCTCAATTCCCGAACAGAACCCTGTTTCCCGCAGCATCTCGATGTCAAAATTCGTACGCTCCGCAATCCGCTGGGCTTCTAAGAGCTTGTCTTCCCCTTTAAAATATCTGACCCTGTCTTCCAGTTCTTTCTCAATGTTTTTGCAGGCCGCGCGGATTTTCTCCTGCGGCACAACATAATGGGAAGCCGGAAAAACAGCAATATGTTCCAGCGTTGCACGTACCTGGCCGGTCAGCGGATCCGTCTGTGCGATTCTGTCTATTTCGTCGCCGAAAAATTCAATCCGAATCAGGTAATCGCCGCCTTCAGCCGGATAAACTTCAAGCACATCGCCCCGCACGCGGAAACAGCCATAATCCATATCCATATCGTTTCTGGTGTATTGGATATCGATCAACTCCCGAATGACCTGGTCTCGGTCCTTCGTCATACCGGGCCGCAGCGAAACGATCATATTTTCATAATCGTCCGGGCTTCCAAGTCCGTAAATACAGGAAACGCTGGCAATGACGACAACATCCCTCCGTTCCGACAGGGACGCCGTAGCCGACAGCCGCAGTTTCTCTATCTCATCGTTAATGGAGGAGTCTTTGGCAATGTAGGTATCTGAAGAAGGAACATAGGCTTCCGGCTGATAATAATCATAGTAAGACACAAAGTATTCCACCGCATTATGCGGGAAAAATTCTTTAAATTCCCCATAAAGCTGGCCGGCAAGCGTCTTATTATGAGCAATTACAAGTGTTGGTTTATTTAATTGCTGGATAATATTTGCCATCGTGAAGGTTTTACCGGAACCGGTGACGCCGAGAAGTGTCTGGAACTGGTTGCCTTCCTTGAAGCCTTTTACTAATTCTTCGATTGCCTGCGGCTGATCGCCTGTGGGGGCGTATTGTGATACTAATTCAAAATGATCCATAAAGCTTCCTCCTTTATGAATTGATACTTCTATTTAAAAACCTCTGCTGATTAAACGGCAATTTCTCATTAAATGTATATTCCCAATACTCAAATAACCAATAATATTTTTCCCGTACTCTCAAAGTATATCTAGGCAAGTTTAAATTATAGCTCTGTAGAATTTCTCTAAGTTTTTCTTTTTCTTCTCTCACAAAATAATTTATAAAATAATATCCATCCTTCTCTTTTATCACACCTGGAATATGCTCACACTTTGACCCCAAAAGATCTTTTAAATTAGGCGATATAATAATTCTCGGATATTTCGCTTCCATGCACTCTAATTGATATGCTTCTATTAGAGCTTGACTAAACATAAAATCATTTTCTGTATAGTGTTTTCCGTATGCCATTGCCCCTCTGCATATTATAGAATTACATAACAATTTATACTGATATTCAGAAAGAATTTGTATCATTTTTGCATAATTTTCTTCCGCTAATGGCAGAGAAAAAATAACTGAATCTGAAAATTGCGTAATACTACAACCGGTAATTTCTTTTGTCTCTAAATTTATGTTTTTTAAGATTTCAAAAAATTTCAAAGAGCCATTTTTATTTTCACAATCACTTCTTACCATATCTGAAAAGCCTAAAATATCTACAAACGCAACTACTGCATAGTCCAAGTCACAACTCGAATTTATCATTATTTCAATCTCTCCAACCTCTGAAATATTTTTTCAAATTCCTTCTCATATAGCGTCATTCTCTCTTTAGCATCATTCCATGTTGCACCAGTCCATTTATTTCCATTGTTAATTAATGCTGTATCTTCTTGTTCTACTTCAAAAACTGCTTTTCCACATTCCTGAGCACATACAGCCAAGCTACCAAAATCCGGGATTTTAGTCACAATAACATTATCCTCGGAAATATCTGAAACAATGCTACTATCAAGTTCCAACAAACTTGGAACTAATTCTTGCATTAATGTATTTTGTATTCTGTTCATCCAAAGTTCAAACCCCGCTTTAGGTCTTCCTTTATATTTTTTAAAATGTTGTGGTATTGCTCCTAAAAATTTAGGCTTTCCCACCCTTATAGGCAATTTTAATTTTATAAAATCGTTGTAAACTTGATTATGTTCTTCTATCCATCGATGTAGTATTTCAGTTAATGTATGTATTGCCTGAACATTAAAACGATCTGCACTCATCGGAATCATAAAAGCATCGCATGCCAAAAAGCAACTGCGTGTCAATGCACCCGAACTGGGCCCCACATCTATTAATATATAATCGTATTTTTTTTCAGAACCATAACGTTGCAACATATCACCGAGAGCAACATAATTTCTCTTTTCATGTATTTTATTTGAAAACCTTTGCGAATGTGCTTCTGCCATTGCGTCTTCCAATTTATTCAATGATACATCCCCACGAATCAACCATAAGTTTTCATCAATCTTAACACTTTGTATCCTATCTACTTGAACAGACGGAACATCTCCATTAAAACGAGGTTCTAATATCTCAAGCAAACTTGTCCCAGGTAACTCCTTTATATTCCCTGTTTTTTCTGCCTCCTTATCTAGTTTCTCTATTACATCACACAACAACATTTCCGTCATATTACATTGCGGATCTGCATCAACAACTAAAACTTTTTTTCCTTTATTCTTTAAATACCTTGCTAAGTTATACGTTGTTGTTGTTTTTGACACTCCACCTTTGTGGTTATATAATGTAACAATTCTCATACGTTTTCTCCTTTCACTTTCTCAACTCATTCTTTTGTCTCCCAATATAAAATAACTTTTTACCGCTCACCTTTAAGATACTTATCTATTTCCCGATCAAACTCCGAAATGTACTCTTTATCCTGTTTTACCCGAAACACCTCATATTCTTTCTCCGCTTTTTTCATAGCAACCTCATGTGATATTTTCCCCTTTCCATCCAACACTTCCCGTCGATTATTCACTAAAAACCGATCCGTCTGTTCCACCCAATCCTGCATACTCATTAAAATCTCATCTTCTGCCATCAGTTCAGCATAATCAATGAACATTGTTACCAGTCTATTTAAACGGGACAATTCCTTTTCATTTAAATAATTTTTGGCAATGCCTATATCTCGTTTTAGAACTTTGCCATCTGGCGCATCCTTCCAGATTGTCAACCCCATAGCTGGCTTTTCCGAATCTGCGCGCTCATATATCAATTCAGCTGCTGTCTTTCCAGTAACTGCAAAATGAAGCTTATTCTGAACAAAAGCATAAAAACTCTTTGTAATTTCACTGTTCTTATCATAATCATAACTGCATTGCTCAAATATATCCGTGATTTTCTGATAGGCTCTGCGCTCACTTGCCCTGA
>CAJUDZ010000063.1 GCA_910584965.1 uncultured Lachnospiraceae bacterium | reverse complement strand
CGCATTCTCCCCTGAAATGGTTTAGACAGCTGCTGCTTCTTATGGCGCAAAATATTGTCGCCCGGCGGCGACGATTACGAGAATGCTTCGCATTCTCCCCTGAAATGGTTTAGACAGCTGCTGCTTCTTATGGCGCAAAATATTGTCGCCCGGCGGCGACGATTACGAGAATGCTTCGCATTCTCCCCTGAAATGGTTTAGACAGCTGCTGCTTCTTATGGCGCAAAATATCGTCGCCCGGCGGCGACGATTTACATGCCTGAATCCTATAAAAAGCGCAGGCTGTCAAGCCTGCGCTTTTTCAGATACATTCCATATTTAAGGTTTCTCATAGAAGAATGAATTTCTGCGTTCAAATCCGATTTCCCTGTGATTAATAATCTGCTCCGTACTGCCGATAAAAAGAAACCCGCCCGATTTCAGGCTCTTCTGGAATTTGCGGAATACTTCATCTTTCGCCTCTTCCGTAAAATAAATCAGAACATTACGGCAGACAATCAAGTGATAATCCGTCGGATAAGCATCTTTTAACAGATTATGCTCTTTAAATTCCACACGCGCCTTGATTTCATTTGAAATCTGGTAAGACGGCCCTACTTTCGTAAAATATTTCTTCTTAAATTCATCAGGTACACCGGCAATGCTCTTTTCCACATATAAACCGGTCTTTGCTTTTGCTATCACCTGTTTGTCCAGATCCGTCGCATAAATTTTAATCTGGTTTAACGGAAGATGTTTCGATAATGCCATAACGAGAGAATAAGGCTCGTCACCGGTCGAGCAGGCCGCACTCCAAATTTTCAAATTCTTTCCAAACCGTTTAATCAGATCCGGTATGATTTCCCTGTCCATAATCTGCCACTGTTCCGGATTACGGTAAAACTCCGAAACATTGATCGTCAGATAATTGACAAATTCTTCAAACAGCCGATTATCTTTTTTGAGCGCAGCAACATAATTATCGTAACCGGTAATTTTGTTTTTGGCAATCAAAGTATCAATACGGCGCTTCATCTGTTTTTCTTTGTAAGCGTCCAAATCAATTTTGGTCAGATCCAAAACTGCTTTTTTGAAGTACTCATAATCGTATGCCATATGCAATTCTCACTCTCTCATTATTTTATGAAAACACTTGCTGTTATTCGTTGTTCTCGTTCGCAATGACAGACGCAATGTCTACGGATACAACATCCGCATCATCTTCTTCCGTCTCTTTCGGTTCAGGAGCCAGCATCGCCTTGACACTCAGGCTGATCTTCTTATCCGCCTCGTTAAAATCAACTACCTTTGCGGTCACTTCTTCTCCTGTTTTCAGAACATCCGAAGGCTTGTCGATATGTTCTTTCGAGATCTGCGATACATGGAGCAGCGCATCGATTCCGGATTCAAGCTCGATAAATGCACCGAAATCCGTCATTCTTGCAACTTTACCCGTTACAATATTGCCTGTCGCATATTTCTCCGCAGCGTCTTTCCACGGATTCGCATCCTCAAATTTCAGGCTGAGCGCTACCTTTGTGCCGGAAATCTCTTTAATCAGGACTTTCAGCTTATCGCCGACTTTAAATACCTTCTTCGGATTTTCCACTCTGCCCCAGGACATTTCGGAAATATGAAGCAGGCCGTCCGCACCGCCCAGATCGATAAATGCACCGAAATCCGTAACGTTTTTCACAACGCCTTCTATCGTATCGCCTTCTTTAATCGTTTCAAACAATTTCTTCTGCATTTCCGCTTTTTCGGCTAAAAGAAGCTGTTTGCGGTCGCCGATGTAACGTCTTCTCTTGGGATTGTACTCACTGATCACGAACTGGATTTCCTGTCCCGCATATTTGTTCAGATCTTTCTCATAGCTGTCGGATACAAGGCTTGCAGGAATAAAAATTCTGACTTCTTCAACAACAACACTCAAACCGCCTTCGAGTACCTGTACGACTTTGGCAGTCAGCACTTCCCTGTTATTATATGCCTCTTCGATTCTCTTATTGCCCCTGTCTGCGGCAAGACGCTTATACGTAAGAAGAACCTGTCCTTCTCCGTCATTTACCTTCAGTACTTTCACTTCCATCGTGTCGCCAAGTTTTACCACAGTGGTCAAATCTACATTCGGTTCATTTGTATATTCGTTTCTTGTCAGGATACCATCTGATTTATATCCAATATTGAGAACAATCTCTTCAGGCTTTACATCAATGACTGTACCTTCAACAACCTCCCCTGTGTGTATTGTCTTTAAAGACTCGTCTAACATTTGTTCAAAAGTTAATTCTGACATAATTTTGAACCTCCTCAATAATATTGTTCGGGGTGGATGCCCCTGCTGTAATACCTACCAGCCGGACAGATTCAGGTAACTCTAAATGTAAGTCATCCAATGTCTGTATAAAATATGTGTTCTCGCATTCCTGTCTGCAGATCTCATACAGCTTCTGCGTATTGGAACTTTGATTCCCACCTATTACTATCATCACATCAACCTGAGATGCTATCTTTCTTGCTTCGGTCTGTCTTACCTCCGTCGCGTTACATATAGTATTCACAACAATACCATTGTAACCTTTTTGTTCAAAAATTTCAACTATATCTTGAAATTTATTGTAGTTATATGTCGTCTGTGACACAATGCACAGTTTTTTGTCCCCTTCATAGCGGAAATTTAGTGCTTCTTCCCTCGATTCTATCACGATTGCGGGCATTTTGCACCAACCAAGTATCCCTTCCACTTCAGGATGTCCCGCATTGCCGACGACGACAATCTGATGTCCCGCCGCGCTCTCCCGGCTGACCGTATCGTGAATTTTTTTTACAAAGGGACAGGTCGCATCCACACAACGCAGTCCCCGTTCTTCTATCGCCCGGCAGATTTCCTCCGAAACGCCGTGAGAACGGATGACCACAGTCCCCTCCGTTATCCGCTGAAGCTCTTCCGGCGATGTGATAACCCCCACGCCTTTTTTCTCCAGATCGCTCACAACCGCTTCATTATGGATGATCGGACCGTATGTATAAATCTTTTCTCCCGTCCTGACCTGCTCGTATACGGTATCCACCGCCCGTTTCACGCCAAAACAGAAACCGGCTTTTCTTGCTAACATCACTTCCATGCAGCTTCTCCTGTTTACTTCCTGCAGCTTTTTACAAGCGCCATGATTTTTTCCGCAACTTCCTCGATCGTCATATCGGAAGAATCGATGAGAACCGCGTCTTTTGCCTGTACGAGCGGAGAGATTTCTCTCGTCATGTCCTGTCTGTCGCGTTCGATGATATCCGCTTCGATCGTTTCGATATCGCAGGTTTCCCCTTTGGCCGTCAGTTCTTTATAACGTCTTTCCGCCCGCACCGCGCTGCCCGCCGTCAGATAGACTTTTACCCGGGCATCCGGCAGAACGCATGTGCCGATGTCCCGGCCGTCCATTACCACATCGGCATCCGCCGCAAGCCGCTGCTGCAGTTCCACCAGTTTTTTCCTGACATCCGGGTTTTTGCTCGTCAAAGATGCCATCGTGCCCGCTTCTTCCGTCCGGATAACACCGTTTACATTTTCCCCGTTCAGATAAACAACCTGTTCGCCGTTTTCATAGCGGATCGTAATGTCCGCTTCCCGGCATTCCGCGCTGATGGCTGCCTCATCCGCCGGATCGACGCCCCTGCGCATCAGAAAAACGCCCATCGCCCGGTACATCGCACCGGTATCCACATATATAAAACCAAGCTGTTTTGCGGTTAATTTGGCGATCGTGCTCTTTCCCGCACCCGCCGGACCGTCAATCGCTATATTATATCCCATGACAATTCTCCATTCTTACAGTACAGATTTCATCTGTCTTTTTCGGCCGTGACAGCCGGAAACCTACTCTTAACAAATGCTTGTCCCGGCCAGATATCCCGTTGACCAGGCGATCTGCAGATTGAAACCGCCGGTCAGCGCGTCCACATCCAGCAGTTCTCCCGCAAAATACAGTCCCTTTACGCGTTTTGATTCCATCGTGGATGGATTCACTTCTTTCACGGAAATCCCGCCCTGGGTTATCACCGCTTCCGGCCAGCCTCCCGTTCCGGTTACATGAAGCCGCAGATGTTTCGTCACTTCCTCCAGCTTTCTGCGTTCCTCTCTTGTAATCTCATGGATTTTCTTATCCGGCGCAATATCGGACAACTCTGTCATAACCGGTACAAGCTTTGTAGGAAAAAGAGCATTTAAGGAATTTTTAAACTGTTTATTCTGGTTTTCCTCAAAATCGCGCAATATTCTTTTATCCAGTTGTTCCGCGGACAAAGCCGGTTTTAAATCCAGTTCCAGAAAAACTTCTTCCTTTTTCCGGCATCTTCCGTAAAAACTACTGGCGCTCAGAACCAGCGGCCCGCTGACGCCGAGATGGGTAAAAAGCATCTCTCCAAAGCCTTCGTACACTTTTTTCTTGCCATCCCGCATCGTCATTGCAATATTTTTCAGGGCCAGTCCCTGAAGCCGCGCACACCAGTCTTCCCGAACCGTAAAAGAGACCAGTGCAGGAACACAGTTTCTGATCGTATGACCGGTTTCTTCAGCCATGCGATGACCGTCTCCCGTCGAACCGGTAGACGGGTAGGAAAGCCCCCCTGTCGCAAGGATAACCGCATCCGCCGCTTCTTCCGTTCCGTCCGTAAGGCGCACGCCGCAGACATGCTCTTCCGGCCGGGCAGATGCCCTCTCGCTGTCCGCGGCTGTCACCGGCGGCATAGCAGTCTCAGTCTCTCCGGCAAAAAACGGTTCCGTCCGAAGCGTCTGCACTTTCGCATGCAGCCGGATCTCCACCCGGTTTCGCTTTAAGATGCGCTGCAATGCCGCAAGAACATCGGAAGAATGATCGGAAACGGGAAAGACACGCTCTCCCCTCTCCGTCTTTAACGGGCATCCGGCTTCTTCCAGCATGGCCATAACTCTTTTGTTATCAAATCCATAAAAGGCGCTGTATAAAAACTTAGGATTGGAAACAACGTTTTCAAACAATTTGTCCGTTTCACAGGCGTTCGTCACATTGCATCTGCCTTTTCCCGTAATAAACAGCTTTTTTCCCAGCTTTTCATTCTGTTCCAGCAAAAGCACCCGATGCCCCTGTCCGGCCGCGCCGATGGCCGCCATCATTCCGGCGGCTCCGCCGCCCACTATAATCACTCTGCTCATGCTTCTTCTTTCCGCAATGGATAATGTAACATTGATTCTTCATCGATAAAATTAATTTCATCATTCAGATAGACCTGATAATTGTTCCAGGCGTTTTCCAGATCTTTCAGATTTTTCGTGACATCGCCCGGCCGTTTTAAGCACATCGCAACCACGAGCGCATTAATGAGGCTGAGAGGCGCCACAAGAGAATCCACAATGGAAACCATATCGCTTCTCGCCAGCAGATTACAGGAAGAATAAAGATTCATCGGGGAATGCACCGTATCAGTAATCGCAATCACCTTCGCATTCCTGTCGTTTGCAAATTCCATCGCCTTCAAAGTCCGCATGGAATATCTTGGAAAACTGATGCCGATCATCGCATCGTTCTCGTCGATCCGGATCATCTGTTCAAATGTCTCGGAAACACTCGTGGTTCTGAGCAGTATCACATTTCCACGAATCATATTCAGATAAAAATGCAGAAAATCCGCCAGCGGTGCACAGCTTCGAATCCCCATAATATAAATGTTTTTTGCATCAAGAATCGTATTAACCGCCGTTTCAAAAGCCGCCGGATCCAGATGGTCAATCGTATCCGTTATTTTTTCAATGTCAGCGTTCAACACCGAAGTCACGATCTCCGACTGTGTGCTTCTCCCGTATTTTGCATCAATTTTCTGCACGGAATTGATTTTGTTCTGAACCCATTCTTCCAGATCTTTCTGAAAGTCAGGGTAGCCGCCGTAACCGACGCAGGAGGCAAACCGCACAACTGTAGACTCGCTGACCCCGACCGTATCGCCGAGCTTTGCCGCCGTCATAAAGACTGCCTGATCATAGTGATCATAGATAAAATTCGCAATCGCTTTCTGTCCTTTGCTCATTTTTCCATAATACTGATTGATTCTGGTAATGATATCATAACGATTCTCCATCGCCCGTCACCCGCTGTTCCTTCCTGTCTTCCATTCGTCATCACGTCTTTTTCTGAAAAGCCTGATAAGACTCTTCCAGAAGTGCAACGGTTTCTTCGTCGTTGAGATCATAATCCCCTGTCAGTGACATACAGGCCGCACCATGAATGAAGATCCACATCTTCATAAACATGACGCTTGGATTACCGCATCCGGAAAACCTGGCATTATTGACCTCTTTTACAACGGAACCCTTTCCATTTAAAATGTCATACAGGCTTTTGCCATATTTATTTTCCGAGTCAAACAGCAATTTGAACAACCTGGGACAATCCTGCGCGAATTTCACATAAGCAAATCCGAGATTAACAAACGGCGTATTGCTGTTTTTCGGAAACTTTTCATAGTACTCGTCAAAATATGCGACTACCCGTTCAAACAGCTCTGCCCCCAGTTCGTCCATGTTCCTGTATACCCTGAAAATAGGCTGTGTAGAACACCCGGCTTTTGCGGCAAGCGTTCTTGCCGTAACACGATCAAAGCCCGCTTCCATTGTCATTTCAAATGCCGCATTCAGAATATCCGCTTTTGTAATTGTCTCTTTTCTTGCCATACCGCACTTCTTCACCCCTTATGTATTTATTATAACGTGCGTTATCATAACATTTATTATTGCATATTATGTAACCCGCGTCAATAGCGTAAGTATATTTTCTGCCAAGCTCTTATTGCTAACCCTTTTTACAACTTTTCTACATTTTCTGTGATAAAGTACTTTAGCCTGTATTTATACAAAAAGCCTCCGTATCATTTCTGACTCGGAGGCTCTCTTTCAACTGTTCATCTCTTTTTATCGATCAGCCGGCAACTTAAATTTGGCAATCAGAGCATCCAGTGAAGCCGCCTGAGCAGACAACTCCTGGCTGGTCGCTGAGGACTCCTGCGCAACGGCCGCATTCGTCTGAACAACATCCGAGATCTGATTGACTCCTTCTTCCGCCTCTTTCATTGTCTCTGCTTGACTTGCGGAAACAGTGCTAAGCTCTTTGGAAGCCGATGCAACCTTTCTGATTCCATCTACGACTACCTCGATGGAAGCCACGGCACGATCCGCTACTTTATTTCCGTTTTCAACCTCCTGCATAGCTCCCTCGATCAGCGTTCTCGTATCTACCGCAGATTTACTGCTCTGCTCCGCCAACTGTCTGATCTGATCTGCCACAACAGCAAACCCGCGCCCTGCTTCTCCGGCTCTTGCCGCTTCGATCGAAGCATTCAGAGAAAGCAGATTCGTCTGGGATGCGATGCTTTCGATTTCTGAAATAATGTTCCCGATTTTCTTAGAGGCGTCGCTAATGCGTTCCATAGCCTCCACCATTGCCTTGATATCCGTACTGCTGTTATCCGCCAGATCAGCGTATTCCTGCGACTGGTGATAAGCGCCTTCCGCATTCTCCGCGGCTTTTTCCGCCGCCTCGGTAATCGTCATAATCGTCGCCTGAAGCTCTTCTACCGCACTGGCCTGTTCTGTTGCACCTTCCGCCAGACTCTGTGAAGTCTCCGCAAGGTTTCCGGCTCCTGCCGTAACCTGAATAGAAGATTCTTCGATAAAATGCAGCGTTTCAATCATATTATTTCTCAATTTCCGGGAAGCCTCAAATAACTGCTGAAAATCCCCTATGTATCTGGAACTGTCTTTTGACCTTACGGTAAAGACCGAATTGGCCATCTCTCCCAGCGTATATTCCATATCGGAAATAATAAACTCAAGCGCATGCGCCATATCGTTTGCCGCCTGAATCATTTCCGCAACTTCATCCTGCGTATCGGCTTCCGGGAAAGGGCTGAACAAATCGCCTTTCGAAAATTCTTCCAGCCGGCCGCCCAACTGCGCCATTGGTTTCGCAATACCCTCCGCAATCTTCTGTCCATGTTTTGTGGAGAATATCATTGCCAAAATAATAATGACTGCGATCGCAATGACAAGGCCTAAACATACGAACGTCATAATACCGGAAATGGTGTTTCCGCGTTCAACCTTAATATCCATGATTTCTGTCAGATTTGCATATATCTCATTAAACATGGGCATCAGTTCTGTCATGGCCCGTTCCTGTGCCTGTACTGTAATCGACCTGTCCGTCGTTGCACCGAGGTACAGAATTTCATTTTCCAGCTTCCAGTATTCCACCAGATCACTGGAAATCTTGTTATAAATCTCTTTATTCGCCGCCGTCACCATATAGCTTTCCAAATCGGCGAAGCTCTTTTCAAACAATTCTACATTCTTATCGTGGTCAGCCATCATACTGTCGATGGCGCTCTGCGCGTCATATCCGATAACCCCTCGCAATGCCGACCTTGTTTCCGCAAAATAGGTCATGGTCTTACCCACATCTCCCTGTGCAAAACCATAATCGGTAAGCGCTCCGGCATAAATATTTGCCACCACGATTACTGTTATAAGCGCTAAAACCGCCGCCGCTGCCGGTATCCCGGCTGCAGTTACAAATCCGCGCACCAGACGTTCCCTGATACGGTGTCTGTTTACATCTTTACCCATTACCTTCTCCTCCTGAAACAAATAAATCCTTGTTAATAGTGAAAATGTCAGACCAAAACAGAAAACTGTCTAAACATTACACATTCTATGGCTGTATAATGGAGAAAGTAACTCATAAAATGCTCTATATAAGAATAATATGTTATATAAATGAAATGTCCGGCAATTTTCTGCCGCTTCTATCTGATTGTATTAAATTATACTATATGAAACTATATTAGTCAATAGTTCGTCACGACAAACGCATGAAGGCGCTCATCCCTTTTGCAGAACAATCAGTATCTTTT
>CAJUDZ010000062.1 GCA_910584965.1 uncultured Lachnospiraceae bacterium | reverse complement strand
AATCCATGTGGAAACGCTGTAAAATCAAGGGTTTTTCGCTTTACTATATACTATCAGATTGAAAATCATGCCGATGCACTGATTTATAATCCTTTCGGATGATTGCGCGTCTGCATGGCGGGCGGAGAAAGGGAGCGGATATGGCAGAAGAGAAAAAAGCAGCCCTTCCGCAGGCATTTACGGAGCGCATGCGGAAGATGCTGGGGGAAGAATATGAAGATTTTCTGGCGGCTTATGAGAAAGAGCGATGGTATGGACTTCGTTTGAACCCGTTGAAAACGGATAAGGAAACTTTTTTACGGCGGATGCCTTTTACGCTGGAGTCCGTAAAGTGGACGGAAGAGGGTTTTTATTACAGGCCGGAGCAGCAGCCGGGAAAACATCTTTTCCATGAAATCGGGGTTTATTATATTCAGGAACCGAGCGCGATGTCGGCGGCGGAGGCGCTTTTGCCGGCGCCCGGCGAGCGGATATTGGATTTATGCGCGGCGCCCGGCGGGAAGAGTACGCAGATTGCCGGAAAAATGCGGGGAGAAGGGCTGCTTGTTTCCAACGAAATCATTTCCGGGCGGGCGAAAATATTATCCCAGAACATCGAGAGGATGGGAATAGCCAATACCGTTGTGTGCAATGAAACGCCGGAACGGCTGGCGGCGTTCTTCCCCTCTTTTTTTGATAAGATTCTGGTAGACGCGCCCTGTTCCGGTGAGGGAATGTTTCGAAAGGATGAGACCGCCATAAACGAGTGGTCCCCGGAACATGTGAAAATGTGCGCCCAAAGGCAGCGGTCGATTCTGGAGCAGGCGGCCTGTATGTTAAAGCCGGGCGGCACGCTCGTCTATTCGACCTGTACTTTTTCGGAAGAGGAAAATGAAGGCGTGATCGAAGATTTCCTGAAAGAACACCCGGCGTTTTCCATCGAAAAAGCGGAATTGGGACGTTTTTTTGCGCCGGGCAGAAGCCGGACGGGAAGCCCGGCATGCCGGATCGAACATACGATGCGGCTGTGGCCGCATAAACTGGCCGGGGAAGGTCATTTTATCGCAAAACTGAAAAAGGCCGGCACGCTGCTCCCCGATTTGCCGGATGCCTGCGAAAGAAGGCCGGCAGATAGCCAAGATGCCCGTGCAAAGAAAGAAGCCGGGCGGAAAAAGGAAAAAAAGCAGTCGGACAGCATCGGCCTGTGCCGCGGTTTTTTGCGGGAAGAGCTCGGCCTGTCGGAAGCTGTTTTTGAAAAATTTGACAAAGGCGGCAGTTTCGTGACATTTGGCGAACAGGTATACTGGATGCCCCGGCAGATGATTCCGTTAGAAGGGCTGAAAGTCATCCGTCCCGGCCTGCATCTTGGCACGGACAAGAAGATGCGTTTCGAACCTTCCCATGCGCTCGCGCTGTATCTTTCCGGGGAAACGGTAAGGCAGCGTTATGAGATGACGGGAGAGCAGGCCGAAAGGTATCTGCGGGGAGAGACTTTTGCCTGTGACGATAAGCTGAAAGGCTGGATGCTTTTGACGATAGAAGGATTTTCGGCCGGATTCGGCAAGGCAGGAAACGGGCAGATGAAGAACCATTATCCGAAAGGATTAAGAAAAGAAAGGACGCTTTTCTGAAGCAATGATAAGCCGCCCCATTCAGGGGCCGGGCGGGAATGGAGGAACTACTATGCCAAAATGGTTAAAAGACGCGGTATTTTATGAAATTTATCCACAGTCCTTTATGGACTCGAATGGAGACGGTATCGGTGATTTCGAGGGAATCATCGGGAAGCTTGATTATATCAGAGGGCTTGGCGCCAATGCGATCTGGATGAACCCCTGTTATGATTCCCCTTTCCGGGATGCGGGATATGACGTGCGCGATTACAAAAAGACGGCGGCGCGCTACGGCAGCAACGACGATCTGGTGAGGCTGTTTGACGAGATCCATAAAAGGGATATGCACATCCTGTTAGATCTGGTTCCCGGCCATACTTCCGAGGAGCATGTGTGGTTTCAGCAGAGCAGCCGGGCAGAGCATAACGAATATTCGGACCGGTATATCTGGACCGATAACTGGTTCCAGTCGCCGGAGGGACTTAAATCCGTAGCGGGAGAGAGCGAAAGGAACGGCGTTTATGTGCTGAATTTCTTTAAATGTCAGCCGGCTTTAAATTACGGATTTCTGCATCCGGAGCAGCCCTGGCAGAAGGGCATGGACGACCCGGCCTGTATCGCGACGAAAGAAGCGATGAAGGATGTTATGCGCTTCTGGCTGGAGAAAGGATGCGACGGTTTCCGGGTGGATATGGCGGATTCCCTCGTGAAAAACGATGATGAAAAGAAAACGGGAACCTGCATGATCTGGAAAGAAATCCGGGAAATGCTGGATAAGTCCTATCCGGAGGCGGCGCTCGTCTCGGAATGGAACCGGCCGACGCTGGCGATTCCAGCCGGATTCCATATGGATTTCTGTCTGGACTGGGGCGGAAACTGCTATAACGTGCTGATGCGGGACGTAAAGAACGGAAAGAATAACAGCTTTTTCCGAAAAGACAGCACGCGAAGCGTGTTGGACTTTTTCGATGAATATCTGGAAAGCTACGAAAAGATCAAAGAAATCGGGCATTACTGTCTGATTACGGGAAATCACGATACGGTGCGCGCTTCCTACTTTCTGGACGTGCAGGAATTGAAACTGGCCTATGCGTTTCTCTTTACCATGCCCGGAAATCCTTTTCTGTATTACGGGGATGAAATCGGAATGCGCTACCAGTCCCGGCTGCTCACAAAGGAAGGCGGCTATACGAGAACCGGCTCCCGTACGCCGATGCAGTGGGATGATACGAAGAACCACGGCTTTTCCGACGCGGAACCGGAACAGCTTTACCTGCCGGTTGACATAACAGAGGATGCGCCCACCGTACAGTCACAGGAAAGGAACCCGGATTCGCTTCTGAATACGGTGAAAGATATTCTGAAAATCCGCAATGAGAAAGAAGATTTAAAAGACAATACGAATCTGGCGCTGCTTTATGCGAAAGCGGGAGAGAGAGCGTTTGCTTACCGCCGCGGCAGCCTTCTGATGCTGTGCAATCCCTCCGGACAGGAAACGGCCCTCAGGGCTGACTGCTTTACAGACGTTCCGGATATGTCCAAAGCGGAAAAACTGTATGAAATCGGCGGCGCCGGTTATGCGGACGGCAGCTTTCTGCTGGGCGCCCAGACATTTGTGATCTGGGAAATGCAGGCGGCAAAATAAGGGCGGCAAAATAAAAAAATAACCCAAACGTACCACTTGTAAATTAACTCTGCCTGGAATATACTTATATCTGGAGCCATTAGTTGGGGAGTCAATAGATATGTTATTTTCCAGTGTAGAGTTTTTATTCCGGTTTTTACCGGTTTTTATGTTAATATATCTGTTAGTTCCCGAAAAATACCGCAATATTGTGTTGCTTTCGGGAAGCTTGCTTTTCTATGCGGCGGGAGAACCTTATTATGTTCTGCTGCTTATTTTGTCTATTTTTGTGAATTACGGCGCAGGGAAACTGATTCTGGAAAAAAAGAAAAATACCGCAAAAAACGTCCTGATTTTATCGCTTATTTATAATTTCGGCATGCTTTTTGTCTTCAAATATTGGGATTTTGCCGCCGAAATAGCCAATTATTTCCTCACGGAGGAGAAAATGCCGGTTCTGGCGCTTTCTCTGCCGCTGGGAATCAGTTTTTACACATTCCAGATCGTTTCTTATCTGTTCGACTGTTACCGCGGCAAATGGAAGGAGAAGGCTGATTTTGTATCTTTTGCGGCATATGTGACAATGTTTCCGCAGCTGGTGGCCGGACCGATCGTCAAGTACGAGGAAGTCGCGGAACGGATGAAAGAGCGGAAAATCAGGGCAAAGGCGGTGGAAAGCGGACTGAAGCTTTTCAGCATCGGACTCGGTTTTAAAGTATTGCTGGCGAACCAGATCGGAACGCTGTGGAATACCCTGATGTCGGCGGGGCCGGGCAATCTGTCTCCGGCGGCGGCATGGATGGGCGCGTTTGCCTATTCCTTCCAGATTTATTTTGATTTCTGGGGATATTCCCTGATGGCGAAGGGACTTGGAAAGATGCTCGGCTTCCGGATTCCGAGAAACTTCAACGATCCGTATAAATCCAAATCCATTTCGGAATTTTGGAGAAGATGGCATATTACGCTCGGAAGATGGTTCCGGGAATACATATATATTCCGCTCGGCGGCAACCGGAAAGGATTTTTCAGAACGGCGCTGAATCTGTTTATCGTATGGAGTCTGACGGGTCTGTGGCATGGCGCAAGTTTTAACTTCGTACTGTGGGGGCTGGCTTTTTTTCTCCTGATTGCGGCGGAAAAGAAGGGATTCGGGAAATGGCTGGAAAGTAAAAAGGTGATCGGCCATCTTTATGTTATCGTGCTGATTCCCGTGACATGGATGATTTTTGCAATTACCGATATACAGCAGTTATTCCGGTATCTGCAGAATATGGTCGGCATTCATGCCTCCAATGTCATCGTCGGAAGCGAACAGGTTATGCGGTATGTTAAGGAATATGGGGTGTTATTTATTTTTTGCATCGTGTTTTCGACTTCTTATCCGATGGAACTGTACCGCAAATACAAACAGAAGTGGTATGTAATAGCGGTCGTAACCGCGATTTTCTGTTTCTCCGTCTATGAAATCATGACGGGAAGCGACAATCCTTTTCTGTATTTCAGATTTTAATGATTGTTAATTCGGATTTCGAGTGTTTTTTTCAAACTTTGGGAGTGAAAGTTTTTGATGAAACGTATAAAAAAGATAATGCGCAGCTGCCCGTATCTGGCGGTGCTGCTTTCAATATGGCTGTTTATGACGATCTGCGGAATTGCGCTGATTGTATACCGTGATTATGGAAAAATGAAATGGGGGGATTTGATATCTAATCCCCTTTTTGCGGTTGTTTGGGAAGTGGAGAAGAAAAATAACGTCAGTAATTTTATGGGTGCAGAGTCCGTTATGGTAAAGTTGCCCGAACAGGCGGCGGGCGCATCGAATAAGAGGCTTGTGCTGTTACCGGACGCCATCGGCGCACAGATCGGCATACGGGTGGAAGAAGAACTGGCAAAAGAAGAGGAAGCGCAGGCTGTGGAGGAAGAAATGGAAACAGAGAAACCCGTAGTCGGGCAGACTGTTTTTGTCGAGTATCCTCCGGTGGCGACGGATTCCATCTACTATGAAGACGTGGGAAAGACCGCATTGACAACCGAATATCCCTATACGAAGGTGGGAGAAGACTACTTTAAGGACGCCGCTTTTCTGGGCGATTCGAGAACCATGGGGATCTCCGACTATGCCGGACTGGATGCGGATTTCTATTGTGAGAACGGCATGACCATCTACAAGCTGCTTGGCGAAAAAGGCGTTACCTGGCAGAAGACCGGGGAAAAAGTAAACATGAACGAAGTGCTGCAGCAAAAAAAATACGGAAAAATTTATATTATGCTCGGTATGAATGAACTCGGCTACGGCGATACCGAATATTTCAGGGAACATTATGAGGCGGTTCTTGCGCAGATCAGGGAATGGCAGCCAGAGGCGGTTATTTTTCTGATGGCCAATCTGCATGTCAGCCAGGAAAAGAATAATCTGGATACGGAGTTTAATAATATTAATATCAATGCCAAAAATGTTGCTGCTGCAAGCCTGGCGGATGGAATTGACGTGTTCTATCTGGACAGCAACCCCTGTTTTACCGACGAAAACGGTCTGCTGATGAGCGAGCGGACTTTCGACGGCGTGCATTTGTATGCCGATAATTATGAGATATGGAAAAATTTCCTGATGGAACACGGCGTCGTCAGGGAGCCGGCGGAGCAAACCGCGGAAGAATAGGGGAGATCAACATGGAAACGAGGCTGAATAAATATCTGGCACAGTGCGGCATCTGCTCCAGAAGGGACGCGGATAAACTGATCGGACAGGAAGCCGTTACCGTCAACGGACAGACGGCCCGGCCGGGCATGAAAGTGACGGAAGCGGACGATATCAGGGTGAATGGAGAGCGCATTCTAAGCCGTGAAAAGAAAGCGGTTCTTGCCTATTATAAACCGGTCGGCGTGACCTGTACGGCGCGGGACGAACATGCGGATATAACTCTTTTGGACGCACTGAAATACCCGGTCAGGCTGACTTATGCGGGGCGGCTGGACAAGGATTCGGAAGGGCTGCTCATCATGACCAATGACGGCGACTTGATCGACGCGATGATGCGGGGGGCCAACCGGCATGAAAAAGAATACATTGTGAAAGTGGATAAACCACTGGAAGAATCGGCGCTTATGCGGATGCGCGAAGGCGTTTACCTGAAGGAACTGGAACTGAGGACACGTCCCTGTGAAATCACAAGGATAGGAAGCCATACCATGCGGATGATATTGACTCAAGGGGTCAACAGACAGATACGCAGGATGTGCGGTGAAACCGGATACGAAGTCAGAGAACTGAAAAGAACACGTGTTATGAATATAGAGCTGGCGGACTTGAAGCCGGGCGGGTACCGGGAATTGACGGAAGAGGAACGCACGAAGCTGTATGCACTTTGTTTTCCGGAATCTGTGGAAAGCGGAGCAGCCTGCGGCGGGAAAGAAAACACCCTGCAGAGCAGAAAAGAAAACGTGCCGCAGGGCGGAAAAGCAGCAAAATTGTCAGACTGATTTGGAAGCGGAGGAAATTGTTATCCATGCAGAATAAAAAAATGAATCGTATGAAAGAACTGGCCGCGCTCTTAAACCGGGCATCCGAAGCCTATTATGCGAAGGACTCGGAAATCATGAGCAATTACGAATACGACCGCCTTTATGACGAACTGGCCGCGCTGGAAAGGGAAACGGGTGTTACATTATCCAACAGTCCGACGGTACAGGTCGGTTATGAGGCGGTGGAGGACCTTCCGAAAGAGCGCCATGAGAAAACCATGCTGTCGCTCGGAAAAACGAAGAGCAGAGAGGAACTGCGGGACTGGCTGAACGGAAAAGACGCGCTTTTGTCGTGGAAGCTGGACGGGCTGACCATCGTGCTGACTTTTTTTGCAGGAAAACTTGCAAAGGCGGTGACGAGAGGAAACGGAGAGGTCGGAGAAGTTATTACCAACAACGCAAAAGTTTTTAAGAACATTCCCCTTTCCATCCCTTTTCAGGGAGAACTGGTGCTGCGGGGGGAAGCCGTGATTACCTACTCCGATTTTGAGCGGATTAACGAACAGATCGAAGAGGCGGAAAACAGATATAAGAATCCGCGGAACCTGTGCAGCGGTTCGGTCCGCCAGTTAAATAACAGGGTGACGGCTGACCGGAGCGTGATGTTTTACGCTTTCAGCCTGGTAAAGGCGGAAGGCGCGGATTTTGATAATTCCAGAGAAAAGCAGTTCCTGTTCCTTGCAGAACAAGGTTTTGACGTTGTGGAGTACAGAAAAGTGAATCCGGACAATATTCTGGAGGAAATCGACTATTTTGAAAAAAAAGTGGAGCATTATGATATGCCGTCCGACGGTCTGG
The DNA here is from genome assembly GCA_910584965.1 of uncultured Lachnospiraceae bacterium. Classification (GTDB taxonomy): domain Bacteria; phylum Bacillota; class Clostridia; order Lachnospirales; family Lachnospiraceae; genus UBA3282. The sequence continues at coordinate 1,401 of CAJUDZ010000062.1, read as the reverse complement.
TGCTCACTTATGAAGATATCGCTTACGGCGCGTCTCTCGGAACGACGGCCAAGTTTCCGAGGGATTCCATCGCGTTCAAATGGGCGGATGAAGTCAGGGAGACGATATTAAAGGAAATCGAGTGGAGTCCGAGCCGCACCGGCCTCATCAATCCGATCGCCGTTTTTGAGCCTGTGGAGCTGGAAGGAACGACGGTCAGCCGCGCTTCCGTCCATAACATCAGCATTCTGCGCGGCCTCAAACTGGGAATCGGCGACCGCATCACGGTTTATAAGGCGAACATGATCATTCCCCAGATTGCCGAAAACCTGACCGGAAGCGATTCCGTAAAGATTCCTGAAACATGTCCGGTATGCGGGCAGGAGACGGAAATCCGTCAGGTAAATGAAGTGCAGTCGCTATACTGCGCCAATCCCCTGTGCGACGCGAAGAAACTCAAGTCGTTTGCGCTTTTTGTCAGCCGGGATGCCATGAATATCGACGGGCTTTCGGAAGCGACGTTGGAGAAATTTATCGGTAAGGGTTTTCTCCATGAATATGCGGATATTTTCAGGCTGGACCGTTACGCGGAAGAGATCACGCAGATGGAAGGATTCGGGGAAAAATCATGCCGGAACCTTCTGACCAGCATTGACCAGGCGCGTGAAACGACGCTTCCCCGCGTGATATATGGACTCGGCATCGCAGGTATCGGTCTTGCCAATGCCAAAATGATCTGCCGTGATTACCGCTATGATCTGGAAGCGATGAAAAAAGCCGGAACAGAAGAACTGAGCGAGATCGACGGCGTCGGGGAAGTGCTTGCCGGGGCTTTTTGCGAATATTTTGCCGATGAAAAAAACAGGCGGCAGCTCGATCATCTTTTACAGGAAATCAAAATTGCGGTGGAAGAACTGGACGAAGAAACCCAGACACTGGCAGGCCTGAGCTTCGTCATTACCGGAAGCCTGAACCACTATGCAAACCGGAACGAACTCAAGGAACTGATCGAGCAAAGAGGCGGAAAAGTGACGGGCAGCGTGAGCGCCAAAACCACGGGCCTGATTAACAACGATGTGACGTCCAATTCTTCCAAAAATAAAAAAGCGAAGGAACTCGGCGTGCGGATTCTGTCGGAAGAGATGTTCAGGGAAGAATACCTGGGAGATCAGACCGTATAATTGCATAAAAAAACGCAGTCAAAGGGGCATCCCGGTTTGACCGGAAAACCGATCAGGTTTATCGGAAGAACGGCTGCCTGAAAATGCCCCCATGTTCATGTGATTTCTTTTGAGAAATGCTTCGGCTGAAAACATCAGTCCGGGGCATTTTTTTCATATAATAGGAAATTGCCGTAGCAGAAACCAATTCAGGGGAGAATGCGAAGCATTCTTGTAATCGCCGCTGCCGAGCGGCGATTTT
>CAJUDZ010000061.1 GCA_910584965.1 uncultured Lachnospiraceae bacterium | reverse complement strand
TTATTACAAGATATTTTTCACAAAGTTCGTGTCACTAACTTGACACAAGGGGGGCAGAGTACCATGATTTTGCCAAAATACAGGAAGGCGGTATCTGTCCGCACTGTGGCAAGCCTGCGATTACGGTATCCCGCGGCATTGAAGTGGGCAATATTTTTCAGCTCGGAAACAAGTACACCAAATCCATGAATATGACTTATATGGATGCCAATGGAGAAGCGCAGTATCCGGTTATGGGATGCTACGGCATCGGCGTCGGCAGGCTTGCCGCTTCCATCTGTGAGGCGCACCATGATGATCACGGTCCGATATGGCCTTTGGCGGTTGCGCCGTGGCAGGTACACATCTGTGCCGTTCGCGCTGATGATGCCGGAGTGCGGGCTTATGCCGACAAGCTGTATGAAGAGCTGCAAAATAAGGGGGTGGAAGTCATTTATGATGACCGCGGGGTCAGTGCCGGCGTCATGTTCTCGGATGCCGATCTTATCGGTATTCCGTTCAGAGTGATTGTCAGTCCCCGGAATATAAAACAAAATATCGTTGAAATTGTTTCGAGAGATAAGAGCTTGTCCGTCAATGTTTCCATGTCTTCGGCAGCAGAAGAAATCGGGAAAATTCTGTCAGCGGCAAAGTAAATTCCCGGTTGTAATGCGTTAGCGGCAGACACTTCGTGAAAACCCCGTGTTTACGGGGTTTTTAACTAAAAAATCTTAATAGAATTTTAAGAATGCCGGGATAGAAAAATGGAAAATATTATGCTAAACTGTATAAGAATCGTTTTTTAATTCTATCAGAAAATTGCTGTAATCGCGGCGGCCTGCGGGAAGCGGGCCGGACAGAATACGGAGATGATAAAATGTCTCAGATTATACTGGGGACGGAGAAAATCAGAGCGTACAGCGGTCTTTCCATGCTGTGTGAATATGCGGGTAAGAGCGGGGAATGGTGCAGCGAGTTGTGGCTGGACATGCTGACCGATTATGAATTATATGAAGAATTTTTGTATTATCTGGAACGACACTGTTTTCTGGACCGTCTGAAGGCGGCAGGGTATTCCCTCACGGATTTATATGTATGGCAGATGGGACAGGACAATCTGCGCCGGGACAGCGGGAAGAATACGGAAAATTGCAATAAGGAAGAAATGGTTCTGCAGGCCTTTTGGACAATGGCCAGGATGCGGAAGGATCCTTCATATTATGAGCGGAAACTGGCGGAAGGGCCGGGTATGGATAAGGAATGATTTTCTGAGGTGCCGAAAAACGCCGCTTAGGGCGGAATGACAAAGGGGTATACTTACAGGATGGATAAAAGAGAATTTATTGAAAAATTACAGCGGACGCTGGCAGGGGGACTTGACAGCAGCCAGGTTGCGGAAAATGTGCGGTATTATCAGGAATATATCGAGTCCGAAATACAGAAGGGAAATACCGAAGGAGAGGTGCTTTCCAGGCTCGGCGATCCCAGGCTGCTGGCGAAGAGTATTATCGAGGCGAATAAGCGCGCCGGAGCAAGTTTTGGTTCCAACCGGGAATATGACGAGGAACTCGTTGACGATGCGCAGGAAGAAGGGAAAGCGTTCACCAGAAAATTTGAATCGGGCTTTATGCTGCCCGGCTGGCTGATTATGATTATTATGACGGTCATTGTTATTGTGATCATCGGACTTGTAACTTCCCTGCTCTCGCTTTTCGCCCCGGCGATTATCGTGGGACTGATCGCATTGCTGATTGTGAAAGTGTTTCAGGGCAGAGGCAATACAAAATAGCCCATTAAATCAATAATGGGCTATTAAGGGGAGTATAAATAATTAAAATATAAGGGTTTGTAAATAGAAAATTGAAGGGGTGTTTCTATCTACAATTATTATTATATACACTTTTCGAAAAAATGCAATCAAAAATAGTACCAAAGTACCAGCAAATATTTTGGTACTTTTTCATAAAATAGTACTAAAGACTTATATTGGCGCTGAATACTTTCCGGATAATCCTGCAATACTATTTCTGTAATATAAATCAATCAGGAGGTATGTAAGATGTCTAAGAATGATTATAACCAGAACGCGCAGAACAATGAGAAACAGCAGGACAAGGCTAACAACTGCAACAGCCAGAACTCTTCTCAGAACAACCAGAAGAACAATTCTAAGAACAGCTCCAGCAGCAATGCGCAGAACAGCCAGAAGAACAACTACTAAGAGTCAACTCCTGCGGCTGGCGGGAATAAAAGCGGCACAGCATACAATGGCTGTGCCGTTTTTGATTGCATAAGAAATTCATGTACCGCGGGGTTTTCGGCCGGCTTTTCTGACGTCGTCCCTGGTACATATCATATTCGAATAGCGTGCCTTTTCATATAGAAGGGAAAGAGATTCTTCCTGAAAGGCATTCCCGCATTCTCTGGCGGTACGGCTTTCGAAAAGCCTGGCGGAGCCAGGGTTTTCTTTCAGCATCCGGTCTCTTTTTGCGCCGATTCTTTGTCTGTAAATACGTCGTATCTTCTCGGCCGGATGCAGGAATGCCAGAACGCTTCCGTTTTTTTTCTCCCTTTTTTCACGCTTTGCTTCGTACCGCTCCCGAATATCGCCGCCGCCGTCCGAGAAGGAATCTGCCGTAAAAAGTTTTTTCCGACGGAAGCGTTCCAGGACCATGCGCACGAATTTGAACAGGGCAAAAAGCAAAAGCAGAAAAAGAAAGCAAAATACGAAAACTTCCAGGAGTTTTTCCAGAATCTGCCAGAAGAGCCCTGCTTCTCCCGCGGCCGGAAGCATGCCGGGCGGCCCGGCCGGGCCGGCATCCTGCATCGGTTCGGTGAAATGTTCTTCGACACCGGAAAAGAGCGAGGCGAGGAATGCAAAGAAGCCGTGTTCGCGAAGCCACAGGACGCCCTGACGGAGCCCTTTCAGAAGAACGGACAGCCAGTTTAAATCGGAAAACAGCAGAATGACCGCCATACAGGGCAGAATCAAAAGAAGCGACAGACGCGTACCTGCCGCAAAAATCTCCCGGCGGGGAATATAGCCGGTACTGCCTGTGTTTACCGCGATGAAATAGAGATAATGCTGAAAATAACATCTGATATAATAACATGCGAAATAGAAAACAATCATGCAGACAAAATAGAAATCGCTTTCCGAATATCCCTGATAGTGCAGAAGAAAAAGCGAAACCGCAATGATGCCTGCGGAGACTGCCGGCACGATGGGTTCGTCCAGCCGTTCTTTTGTCCGGATCTGCAGGGAAAAGGAATATATTGCAAGGCCGATACCGTAAACACACAGAAGCGATTTCACGGCAAGGCCCGGAACGGGAGCGGAAAACAGCAGGGCAAGGCACAGAAGATGGCTGCCTGTTAAAATCAGAAAGCCGTTGGTATATCTTCTGATGAAAAAGAACAGAACGGGCAGAAGGGAACAGAGCGCCCATAGCGAAAAGGGCGGTTTTCGTCCTCCCAGACCGGCGGCCGCGGTGATGACGGCGAAAAGGGTCCAGTGATTCATTTGTACGGCCAGAATATCGGAGGCGGCGATGATCTTTTCCTGTTTCATAAGGGGATGGTGTTCCTTTCCTGTTTTTCAGCGCTGCGCTATATGCAGTATCCGGATATCTTTTTTCCATTCTTCAGGAAGCTCCGGCATCTGTTTTTCCGTTTCCGGCACCGGATAGAACCAGAGGCATTCCTGCCCTGACAGGCGAAAACGTCTCAGCAGCCCGGTGAAATTTTCATAGGCATTCGGGGATACAAAAACGGTTGTTATGCCGGAAGAAGCCTTCATCAGTTCCCGTTCGAAACAGGAAGTGAAATCGGCTGTTTTCAGGTTTGTATCGATGCGGGCAAGGGCCCGGTAAATCTGCTCCATCTGCCCGGCCCCGGCGCCTGCCTCTATATGCACCGGTTCGCCGTTCAGAATATCCCGCCCGTTGCCGTAACAGGATACGCGGATGCCCTGATTCAGGAAAAAGGCCGCGAGCCCGGCGATAATTTGAATGGAGGCTTCTACCATCGCATCTTTTTTCAGGATGCCGCTGTCTTCGATATTGAAAAAGAGGCGGACAGTCTGCAGGGCGGTGCAGTTTTTCTGGTTGACCTTCCAGTCTCCGGTTTTCGCGGAGGCCTTCCAGTTGATGCTGCGCATATCGTCAAAGGGCTGGTATTCCCGGACGCCCCGGTATTCGAAAGGATCTTCCGGGAAGTGCAGTTTTGTCAGCAGTTCTCCGTTCAGCTGCTGAAGGGAGCGGCGAAATTCTTCGGAAACAAAAGGCGCGGGATAGACATAGAAGTACTGCGCTGTCTGCCGGCTTTCCACCATTTCCGAAGAAAGCAGAGGGTCTCCGGCCACGAGATCGATGTTGTGGATTCGGTAATAACCTCTTTTGGCGGCAGTAAATTCCAGTTTCCTTGTAATGCGCTCCCGCCCTTTTACCTGAAAAATATCGTTGCGGTAATACATGTCTGTGACTTTGGCGCTGTCGGAATCGGTAAAACGAAGATTTCGGTCGGTCTGAAATTTCACCTTTAACATGGGAAGCGGGAGCCGCTTGCCGTTTTCGATGATTTCCAGCAATTCCCCTTTTTCTCCCTCAAAAAGGCTTTTATCTGCAAATTCCAGCCGGACGTCCAGTTTTCCCGCCCACAGCTTTTCGTACAGTTTTCGCGCAAGCCGCATCAGCAAAAAAGTGAGCAGTCCGATACCGATTATTTTCATCATGACCGAAAATCCTCTGTGGGCACTTTGGTCTGTTCCAGTATTTTTCGGATAAACGCTATGCTTTCCCGGCTGCCGTCCCGGGTGAAATCCATCAGAAGCCGGTGGGCGAGCACCGGAACCGCGACGGCTTTTACATCGTCGGGGATGACAAATGAGCGGCCTTCCAGCCAGGCATAAGCCTTGACGCAGCGGAGGAGGGCAAGGCTGCCTCTGGGACTGACGCCCATGAGAATGCTTTCCTCCCCGCGGGTGGCGGAAACGATATCCACCATATATTCCTGTACCGTCCGATGCACGAAAACGCGGAGAACTTCCTGTCTGGCCTGCTGTAATTCCGTTAGCGTCAGCACGCCGGAGAGCTCCGCAAGCGGTTCTTTTTCCATATAACGGGAGAGAATCGCCAGTTCTTCTTCCCTTGTGGGCAGTCCCATGGACAGTTTCATCATGAAACGGTCCAGCTGCGCTTCGGGCAGCGGGAAGGTGCCGGCCGTCTCCACCGGATTCTGCGTTGCGATGACAAAAAAAGGCTCTCCCGGTACATAGGCTGTTCCGTCAATCGTCACCTGCCGTTCTTCCATGCACTCCAGCAGCCCGGCCTGCGTTCTCGGCGTGGCGCGGTTGATTTCGTCGGCCAGCAGGATATTGGTAAACACCGGCCCTTTCTTTAAGACAAACTCGCCGCGCTGTCTGTCAAAAATGTTTAATCCCGTAATATCGGAGGGCAGTAAGTCCGGCGTGAACTGAATCCTGGCAAAATCCGCGTGAAGGGATTTTGCCAGCGTTTTTGCCAGCTTCGTCTTTCCCGTTCCAGGCACATCCTCGAGCAGAACGTGCCCGTCGGCCAGTAGCGAGGTCAGAAGCAGACGCACGGTTTCCTCTCTCCCGACAATGACTTTATGTATATTTTCCAATATTTTTCCGGCGAAATCCGGCCCCTGTATTTTCATAATAATAACCATACCTTTCTTTCAGACAAATGTATTATACTCCCGTTTGGCGGAATCAACAAGGATTAGATAATCCGTACGGATGAGATGATGACTGCGGTGAATGCGCTGGGAACTCAAAAAAGGTTTCCTGTTTTTTGCGTCCGTATTTGGCATTTTGAAAAATTTTGACAGGGCACCTGGCCGGAAGGAATTGTAAGTCAAATATTTTGGAGGAATGATTGACAGAAAAAGGGCGACACCTTACAATAATTGATAGAGTCAGAACGCCGTCTGAGAGCGCGCTGCCATTGCGTGTATCGCGGCATGGTTATTGATATGGAGGAACAGTATGGAATTTATCGCGCCATGCCATTTCGGGCTGGAAGCAGTATTAAAAAAAGAAATTTTGGATTTGGGATATGAAATCGTTTCGGTGGAGGACGGCCGTGTGACTTTTGCGGGCGATGAAAACGCTGTCTGCCGCGCGAACGTTTTTTTGCGCACGGCGGAAAGAGTATTGATAAAAGCCGGCAGTTTTCATGCGGAAACATTCGAAGAACTTTTTCAGGGAACGCGCGGCATTGCGTGGGAGAATTATATACCAAAAGACGGGAAATTCTGGGTTGCGAAGGCGGCCAGCATTAAAAGCAGGCTGTTCAGTCCTTCCGACATTCAGTCTATTATGAAAAAGGCGATGGTGGAGCGGCTGAAAACGGTTTACCACCAGTCCTGGTTTGCGGAAAACGGGGCTTCTTTTCCGGTAAGGGTTTTCCTGATGAAAGACGAGGTTGTCGTCGGACTGGATACGACGGGAGAATCCCTGCATAAAAGAGGCTACAGGAAATTGACGGCAAAGGCGCCGATTGCGGAAAATCTGGCGGCCGCATTGATTATGCTGACACCCTGGCAGAGAGACAGGATTTTGGTGGATCCTTTCTGCGGGAGCGGCACTTTTCCGATCGAAGCGGCTATGATGGCGGCCCATATGGCGCCGGGGGCAAACCGCAGCTTTTTGGCGGAAGAATGGGCGCATATCGTGCCGCGTAAGAGCTGGTACCGGGCGATGGACGAGGCGGACGCAGGCGTGGACAGAACGATAAAGCCGGATATTCAGGGATATGATATTGATGATAAAATGGTGGCGGTTTCCAGAGAAAATGCCCGGCTTGCCGGTGTGGAAGACATGATTCATTTCCAGAGGCGGAGTGTCGAACAGCTCAGCCATCCGAAAAAATACGGATTCCTGATTACCAATCCCCCTTATGGAGAGCGGCTTGAGGACAAAGAGGCGCTTCCCGGGCTGTACCGGATGCTGGGAGAGCGGTATCAGGCGCTTGACAGCTGGTCTATGTATGTGATTTCCGCATGGGAACAGGCCGAACAGTATATCGGAAGAAAAGCGGATAAAAACCGCAAAATTTATAACGGCATGATGAAAACATACTATTATCAGTTTATGGGGCCGAGGCCTCCGAAACGTAAGGCGGAACAGAACGCAGGTGGAAAGCGGGAACCTTTTTCACCACAGATATAGAGAAAGGCATGGTCATGGAATGCAGCAGAATCAACTGATGAAAAGAACGGCAGTCTATACGGTGCTGTTCGCATGTTTTGCGCTGGCGGCGGTTTTTTATTATTCCGCCAACAAGATTGTCGTCGTTGCCGATGTGGCGCAGGACGAGGTGGCGCAGGAACGGGATGCGCAGGGAAGGCCGGACTTCGGGCAGACAGCGGGAGAGGAGGACGCAGCGGGCGCAGGAAATCTTCCGGAAGCCATTTCGGAACGGAACAATATATTATTCGAGCAGAATGAACAGGAAATGAATTATTTCTGTATTCCTCTGCATACGGATGTAAAAGCCGAAAGTGTGACGATTGAAAACCATTATATGGATAAAGAACTCTGGGTCAGCATTAAACAGGAGGCGGAAAGCGCGGGATATGCTGATTTTTACCAGACACAGGGCGTATACGGCAACCGGAGCGCGGTGATCGACGGCTGTTTTGAGAACGGAACGGACGCGTTCTGGCTGAAATTCAGACTGACGGATGTATACGAATATCATAGTATTTTTGAAGACAATAAACTTTATATAGAATTTCTGACGCCGAGAGAAGCATACGATAAGATTGTCGTGATCGACCCGGCTTACGGCGGAGATGTAACGGGCGCTCTTTCGGACGAACTGGCGGGGAAAGATATTACGCTTGAGATTGCCCGCGCTTTGAAGAAAAAGCTTGATGGGACCGATATCAAAGTCTACTATACCCGGATGGATGACAGCGCTTTGTCCGAGGAAGACCGGGTTGGGCTGACGAATGCCACAAAAGCCGATATGCTGATTCGTATCGAAGTCAATGAAAACGAAGATTCTAAAATATACGGAACGGAAGCGGTATACAACAGCAAATTTTTCATACCCGGATTCGGAAGCGTGGAACTGGCCGATCTGCTGGAAAGAGAAGTTGTTACGGCGATCAGCGGAAAGGCCAACGGCCTGACGGACTCGACGGAGGAAGACGTCGTGATCAACGGGGCCACCGTGCCGGCGGCAGCAATCCGCGTCGGCTATTTGAGCAACGGTCAGGAAGAAATTTTGCTGGGAAGAGAAGATTATATTCAGAAAATTGCGGAAGGCATTTATCAGGCGATTATGAAAGCGTATGAAGAGTAAAATGCCGGAAGGCGGTATCATGGGAAAAAGAAGGGCATAAAATGAAGAGGACGATTATTTTTGCGACCGGAAATGAAGGAAAAATGAGGGAAATCCGCCAGATTATGGCAGGAATTGACGTGGAACTCCTGTCCATGAGACAGGCCGGTATCGAGGCGGATATCGTAGAGGACGGGAAAAATTTTGAGGAAAATGCCATTATCAAGGCAAAAGCGGTGGCGGAGAAAACAAACCATATCGTGCTCGCCGATGACTCCGGACTGGAAATTGATTTTCTGAATAAGGAACCGGGTATTTATTCGGCGCGGTATCTGGGAGAAGATACTTCCTATGATATTAAAAACGCGAATCTGCTGGAACGTATGGAAGGCGTGCCGGATGAAAAACGGACGGCCAGATTTGTCTGTGCCATTGCCGCGGCGATGCCGGACGGAGAAATTTTTACGACGCTCGGCGTCATAGAAGGCCGGATCGACTATGAACCGAAAGGGGAAAACGGCTTCGGCTATGATCCGATTTTTTATCTTCCGGAATACGGATGTACTTCCGCGGAGCTCAGCGAGGAAAAGAAAAATGCAATCAGCCACCGGGGCAGAGCATTAGAAGCCATGCGGGAAGAACTTGGAAAAAGGATAGAGCTATGAAAATACTGATTGTGAGCGATACCCATCGCCGGGATGAGAATTTTCTGCTGGTGATGGAGAAGGCCGGGCCGGTGGATATGGTGGTGCATTGCGGCGATGTGGAAGGGAGCGAACGCCTGATTGAGGAGGCGGCGGGCTGCCCGGTATATATGGTGCGCGGAAACAATGACTTTTTATCCCCGGTGCCGAAAGAAAGAGAATTTTTGATAGGAAACTACAAAGTCTGGCTGACGCATGGACATAACTACTGCGTTTATATGAATTATGAGACGATAAAACAGGAGGCAAGGGACAGGGAAGTGGACATTGTCATGTGCGGTCATACCCATAAACCGGTGATCGATATCGGCAAAGATCTGACATTGATTAATCCCGGAAGCTTGAGTTATCCAAGACAGGATGGGAGGCGGCCCTCTTACATACTGATGGAAATTGACAGGGACGGGGAAGCGCATTATACGGTGAATTATTTGTAGAGAGGATGGAAGAACAGACTTCTGCAGAAAGGTATCATTCGGAAAAATATGATACTTTTCTGCGGAAGTTTTTTTATTCGGCTAATAGAAAACCTTTCAAATGCAGCGTCAGCCGTCAGCAGGCTGTCCGGCTTTCGTTTTTACACGCAGAAAACAGGGAGGAGTACACATGAGAACAACATATGGTTATGTACGTGTCAGTACGAGAGAACAAAATGAAGACCGGCAGATGATAGCGTTAAACAATCTGCGCATACCGCCCAAAAATATTTTCATGGACAAACAGTCCGGCAAAGATTTCGACCGTCCCATGTACCGTCAAATGCTTGCGAAACTGCGGCAGGATGATCTGCTTTATATCAAGAGCATCGACCGGCTTGGCAGGAACTATGAGGAAATTCTGGAACAATGGAGAATCCTGACCAGGGAGAAAAAAGTGGATATTGCTGTGTTGGATATGCCGTTGCTTGATACAAGGCGGGGGAAGGATTTGATGGGAACTTTTCTGAGCGATATTGTTTTACAGGTTCTTTCTTTTGTTTCGGAAAACGAGCGGAAAAATATAAGGCAGCGGCAGAAAGAAGGCATTGAGGCCGCAAAAATCAGGGGTGTACGTTTTGGAAGGCCGGAAAATCCATTGCCGGAAAATTTTGAACAGGTGTATGAACGATGGACTCTGCGTGAAATCGGGGGAGAAGAGGCGGCGGCTCTGTGCGGCATGTCCATCTCTTCATTTTATAGAAGGGCAAACCGGAGAAAAAGCGTTTAAATTATAGATTCGGAGTATTATGGGTCTTTTGCTTGCCAGAATGTGTACTTTTTGAAAA
>CAJUDZ010000060.1 GCA_910584965.1 uncultured Lachnospiraceae bacterium | reverse complement strand
TGCTGCTGTTGTACCTTGCTCTTTTTCTCCCGGCTCCTTTGTCGGAGCGCTGTACTTCTACATTCAGTTTTGCCCCTGTGCTGTCCGTAGCCAGAATATCCAGCCTCACCGAACGGTTCAATAGATTTTCAACAAATACCTGGGTGCGGACATCCAGCACTTTTAAATCCGGCTTTTCCAGAACAATCTGCAATACCAGTTCTATGCTTGCCGTATCTTGCTCAAAACACTCTATCCTTATTTTGTCCGTGTACTTATTATGCCGTAGTAACCTTTTCGCTATTTGTCCTTCTTCTTTTCAACCGCTCCCTTTAATTCTTCAAACGAATCTTTGTATTTGTCCGAGTTCATTGCCGGATTGTTACGAATCATATCCCATTTATAGAAATCCAGCATTTCCTTATAGTTTCTCCGGTTTTCCATATACAGGTTATAACGCGCCCGCAGGTCCGCGATTTCCTCCTTGACACTGTCCATATACGCGCCGGGCGTCCGCTGTATCATCTCTTTCAGGCTGTTAAAACGCTGCCCGAGCCCTTCCGCCAGATCGCTTATGCGAAGCTCGTATTCATGTTCGCGTTCCTGCTGTTTCTGCACTTTTTCCGCATTGTTAAAAGCGGTAATAACATCCAGCCTTTTCTGCATGCGCTCCATTTCCTCTTTGACCCGCTGCATCCTTGCCAGAATATCACGCAAATCCAGCGCCGCTTTAAAGGAAAGGGCAAAATCCGCCACGATATAAATCGTCAGAAAGAAGGTTCCGTAATTCAAAATATTATTGGGAATCCCCATCACAAACTGTTCGATCGGCCTGTGAATCACCCGCGTCATCATAATCGTAAAAAAACCCCATGTGAGCGTAGAACTCAGGCAGATATGTCCCTTATAATTTAGTTTCTTGTGGGAATAGTCCCAGTATCTGATATGAAACAGGGAATCCATAAAAACACCTGTTATATATTCAAGCGCAGTCGCGCCGACACAGCCGGCCAGATATGTCAGCACAATATTATCCTGAAAAGGCGCGGAAACAATATACATCATAATCGCCCCGCTGCCGTAAATGGGAAGGAAAGGCCCTCTCATGAATCCCCGGTTCACGAATTTACGGGTACAGATGGACACATAGGTGGATTCAAAACACCATCCAAGAAAACAATATGTATAAAAAAAGAATAACCAATGAACCATGTTGTAATGAAACATTTTAATCCCCTATCCGAAAATGCCGACGGATACCCTCTCTTTTCCTTTTTTCGTCTCTCCTGCAAGACCGTAGAATATAAATTTTCCAAACCCCCGCACCGTCACCGCATCTTCTTTTTTTAAAGAATAGCTGTTGTTCTCCACCGCGATTCCGTTGACGAAAATTCTGCCGGCGCTGAACAGCGCGAGGCTTTGGCTCCTCGAAATATGATATAGCTTTGCGACAACGCTGTCAATCCTCGCGGAAGAAACCGTCAGCATTATTTTCTCCGGCTCCGCACTCTGTAAGATGATTTCTTCCTCCAGCCTTCTGCATATAACGCCGGTATGTCTGATCTGACGCAGATTTTCCAGAAGATAGGGCGCCATGCTTTCCTGACAGAATAAAACGCCGTACTGCCCGGCTTCTTTTCCCGGTATCCGCAGGCCGCCCGTTTCCGTATTCTGCATCTGCACAAAAATATCTCCGATCGTGCTGCGTTCTATTCCGAGATTCATGACTGCTCCGAGAAAATCCCGGTGTGTCAGCGTATCTGCAAATTTAGGCATAACGGGCTGTATCAGAATCGCGGCGATCGGATACTTTTCCTCATATCCCAGAGTTTCCGGACTGCCAAAGCGGAGTATTTTCCGCTCACAGACCGGCGCGCCGCCTCCCATATCATATCCGGCATAGGAAAGTTCGTTTTTCACCGCATGAAATACCTGCTGCTGCGGCAGACTCAAAAAGGGAGTATAGGTATAAATGCCTCTGCTGTATGATTTTTCCGCCAGTTCGAACAGGCGGTTCTTTAACTGCAATAATTCTTTCTCGTTTGCTTCTGCCATTTTTCCGAACCTTCTGCCTTTCTGCCATTCTTCCGCCTGCATTTCGATCGGTCCGCACTTTTTTCCGTCTTCGCACTTGCTTTTCTCTTTATTCTCACGCCCGATCCGCTTTTCTTTTTATCTTCCTGCCCGGCCGCCCTTTTTCCAGGAAAAACAATCCGATTCCCATAAGTATCAGACCGACGCAGAGAAGCAGCATCACATCACCGAATCCCAGCGTTTCCTGATAAAATACCGGGAGCAAATCCTTCAGCTTTTCCGGGCCGCGGGAGATCACCACACTGAACGCATTGTTTAAAAAGTGTATCAGCATAGCCGGATAAATGCTGTCCGCCCGATACGCCATACAGCACAGCACAAGGCCGAGAAGCCCCGTGGGAATTAATTTCACCAGACTCATATGATAAATGCCGAACAACAGGGCCGTAATGCCGATTGCCGCCGGAACGCGGTATTTCGCTTTCATACTCTGCAAAATCAGTCCCCGGAAGAGCATTTCTTCGCAGACTGCCGGCGCGAACGCGATAACGAACAGCACTCCTCCTATGTTACCGCTCATAATATTATCAAAAACCGTCACCACATTTTCCGTGCTGTCCGGGAATAAAACGGACAGTCCCGTCGCGATCACGGTATTGACCGCATAAAATCCCGTTGCGATTAAAACGGCTGCCAGATAATTTTTCAGGCCCGTCTTCCGGAAACCGTAAGTCAGCCGGAGATCCCTTTTCGTGTAAATAACGATCAAAAGCGGTACGGACAGCAGAAGCAACTGCGTCCCGAATACGCCCGCAAGACCAAATTTTATCTGCAGCATGCTGCCCGCATACATCACGAGCACGATGGTGAGAGCCACTACAAACCAGACATCGGATACCGTCGGCACACCGCCTTTTTGCAAATTGCTCCGTTTCTCAAACAACTGCATGCCGTTTTTTCCGTCACCGAACAAAACCGCTTCGCTGTCATAAATACGGCTTAAAAACAGTATTGCAAGTATGGCGTATGCCACATTGGAAATCAGAACGACAGCAATCGCCGTGTAATCAATTTTAAACAAAAGCATATTTTTAATCAACAGGCAGATATTGGCTGCCGGAATCATCGCCATCGTCTGTGTCAGCTCCACATTTGGAATAAAACCGATATAGCCTGTAAACATAATCACCAGCATCAGCGGCGTAATATAGTTATTGGCCTCCTTGTAACTTTTGGCAAAAGCCGTAACGCACATCGTAACCGCACTGACAAACAGGGAAAAAGCGAATACCGCCAGTATACCGACGAGAATCGCCGGCAAAAACCGTGAGATCTCAAAAGAGCCCGCATCCGTCTGCATATCCATGATTTTGTACATATAAAAGGCAATCCCGCCCATGGAACAAATATTGAGCAGAGCCGATACTATACCGATCGCCGCCACCGTCAGGAATTTCGATATGATGAGCTGTCTGTTCGTTACGGGCAGCGTCAGAATTGTCTCAAGCGTTCCCCGTTCACGCTCTCCCGCCGTCGTATCGATAGCCGGATACATCGTTCCCATCATCAGGCTGATAATCAGCATGAATGGCAGGATAGACCCCATTATGCTGCCAAGAGACTGCTCGCTGCTCGCCGTATCCTTCTCCTCATAAAGAACCGGCTCCAGAATTTCATGGACATCCAGTCCTGCCTCACGTATTTTTTCTTCCGTCAGCCCGTCCCGAAACTCTTCAAAAACATCGATGACAATGTTTTTGGCATAGGAAGAATTGGCGGCCGATGAAAGATAATAGACATCATAGTTCATCTTATTGTCCTGCATCCTGCCGGATACATAAACATCGATCACCTCGTCGTTTAAGGCCGTCTCATAATCCCCGATGCCGCCGGCCTCCACAAGCGTAATGGTATAGCGCTCTTCCTCCGCCTGCCCGCCGGATGTTTCCACGCCTTCTGTCTGGTCATCGGATATTTCCACTCCATCCGCCTGCTCACCGGATGCTTCCCGGCCGTCGGATGTCTCTGTTCCGTTTTCCCGCTTTGCAAGCATCCGTGCAAAGGCGCCGTCATCCGCCGCATCCACAACGATCCGGTAATTCTGTTCCTCCATATTGGAGGAAATCAGCGCAATCACCTGCATGCCTCCGAGAAAAATCAGCGGATACAGTATGACCGGTATAAAAAGCATAATAACAACTGTTTTTTTATCTCGGAAAACATCCAGCATTTCTTTTCTGACAAGTGTCCGTATGATTTTAATGTTCATCCGTCATGCCCTCCTTCGCGATCAGCTCCGCAAAAACTTCCCTCAGATTGTTCTTTCCGGTCCGCGCTTTCAAACTGTCGGGCGAACCTTCGCTCACAATTTTTCCCCGGTAAATCATCACAATCCGGTCGCATAAGTATTCCGCTTCCTCCATATAGTGAGTGGAATACAAAATTATCTTGCCTCTCTCCCGCTCCTTTTTCATAAACTCGATAATCGAGGCGCTGCTTAAAATATCCAGTCCCAGCGTCGGCTCGTCAAAAATATAAACCTGCGGGTCATGCACAAGGCACCGGGCAATGGAAGCCCTCTGTGTCTGCCCGGTAGATAATTTTTCAATCCGGTTATCGAGAAAATTCTCCATCGAAAGAATTTTGCCGATTTCCACGATTTTCCGCTCCGTATCCTCTTTGCTCATTCCATAAAGGACGCCCAGCATTTGCAGCAGTTCCCTGGTGGAAAGCCTCCCGTAGAGTTTCGTGTTATTGGAAAGATACCCGATATGCCTTTTCACTTCAATATCATCCGTTATTTCTTTTTCCCCGATCCGGACGCTGACCATGCCGTCCGTAGGCCGCATCAGCTTGGACATCATCCTGAGAAGCGTGGTTTTACCGGCTCCGTTCGGACCGAGAATGCCGACGATTTCCCCTTCCTTTACCGTCAGGGAGATACCGTCTACCGCATTAATATCCACCTTTCTGTTTTTCTTTTCGTTTTTCGTAAAGGTTTTCACAAGGCCGTCCGCCGTTATGCTATTCTTTCCCATATTCTGCGCCTCCGCCATACCAAAGTTTTTATACAAAAAAGACCCCTGCGCAAAGAATCGCTGCAAGGGTCATAATCACTATTCCAAAATTCTTTATGCCAATACTTCTCCGCCCGATTTCTTCATCGCAGGCATCGAACCTCATTCTTTTAAAAAAAGCTGATAATTTCTTCTTTGGGCTTTTTCGTCTGCTCAACGCTGATTGCATGAAGCACCGGACCTTCCCCGCCATAATCGGCAAAGTATTCATTTGCGACTTTCGCAGTCACTTTGACCCACTGTCTGTCGGTCAGCCGATCGGTCTTATCGTATTCGCAGGCAAAACCGAGAAAAGCCATATCGTCGGCGCAGCAGGTCATCGCCATCCGCCCCGGCACAAAATACCCTTTCGGAAAATCCTTCGGTACGAGCACCATCGCCGTAAATTGTACGGTTTTACCCACATACCTCCCGATATGGTCCAATGAATCCACATACCAGACGCCATAACTTTCGTTATTGAGTTCCAGAACCGGCGACGACAGATCATATGGCAGATCGTCTTCCATAATCTCGTTGACCTCACCGTTCGCGTCCTCGAAAACAAGTTCCGCTTTCTGGTTAATGGCCTTGACGTTCCTTTTGTAACTGCTCAGGTCTTCCACACCGTCACACCGGTTAAAAATAATCAGCTCCGATTTTCGTATCATTTCCGCAAGAAGCGACTTCATGTTCGTAAAATACATCGGAAACGTAGAAGCGTCGATCGTTGTTACCTGCTGTTCCACGCTCCAGTGCCAGGGAAGTTTTATATTTTTGCAATTCCACATCCCGTTATATTCGATGATAATGCGCTCCGGTTTATGTTTCTTTTCCAGCTCGATCAGATGCGCCGAATTGAAATCCTTTTCTTCCTCGATCAGTTCTATCTCCGTCCTGCTTTGTGCAAGCAGTTTCTCGTCATACTCAATTTCGCCTTCCTCGCATAACAGAAGAAGCGTTTTTCCCCGTACCTGAAAATACGGCTGTGCCAGTGTATAGGTAATAAACTCCGTCTTTCCGCTTTCCAGAAAACCGTTGATCATATATACCGGTTTCATAACGTTAATCCTGCCCCTTTCTTACGCTTTCGGACCGCTTATTTCTGAAACAGCGCCGCCAGTTTTTCTTCTTTCAGCTTCGAACCGATGACGCAGATCTTACCTGTTACATCCGGTTTTCCGGTCCTGATATCGCTCTCTTCCGGCACATAATCGAAATATATCCAGGTTCCGTCTCCGGCAGGCACCATTCCCTTCGCCCGGAGCACAATGCCGTATTCTTCTTCCTGCTCCAGTTTCCGCAGGCAGTCTTCTATTTCGTTCCGCGTATATGATGAAGGCGTTTCAATGCCCCAGCTCGTAAAGATTTCATCCGCATGATGATGACCGTGGTCGTGGTGATGGCCGTGGCAGTGCTCATGACCATGCCCTTCTTCATGACCGTGGTGGTGCTCATGGTCATGTTCCTCTTCATGACCGTGGTGGTGCTCATGATCATGCTCTTCTTCATGGCAGTGGTGGTGCTCATGGTCATGTTCCCCTTCATGGCTGTGATGGTGATCATGCCCTTCTTCATGAACGTGGTGGTGCTCATGATCATGCTCTTCCTCATGGCAGTGGTGGTGCTCATGATCATGCCCTTCTTCATGAACGTGGTGGTGCTCATGATCATGCTCTTCCTCATGGCAGTGGTGATGGTCGTGATCGTCTTTTCGCGCCATGACTTCCTTCATCAGTTCCGCTTCCAAATCCTTTGCGCCTTCGATTGTCTCCAGAATATCCGTTCCTTCCAGTTCTTCCCAGGGCGTCGTGATGATCGTCGCCTTCGCATTATGTTCTCTCAGCATGGCAGCGCAGGCCGAAACTTTTTCTTCGCTCATCTTTCCCGTCCGGCTTAAAATAATGGTTCCCGCATACTCGATCTGATTGGTAAAAAATTCGCCGAAGTTTTTCATATACATTTTGCATTTTCCGGCATCCACTACGACGACAGCGCTGTTTAGTATGACTTCCTCATCCTGCATGGCTCCCTGTACGGCTTTCATGACATCGGAAAGCTTGCCCACACCCGAAGGTTCGATCAGAACCCTTTCCGGAGAATAGGCCGACAGCACTTCCTTTAAAGAA
Source organism: uncultured Lachnospiraceae bacterium (assembly GCA_910584965.1). Taxonomy (GTDB): domain Bacteria; phylum Bacillota; class Clostridia; order Lachnospirales; family Lachnospiraceae; genus UBA3282. The sequence goes on along the minus strand of CAJUDZ010000060.1, from coordinate 3,645 downwards.
GCGGCAAAATCTCCCACAAGCGAACAGCAGATACAGCCGGAATTCATCTCTTTGATCTCAATTCCCGCTTCTTTTAAAAATCCGCCGTCTATGCCGATCTCACCAAATTCATTTTCGATCAGAACGACCTGCGTATTCTGTAAAGCTTCTTTTAACAGCTTCTTTATCAATGTCGTCTTTCCGGCTCCGAGAAAGCCGGATACAATATCAATTTTTGTCATGTTTACCGCCTTACCTTTCTATCTCACTTACCACTATCCCCTATTTTGCTCCTGTTTTTCGATTCTGTCAACATATTAAAAATCAGCAGAGTATGATACCCGATAAACAAACGGCATACTCTGCTGATTTTTTTACTTTTCTTTCCATTTTGCATACAGTGTCATGGACTCCGTCACTACATCCGTATTCGTATTCCAGGGCACGGTTCCGCCCGGATCCAGATACCAGCCGTCGAACACAAACCCCTCTCTTGTCGGGAGCTCCGGTTCTTCCAGCAATTCTCCGTACATTCTTATCTGGGATTCCACGACGGTTCCGCCCTGCGTATCAAAAGAAACGCGGAAGCCGCCTTTTGCGATGCCATAAGCCATACAGACAATCAGTAAGGCAGCCAGCACCACGATGATTATATTCAGTGATCTGACAGATATTTTCACTTTACTGTAAAGCCCCCGCAGCTGGGGGGTCGTCTGCTGCTTCGGTTCTTCCATGATTCCCTCCATAATACTTTCTGCATTCGCATTATTTCTTTACAAGATATTTCCGCATATCAATCGCGCAGGCGATCAGGATGATCAGACCTTTAATGATATACAGCATGTTTGCATCGACGGCCAGGAAATTCAGTCCCGTAAAGATAATCTGAAGCAGCAGAACCCCTACTACGATTCCGCTGATCCTTCCGATACCGCCTACAAAGGATACGCCGCCGATAACGCAGGCCGCAATCGCGTCACACTCATAGTTCAGACCGGTATTCGCATTTGCCGATGCGATACGCGCACCGTCCAGAAATCCGGTAATTGCATACATCATACCCGCCAGGACAAATACCATGATAATCGTTCTCGATACATTAACGCCGGATACGTTAGCCGCTTCTTCATTGGAACCTACCGCAAACATATTTTTACCGAATGTCGTCTTGTTCCAGATCACCCACATCAGAATCACAAGTAAAATACTGTAAAGAACATACTTGGGTACTGCCACGCTTCCCGTTGCCGTCGGAATACTGAACAGAGTACCGGTGATCAGAGAACGATAACCGTCCGTCAGACCGCTGAGCGTCTGACCGTTATTGGTACCTCTCATTAAGTACATCAGAATGATTCCATATACAATAAGCTGCGTTGACAGTGTTACGATGAACGGATGCAGCTTGAACTTCGCAACGCTGAAACCGTTGACAAAACCTACAAGACCGCCGGCCACAATGATCACAAGCAGTACTACGATAATCGGCGGCGCGCTGGTCATGTCCGGAAATACCTTAAATGTCGTCGTAAGCAATGACGCCGAAATACAGGCTGTCAGACCAACCACACGGCCGGCAGAAATATCCGTACCCGTCAATACAATACAACCGCCAATGCCAAGCGCTATCGGCAGCTTTGCCGCCGTCAGTGAAATAACGTTCACAATAGAGGGAAGTTTTAAAAATGCAGGTACCTTAATTGATATGTAAATAACCGCCAGTATAATAATGATATACATTGCATTATTCAGCAGTAAATCGATAATTTTCTTCGTCTTATCTTTCGAGGAAAGTTCCTTGAAAGCCTGTTCTCTTGCTTTTATTTTATTTTCAGCCACACTTTCTCCCTCCTTATGCGTATTTTGTAGCCAGTGTCATGATATCTTCCTGTGACGTCTCCTTCGCATTGACTTCTCCCGACAGACGTCCGCCGGACATTACCAGAATCCTGTCACATACCCCTAATAATTCCGGCATTTCCGAAGAAACCATAATGATCGTTTTCCCCTGTTTCGCCAAGTCCAGAATCAACTGATAGATCTCGTATTTTGCTCCTACATCAATTCCCCTTGTAGGTTCATCCAGAAGAAGCACTTCCGGGTCCGTGAGCAGCCATCTGGCCAAAATAACCTTCTGCTGATTACCGCCGGACAACGATCTGATCTGCGTTTTCTGGCTGGGCGTTTTGGTCCGCATGGCGTTGATGCCCCATTCGGTCGATTCACTCATCAGTTTATCGCTGAGGAACGGGCCGTTTTTATATTTGGGCAGGCTGGATATGGTCGTATTCGCCTGGATATCACGAATCCCGAAAATACCGGTGGCACGGCGTTCCTCCGTCAGCATGGCGAACTTATTCGCCAGGGATTCCCTGGCATTCCGGTTCATAACCCGTTTGCCGTGCAGATAAATCTCGCCTTCTTTCCTTGTGGCAATACCGAAAATATTTTCCAGAAGTTCTGTCCGGCCGGAACCGTCAAGACCTGCTACGCCCAGCACCTCTCCCGCTTTTGCCTCAAAGGAAACATCTTTCAGCAGGGAATACTGCGCCGTCAGATTTTTCACCTGTAAAATAGACTGACCGACTTCATTGTCTTTTTCCGGATAACGGTTTGTCAGTTCACGTCCTACCATCAGGCGGATAATCTCACCCATCGTCAGTTCTTCCGCCGGGCGGGTAGCAACCCACTGTCCGTCACGCATAATGGTCACTTCATCGGAGATACGCAGAATCTCTTCCATTTTATGAGAAATATAGATGATGCCGCAGCCGCGGTCCCTGAGCATATTGATGATCCGGAACAGATGATCTACTTCTTCTTCCGTCAGGGAAGATGTGGGCTCGTCAAAAACAATTACTTTGGAATGGAATGATACGGCCTTTGCGATCTCTACCATCTGACGCTGGGATACCGGCATCTGGCTCATAACCGTTCTGGGATCCACATGAACTTCCAGTTCATCAAAAACTTTCATCGTGGCGTCATACATTTTCTTCTCGCTGGTCAGCGGACACCATTTAGAGATCTTGGGAAAACGTCCCAGCCACATATTATCCATTACGTTGCGCTTCAAAGCCTGATTCAGCTCCTGATGCACCATGGCAACGCCGTTCTCAAGTGCCTCTTTGGATGTTCTGAAATTGATTTCCTTCCCCTCTAAGTAAATGTGGCCGCTGTCCTTGCCATACACACCAAACAGGCATTTCATCAGTGTGGACTTGCCGGCGCCGTTTTCTCCCATCAGTGCATGTACCGTACCCGCTTTTACGGTAAGATTTACGTTATCCAACGCCTTTACTCCGGGAAATTCTTTGCAGATGCCTTCCATCTTCAGGAGCACATTTTTGTCCTCAGACGATACTTTGTGTTTTTCCACGTCCTCTCACCTCCGTTTGAAAAACTGTTTTTATGTACAAAAGAGTCCGGCAAGCCGGACTCTTTTTCTATGACCGCACATACAACATGCGGTCACAAAATTTCTGACTTCTGGTCGGAAAATTCTGTTCCTTATTCACCTGTGTATGTAGCATAAGGAATATTTACACGCCATGTTCCAACAACGTTTGCTGCATCAACTTCTGCAAATTTATCTGCTCCGCCCTGGAAGTTCTGAGCGATCTGAGCGATGGTATTTGCCATACCTTCCGCATCCTGTTTGATCGT
>CAJUDZ010000059.1 GCA_910584965.1 uncultured Lachnospiraceae bacterium | reverse complement strand
TTGCATTACTGTTCATTTGTCAAGGTGCTTTCCATCGGTTTCCCCGATGGTGTTTCTTTTATATGCTTCGTACCATCAAATGGTCCGAACGGAAAATCTGTCGTATCGGTTCAAGGAAACTTGATCCCGGCAGATTTTCGACGGAGAAGGAGGGATTTGAACCCTCGCGCCGCTATTAACGACCTGCACCCTTTCCAGGGGTGTCCCTTCAGCCATCTTGGGTACTTCTCCAAATAAAAGCTGATTTATAAAAATATTCGGTGGAGAAGGTATCTCCAGCGGAGAGGGTGGGATTCGAACCCACGCGCCCTTGCGGACAAACGGTTTTCAAGACCGCCTCGTTATGACCACTTCGATACCTCTCCAATTCGCATCGCGTGGCATTTCCCGGCCAGCGCAAGGACTATTCTAGCAAAAAAGTTTTTGGATGTCAACAACTTTTTTAATAATTTTTTCCAAAAATTTTTCTGAACGGATTTTTCGGGCAGATTCCCGGCTTTTCACGCTTTATTTTTTCAAAAAAGAACGGGCGATATCTAAATCTTCCGGCGTTGTGATCTTTATATTTTCATATGAGCCTTCCACCATTTTGACCGAATGATTCAGCAGCGTCTCAACGACCATCGCATCGTCGGTAATACGGATTCCCCGTTCCTTCAGTTCCGCTTCCCTTACCAGAAGTTTTTCATAAGCCTCTTTTACGAGCGCTGCCGCGAATACCTGCGGAGTCTGCATCTGCCAGACCGTTTCCCTGTTTGGCGTCATGCTCGAAAAGCCGTTTTCATCCACAATCCTGATCGTATCCTTTACCGGCATCCCGACGACGCAGGCCTGATATTTCCGAACCGCCTCATAAGAACGCAGCAGCATTTCTTCCGACAGAAACGGCCGGGCTCCGTCATGAATAAAAACATAACCGTCCCCGTCTATCGTTTTTAAACCGTTTGCTACGGAATGATAACGTTCCTTTCCGCCTTCCACAATCTGTTTTACTTTGGAAAAACGGTATTTCTCTACAATATCATTACGGCAGTACTGTGTTTCACCGTGTCCGACGACCAGAACGATCTCATCGATAAAACTGTCCTGCAGTGTTTTCAGCGCATAATAAATGACCGGCTTGTCTCCCAGCAGAAGATACTGTTTCTGCACGTCGCTGTGCATTCTTCTGCCCGCCCCTGCCGCCAGCACTACCGCTGTCGTCTTTTCTTTCAACTTTTTAACCCTCCATGCCGGCTTTCGCCGCCGTCTTCCGGATGCTTCGACTACAATGCAAGATTCGGCACCGCGTTCAGATCATAACCGTGCCGCACGCCTTTGCGGTATTCGTAGTAAGCGGCCGTCCCGATCATCGCCGCATTATCCGTACAGAAAATGGGGGACGGGCAGAAAAATTCTATTCCCTGCGCGCCGCATTCGCGCACGAGCGCTTCCCTGAGCGCGCTGTTGGAGGCCACGCCGCCCGCAATCGCAAATTTTTTCAGCCCGTATTCTTTCACCGCGTGCATGGAATGTTCCACCAGCACATCAACGACCGCTTTCTGGAAAGAAGCCGCCACATCCGCCTGACAGACGGGAATGCCTTTCATCTCACAGGAATTGAGGTAATTCAAAACTGCGGATTTCAGGCCGCTGAAACTGAAATCATATACCGCATCCACGACTTTTGCCCGTGGAAAGGGAATTGCATCTGCGCTGCCCTCCCTGGCCACTTTATCGATCTTCGGACCGCCGGGGTATCCGAGCCCGATGGCGCGCGCCACTTTATCAAAAGCCTCTCCCGCCGCATCGTCTCTCGTTCTTCCGAGAATTTCATACTCGCCGTAATCCCTGACAATGACCAGATGGGAATGGCCGCCCGACACGACCAGACAGATATAGGGCGGTTCCAGTCCTTTGTTCTCAATATAATTGGCATTGATATGCCCTTCGATATGATGAACGCCGATCAGCGGTATCCCGGAGGCAAAGCTGATCGCTTTGGCCGTGGAAACGCCGACTAAGAGAGCGCCGACCAGGCCGGGGCCATAAGTTACCGCAACCGCATCCATATCCTGTAAAGTCATTTCCGCTTCTTTCAGCGCTTCCGCTATGACCTGATTTATTTTCTCAATGTGTTTTCTTGAAGCGATTTCCGGCACGACGCCGCCATAAACCGTATGCAGTTCAATCTGGGAAGAAATAATATTGGACAAAACTTCCCTTCCGTTTTTCACGACCGCCGCGGCGGTTTCATCGCAGGAGCTTTCCACCGCAAGAATCAGCACGTCTTCCTTTTCCATTTTGATTCCAAATCCTTTCCCGAAAGTAAATGAGACGGTACCGCCAGTATGTATTAATATAGCCCGCACTCATTAATCACATCTTTCACTAGTCGTCCAAATCCCATCCAAGAATCTTCCAACGCTTATTTTCATCCTGTCTTAAAATAAAAACAAGTCTGCTCTGTAACATATCCGTCCCCTGTCTGATGCTGTATGTACAATACAATCTCGCACAGGAATCTCCATTCTCTGAAAAAAACTCCACATCCGTGCTTGCAGGCAACTGATAAGAGGACACGGAACGGTCATTGGACTTCATCTCTACGATATCGTTCTTCAAATCTTCCATGTATTGTTCCTGGGACTTGTTCGCAACCAGTTCCGCATCATAAATGCCCTGTATTTTTTCGGCCATCTGTCCTAGCTCTTCATCCGAATATTTTTCATTGTAAAAACACATAGTGATCTCATTAAAATACTTAACGACTTCTTTCGGCGTCGGCGGGTAGTTTTTTTCAAGATCCCGCATCAGCGCCGTCTGCACCCGGGTTGACTCCACGACTTCTTCCTGCTTCGTCTGCGTCTTACTTGACAGGTAAAAATAATAACCGATCACAAGAGCCGCCAATACAACGCCTATCAACACAATTTTAATTCCACTTGATTTCTTCATCCCGCATCCCCCGCCTTTCTGTCAATGTCATGCCGGCATAAATGATCTGCAAAACCGCTTAATCATTTATTCTTTATACTGTAAGTCTACACTCTTTCCGTCCTTCCCCGCAATAGCATTTGGAAAAATTTTCCTCACATCGCCCATATATTCTTCGGCTCTCGTAAGAGACGGGCTGTAATGTGTCAGCCAAAGCTCCGAGACCCGCGCTTCTTTCGCCATCTGGGCCGCTTCATAAAAAGTCATATGCTTATATTCCCGGGCTTTCTGCTTCTTCTCCGGCTCGCCGTACATGCCCTCACAGATAAACAAATCCGCGCCCTGCGCATTTCTGACAATACTGTCAGTCGGTCTTGTGTCCGTACAGTAAGTGAGTTTAATGCCTTTCCGAGCCGCGCCGAGCACCATATCCGGCGTCCAGATTCCCTGTTCCGTTTCGATGGTTTCCCCCTTTTGCAGGCGGTTCCAGTAACGTCTGTCGATACCGTGGGCCTGCGCTTTTTCCACATCGAACCGGCCGATTCTGTCCACTATGATATTGTATCCGTAACAGACCACGTTGTGATTGACCCGGAAAGCTTCTATGCGGAATCCGTCAAACTGCAGGGTCTGCTCCGCTTCCGTCAGTTCCAGACATTCCACCGGAAAGGGCAGTTCGGGCGCAATGACGCGCAGAGCGGATACCACTTTGGTCAGTCCTTTCGGTCCAACCAAAAGAAGCGGCTCTGTCCGTTCCGCATTGCCCATTGTCAATAGCATGCCCGGCAGTCCGCTGATATGGTCGGCGTGAAAGTGCGTAAAACAGATCAGGTCAATCGGTTTGGGGCTCCATCCCTTTTCCTTCATGGCGATCTGCGTGCCTTCCCCGCAGTCTATCAATATGCTCGTTCCATTATATCTCGCCATCAGGGAGGTCAGCCATCTGTAAGGCAGCGGCATCATACCTCCCGTTCCAAGCAAACAAACTTCTAACATATGCTCTCCTGTTCACAGACAGGCTCACAGCAGTTCCGTTCTTTCCCCGCTTTCTACCGGAAGACGGAATTTTGCAATCATTTTGTTATAGCATTCCTCACACAGATCAAAACATTGTATTTCGCCGTCTCTTTCGCTGAAATAGCCGAAAGCATGTGAAATATGAATACATTCGTCTTTTAAAATGCCATTTTCCACCCGTAATTCTTTTTTACAGGAATTGCAGATTACTGAAGCGAGTCCTGTGTCATCTTTTTTATTTCTGACAAAATTTTCCAAAAAACTCTTTTGTTCCATACTCTGATCAAGATAAGTTCTCATTTTACCCTCCTGTACCTACATAAACAACATCTTACGTTGACATATCATATCAAACATGTTATGCCGGACATCTTCGTTTCTTCATCATTATAACAGTCTGTCCTATGCAAAAACAGTGGTAAATATTCGGTCTGCTTCCTATCTCTTCCACATGATTACGGCATCCTCAACCGGCTTTTCATAGAAATTCGGCCGGATGCCTTCGGAGTGGAATCCAAGCTTCTCATATACATGAATTGCGGCCGCATTGCCGGCCCGCACTTCCAGCGTAAAAGCGCTCAGGCCTTTCTGCTCCCCCTCCCCGATCAAATACCGGAGCATTCTCGTTCCGATTCCCCGATTCCGCAGGGCCATATCCACGGCTACATTGGTAATATTGCCTTCGCCCGCAATCAAAAGCACGCCGCAGCCGCCAACGATCGTACCATCCAGTTCCGCCACATAATAAGCGGCGTCTTCTTTCGTAATCATTTCCAGAAAAGCCGACCGGGACCAGGGCATGGAAAAAGTCTTCTCTTCCAGTCTGCTGACCGCGTCAACGTCTTTTTCTTCCATCGGCCTGATATATAACCCGTTCATTTTCCAATCACCTTTCATTCAGCCTCAGTCAAACGGCTTCTTACCGCAGTTCTTCCAATCAGATAATTTTCCCGCTCTTCTCGCGTTCCGCCTGGGAAAGCCGCAGATACTCCGGTACAAACGCCTCGCCGCTCACGGTTTTCCCCTGCGCGTAATAGAGGCTTCCGAGCGCGCCGATGCTGGCCGCCCTCTGTCTGTTCATATGCGCCGGAGCAAGCGTATACCGCACTTTCATTATTTCTTTCATGCGTTCCCGGAAAACGGGAACCCCGTCACCCAGGAAAATCACTTCCCGCCCAAGCGCATTCAGTTCCTGCGCAATTTCATCAAATGCGACGGCACACTGTCGTTTTATAATATTCAGACAGTATTTATCTTCCTGAAACAGAAACTCATATATCCCGGTATAAACCTGACTGCGTCTTGCATCCATAATCGGACAGACAACCTTATCGGTTCCGTACAGGTTATAAGCCAGCCCATCCACCGTAGGCACCGCCACTATCGGTTTTCCCATAGCAAAGGAAAGGCCCTTCGCAGTCGCAGAACCGATGCGCAGGCCGGTAAAAGAGCCGGGACCGGACGCCACCGCCACCGCGTCCACTTCCTGTAAATCCAGTTCTATCATGTTCCGGACTTCCGCAAGCATTGGCAGCAATGTCTGGGAGTGCGTCTTTTTATATTGAATCGTATATTCCGCCGCCAGTATATCGTCTTCCATGACCGCCACAGAGGCGGTCAGGCCGGAACTGTCCAATGCGATCAGCTTCATATTCCTACCTCCGTCCGGTTCTGTTCTATTTTGATCGTCCGGTAATCAAATCCCGACGATAAATTCTTTGCAATTTCTATCCGTATACAATTTTCCGGAAGAATCTCTTCGATCAGTCCGGCCCATTCTACCAGGCAGACGCCTTCTCCGTAGAAACAATCCTCGTATCCGATCTCTTCCATTTCTTCCACATCCCCGATCCGGTATACGTCGAAATGGTAAAAAGGAAGCCGGCCGTTCTCATAAATCTGGAGAATCGTAAAAGTCGGACTGTTTACCGGTTCGGTAATGCCGAGTCCGGCCGCTACGCCCTGTGTAAAGACGGTCTTCCCTGCGCCCAGATCGCCGTTCAGGGCGTATACCTGCCCCGGCCGGGCGCTTTTACCTATCTTTTTTCCAAGCGCAAAAGTCTCTTCCGCGCCGTGTGTCTCTATGATCTGTTCCATCTTTGCTGTCCGTTTCCATGCCCTTCTCTCATCCGGACTGCCGCCATATTTTTCAGGCGGAGTCTTTGCTGCCGGGCCTTCGATCTTTTTCATTTTCTGATTTCTTATCTGTTTCATTTTGGGGTGGGATTCTTAATTTCCCGTCTTCTCAGTTTCCTGTCTTCTCAATTTCCCGCCTTCCTAACTTCTGATCTTCACTTTTCCGGGCGGCATATGTGTGGATATCATTTCTATCACTTTATACTTATGCTCTCCGATATCTTTTTTCGGGAAAATACAGGCGTTGATTCTGGAAGTATATACGACAATGCTCCTTCCGGTGGAAACTGCCTTGTGCATATCTTCCCATTTCTGGCAGTCAACCGCATCCCCCTGTGACACTTCAATACCTTCCTCCGTCAATTTATAGTGCAGAGGCTGCTTAAAGGAAGGATTTTTCAACATCTGCTGCCTGGAACGCAGAAACAGCGTCCACGGCTGATAAACAAGTGCGATAATTCCGGCGATCAGATAGATGATTTTTCTGTCCGAATAAAAAATAACCAGCAAAAGCGCCCCCGCAGCCGTTCCCATCAGCCCGGCAAAACTGCTGTACGTATGATGCAGCATATAATCGTACAGAATACCCGCTTCCATCTTCACATCAAATTCGACTTCCATGGCGGCTCCTCTTCCTTTCTTTCCGTTATACAATATGTGACAGCGCCGGCCTGCGGCATGCTTTCCGATATCCGCCGATACTCTCGTGGGCAAATCGGACGTTTCCCAGGCCGCCGGAGGCACTGACAATCGAGGAAAAGCACCTACATTGCAGGTGCTTTTTCATGTCGGAACCGGATTCCGCATCGGCTCCTTTTCTATTATACTAAATTTCCGCAAAAGCGCAAGAGCGAGTTGACAGCCTGCCTTCAGACTTGCGCTGTTAAATCGTAAACGCTTAATTCCGCCTTTCCATTACAGTGTATCACTCATAAGTTGAAAACGGCCCGTTCGTTTTCAACTTATTCATGCCGCAGCGCCTCAATCGGGCTCAGCTTCGCCGCTTTTCTCGCCGGATAAATTCCGAAGAACAGGCCGACCGCAGAAGAAAAAAGAGTCGCTCCGATGATGGTGGATATATGCGTCTTCGGCGTAATATCGAGGACGGAGCATACCGCATTGCCGCCAAGCATTCCGAGTATGATGCCGATGATGCCGCCAAGCATCGTAATAATCGCCGCTTCCGCCAGGAACTGCAGGAGGATGGAGCCGGTTCTCGCTCCCAGCGATTTCCTGATACCGATTTCCCTTGTACGCTCGGTTACGGAAACGAGCATAATGTTCATAACGCCGATACCGCCTACCAGCAGCGAAATGGCCGCAACGAAGGAAATAAACATCGTCAGGATTCCCAGGATGCTGTCCATTTCTCCCGTCATATCCGAAATATTATTAACAATAATCTGGTTTTCGCCCCAGGTTCCGTATTTGCCTTCCAGCAATTTTACGGCGTTCTGCGCCACTTCCGTACAATACTGAGTTTCTTCCGCAAAAATCAGGATATCGGTAAACTCTTCCGTCCAGTAATAAAAATCGTTCGACATTACGCCAATTGGCATTTCTATGCTGACCCGCCCGCTGACGCCGGTACTGACAAAACTGGTCGCATTGTCCTCTCTGATACCGATAACCGTCAGTTCCTGCGAAATTCCGTACAGGGTCAGTTCGAACGACAGTCCGATTACATCGGTTGTTCCGAACAGACTGATCGCATCGCTTTCCGAAATAACGCAGACCCTGCTGCCGCTGTCCGCTTCCTCCGCCGAATAGTACCTTCCCTTAATGATCGGGCCGCCGCCGCTGGAGTAGTATTCCAGACCTTCGGTTCCGGCCGTCACTCTCGCCTCAAAATTTCCTTTCGGTCCATCCGCAGAGCCCCAGCCGCCAAGTACCGGCGTTACGCCTTTTACGTGTTCGACCCGTTCTTTAATCATATCGAAATCTTCCTGCATGAACCGCATCGTAGTCGTTTCCAGCGTAGTATCCAGATACAGCTCTATCATACCGCTTCCGATACTTTCCAGCTCGTCGTTGATCTGTCCCCTGACGCCGTTACCGATCGCCATGACCATGATAACCGAAGCAATACCGATGACAATACCCAGCATGGTAAGAACGGAACGGCCCTTGTTGCTCCTGATATTCATCAGGGCAATTTTTATGTATTCCCATATCTGTGCCATATGTTTACTCCCCTGCTATCGCCGTAACCGCCATGCCTTCTTCCAGTCCCATCGCCACGCTGCTTACGATCTGATCGCCTTCATTCAGTCCTTCTGTAATCTCACATAACGTATTGGAAGAAATACCTGTTACAACGCGTTTTTTCACAAGAATGCCGTTTTCAACCGCATACACGAAACTTCCTTCCTGATCGCTGTTGATGACTTCAATCGGAACGACAAGCGCCTGCTCGGCCACATCGGTGTGCACTACCACTTTGGCTTCCACACCGAGGAAAATATTGGAATCCGGATTTTCAATCTTAATTTCCACACCGACAACCGCCGCACCGCTGTTGTTGGTCGTTGCCATACCGTTTACTTTCGATACTTTTCCCTGATAAACATTTCCGGCAATCGTAACGTCTACTTCCTGTCCCACCGCAATCTTCTGCAGATCATATTTGGAAACGGAAATCTCTACTTTTACTTTTTCCGTGCTTTCCAGCTTAACCATCTGCGTGCCGACCGTCGGCGTGCTGCCTTCTACCGCAGCCATCTCCGTGATAACGCCGTCGAAATCCGCCGTGACGCCGCCTTCCACTTCTGCAATGGATGACAATGTTTCTTCCGCGTTGATCTTTTCGATCTGTGTATCCGCAACCAGCTTGCTCTTGCTTCCGCTGTTCAGAGAACCGCTTTCGGACGAACTCTTCTGGGACTTCATCTCGCTTCTGTATTCTTTATAAGACGCGATTTTTTCTTCATATTCCTTTACTTCCGCCTGCCACATCTCGATTTCGTCATTATGCTGCTGTTCGTATGTATTTAGCTGAACCAGTTTCTGCAGGTTCATATATTCCTCGGAGCCGGGATCATTCTGCCAGTCCAGCAGAGAAATCTGCAGTAAGGCGCCTTCCTTTGCGAGCGCATCCTGTTTGTCCGTAATTTTCCGGTTCAGTTCCCGCACATAGTTTTCGCAGTCCTCGATCTGCTGGTCCAGCACTTCCAGATTAATATTGGCCTCTCCCAGCTCGCTGATATATTTGTTGTTTGTAATCATGGAACTTTGATATTCGCCCTCATTGGACTGCATTTTCAGCTCCGCCAGCTGTTTTTCATCCGCCAGCGCTTTTTCATCATAAGCATACAGCGTCTGTCCTTTTTTTACGCTGTCACCGGCCGCCACGTCCACCGTTCCCACTTTCACCGCAAGCGGCGCAAAATAGGCCTTGCTTTCTTCCGTCTTAACCGTACCGCTCGTGCTGACAACCTGCTCCACGTCGCCGCGCGATACCGATGACGTATAGACGACGGGCAAGACGTTCTGGGCCGCAATTTTATTCATCACGATAAAGAGAACAACAAACGCGGCGAGCACGCCGAAAACGACCCGCTTAATGATTTTCTTCTTTTTTGCCTTATCCATCGGTGACTTTTCTTTCTTCTCTTTTTTCTCTTTCATTTTAACAAAAATGCTCCTTTCTCCCCTTTACGATTCTTCTATTATTTCTTCCGGATCTGCGCCGGAATCCTGTACGATCTGTCCGTCGATGATTTTTATAACCCGCTTTGCCTGCTTCGCGATCTCATTATCATGCGTAATCAGGATGACCGTTCTTCCTTCTTCATGAAGCGATTTCAATATTCCCATGATCTCTTTGCTGGAACCGGAATCCAGATTTCCTGTCGGTTCGTCGGCCAGAATGATGGGCGGCGCCTGTGCGATCGCTCTCGCGATAGCAACACGCTGCTGCTGTCCGCCGGACATTTCGGAAGGTTTGTGTGTCTTTCTCCGGCCAAGCCCGACTTTGTCAAGCGCCGTATCGGCAAGCCTCAGCCGCTCCCGTTTACCGACACCCCGGTAAATCAGCGGCAGTTCCACATTTTCCAGCGCGGTCAGCCCGGCTATCAGGTTAAACCCCTGAAAAATAAATCCAATCTCCTTATTTCGTACATCCGACAGCTCATTGTCGCTCATATGGGACACATCCTGTCCATGCAGATAATAGCTCCCGCTGGTAGGCACGTCCAGACATCCGAGCATATTCATCAATGTAGACTTTCCCGAACCGGACTGACCGATAATCGCCACAAACTCATTTTCATCGATCGTCAGGCTCACATGATTCAACGCTTTTACTTCATTTTCTCCAGGATTGTATATTTTACAGATATCCTGTATCTCCACTAACGCGCTCATGAACTCCCCTTTCCTCCCTTTTTCATTTTCTCTCCCTTTTCAATCCGTCTTTATCGACTTATTATACTATATATAACGTGCCAGACCCATTAAATATCTTCAAATAATTTCTTAATTTTTTCAGAAATTTTTAAAAAGATATTCTGTGCATATTATACGACCTGTTCCATGCCGCTATGACTGGCTTGTGATAAACTATAACAGTTCAATCTTAATCCGAATCGTGCGAAATCTTAACATAACCTTAATTTCCCTCCTGAATGTACATGGTACTGCGGGAAGCAGACGGAACTGGATTTTCATTATTCTATAAGAATACCGGGAATTTTTCCATACTTCCTTCGGTTGTATTTTAGCAGAAGGAAAAGAAGTATACCGTTTTAACGGCCGCAGTTTCCGGCAAAACAAAAAGGGGCTGTCGCTTTAACGAATGAAAATTCGTGAAGCGGCAGCTTCATTTTAT
>CAJUDZ010000058.1 GCA_910584965.1 uncultured Lachnospiraceae bacterium | reverse complement strand
AAAAGTGCCAAGAAGCCCGATATATCAAGGTTTAAAGGCTTATGAAAGGATAAATTCAAGATGATAAAAATATTATTTGTCTGCCACGGCAACATCTGTCGCAGCACGATGGCCGAAAGCGTTATGACCTATCTTGTCGCCGGCAAAAATCTGCAGGAACGGTTCCAAATCGCTTCTGCCGCAACCAGCCGGGAAGAAATCGGCAACAGTCCGCATTATGGCACCGTGGCGAAACTACGCGCCGTCGGTATTCCGCTCGTCCCACACAGGGCAGTCCAGATGACCAAAAATGACTATCAGAAATATGACTTTCTGATCGGTATGGATCAGATGAACATCCGCAATATGCTGCGGATTACGAACGGCGATTCGGAACATAAAATTTTCCGGCTGCTCGATTTCGGGGATTCTCCGCGGGATATCGCTGACCCCTGGTATACGGGCAATTTTGATGAAACTTACGAGGATATTCTGGAAGGCTGCAACGCGCTGCTCGATTATTTCTCAAAAAACGCGCACGCTTTTTCTTAATAAACTGCAGCGGAACAAACGCCTCTTTCGCTTGAGAAGACAGCATGGACAGTTAGAGTCAAATAAGATAGCAGATAGAAACATTTTTCAGAGATTCCTTGACAAAAAGGGAAGCGGGTGATAACGAAATCAAATGCCAAAGTGTCCAAAGGCACTTCTATTTGGCTCTGGCGGTATTCGTCAAATGCTCCTGTAAGCAAGGCACTTGACCGTGACAATACTAAAAAAGTATTGGAAGCCTGCAGCGTTCATTATACTTTCGGAAAAATACTGGTTCTTTTCCTGCTGTCTGGCAACGTAGAATGAGGTATATCATTTCCTGAGTGTGAAGAATTAAAAGCTCTCACCTTTTGGGTATGGCCGGAATCGCTGTGGGCGCCGATTTCTTTTACTTTAACATATATGAAAGAGTAGGGAAAAGAAGCCGGCTTATCCCGGTGGTGGTATGATGAGGAATTTATTATTTATCAGTTTATCGAATAAGATAATATTTATTTTTATGCCATCGCGCAGACAGGGTTCGTTAGAATATCTTTTGAAATGTTTCTTCATATGAAATCTAATTTCTGCAGCGTATAGATATTTTCCTGACATAATGTTTCAATACCGCGCATATAAGAATCCATGTAATCCCATGCAATTCTGCCGTTTTCATCGACGGGCAGAGGAATGGAAAAATCTGTTTTCATGTGACGATTCAATTCATCGACAAAGGCCTTATAATGCAGCTGCCCTTCTTTAAAAATGAGCGCAGCAATGTACAGTTTGGCATATTTTGACATGTCGTGTCTGGGTATCAGGACATCGACATTCTGGCTTGTATAAAAAGGTTTTTCCTGAACGAAACAGGAGCCAAGATATTCGCCGCCAAGAGAAACCGTCAGATATCCTGCGGGGTAGGGGATAAGGCCTTCGATTTCGTCGATAAATGCGGTCACGCCATTGTTGGCATTGGCTCTTCCTACAAAATTGATCGTAGGATTTGTGTCGGACATTTTGACTCTGTCCAGTTTGGTTCCGCGGTTGATTTCGAAAAGATCGTCATCATATAAATGAAAACGTTTGTAGTTTCGGATATCTATTTTGTGATTTCCGGATTGATTGATATTCTGCAATTGCTCCAGCAAAGCATATACGGGAGATTTCAAATGATTAATATAATGCTCCATGTAGTCCCAGTCAGGATTTCCGTTTTCATCAACGGGCAAAAAGACGGTATCCAATGAATATTTTTTTTCACTGACTTTATCGTTATAATGATATTTCCTTTTGTTGACCATTAAGACCGTGCGCATGAACAAAAACTGATTTTGCGACAGTTTTATGCGCGGTTTCAATATTTTTGCGGAATCGCCGCATACGCAGCCGTTTTCCTGATAGGTAATATGTCCCGAGGAACCGCTTCTTGCGACCGTCAGGCATGCTTCTTTGCAGACACAATAGCCTTTTTCGATACAGTATTTTTCATCTATCATTCCGATACAGCCATTATTTTCTTCCCCGCTTTGAATAGCGGGAAGGGTTCCGGGATGTTCATACAGTTCATGTTTCGTAATTCCCTTGCCGTTGATAATTTCAAACAGGCTTCCAATGGAAAATTCCTGCCATTGGTCGATATTTATTAAGCTCATTTGCTGTCGCCTTTCACAATAATCACGGTATTTTCTGCCTGTGACGTAACTTTGCTCCCATAGAGGACTTTCTGAAGCAGTTTTTCTTCAAATGCTTTTGGTGAAATTCCCAGGCGGAACATTTCATAATCCATCAATGTTTTGACAAAATCTTCCTCATATATTTCAAACGGTTTTTCGGGCATCTGGTAGGACAGATGTTCAGAGGGGGTTATAATCTGCCGTGTATGATATTTGACGTCATCTCCATCGCGAATTGCATTGATCCAGTATTCCTCTATTGCGTCCCAGCGGTTTTTGATATCCTGACGTCCCTGGTTTTTGACGGTTTCCAGGCCGTCATCCTCGATATAATAGCCGATAATATTTCTGTTATTCTGAGGTCTGCCCGTTTCAAAAACAAAGATTGAAGCAGTAACGCCGATGCCAAAAAATAAATTTTCGGGCATTTTTATGATGGTAGTAAGAGTGTGCTTTTTAAGCAGTTTTTTTCCATTGTCTTTCTCGAGTTTTTTATCGGGCATAATGATTGCGCATTTGGTATTTACGGGAACATGATCGAGAATGTTTTCGACAATTTTCATACAGCCGTATTTTCGTTCGTATGGTGGGTTCATCAGAACCTTTGTGATTGGTTTGCTTTGAATCCAAAGAGCGGCTTCATCGGATTTTGCATCCAACTGGGCAAGATTCGTTTTGCCGTCTTTATGTATCATCATGTTTGCGCATGCCAATGCGAATACCTTCCGGTACATTTCGATTCCATACAGCTGTTCGGATATTATTGTTTTGGCTTTTGCTGTTTTGATGCCGCCGGCCGCCTTTATCATATTGCACATGGATTTTACAAGAAAAGCGCCGCTTCCGCATGTTCCGTCCAAAACTTTATCGTTTTCGTTCACATTGATTAATCTGTACATAAACGAAGTAACATGGTCGGGGGTAAAAACCTGTCCGGCGTCGGCTTTTCCCCGGTACCGATTGAATTCATTGAAAAAGATAGCCATAACGTCTTCGCCGTTCCAGTAATCGGAATTAACAAGATTGGCAATTTCGCAGACATTGTCGATGAAATCGTTAATTGCGGCCTGATCTTCGGTAATGGCCATGCGCACAGCAGAATATTCTTCCAGTAAAACATCGAGTTTGTCATTTTGCTTTTTATCGTCTTCGATGGCTTTGGAAAGCGCATGATAGATCCAGTTATGGAAAGTGCTGTATCCCATTCCTTTCAGCTTTTCCAGGCCGTTTTTCGGATTATATCTTTGAGCGACCAGGGCACAGGCGGTAAAAATCATTCTGTCCTGCAAATCCTGCATACCAAATTTGAAATGCAGGCTGTTGTTAATCTTCTGCGTAACTTCATAAATATGCTGTTTGTCGATTTTATTTTCGGTGTACAGGGAGATATAATATTCCTTGTTTTGTAAATCAGGGGCGATGCAGTCAATTTCCATTTTGCCTTTAAATACGCGGATATCTTTTCCGTTATACAAAATTCCGATGACTTTATGATATCGCCGAAGAACGATTTCTATGTTTTTCAGCAGTTCCTCTTTCCATTTCTGCTGCGAAAGATCTTCTTTTTCTGATTTTGTTTCGAGGATAATTGCCGGTTTCCCGGTATCTTTCGGAAAATACCATCCATCGGGTTTGTTGGATATTCCACGAAATTCCGTTATTTTCAAGCGCTTTCCGAGTTCAATAAAGGTGGTTAATTGTCCGACCCCGGAAATGATCTCTGTATTTTCTATGTTTATAATGCTTCCGCCGGGCCCGGTAACTGTAAATCCTAAAATTCCGCCGGCAGCATTCCTGACTTCATCTTCCGTACGATAAGCCATGTTATTTCCTCCCATAATAAATTTGGTAAAGAGTATCAGCCCAATTCATATCATACCAGATTACCTGTTTGTATTCCATATAATCATTAAAATTGAATGAAACCCGGTTCCGCCTGCTAAAAAGCCGCATAGCGAAGTGCATTCTCTACGCACGGCGGCAGAAATCCAAACGGACAATCTGCCGCCATTTTTATAGCACCGGTACAAAAAGAGCAAAATATACAATGTATGGATAAAACAGGGATAATTTCAAATCATAATGATAATAAGGTCGAAAAATTTTTGATTTTTCAACCGCTGAATTTGCGTCAGAGCCGGTGATTTGCTTTGAGAGCAGTAAAGCTCTGACAGGGAGGTTTGGTATGAATTTTTTTGATATTTTGACAATGGTCGGCGGGCTGGCGCTTTTTTTATATGGAATGCAGACGCTGGGAGATGGACTGTCAAAAGCTTCCGGAGGGCGTATGGAACGGATTCTGGAAAAACTGACGTCCAGTAAAATCAAGGCCGTTCTGCTGGGGGCCGCCGTAACCGCGGTAATTCAGTCGTCTTCGGCGGCAACGGTCATGGTGGTCGGGTTTGTCAATTCTGGCATTATGAAGCTGTCGCAGGCGGTCGGCGTTATTATGGGGGCCAATATCGGAACTACGGTTACTTCCTGGCTTTTAAGCCTGTCCGGCATCGAAAGCGGAAATTTCTGGATCAGGCTTTTAAAACCGTCTTCGTTCGCGCCCGTTCTCGCGATCGTTGGCGTCTTCCTTTTATTATTTTCGGGGAGTGGGAAAAAGAAGAATCTGGCACAGATTTTCGTCGGGTTTGCCGTACTGATGTTCGGCATGGAAACGATGTCGGATGCGGTAAAACCGCTGGCGGAAGTGCCGGAGGTGAAGAATTTGTTTGTTCTGTTTTCCAGTCCGGTTCCGGGGCTTCTGGCGGGTGTTTTTCTGACGGCGCTTTTGCAGAGTTCTTCTGCGTCCATCGGCATTTTACAGGCGTTATGCGCGGCGGGGGCAATTACCTATGGGAGCGCCGTTCCGATTATTATGGGGCAGAATATCGGAACCTGTGTCACAGCGCTGCTTTCTTCCGTCGGAACTTCTCCGAACGCCAGACGGGCGGCGGTGGTGCATTTGTATTTTAATCTGATCGGAACGGTGGTCTTCATGACACTTTTTTACATTCTGCATGCGGCCGTTGGTTTTTCCTTTATGGAACAGCCCGCGGAAGCATACGGTATCGCTGTGGTGCACAGTGTATTCAACATTTTTGCGGCCTGTCTGCTTTTGCCTTTTGCGGACGGCCTGGAGAAACTTGCGTATCTGACGGTCAAAAGGGATGCTTCCGAAAATATCAAACCCCGTCATGTGGAGGCGGACGCGAAAATGCTCGACAGCAGGTTCCTTGATAAACCTTCGCTGGCGATGGACCAATGCCGGCGGGTGGCTTCTCATATGGCTGTGACTGCCAGGGAATCTTATATGCGGACGCTCGATCTGTTGCATCAGTTTGATGAGGCCAAGGCGGAAGAAATTGGCAGAATGGAAGAGGATACCGACCGTTACGAAGACATGATCGGCACTTATCTGTTAAAGCTGGGAGGTCAGCGGCTTTCGGAAAAAGACAGCCGGACGCTGATGCTTTTTCTGGAATCCATCGGAGATTTCGAGCGGATTTCCGACCATGCCGCGGGTATTATGGAAGCCTATCGGGAAATGTGGGAAAAAGAAAAGAAGTTCTCCAACAAAGCGCGGGTCGAACTGGATATTTTTGCAAGAGCGGTGGCAAATATGATGGAGATGACGCTGGAAATTTTTGACCGGGAAGACGCGGCGCTGGCGCTGGAAATACAACCGCTGTCACAGGTTATTGCGGAACTCGGTGCAGAAGTGCGGACGCGCCATATCAGGAGGCTTCGAAAAGGGAAATGTACGATCGAAATGGGATTTCTGCTGGCGGATATCGTGACCGGCTGTGAAAGAATTGCGGCCCATTGTTCCCACATAGCGGTCAGTGTGATCGAGGTGCGGGAGGAGTCTTTGGAAATACACGGTTATATGAGTGCGATGCGCGGAAACGAAACGGAGGAACAAAGACAGCTCTATCAGGGATTCAAAGGAAAATATGTTTTGCCATAAGAGATTGACCTTCCCGTTAAAAAAAGATAAACTGTTATCAGAACAGTTTCGGGAGGAAAAGGACAATGACATATCAGGAAGTACTGGAAAACGCGAGAGGCTGCATCGGGGCGTATTGTAAAGCCTGCCCGGTCTGCAATGGCAGGGCATGTAAAAATCAGATACCGGGGCCGGGAGCAAAGGGCATGGGCGATACGGCGGCCAGAAATTTCGATAAATGGCAGGAAATCCGCGTCAACATGGATAATATCTGCGATAACAGGACGCCGGATACGACGCTTACGCTGTTTGGAAAGACTTTCCGGTATCCTTTTTTTGCGGGCCCGGTGGGCGCCGTCAATCTGCATTACGGTGAAAAATACAATGATTTAAGCTATAACGATCTGATGCTGCGAAGCTGCGTGGAAAACGGCATTGCGGCCTTTACGGGGGACGGGACGAATCCGGAAGTGGTCATTCAGGCGGCGAAGGCTCTCAGGGAGGTAAACGGGCAGGGCATACCGACCATCAAGCCCTGGAACATGGAGACGATCCGGGAAAAAATGCAGCTTTGCAAAGACGCCGGCTGCTTCGCGCTGGCGATGGACATTGATGCGGCAGGGCTTCCTTTTTTAAAGAATATGACGCCTCCGGCAGGCAGTAAAAACGTAGAAGAGCTTCATGAAATCGTGCAGATGGCAGGCGTGCCATTTATCGTCAAAGGCATTATGACCGTTAAGGGCGCGTTGAAAGCAAAAGAAGCGGGCGCGGCGGCGATTGTTGTCAGCAATCACGGCGGCCGGGTGCTTGACCAATGTCCGTCCACGGCGGAGGTGCTTGCGGAAATCGCAGATGCCCTGCGGGGAAGCCAGGTGAAGATTCTGGCAGACGGCGGCCTGCGCAACGGCACGGATATTTTCAAGGCGCTGGCGCTGGGAGCCGACGGCGTGCTGATCTGCCGTCCGTTTGTCACGGCATTGTATGGCGGCGGAGCCGAAGGCGTCGGTATATATATTGAGAAGCTGGCAGGAGAGCTGCGCGATACCATGTCGATGTGCGGCGCGGGGAGTCTTTCGGAGATTACACGTGAGATGGTGCGGATATAGCCGGGAGATCATACTGAAAAAAGAAAGAAACGTGTATATAACCGTATGGCTTTATGTCATGCGGTTTTTATTATTTGACAGGAAATTAATGCAGGAAGAAGTCACTTTTCCGGGTTTATGAACGTATATAGGTTGAAAAATCAAAGATTTTTCAACCGCGAATTTGTGTCGACGCTGATAGCGTCTTGCCCCAAGACCCAAAGTTCGCAAGCTGAGAGAGAAGGGCACAGTTATTAGAATGAAACAGATAAAGCGCGCGTCTGTTTCGGAAAGGAGTGGTATGGAACAGAAGATGGAAGCGGTTCTGCACACATACGGGAATCTGCTATATCGGACCGGTATGATGATGCTTGGAAACACGCAGGATGTGGAGGATGTTATACAGGAAGTGATGCTGAAATATATGCAGAAGGCGCCGGCTTTTTCCGATGCCGAACATGAAAAGGCATGGCTGCTGCGGGTAACGGTCAATTTGTGCAAAGATATGCTGCGGTTCCGGGGAAGGCATCGGTATTTTCCGATCGATGAGCTGGAGCTTGGGGACGATGACGGGAAGGATGCGGAAAGCAGGGAACTTTTGGAAGAAATCGCCATGCTTCCGCAGACATATAAGATTGTGCTCTTACTGCATTATGTCGAAGGGTATTCGCTGAAAGAAATCGCGGCGATTCTTGCCCTTTCGGAAAATGCGGTCAAGAAGAGAATGCAGCGGGCAAAGGCGGCTTTGAGAAAAAAACTGGAAGCATAAAATCTGACAAAAATAGGAAGAGGAGAATCTATCATGAATCATGGAAAAGAAAACAATCATACAGGAATGAAACTGGAAGAAAGACTGGAAAACGGCGGCTGGAAGGATGCTGTGCGGGGAATGACGCTGCCGCAGCAGATGAAAGAGTCGCTTCTCGGACAGATGAAAAATGTGCCGATGAAAAAAAGACAAAAGGCCGGAAACAGTATATGGTACCGCCGCCGTGCCGGAATCGCCGCGGCCGCAGCCTGTACGCTGCTCGTTCTTGCGGTCTCTGGCATGACGGCCCATGCAGTCTATGTCAGGAATCATCTGAATGTCTTTTTCGAAAAAGGCATTACCAAAGAACAGATGCACGGGATCGAGGAACAGCTGCTGCAGATGGAAGGCGTGGTGTCATGCCGCTATATAGATGGCGGCACCGCGTGGAAGACTTTTGGAGAGACTTATCTGACGCCGGAGCTTATGGAAGAATTTACATCTAATCCGCTGGCGGATTCCGACAGTTTCAGGGTAGGAGTAGCCATCGATGCGGATGCGGAAGAAATGAAAGAGCTGATCGGGGAACTGGACGGCGTAAGGCTCGTATCGGGGCTGTGGGAAGAATAACCTTTACGGGGAAAGCAGGACCGCCACGTTTATAACAAAAAGCCGTCGTTTCATGACAACACATTAAGAATTTGCCGGGGCCGCCCGATATTAATTATAAGACCGGAGAATGGATTCTGAAAGTAATAGGCCAGGGAGAGGCAGGAAGGAACGTTTAAGTTACATCTATGAAAATCGCGATCTGTGATGATGAAAGCAGAAGCAGAGAAGGCATCAAGAACATACTGAAGGAAGCGTTCCCTGACATTGAATTGAGAGAGTTTTCCTGCGGACAGGAATTGGCAGAGGCAGCAGGTACGGATTATTTGCCGGATATTATCCTGATGGATATTGCGGTGAGCGGCATGGACGGAATGGATGGCATGGAGACGGCTCGGCGGCTGCGAAAGATGTCTCCGGCTACGATTCTGATTTTTGTGACGGGCGTCAGAGAACAGGTATTTCAGGCATTTGACGTGGGCGCTTTCCATTATCTGTTAAAACCGGTGGAGGCGGAAAAACTGATTTCCGTTGTGAAAAGGGCCGTTGTGGAAGTGGAAAAGACAAATGCAAAACCCAGGTATATGCTTGTCAAAGTGCCGGGTGGGTACAGGCGTCTGAATACGGAAGATATTTTGTACGCGGAGAGCGACGGCCGGAAAGTGATTCTGCACCTGAAACAGGAAAATCTGGAATTTTATGAGAAGATGGAAGAGCTGGAACAGCGGCTTGGCGAGGGATTTTATCGGTGCCACAGAGGATATCTTGTGTCGCTTGCGGAAATCCGGGAATATGACAATGCCAATATCCGCATGAGCAACGGGGAAACGGTTTATCTTGCCAAAAGGAAGTACGGAGAGTTTGTGCAGATTTATGGCAGGTATCTGCGGGAATAAGTTTTGGGCGGGAGAAGGAGCCGTGAAAAGGAGCGGAAATCCGGATTTGCATTTCCATGACAGAAATTCCGCGGTTGATGACAAGGCCCTTTAGTTTCCGTAGAAAAACCCGATATATTGTATGAGAATATTCTTAATTGCTGCAGTCCGAAAGTGCGGAATGTGCCGGGCTGTATAATTTGAAAAAGGGGTGGAATAACGATATGAGAGTCACAAGAAATTTTATGAGCGCAATGCTCGGAATCGGAACCAGAACATCAGGCAGCCGGAGACGGCGTATGAGTTATTTGCAGCCGACAGGAGCCGACCGTTTCCTGAATGCCGGGAAAACGAATCAGTCAGGCGCTTCTCAGGCGGTATACCAGAATATGAAAAAGTATGCGGGAGAGCTGCAATATACGGCTTCCGAACTGACAAAGACAGGGGATGATTCCCTCTTTGCAAAGGCGAAAGAAAGCGGCGATACGACCGGTATCGTAAAGCAGGTGAAAGAATTTGTTGACAACTATAACGGGATGGTACGGAGCTTAAAGAGCAGCGGAAGCAGAACGGATCAAAGTTATCTGAACCAGTTAAGTGCCAACGCGATGATGTGCCGGTCCGCCCTGCAGGCTACGGGCGTTACCCAGAATGCGGACGGTACGCTTTCGGTGAATGATAAAGCCTTAAAAGGCGCGACGCTGGAGCAGCTGGAAAAAGCCTGGGGCAGCGAGGGCACTTTCGTGAAAAAGACGAGTGCGGCGGCGGTGAATGTACAGGAAAATGCCGTATCCGGCATGAACAACCTGATTAATAATACGTACAGCAGCCTGCTTAAAAACTTCGGCTCAAGGGGCAATTATTTCAATTTCTTTTCATAAGATTTTCCGGAGGCAGTTCCTGCGGATAATGTGCCGGCCGACTGCGTCTGCGCACATATCCGGCAGTTGATGCGGGAAGCATATGCTGTGTGCGGGACGCGGGGCTGACGGAAAGGATATATCGTGTATGCACTGGATACAGGGAGAAAAGCCGGTGGAATATCATGTGGTCAGATGGGATAACAGCACATTCCACAACCACGACAAACGGCCCGGACGAAAGATGCTGGGCGGAGTTTCCTTTGACGGGGGCGGAGGAGGCGGAAACAGGGCGAATACGCAGCAGACGGGTGTGCAGATGGCACAGCCGTCTTTTTCGCATACGGTCGAGGAAGAATGGTTCGGAAACAGCATGGCGGAAACAGGGCTGTACGGAGGCGGAAGTGCGAAAGACGGACTGCGCAGAAACGGAAGAACGGAAGAGGGGCCGGGCACTTTGAAGAAGCAGATCACAGCCGTATCCGGGAAAAGAAATATGCGGGATACGATGGAGATCAGAACCGCACCGGAAATTGCGGATAATAAAATAACGCCGGAATCCGCAGAAATGAAAAACGCGCTGGAAGCGGCAGCAGGCGGACAGGCGGCCGTGCCGGAAGAAAAAAGAAGCCGTGCGGTACTGCGGCTGATACGAAAAGCCGGAAACGGCATACAGGCTTTCCTGCGCGGAATGGAGCAGAAGGCCGGACAGAAGAATCACAGAAAACCTGCGAAGAAACATGAGGAGGGAACAAGGACCGCCGAAAGGGAAATCTTCGATCGTATGCCGGCGGAACAGTCCTATCTGCTGGATTCTTATAACAAATATGGGGAAAGAAGTACGCTTGGAAGATAAGCTGTTGACGTTCCGTTTCGTTCCTGATAAAATGTGAGCAACTTAGGTTGAAAAATCAAAGGCTGAAAGAAAGGCATGGTTATTATTAGGATAGTATATAGTTTTTTTACCCCTTCCCCGGAAGCCTTGCAAATAAAGGGATT
>CAJUDZ010000057.1 GCA_910584965.1 uncultured Lachnospiraceae bacterium | reverse complement strand
GCACGACAGAAAGAGGTTCTGGAAATGCCGAACCTGATCGAAGTTCAGAAGAACTCCTATCAGTGGTTTCTGCATGAGGGGCTGAAAGAAGTTTTTGACGATATTTCTCCAATTTCAGATTACAGCGGGCATCTGAGTCTGGAATTTGTGGATTTCGAATTGTGTGCTGAAGACGTCAAGTATTCTATTGAGAAGTGTAAGGAAAGAGATGCGACTTATGCGGCGCCTTTGAAGGTAAAAGTTCGTCTGATCAATAAAGAAAAAGACGAAATTACAGAGCATGAAATCTTTATGGGCGATCTGCCGCTTATGACAGAGACAGGCACTTTCGTCATTAATGGGGCGGAGCGTGTTATCGTCAGCCAGTTAGTTCGTTCGCCCGGCATTTACTATGCGATCAGCCATGACAAGATTGGTAAAAGACTGTTTGCCTCGACCGTTATCCCGAACCGCGGCGCATGGCTGGAATATGAGACGGATTCCAACGACGTATTTTATGTCCGCGTCGACAGAACGAGAAAAGTGCCGATTACCGTGCTGATCAGGGCTCTGGGAGTTGGTTCCAATGATGAGATCCGGGAATTATTCGGCGACGAACCCAAAATTGAAGCAAGTTTTTCCAAAGACGTTTCAGAGAATCATCAGGAAGGTCTTTTAGAGCTGTATAAAAAGATCCGTCCGGGCGAGCCTCTCAGCGTGGAGAGTGCGGAAAGCCTGATCAATGCGATGTTTTTTGACCCCAGAAGATATGATTTGGCGAAAGTCGGAAGATATAAATTTAATAAGAAGCTGATGCTCCGGAACAGAATCAGAAATCATGTTCTGGCGGAGGATGTAATCGATATGTCCACCGGTGAAGTACTGGCGGCGGCCGGCGATACGGTGACGGCAGAAATGGCGGATGCCATTCAGAACGCGGCTGTTCCCTATGTATGGATTCAGACGGAAGAGAAGAACGTGAAGGTATTGTCTAACATGATGGTAGACATTACAAGCCATGTTGACTGCAATCCGAGAGAACTCGGCATTACGGAACTCGTTTATTATCCGGTTTTACAGCAGATTCTGGAAGAATACAGCGAAGACCCCGGCCTGCTTGCAGAGGCGATTCAGAAAAATGTACATGAACTGATTCCGAAGCATATTACGAAAGAAGATATTCTTGCTTCGATTAACTATAATATTCACTTGGAATACGGCATCGGAAACGATGACGACATCGACCATCTTGGCAACAGACGTATCAGAGCGGTGGGAGAACTTTTACAGAACCAGTACCGCATCGGTCTGTCCAGGCTGGAAAGAGTCGTTCGTGAGAGAATGACGACGCATGATGCGGAAGAAATTTCTCCGCAGGTATTGATCAATATCAAACCTGTACAGGCTGCGGTAAAAGAATTTTTCGGTTCTTCCCAGCTGTCACAGTTTATGGATCAGAATAACCCGCTCGGTGAGCTGACTCATAAGAGACGTCTTTCCGCGCTGGGCCCCGGCGGTCTTTCGAGAGACCGTGCCGGATTTGAGGTTCGTGACGTTCACTATACGCATTACGGAAGAATGTGTCCGATCGAGACGCCCGAAGGTCCGAACATCGGTCTGATTAACTCGCTTGCATCTTATGCAAGAATCAACGAATACGGTTTTGTGGAAGCTCCCTATCGTAAGATTGACAAGAGCGATCCGGCCAATCCGCGCGTTACGGATGAAGTTGTTTACATGACGGCGGATGAGGAAGATAATTATCATGTTGCGCAGGCGTCCGCACCCCTCGATGCGGAAGGACGTTTTAAGCGTAATAACGTGTCCGGCCGTTACAAAGAGGAAACACAGGAATATCCGAAGGTGATGTTCGACTATATGGACGTATCGCCGAAGATGGTATTTTCCGTTGCGACAGCGCTGATACCGTTTTTGCAGAACGACGATGCGAACCGTGCGCTGATGGGTTCCAACATGCAGCGTCAGGCGGTACCGCTTTTGTTTACGGAAGCGCCGGTTGTCGGTACGGGTATGGAACCGAAAGCGGCTGTTGACTCCGGTGTCTGTGTCCTTGCGAGAAAAGCGGGTACGGTGGATTATGTATCTTCCAACCTGATTAAAATGACATATGACGACGGAGAGAGAGACGAGTACCGTTTGTCTAAATTTTCACGAAGCAATCAGTCCAACTGCTATAACCAGAAGCCGATCGTATTAAAAGGCGTTCATGTGGAAGCGGGAGAAGTGATTGCGGACGGCCCTTCCACGGAGGGCGGCGAGCTGGCGCTCGGTAAAAACCCGTTGATCGGTTTTATGACATGGGAAGGCTACAATTACGAGGACGCCGTACTGCTCAGCGAAAGACTTGTCCAGGAAGATGTATATACATCAGTTCATATAGAGGAATACGAAGCGGAAGCGCGCGATACCAAGCTGGGACCGGAAGAGATTACGAGAGACGTTCCGGGCGTCGGCGACGATGCGCTGAAAGATCTGGATGAAAGAGGTATTATCCGCATCGGTGCGGAAGTGCGCGCCGGCGATATTCTTGTCGGTAAAGTAACGCCTAAGGGCGAAACGGAGCTGACGGCGGAAGAAAGACTGCTCCGCGCGATCTTCGGGGAAAAAGCAAGAGAGGTGCGCGATACTTCTTTGAAAGTTCCGCACGGTGAATACGGAATTGTTGTCAATGCCAAGGTATTTACGAGGGAGAACGGCGATGAACTGTCTCCGGGTGTAAATCAGGCAGTCCGCATTTATATCGCACAGAAGAGAAAGATTTCCGTCGGAGATAAAATGGCAGGCCGTCACGGAAACAAGGGTGTTGTTTCCCGTGTGCTTCCCGTAGAGGATATGCCGTATCTGCCAAACGGCCGTCCGCTCGATATCGTATTGAATCCGCTGGGCGTGCCATCCCGTATGAACATCGGGCAGGTGCTTGAGATCCATCTTTCCCTGGCGGCGAGAGCGCTGGGATTCGATGTTGCCACGCCGGTATTTGACGGCGCAAAAGAAAGCGATATCATGGATACGCTCGATCTTGCGAACGATTACGTCAATCTGGAGTGGGAAGAATTTGAGAAAAAACATAAAGAAGAACTTTTGCCGGAAGTCATGGAATATCTGTCCGAGAACCGCGACCACAGGGAAGTGTGGAAGGGCGTTCCGATTTCAAGGGACGGTAAGGTAAGGCTCCGTGACGGAAGAACCGGAGAATATTTTGACGCGCCGGTAACGATCGGCCACATGCACTATCTGAAACTGCATCATCTGGTAGACGATAAGATCCATGCGCGTTCTACCGGACCTTATGCGCTGGTAACACAGCAGCCGTTAGGCGGTAAGGCGCAGTTTGGCGGACAGCGTTTCGGTGAAATGGAAGTTTGGGCGCTGGAAGCATACGGCGCTGCCTATACGCTTCAGGAAATCCTGACGGTGAAGTCCGACGATGTTGTCGGCCGTGTAAAGACTTATGAAGCAATTATTAAGGGTGATAATATTCCTGAGCCCGGTATTCCGGAATCTTTCAAGGTTCTTTTGAAAGAATTACAGTCTCTTGGACTGGATGTCAGAGTGCTGCGGGAAGACCAGACGGAAGTTGAGATCATGGAAACTGTTGATTACAGCGAAAATGACTACCGCTACGAAATCGAAGGCGATTCCAGGGATTATGACTACGAAAAAGACTCTCTCGGAGCAATGGGCTACCAGAAGCAGGAATTTGACGAAGAGAGCGGCGAGTTAGTCAACAGTGAAGAGCCGGAAGAAGATTTCCTGGAAGACGATTTTACGGAAGATGACATGGAACTGGATGTTGATTTTGAAGAATCTTACGAATAATGTGCAAAAAGGCTCTGACTGGCGGGAGCGGGTTCTGCTTACGGCAGGATCCGTTCTGCCAGGAGCTTTTTTCACAGGGAATGAAATGAGATTTGATAAATCGGTGCGAAAGGAGCAGGCTTAACATGGCAGAAATTAAACAGGAAGCATATCAACCTATGACATTTGATGCGATCAGAATCGGTCTAGCATCTCCTGAAAAAATCAGGGAATGGTCCAGAGGTGAGGTATTAAAGCCGGAGACGATTAACTATCGTACCCTGAAACCGGAAAAAGACGGCCTTTACTGTGAGAAGATTTTTGGACCGAGTAAAGACTGGGAATGTCATTGCGGTAAATATAAGAAAATCAGGTATAAAGGGGTTGTCTGCGACAGATGCGGCGTTGAAGTTACGAAGTCAAGCGTCCGCAGAGAGCGCATGGGCCATATTGCGCTCGCCGCTCCGGTATCCCATATCTGGTATTTTAAAGGGATTCCAAGCCGTATGGGGCTTATTTTGGACTTGTCTCCGAGAGTGCTCGAGAAAGTATTGTACTTCGCGGCTTATATCGTTTTGGATGCGGGTGAAACCGATCTGGAATATAAACAGGTGCTTTCCGAAAGGGAGTATCAGGATGCGAGAGAAAACTGGGGGTTCAAATTCCGGGTAGGAATGGGCGCCGAGGCGATCAAAGAACTGCTCGAGGCAATCGACCTGGAAAAAGAAGCGGTAGAGTTAAAAGAGGAATTAAAAGATTCCAGCGGACAGAAGAGTGCCCGCATCATCAAAAGGCTGGAAGTCGTAGAGGCCTTCAGAGAATCGGGAAATAAACCCGAATGGATGATTATGGATGCGATTCCGGTTATTCCGCCGGATTTACGTCCTATGGTACAGTTGGACGGCGGCCGTTTCGCGACCTCCGACCTGAACGATTTATACAGAAGAATCATTAACAGAAACAACCGTCTGAAGAGGCTTTTGGAACTTGGTGCGCCCGATATCATCGTCCGCAACGAGAAAAGAATGCTTCAGGAAGCGGTCGATGCGCTGATCGATAACGGCAGAAGAGGACGCCCCGTTACGGGACCCGGCAACAGGGCGCTGAAATCCCTTTCCGATATGTTAAAGGGTAAATCCGGACGTTTCCGTCAGAATCTGCTCGGGAAACGTGTTGACTATTCGGGCCGTTCCGTTATCGTCGTAGGACCGGAACTGAAAATATATCAGTGCGGTCTGCCGAAAGAAATGGCGATCGAGCTGTTTAAGCCTTTTGTTATGAAAGAACTGGTATCGAGAGGCATTTCACAGAATATTAAAAACGCGAAGAAGCTTGTGGAAAGACTGGATACGCAGGTGTGGGACGTTTTGGAAGAGGTTATCAGGGAGCACCCTGTTATGTTAAACCGCGCGCCTACATTGCACAGACTCGGTATCCAGGCATTTGAGCCGATTCTGGTAGAAGGTAAGGCGATCAAGCTGCATCCGCTCGTATGTACGGCATTTAATGCGGACTTCGACGGTGACCAGATGGCGGTGCATCTGCCTCTGTCCGTGGAAGCACAGGCCGAATGCAGATTTTTGCTGCTGTCTCCCAACAACCTGTTGAAGCCTTCGGACGGCGGCCCGGTAGCCGTTCCCTCACAGGATATGGTACTCGGTATCTACTATCTGACGCAGGAAAGAGAAGGCGTTGTCGGAGAAGGCAAATTTTATAAGAATATTAACGAGGCAATACTTGCCTATGAAAACGGTGAATGTACGCTGCACAGCAGAATCCATGTGCGGGTACAGAAAGGCGATGCCGGCGGGGAGCCCGTTACCGGAACGGTTGAATCCACGCTTGGGCGCTTCCTGTTCAATGAAATTCTGCCGCAGGATTTGGGATTTGTGGACAGAAGCAATCCGGAAAATCTGCTGAAACTGGAAGTCGATTTCCACGTCGGCAAGAAACAGTTAAAACAGATTCTGGAAAAAGTCATCAATATTCACGGCGCGGTAAAAACGGCGGAAGTATTGGACTTAATTAAATCTACCGGATATCATTATTCCACAAGAGCAGCCATGACGGTATCCATTTCCGATATGACGGTGCCTGCCAGAAAGCAGGAAATGCTGGAGGAAGCACAGGTAACGGTTGATAAGATTTCGCAGAACTTCAGACGCGGACTTATCACGGAGGAAGAAAGATATCGTGCGGTTGTTGAGACATGGAATGAAACGGATAAAGAACTGACGGATGTGCTGCTCGCGGGACTGGATAAATACAACAATATCTTTATGATGGCGGATTCCGGCGCCCGTGGTTCCAACCAGCAGATCAAACAGCTGGCCGGCATGCGCGGTCTGATGGCGGATACGACGGGCCGGACGATCGAACTGCCGATTAAATCCAACTTCCGTGAAGGACTTGACGTTCTGGAATATTTCATGTCAGCGCACGGTGCGCGTAAAGGTCTGTCCGATACGGCGCTTCGTACCGCAGACTCCGGATATCTGACGAGACGTATGGTCGATGTTTCGCAGGAACTCATTATCCGTGAAACAGACTGTTGCGAAGGCAGAGAAGATATTCCGGGAATGTCCGTAAAGGCCTTTATGGACGGAAAAGAGACGATTGAAGGATTAAAAGACAGAATCACAGGCAGATTTTCCTGTGAAGAGATCAAAGACCGGGACGGCAACGTTATCGTAAAGAGAAATCATATGATTACGCCGAGCCGTGCCGCGAGAATACTGAGCGCAGGCGTAAACAGCGAAGGACAGCCGGTCGAAGAAGTAAAGATCCGGACGATTCTGACATGCCGTTCCCATATCGGTATCTGCGCGAAATGCTATGGAGCCAATATGGCTACCGGAGAAGCCGTTCAGGTAGGTGAGGCGGTCGGCATTATCGCCGCACAGTCTATCGGTGAACCCGGTACACAGCTGACAATGCGTACCTTCCATACGGGAGGTGTTGCCGGTGACGATATCACACAGGGTCTTCCCCGTGTTGAGGAGCTTTTTGAGGCGCGTAAACCGAAAGGACTCGCGATCATCGCAGAGTTTGGCGGTGTAGCGACGATTAAGGATACCAAGAAAAAACGTGAAGTCGTGATTACCAATGACGAAACGGGTGAAGCCAAGACTTATCTGATTCCTTACGGTTCCAGAATCAAAATTCTGGACGGCGTGGCGCTGGAAGCGGGCGACGAGCTGACAGAAGGAAGCGTGAATCCGCATGACCTTTTGAAAATCAAGGGAATCCGTGCCGTACAGGACTATATGCTCCGCGAGGTACAGAGAGTATACCGCTTACAGGGTGTTGATATTGCAGATAAGCATATCGAGGTTATCGTGCGTCAGATGTTGAAAAAAGTCCGCATTGAGAGCAGCGGCGATACGGAATATCTGCCCGGCACGCTCGTAGATGTGCTCGAATACGAGGATCTGAACGAGGCCCTTGTGAAAGAAGGCAAAGAGCCGGCGGACGGCAAGCAGATTATGCTCGGTATTACCAAAGCGGCTCTGGCAACCAACTCGTTCCTTTCCGCGGCATCCTTCCAGGAAACGACGAAGGTTCTGACAGAAGCGGCGATCAAAGGAAAAATCGATCCGCTTGTCGGCTTAAAGGAAAACGTTATCATCGGTAAACTGATTCCGGCCGGAACCGGTATGAAGAGATACCGCAGTACCAGACTGAACACCGATGAAAACCTTCTGGCACGCCTTGCGGCTGACGAGGAAGTGAACGTTCAGGAAAGCTATATGGATGACGAGGACGAAGAACTTGAAATCTCCGAAGAACTCTATGATGAGGACGATGTGGAGGATGATTTGTCGGATATGGAAGAAATGGAAGAGGATGCCGTAGAAATCATGGAATAATCGGCAAATAATGATCCGGCAGGAGAATAATTCAAAAAAAGGTATTGACAACGCATTTGCGGGCAAGTATACTATCATAGTG
This sequence comes from uncultured Lachnospiraceae bacterium, assembly GCA_910584965.1. Lineage (GTDB taxonomy): Bacteria > Bacillota > Clostridia > Lachnospirales > Lachnospiraceae > UBA3282. Next base: position 3,827 of record CAJUDZ010000057.1, on the reverse strand, counting down.
TGCACGCAGATGCGTTTTTTTTGTTATGCAAAAATTATATTATGTCACAGCAAGAGGAATACGTCATGCGGCGGATGCACAATAAGCCGGTTAAAAGGCAGAGAAAGAAAATTTTACAGGAGGTGAAAAGGAATGCCAACATTTAACCAGTTAGTCAGAAAGGGACGTGAGACGTCTGTAAAGAAGTCAACTGCACCTGCTTTGCTGAAAGGATGGAACTCTCTTCACAAAACAGCGATCGATACGGCTTCTCCGCAGAAAAGAGGTGTCTGCACGGCTGTGAAGACAGCAACTCCTAAGAAGCCTAACTCAGCGCTCAGAAAGATTGCCAGAGTTCGTCTTTCCAATGGAATCGAAGTAACAAGCTACATTCCCGGTGAAGGCCACAATCTGCAGGAGCACAGCGTTGTTTTAATTCGCGGCGGCAGGGTAAAAGACTTACCCGGTACAAGATACCATATCATCAGAGGTACGCTTGATACAGCAGGTGTCGCAAACAGAAAACAGGCTCGTTCCAAATATGGCGCTAAGAGACCGAAAGCCTCTAAATAAGAGAAGTAAGAGACTTTTGGACTGGAGTCAGGTTTTAGAAATTAGGACCACAAACAGAACTAATTTAGTGTTGGGATTCTGAGCACATACCTGTGCTGATAGATTTTTAATGAAATCTAAGATAGAAAACCGCACGAACACATTGAATTAGAGGACACATGTGAGTACCGATGATTTATTGTAAACAGCGGCGTAAAAAAGCGCGCTGCTGCAAATATGAATAAGGAGGGAAGAACCGTGCCGCGTAAAGGACATATTGCAAAGAGAGATATACTGGCAGATCCTTTATACAATAATAAAGTAGTTACCAAGCTTATCAACAACATTATGCTGGACGGTAAGAAAGGCGTAGCTCAGAAAATTGTATATGGTGCATTTGCAAGAGTAGAAGAGAAGGCAGGAAAGCCGGCTCTTGAAGTATTCGAGGAGGCAATGAATAACATTATGCCTGTTCTCGAGGTTAAGGCAAGACGTATCGGTGGCGCTACCTACCAGGTACCGATCGAAGTCCGCCCGGAAAGACGTCAGGCATTAGGACTTCGTTGGCTGACAATGTTTTCACGCAAAAGAGGCGAAAAAACAATGCAGGAAAGACTTGCCAATGAAATTCTGGATGCTGCGAACAATACAGGCGCAGCAGTAAAGAGAAAAGAAGATATGCACAAGATGGCAGAAGCAAACAAAGCATTTGCACACTATCGTTTCTAAAAAGGCAGACACAGTTTGTCTGGCAAAAAGATTTACCGGAGCGGCCCGGAGTGCCGGCCGGGAAAATCTACAGTTTTGCAGGGTAAAAAGGTTTTCCGAATCAGGAAAGAATGCTGATCTGGTAAATCTGATACCTAAAAATAACAGGAGGAAAAAACCTTGGCTGAAAGAGAATATCCATTAGACAGAACCAGGAATATAGGTATTATGGCTCATATCGATGCCGGTAAAACGACATTGACAGAGCGTATACTCTATTATACTGGCGTAAACTATAAGATTGGTGATACTCACGAAGGTACTGCAACAATGGACTGGATGGAGCAGGAACAGGAAAGAGGTATTACCATCACATCAGCCGCTACGACGTGTCATTGGACTTTGGAAGAAAACTGCAAGCCGAAGCCGGGCGCTTTAGAGCATCGTATCAACATTATCGATACTCCCGGCCACGTTGACTTTACTGTTGAAGTTGAGCGTTCACTCCGCGTACTGGATGGAGCAGTAGGCGTATTTTGTGCAAAAGGCGGCGTTGAGCCACAGTCAGAGAATGTATGGCGTCAGGCTGACACCTACAACGTACCGAGAATGGCATTTATTAACAAGATGGATATCATGGGTGCTGATTTCTACGGTGCGGTAGACCAGATTAGAAACAGATTGGGTAAAAATGCCATTATTCTTCAGCTGCCGATCGGCAAAGAAGACGAGTTTAAAGGCATTATCGATTTGTTTGAAATGAAAGCCTATATCTATAATGACGATAAAGGCGACGATATCAATATCACCGATATTCCGGATGATATGAAAGACTCGGCTGAATTATACCATGATGAACTGGTAGAAAAAGTCTGTGAGTTGGATGATGATTTAACAATGATGTATCTGGAAGGAGAAGTGCCTTCCGTAGAAGACATGAAAAAAGCATTACGGGTTGCTACCTGTGACTGCAGAGCGATTCCCGTATGCTGCGGTTCCGCATACAGAAACAAAGGCGTTCAGAAACTTCTGGATGCAGTTCTGGAATTTATGCCTGCACCGACAGATATCCCGGCAATTAAGGGAACCGATCTGGACGGCAACGAGGTAGAGAGACATTCTTCCGATGACGAACCTTTCTCAGCGCTGGCATTCAAAATTATGGCAGACCCGTTTGTTGGAAAACTGGCATTTTTCAGAGTTTATTCCGGTACAATCAATTCCGGATCCTATGTTCTGAATGCGACCAAAGGCAAAAAAGAGCGTGTAGGCCGTATTTTGCAGATGCACGCAAACAAGAGAGCGGAGCTGGATAAAGTATATTCCGGAGATATCGCAGCGGCAGTCGGATTCAAACTTACGACGACCGGTGATACAATCTGCGACGAACAGCATCCGGTTATTCTGGAATCCATGGAGTTCCCGGAACCCGTTATCGAACTTGCAATCGAACCGAAGACCAAAGCAGGTCAGGGAAAAATGGGCGAAGCGCTGGCAAAACTTGCAGAAGAAGATCCTACCTTCAAGGCGCATACGGACCACGAAACAGGCCAGACCATCATTGCGGGTATGGGCGAGCTGCATCTTGAGATTATCGTTGACCGTCTGCTTCGTGAGTTTAAAGTTGAGGCAAATGTCGGTGCACCTCAGGTTGCTTATAAGGAAACCTTTACAAAACCTGTCGATCAGGAATACAAATATGCAAAGCAGTCCGGTGGACGTGGACAGTACGGACACTGTAAAGTTAAATTTGAGCCTATGGATCCGAACGGAGAAGAAACATTTAAGTACGAATCCAGCGTAGTAGGCGGTGCGATTCCGAAGGAATACATCCCTGCTGTCGGAGAAGGTATCGAAGAAGCTGCCAAAGCAGGTATCCTTGGAGGATTCCCGGTACTCGGCGTACACGCAAACGTATACGACGGTTCCTATCATGAAGTCGACTCTTCCGAAATGGCATTCCACATCGCAGGTTCCATGTGCTTCAAAGAAGCCATGAAGAAAGCAAATGCCGTACTGTTAGAGCCTATCATGAAAGTCGAAGTTACCATGCCCGAAGAATATATGGGCGATGTCATCGGCGATATCAATTCCCGCCGCGGACGCATCGAAGGTATGGAAGATATCGGCGGCGGCAAGATGGTAAAAGGCTATGTACCGCTTGCTGAAATGTTCGGATACTCAACCGACCTGCGTTCTAAGACACAGGGACGCGGTAACTACTCCATGTTCTTTGAGAAATATGAGCAGGTACCGAAGAGCGTACAAGAAAAAGTCCTTGCAGCAAAATCAAAATAAAGATTTTGAGACTTTATCTTGAGTAAAGTCGAGACGGTTAGAGCTAAATAATGCGGCATATAACTATTCAGAGGACGTTTCATCATTTATAAGCGGCCGGCGGACATTTCAAAAAAATATCTGCTGTTCTGGGTGGTTAATACAAATAATGCTTGAAAATATTGGCAATCTTTAATATAATCAAAGATAGCTGGTTGAGAAATGAAACAATTAAATTTGTGAAAGAAAATTTTTTAAGGAGGACTTTAGAAATGGCTAAAGCTAAATTTGAAAGAAACAAACCCCATTGT
>CAJUDZ010000056.1 GCA_910584965.1 uncultured Lachnospiraceae bacterium | reverse complement strand
GACGGAAACAACCTTTTCCTCATATTTAAAAACCTTTAAATCCGGGGCTTTCCGGATTGTCCACTCATAAATCTCTTTGATGTGTTCCCATGTTACATCGTGGCTGGGCATACCGCCGGATCTTCCGCCCAGAACTTCTTTTCCGATCAGCATGCTCCAGTCGAAGTTTTCGATCGGTTCCCTGGCTACCAGGAAATTGCCGGCGCGCTGGGTCAGCTGTGCGAAATTGACGGCATAATCGGACGAACCGCCGATATAAGTATAGATTGTGCTTTCGCTGCCCATGAAGCCGATGTCCGCTTCATCCGTCAAAAGCGCGGTCATGGTCTTGTCGGCGCCAAAACCTGTGACAAGCGTCAGATCGATGCCTTCCTCTGCGAAATAACCTTCTTCGATGGCGACATACATCGGCGCATAGAAGATGGAATGGGCTACTTCGTTGAGCACCACAGGCACGTTGTTTTTGGCGGAAGCGTTCTCCTTTGCTTTTTCCGTTTCCTTACCGCCGCAGCCGCTTAAAAGGGAAAGCATGCACAGCATCGCGAGGAAAAGGGATAATAGTTTCTTTTTCATATACCTCCTGCATCTGTAAGACAGATCACTGATTGACATAGTTAATTTATTATATTTCGTTTTGCAGGATTGGTTCCTTTCCGGCTCCATCGGCTGTTTTTTGAAAAAAAGCTTTTCCGGGAGCGGTTCCTGTGCTATAAAAGAATAGAATGTCAGGTGGTGTAACACCCCGGAAAGAAGTAAGACAGGGAGAAAAACAAATGATGTGGATATGGCTTGTGCTCCTTTATGGCGTCATAAAGGGCATCCGTGAAATTGTTAAAAAGAAGGCGCTTGAGAAAAACGCAACCATAGAAGTATTGTTTCTGTATACGCTGCTCGCTTTTGTGATGGTACTGCCCGACGCGAAGCATGCGATGGGACTGGAACCGAAATACTATTTTCTGATCGGGCTGAAATCTTTTGTGATCTTTCTGGCATGGATTTTCAGCTTTATGGCGATTAAAAAGATGCCGATCAGCCTGTACGGGGTGCTCGATTTGTCCAGAGTGCTTTTTGCGACGCTGCTCGGTGTGATTGTGCTGCAGGAGGCGCTCGGCGTTTTTCAGGTGATCGGGCTGATATTCGTTTCGGCGGGTCTTCTGCTTCTGAAATACAGACCGGGAAAGAGAACCGGGAAAAATGTTTCGGCGGGGCAGGGCGGACAGGACGTTTTGTATCAAAAAGAAGAGGAGAAAGAGCGGGTTGACGTGAAAGTCGTTCTCATGGCGTTTGCTTCCTGCCTGTTCAATGCGGTGTCCGGGCTGCTTGACAAGGTGCTGATGAAAGACATTAACAGTTCGCAGTTACAGTTCTGGTACCTGCTGTTTCTCGTCTGCTTTTATCTTTTATTCATTCTGGCGGCGCGGGTGAAAATCGCATTTTTCCAGGTGCTGAAAAACTACTGGGTATGGATACTGAGCCTCTTAATCGTCGTTGCGGACCGGGTGCTGTTTCTGGCAAACGGTATGGACGGAAGCCGGGTTACGGTCATGACGCTGCTAAAGCAGGTCGGCTGTGTGGTGACGATTCTGGCAGGGCGGTTTCTGTTCCATGAAAAGAATACGGGGTATAAATTATTCTGTGCTGCGGTTATCATTGCCGGGATTGTGATCGGGGTGATGTGACGTGCGGCACGTGCGGAAATACCCTGTAAATACATGAAAATCTCTTGTGCGCCCAATTCCTTCTATGTTATACTAAAAAACAAACTGAATAAATAAGACACGAGAGGGTGGGACCATGGGACAAGAGAGAAAAGACGTGAACAGAACGGCAGCTTTTTGTCATACGGTGTTGGTCGTTATTCTGCTGGCATCTTATGCGCTGGAAGTTGCGAAAGGAGCAAGAACAATCGGGTATTATGCGGTTTTTGCGGTACTCGCCGTTGTACCGGTTCTTGCGGAATGGATTTTTTATAAAAGGGATCCGGCCAGCCGGTATATCAAACATATTCTGGGATTCGGCTACAGTATTTTTTATGTTTTCGTCATTTTTACGACGACGAATGTAACCGCATTTACGTTCGCAATTCCGTTATACATCGTCATCACTTTGTATTCCGACCTGAAATACTGTATCGTGCTGTCTGCGGGCGGTTTTCTGGTCAATCTGATTTTTGCGGTTTATCAGGCGGTTACGGTGGGGATTCCGGAAGCGGAAATGGCGACTTATGAAATCCGCGTTATCCTAATGCTGATCGTAGCGGTTTTCCTCTGTTTGGCGACGGATGTTATGGCCAGGATCAACAGAGCGAAAATGGCGGAAATCAGCCACGAAAAGGATAACGTGTCCAGACTGCTCAACAGTGTGATGACTGTTTCCGGCGAAATGACAGAGGGAATCATTGACGTACAGGAACATATGAGCAAACTCGGCAGCGCGGTTACAGAAACAAGAAACGCAATGGAAGAAGTGGCTGTCGGCGCAAATGACGCCGCGGTGGCGATACAGAACCAGCTCGGTCAGACGGAAGAAATTCAGAAACATATCGAAGAGGTGGAAGCCGTATCAGGGAACATTAACGACAGCATGGAGCAGGCCAAAAATGATGTACTGGACGGTAAGAACAGTTTGAAAACGCTGCTGGCGCAGGCGGAATCATCAGGACGCGCCGGAAACGAAGTGGCGGCCGATATCGGCGAGCTCGAAGCACATATGAAAAACATGCAGTCGATTATCGAGTTGATTACGAACGTGGCGAGCCAGACCAGCCTGCTTTCCCTTAACGCGAGCATTGAAGCGGCCCGTGCCGGAGAAGCGGGAAGGGGATTTGCGGTGGTGGCGTCGGAAATATCCAATCTGGCGAACCAGACCCAGGGGGCGACCGTCAACATTACGGAAGTCATCAGCAATGTTTCCGAGAAACTGTCGATTGCGATTAAAGCAGTCGAGCAGCTTATGAACAATAATGAAAAACAGAGCGAAGCGGCGGAAACCGTGGCGGACCGGTTTGAGAAAATTGCGGAAAGCACGGAACATGCGGACAGACAGAGCCGGATGTTGGAGAAAGTCGTGGGTGAACTGGCAGCGGCCAACGCGGGTATCGTGGAAAGCGTGCAGACCATTTCGGCTGTTATGGAAGAGGTGACGGCACATTCCAACGAGACAAATAATACCTGCGACAGGAATACGGATATTGTCAATCAGGTAGCCGGACTTGTGGAAAATCTGAGCAGACAGGCGGAGAGTTTGAACAGCAGCCAGTAAACGGGCAGTTATGCGGCGGCGGCCGGTAAACGGGCAGTCATGCGGCGGCGGCCGGTAAACGGACAGTTTGCAGCAGCAGGAAAATAAATATTTTGCCAAAGACAGGAGGATGCAACATGGGAATTATTACGAGGTTTAAGGACATTATGGCGGCGAATATCAATGCGCTTCTGGATAAATGCGAGGATCCGGAAAAGATGATCGACCAGTATCTGCGGAATCTGGAACAGGATTTTTCTAAAGTAAAGGCGGAGACCGCGGCGATCATGGCGGAAGAAAAAAGTGCGAAGCGCAAGCTGGATGACTGTGAAGCGGAAATGGCCAAAATGGGCGAATACGCAAAAAAGGCAGTCGCAGCGGGCAACGATAATGAGGCGCGCCGGTTCCTGTCGAAAAAGGCGGAGCTTGCGGAGAAACAGACCGTCCTTTCGAAGAATTATGCGATGGCATGTGAAAATTCCGCGAAAATGCGCCAGATGCACGATAAGCTTGCGGAGGATATCGCTTCCTTAAAGAGCAGAAGAGACATGTTAAAGGCAAAGGCGAGAGTTGCGGAGACCCAGAAAAGGATGAACGGCCTCGGCTCCGGCATGGAAAGCGCCGGAAGCAATCTGGCGGCATTTGACAGGATGGAAGACAAGGTCAATAAAATGCTCGATGAAGCGGATGCGATGAACGAACTGAATGCGGGAAGCAGAGAGGACAGCCTCGAAGATCTTGCAAAAAAATACGATACGGACGGCAAAACTTCTGCGGTAGATGACGAACTTGCGGCATTAAAGGCAGAACTTGGCATGTAGAAAGGGAATACATAGATGGGCTTATTTTCAAATCAGTTTTCAAATGTGGTGGAATGGAATGAGGGCAGAGAAGGCGTTCTGTTCTTTAAATGGCAGAATCAGGAAATCAAGAAAGGTTCCAAATTGATTATCCGTCCCGGCCAGGATGCCATTTTTATGTACAACGGCGTTGTAGAAGGTATCTTTGAGGACGAAGGAAGTTATGATATCGAATCCGACATCATTCCTTTCCTGACGACGCTGAAAAGTTTTAAGTTTGGTTTTAATACGCCGCTTCGTGCGGAAGTGCTTTTTATCAATACGAAAGAGCTTCTTGTAAAATGGGGCACAAAAAATGCGATCAATCTCCCGGCGCAGGGGCTTCCGGGCGGCATGCCTATCCGCGCTTTCGGCACTTTTAACTGCAAAATTGTGGAACATCAGGTGGTTATCGACAAGCTGGCCGGTATCCGTCAGACGTACACGGTGGATGATGTAAAAGAGCGCATTATCGCAAGCCTCGACCAGCTTCTGATGAGCTGGATTGCCAAAGAAGGCAGAGATATGTTCAACTTGCAGGCGGATGCGCGCAATATTGCGAGGGGCATCGAATCCGATCTGGATATGGATATGCGCAGGCTCGGCATCGGCATTACCGATTTTACGATTGAAAGCTTTTCTTACCCGGAAGAAATCAAGAAAATGCAGGAAAAGGCCGCAGCACAGTCTATGATAGGCGACATGAACAAGTATACCCAGGTGGCGGCGGCGGACAGCATGGGAAAAGGGCATGGCGGGGGCGGCATTGCCTCCGATATGGTCAATCTGCAGATGGGCATGGCGCTTGGCCAGCAGATGGTGGGTCAGATGAATCAGGGCCGGAACCCGGGCATGGGGAATATGGCGGGCGCAAACGGCGCCGCGGCAGGCGCAGGGCCGAAGTTCTGTCCCGACTGCGGGACCCCGACGGGCGGCACAAAATTCTGCGGGAACTGCGGAAGGCAGCTTTTTTAGGCGGAAAGGCATGGTTACATGAATGAGCATCTATGATACATTGAATGAACAGCAGAAGAAGGCGGTCTTTACGACCGCCGGGCCGGTGCTCGTGCTGGCCGGCGCGGGGAGCGGCAAGACCCGTGCCCTGACACACCGGATCGCCTGGCTGATCGAAGAGGAAGGCGTTGACCCGTATCACATTATGGCGATCACGTTTACAAATAAAGCGGCCGGAGAAATGAAGGAACGCGTGAGCGGGCTGATCGGTTCGGGTTCGGCAGTATGGGTATCCACTTTTCACTCTACCTGTGTACGGATTCTGCGGCGTTATATCGACAGGCTCGGTTTTGATAATAATTTCACAATCTATGATACGGACGATCAGAAAGGAATTATCAAAGAAGTCTGCAAAAAGCTGTCGATCGATACGAAGATGTTAAAAGAACGGACGATTCTATCCGCGATTTCCTCCGCGAAGGACGAGCTTGTTTCCCCGACGGAATACGAAATGCAGAACATGGGGGATTATAACGGCAGCAGGATTGCCAAAGCCTATAAAGAATACCAGGCGGCGCTGAGAAAGAACAACGCGCTGGATTTTGACGATCTGATCGTGAAAACGGTGGAACTATTTAAGACAGTGCCGGAAGTGCTGGAAAGCTACCAGAACCGCTTCCGGTATATTATGGTGGATGAATACCAGGATACCAATACGGCGCAGTTTGAACTCATCCGTCTGCTGGCGGCCAGGTACAGGAATCTGTGCGTGGTAGGCGACGACGACCAGTCCATTTACAAGTTTCGGGGCGCCAATATCCGTAATATACTGGATTTTGAAAAAGTATATCCGGAAGCCTGTGTGATCAAGCTGGAGCAGAATTACCGTTCTACGCAGAATATACTGGACGCGGCAAACGCCGTCATTAAAAACAATATCGGCCGTAAGGACAAGGCCCTCTGGACCGATAAGAAAGACGGAGCGTCCATTCACTTTCAGCAGTTCGATACGGCCCTCGACGAGGCCGACTACATTGCGGAGAGCGTGCGGACGAAGAAACGGGAAGCGCAGGCCGACTACGGGGACTGCGCGGTGCTCTACCGTACCAACGCGCAGTCGCGTATGCTGGAAGAACGTTTTATCATGAAAAGCATCCCCTATCAGGTGGTCGGCGGGGTGAACTTTTATTCCAGAAAAGAAATCAAGGATATTCTTGCGTATTTAAAAACGATCGACAACGGGCGCGACGATGTGGCCGTGAAGAGAATTATCAATGTGCCGAAGAGGGGCATCGGCGCGACGACCATCCTTCGGGTACAGGAATATGCGGACAGCCGGAACATCAGCTTTTATGATGCTCTGCGGGAAGCCGACCAGATTATGACGATCGGCAAAAGCGCTGTCAAACTGAAACCTTTTGTCACGATGATTCAGGCATTCAGGAGCAAGCTGGAATTTTTTAATCTGGAAGACCTGGTAAAAGATATTCTGGACACAACCGGGTATGTACGGGAACTGGAAGAATCCGATGCGGAAGATGCGGACGACCGGATTGAAAATATCGACGAACTCATCAGTAAGGCGGCGGCCTATGATGAGGCGCATGAAGAATCGAATCTGAGTGAATTTCTCGAAGAAGTGGCGTTGGTTGCGGATATTGACCAGGTATCCGACGATAATAACAAAGTATTGTTAATGACTTTGCACAGCGCGAAAGGGCTTGAATTTCCCCATGTCTATCTGGCCGGACTGGAGGACGGCGTATTTCCGAGCTATATGACAATTACGTCGGACGATCCGCTGGAGATCGAAGAGGAAAGACGGCTTGCCTATGTGGGAATTACGAGGGCTAAGGATGATCTGACAATCACATGTGCCAGACAGCGGATGCTGCGCGGCGAGACGCAGTATAATCCGGTCAGCCGTTTTGTCAAGGAAATCCCTCCGCTTCTGTTAGATCATAAGCTGCCGAAACCTAAGATCAGGGATTATGACGGTTATGCGGAAAGCGGCGGCGGATATGGTTATGGAAGTATGACGGGAAGCGGCGGTTACGGCCGCGGCGGCGCGGAAGATAACGGATACCGCCGCAGTACCGGTATGGCCGGAAATTCCTATGGTGACGGCGCATCGCGTGACGGTTACAGCCGCGGCACGGCCGGCGCTTACCAGAGGCAGTTCGGCATCGACGCGGATGCGGTTTTCGATAAGCCAAAAGCCATTGCGAAACCGAAGGCGGCCGCCAGGCCGAAACGCACCGCATATGAAGACCAGCCCTATATCACGCGTACGACGGCGAAAATCGCCGAACAGACGGCACGGACGGCTTTCGCAGGCGGTTCTCTCGGTTACGGACAGGGTGACCGGGTGCGGCATTTAAAATACGGCGAAGGCACCGTCCTGAAGATCGAAGAAGGGGCGCGGGATTATCAGGTAACGGTGGTTTTCGACGAGGTCGGCCAGAAGATTATGTATGCGGGTTTTGCGAAGCTGAAGAAAGTGTGAGATGAGTGCGGCCGGTTTCCGGGCAGCGTATGGCTGCGAAAGAGGCCGGCTGTATTTTACCATATAAAAAATACGAAAAAAATAAAAATATATAGTAAAAATTCTCAATTAGTGGTATATTATATTGTATAGTGCAACAGAAGCGGGAAAAACTGGAAACTGTATCAATCATTTAGGAAAGAGAGGATTTGAGTATGAGCAGGACAGAGATCAAAGAGGAAGTTTTGAATAAATTGGATGAGGTACTGGATAATACGAGAGTGGCCGAGCTTTTAGGAAAGAAAAGAGAAGAAGAGAAGAAGAGCAATACCATTTTGTGGGTATTTGCGGTTATCGGTGCGATAGCGGCCGTTGCGGGAATCGCGTATGCGGTATACCGTCATATGCAGCCGGATTATCTGGATGACTTCGACGATGATTTCGATGACGATTTTGATGATGATCTGTTTGAAGACGAAGATGATGAAGAAGAGTCTGCAAAAGAAACGGCGGACAATCAGTAATTGCTGGAAAAAAAAGATTTTCGGAAAGCAGTATGGAAAATCGATATAGGAAGGAACAGAGCGGCAGGATGTATAAGGAAATACAGTACATCCTGCTTTTCCTATGATGTCCCGCCTGCCGGGAGCGGGCCGGAAACGACATCGGATTAATCAGAAATGCAGCCGCCTGCAGGCGGCCGGATGGGAGTAAGAATGAAAAAAGGACAGATTTTGGAAGGCATCGTAACGCGGATTGATTTTCCGAACAAAGGAATCGTGGAGACGGAAGAAGGCATATGTGTTGTAAAAAACGCCCTGCCGGGCCAGCGGGTAAGCTGCCAGGTGAATAAAGTCAGGAAAGGAAAAGCCGAGGGAAGGCTTCTGGAAGTCGTTAAAAGCGCTCCGACGGAAATAGAAAGCCCCTGTCCGCATTTTGGCATCTGCGGCAGCTGCATCTATCTTTCCCTTCCTTATGAAGAACAGCTCAAAATCAAAGAAGCCCAGGTCAGAAAGCTGCTGGATGCAGCTCTGGAAAAACAGGGGGAATACCGTTTTGAGGGAATCCGGCCGAGTCCGGTCTTTTTTGGATACCGCAACAAGATGGAATTTTCCTTCGGAGACGAGATAAAGGACGGTCCGCTGGCGCTTGGAATGCACAAACGGGGCAGCTTCTATGACATCGTATCGGTGACGGACTGCCGGATCGTGGATGCGGATTACCGAAGTATCTTAAAATGCGTCAGGGATTATTTTGCGGAGAAGCAGGAGCAGGGTGTTCCCGTCACTTTTTACCACAGACTGCGCCATACCGGATACCTGCGGCACCTTCTTGTCCGCAAGGCGGCAAAGACCGGGGAAATTCTGCTCGCTCTCGTCACTACGACCCAGGCGCCGGCCCAAAACGACAGGGGGATTTCGGAGACAGAGCTGTTAGAAGGGATGAAGAGCGCGCTGCTCGATCTGCCTTTGCAGGGAAAAATAACGGGTATTCTGCATATCAGAAACGATTCCGTTGCCGATGTGGTGCAGAGCGATGAGACGAAAATCTTATACGGACAGGATTATTTTTATGAAGAACTGCTCGGCTTAACGTTCCGCATTTCGCCCTTTTCCTTTTTCCAGACAAACAGCCTGGGGGCGGAGGTGCTCTACCGGACGGCCAGAGAGTATATCGGCGATTGTGCGGCGGACCGTGTCGTTTTTGATCTGTACAGCGGAACCGGGACGATCGCCCAGCTGATGGCGCCGGTGGCCAGAAAAGTCATCGGCGTGGAAATCGTGGAAGAAGCGGTGGAAGCGGCACGGGAAAACGCGGCGCTGAATGATTTACATAACTGTGAATTTCTGGCAGGAGACGTTCTGAAAGTCATCGATACGATAGAAGAAAAACCGGGCATGATTATTTTGGATCCGCCCCGGGACGGCATCCATCCCAGGGCGCTTCATAAGATCATCCGGTACGGAGTGGAAAATATTCTGTACATTTCTTGTAAGCCGACCAGCCTGGTGCGGGATTTAGAGGCTTTCCTGGGGAACGGATATGTGGTGGAACGGGCCGTGGCTGTGGATATGTTTCCGTTTACCGGGGGGATTGAGACTATTGTAATGCTTTCAAAACTTAAATCAAATAAGTTGAAGCATATTAATGTGGAATTAGAGATGGATGAACTTGATTAGACGGCGGCGGAGAGTAAAGCAAGCTATGAGGAAATCAAGGATTATGTGTTGTAGCATTTTAAGATGATACAGTAAGGAAGGTGTAAACGAAAGATGGCAAATAATATTAATATGCGTCGAGTGCAGGTGCGGATTCAGGAAATGTTTCAAGGCAAAATCGACATGGCAGATATTCCTAATGATACAAATGGACATTTTGAAACGAGAGCCTTAGCAGCATTTGCGTTAATTATGACATCTGGCCTTGAAGTGTCGCAAGCGAGTGTTCATGTTACAGATGGTTACCATGATATGGGAATTGATGCGATATATTTGGATGAAACTCAAAAAAAATTATTTATTGTTCAAAGTAAATGGCGATCAGACGGGGGTGGTTCCATTACTCAAGACGAAATGTCTAATTTTGCTCAAGGAGTTCAGCGAGTGTTGGAAGAAGATTTGGTAGGTTCAAATGCTAAAATAATGGCAAAGAGTATTGATATAGATGTGGCCTTAACGCAAATGGGGTATCAAATACATGCCATATTTATACATACGGGAAATCAAAATGCAAATGATTATGTATTGCGCCCTATTTCGCAGCTGAAGGGAAAAACAAATGATGAGATAAGTACGATCTTATTGTTTGATGAGTTTAATTTTAAGGATATATATACTTTTTTGGCAAATGGGCAAGAGCAACTGGGAATTAATATTGATGATGTTATTTTATCCAATTGGGGAAAAGTGGAGGTTCCTTTTGTTTCTTATTATGGAACTATTTCAGCAGCAACAGTAGGTGAATGGTATAGAAATTTTGGAAATGCTTTGTTTGCAAAAAACATTCGATTTTATAAGGGAAATACAGATGTAAATGAAGGTATGAAAAAAGTCCTTTTGCAAGAACCAGAAAAATTTTACTATTACAATAATGGGATTAAATTGTTATGTAAATCTATTAAGCGAAAAGCAAAGGATAGTACAACTAATGCAACAGGATTATTTGCTTTGGAGGGTGTTTCTCTTGTTAATGGAGCGCAGACAACTGGTACAATAGGCTCCTTGTTTTTAGATAATCCAGAACAAGTTTCAAAAGCAATAGTCATGATTCAAATAATTGATCTGAGTAGTGTTGACGCAACAACAACTACACAAATTACAAGATTATCTAATACACAAAATAGAATCGAGAATAAAGATTTTGCAGCGCTTGATCCTGAGCAGGATAGATTGCGGACAGAGTTGACGTTTGCTCATTACTCGTATCTCTATAAGAGTGGTGATAAAATTACAAATTTAGAGAAGCAAATTTCTTTTGATGAAGCAATTGTGGCGTTAGCATGTTTAAATGCAGATATATCGTATACTGTAATTGCTAAAGGCAATGTTGGAGTGTTATCTGAGGACATTACCAAAACGCCATATAAGGCATTAATGAATCGATCGACAAATTCATACACACTTTTAAATTCTGTTTTATATATGAGAGAAGTTGAGCACTGTTTGCAAGATAAGAAAGAGTATGTAAATAATAATAGGGAACGTTTGGTCTGTATTCATGCTAATAGGTTTATTTTACATTTTATTTTGAAGGATAAAGGACAAAATGAGAATTTTAACATGTCTGTTATAGATAAAAATAGTATCCGAAATAATGTAATTTACTTGGTTGATGTACTTGTAGATCGAACAACACAATTTATGGATGAACTTTTTCCGGAGTCTTATCCTGCCAATATTTTTAAAAATTCAAAAAAGTGTAAGCAACTTGAAGAGAAACTTAATGCTATCGTCCATGACTAAAAAGCAGATAAAGGAGGATGCTTATGGATAAACAAAAGTACATGGGAAAAGATAAAGAGGGAGTGATTTTTCCGGTTGCTCCGAATCTTTTTGAAATGAGTGATAGTTATTTGCGATTTATAGAAGAAATTAAGAAAGAAATTCAGAAGCAGAGAGTTTCAGTTGTAATGAATGCCAACGCAAGCATGATTTTCCTTTACTGGAATATTGGCAGGGCTATTTTGATAAAACAAGAGGAAGAGGGATGGGGTGCAAAGGTCATTGACCGTATGTCAAAGGATCTGAAAATTGCTTTTCCAGAAATGTCCGGCTTTTCTCCACGTAATATTAAATATATGCGCAAATTTGCCCAGTGTTGGGGGGATGAGGAAATAGTGCAACGGGTCGTTGCACAAATACCATGGCGGACAAATATTGCATTGATGGATAAATTAAAAACACAGGAAGAACGTATATGGTATGCTGGTAAAACAATAGAAAATGGCTGGAGTAAAACGATACTTGAGTTACAGATACAAAGTAAATTAATGGAACGTACTGGAAAAACAGTCAACAATTTTCCTGTGGCACTGCCACCGCTTGATTCTGATATGGCGAATCAGATATTTAAAGATCCTTATTTGTTTGACTTTTTGGGAACTGATATGCCAAGACGTGAAGTGGAAATAGAACAGAAACTAACAGAACATATTCAAAGTTTTCTATTAGAATTAGGACAGGGATTTGCATTTGTTGGTCGGCAGGTTCATTTAGAGGTTGGAGGACAGGATTTCTATTTGGATTATTCCGATTCTCTGATTATTCCGATTTTAGCATAGAAACCTTGATA
>CAJUDZ010000055.1 GCA_910584965.1 uncultured Lachnospiraceae bacterium | reverse complement strand
GCACGCGGCTGTTAACCGCGGGGTTGTAGGTTCGAGCCCTACTCGGGGAGTTAAAACAGCTAAGTTGTGAGAATATAGCATTTAGAGAAGAAGAGAAATCTGTAAGCGTTGATGTTTACAGATTTTTATATTTCCGTTTCATAACATCTTGTATCAAATTTATGCAGGGTTTCTTTTTCATATTAATCAATTGAAGACAGGAAGAGAATCGTTTATAATAAATAATCAAATAAGTGAAAGCAGGAAAGGGAAAATGTCAGAGCATCAGGGCGTTGAATGGAAGGAAATTTGGAAAGATGAATATTTGAAATGGATATGCGGATATGCCAATGCGGATATGCCAATGCACAAGGCGGAACACTGATTATTGGGAAAAATGATGATGGGGATGTGACGGGCATTAGTAATGCTAAAAAGCTATTAGAAGATATTCCAAATAAAATTGTTTTTACGATGAATATAATTGCAGATGTTAATCTTATGGAAGAAAATGGGTTAGAATATATAGAAATTATTGTTGATAGCTATCCGTTTAATCCATTCAGCAAGTGCGTGGTTTCTATGAAATGAAAAAGCAGCTCGGAAATGAGGTAAAAGATGCAGATCAGGACAATTACCTGCGGTCAGTCAAATGTCTATTTATTATATCATGACAATACGGGCATTTTGATTGATACCGGTACGGATAAGTATAAAGAAAAAATAGTGGAATGCTGCCGGTATGTCAAGATCAGGTTGATTGTGCTGACACACGGTCATTTTGATCATTGTCAGAACGCGGCATATCTGGCGCGGCAACTGAATTGTTTTGTGGGGATTGCCAAAGAAGATGAGGCGCTGCTCGCGAACCATCAGAAACGGAAAGTTTTCGGAAAAGGACTCTGGAGCCGTTTCTATGCCTGGGTTTCTAACTGCAGTATTCGTACAAGAAAAATAGAAGCTGTGACGCCGGACGTTATTCTGGAGGAGGGTATGTCTTTGGAGGCATATGGAATCGACGGGGAAATTGTCAGACTGGCCGGGCATACGGAAGGCTCTGTCGGGGTGCGGCTGGCTTCAGGAGAATTGTTTGTAGGAGATGCCATGCAGAATATTCTTTTTCCGGCGGCCGCATGGTGTTATGAGGATGAGGCACAGGCAATGAATAGTGTGAAAAAGATTCGGGATATGGATGTCGCGAAATTATTTTTCGGACATGGAAAAAGTATGGAGAGAAAAAGGGATAAACGGAAGGGGATGAACGGTATGATGAATGGAGGGAATTCATGTACAAAATTCTGATCGCCGACGATGAAGAAGGGGTTGTCAGTTTATTAAAAGATTACCTCGAATTAAATCAATATGAAACGCTTCTGGCTTATGATGGCCCGGAAGCGGTCATACAATCGAAATTGAACCCGGACCTGATTCTGTTAGACATTAATATGCCCGGTATGGACGGGCTGTCGGTGTGCAGACAAATCCGGGATTATGTGAATTGTCCGATAATTTTTTTGACGGCAAGAATTGAGGATGCGGATAAAATAAAGGGATTTGCGGCAGGCGGAGATGATTATATTGTAAAGCCCTTTTCCGTCGATGAACTGGGGGCGCGGATTGCGGCGCACATCAGGCGGGAGCACAGAATCGCACGACAGGGAAATGTGCGTTATTTCGGAAAGCTTGCCATCGACTATACGGCGATGACGGTAGCTGTTGACGGAAGCGGAATTGATTTTCCTAAGAAGGAGTTTGAAATTCTGGAATTGCTTTCCATACATGCCGGCCAGGTATTCGATAAAGAACGGATTTACGAGCTGGTGTGGGGATATGACGCGCAGGGAGACAGCGGCGTGGTGGCGGAGCATGTCAGGCGTATCCGTTCCAGGCTGCGGGCCGTGGAAGAAGAATATCATCTGGAAACGGTATGGGGGCTTGGTTATAGATGGGTTGGATAAAAAGAAAAAATTCCCGGAAAACGATGCAAAGGGTTTCCGCAAAGCATTCTCTGAAATGGCGCATTCTATTTTATATGCCCATACCGATCGTGCTGGCGCTTTTCGGGACTTACCGGATTGGTTATGCGGTCAATGACTGGCAGACGTGGTATGTAGAAAATGTTTTCACAGGAGACAGGGTGGATGTTTCGGAAGAAGACGCGGATTCGGCGTTGGATTCCTGCGCGATTGCCTATGAGAGCAGTAATTATACCATTTATGAAGCCGCCGGCGGTTTACGCCATTATGTGTTCCATAATGTAAAAAGCGCCGGAACGCCGGGGGAGGAAATCGGATATTGGCTTGTCGGCATTTCGCAGATAGTATTGACAACACTGTGGATTATTGGCTGTCTATTTGTGGGAGGGTATATTTATTATAAAAGGGAGATGGAGCATTCCATAAAGATTTTACTGCATTCAGCGGAACAGATTACCAACAACTGTCTGGATTTTCAGATGGAAAAAGCGAAGCCGAATGAGCTGGGACTGGTGTGTGATGCTTTTGAAAAGATGCGGGATTCCCTGTCACATACCAGTCAGGAGAATTTCAGGATTCTGGAAGAGCGGAGGCGGCTGAACGCCGCATTTGCGCATGATATGCGGAATCCCGTCACCGTGCTGAAAGGCTACGCGGATTTGCTGGAGCGCTATATTCCTGAGCAGCGTATCAGTCAGGAAAAGGAATTGGAAATAATCAGCATGGTGCAAAAACAGGTCTTGCGTCTGGAAAATTATACAAAAAAGATGAGTGAGCTGCAGAGGCTGGAGGACATCAGGCCGTCCTGCAAAACGGTGGAATACCGGGAGCTTCTTTCTCTGCTTACGAATACCGCGAAACTGCTGAATGAAGGTGTAATCGTTCGGACGGAAGAACCGTTTGGGAAAGAATTGTCCGAAAAAGAAAAAATGACAGATTTTGTCTGTATTGATTCGGAACTTGTGCTGGAAGTGCTTGAAAATCTGCTGTCCAATGCTTCTGTTTATACGAAGGACCGGATTGTTTTGAAAATAATTAGGCGGGAGCATGAACTGGAGCTGCGCGTGGAAGATAATGGAGGCGGCTTTTCACCGGAAGCCTTGCGAATGGCCGGAAGCCCTTTTTACCGGGAAGAAAGCGGGAAAAACGGGGAGCATTTCGGACTGGGGCTGTATATCTGCAAGCTGATCTGTCAAAAATGCGATGGCAGGCTACTGCCGGAAAACGGACCGGACGGCGTGGGAGGAGTCGTAACTGCCGTATTTTCCCTGGGTGGAAGCAGGCAGTATACCGATGCGGCGTCTAACGATTAAATAGTTTATGCCGCGGCATAAAAATAGAAAAGTAGATAAAAAGTTGAAAATTGTGTTTTAAGATAATGGTGCATGGAAATATGCATCATTTTTTTATTTTCTAATGAGTCCGGCGTGATTGATGACGGGCGGACGCAGGCGGCCTGCCTTACCTTATTTTGTGTGCCAGGGTACAGGCTGAAGACGCGATTTTGTCAGGACATCGGAACGGACTGCAAAAAATGTCAGTATATTAAAAAAACAAAACGGAGGCAGGATATGGACAATAAAAGAACTGTGAAAGAGCAGGAGAACGTGAAAGAACAGGAGAATGCAAAAGAGCAAGACACCATGAAAGGGCGGGAGAATGCAAAAGAGCAAGACAGCATGAAAGAGCAGGAGAACGCAAGAGAGCAGGACACCATGAAAACGCAAAACATGGAAGAACGGCCGGGCGCCGCAGAAGAACGGATTGTCATGCGGCATGTCAGTAAATATTACGGAAAGAAACAGGCATTAAAGGATGTCAGTCTGACAATCGACAAGGGTATGTTCGGGCTGCTCGGAAGAAACGGCGCCGGAAAGACAACGCTTATGAAAATATTGGCGACGCTGCATGGGAAACAGAGCGGGAGCGTTACCGTATGTGGGATTCCGATAGAAGAGGCGAAAGCGGTCAGGGAAATTATCGGATATTTACCGCAGGATTTTTCCATGTATCCTTCTATGACGGTACGGGAAGCGTTGGATTACCTGGGTGTGCTGTCGGAAATGCCGAAGGCGAAGCGGCGGGAAAGGATTGACAGTTTATTAAAAAAAGTACACTTATCCGATGAACGCCATAAGAAAATACGGAGCCTGTCGGGAGGCATGAAAAGGCGGCTTGGCATTGCGCAGGCTTTGCTGCATGACCCGCGCGTGTTGATTGTAGATGAACCGACGGCGGGACTTGACCCGGAAGAACGCATCCGCTTTCGAAACCTGTTGTGCGAGGTGGCGGAAGAGCGGATTGTCATCCTTTCGACGCATATTGTCGGGGATATCGAGGCGGCCTGTGAAAATCTGGCAATCTTAAATGAGGGGGAAATTCTCTGGCAGGGGACGTTGGATGAAATTCTGCTAAATGCGGCAGGGAAGGTCTGGCGGGCGGAAATAAGCGGCGGAGAGCTGGCACGGGTCAAAAAGAAGTATATCGTAACCGGAATGCTGAAACAGGGAAACCATATGACGGTTCGTTTTCTTTCCGAAGCGCCGCCGGACATAGCGGGGGCCGTACAAGATGAAGCAAATTGTGAGGACGCTTATCTTTATTGTCTTTATCAGAGCGGTTGTGAAGTAATGGGCGGTGAAGCGGCAGGAGGTGAAGAATCATGTTTTTGATGGAATGCAGGAAAATATGGCGTTCGTTCTTGTTCTGGATTTTTGCGGCGGCAGTTTTGGGGGCTTATCTGACACAGTTTGCGCCGGAGCTTACGGAAAGGATGGCGAAACCCGTTGAAGGGAATGGTTCTTACGGCTCGATTGTGACGAAAGACCCGGATGTGATCAGGCAGAAAGCGGTACAAAACCTTGTGGAAGAATATTTGAAAGGATATTATGCGGCGTATCCGCTGTTGATTTATAAGGAAGTTTTTTTGAAAGAAGATGACAGTGTGAGGATGGCGGCGATTCTGGAAGAGCTGACGGGGATGACAAAAGAAGAGCTCGATTCTTTCACGGATTATGAGCCGGCCGGTTTTTATATGAAGGAAGACGGAGACGGCCGTCAGACCGGTGAATATCATGAGGCCGTTATGCCGGATTATACGCCGCAGGAAGTAAGTTATGAGCGGTTTCTGGAATTGATGGAACAGGCCGATGCGCTGATCGGCGGCGGTTCGAGTTACGCTGAGAAAAAACTGGCATTAGAGTTTTCGACGGTTCCAATGGATTATGCGGCGGCGGTCGAAGAATATCATGCGGTCGTCAACAGGGAAAATATCGTGGAAGCGTATATCCGGCTCTATTGCGATTATATGGGTATTTTTCTGGCAATCCTGCCGGTTTTTACGGCGGCGGCGTTTTTCGATATGGACAGAAGGAATAACATGGGGGCATTAATATACAGCAGAAAAATATCTTCCGTGAAGATCGTCGGAATGCGGTACGGTGCATTGGTGTTCTGTATGGCGCTGCCGCTGCTTTTGACGCTGCTATATACGGTACTGCGGTTGAAGGGTCTCTATCCGGAATTTGACATCGTATGGCAAAAAGGGATTTGCCTGGCTGTTTTCTGGCTTCTGCCGGAACTGATGACGGTCATTGCGCTCGGGATGGTTGTGACGGAACTCGTTTCCCCGCTGTTGGCTGTTTTGGTACAGGGTGTCTGGTGGTATCTTTCGCTTGGCGGGAATGAACTGAAGGGTGCGATGACAAAGTGGAGTCTTATTTTACGGCATAATACGCTGACAGGACTGCATTTGTTCCGGGAAGAATATCCGATATTTTTGTGGAACCGGAGTTTTTATCTGATTGCGGCGCTGGCGCTGGTCGCTGTGGAAGTGTTTTTGTTTGAGCGGAAAAGAAAGGGGATGCAAAAATGCGTATTTGGTGCGAAATCATTAAAGTAAATCTGCGTCATCATTTTCCGGCGCCGTTTTTGTCGGCGGCCTGTATTATGACGCTGACCATACTTTTGTTTCCGGTTGCGGCGTTGAGAGGAGAGGACGTGAGCAAGCCGTTGGAATATTTGATGCCTTTTCTGGGAGCGGCTTTGCTTACGCCGGTCTTTTTGCCGGAACAGGACTGCGGCATCGGGGATGTCGTCGAATCGAAAAAAATAAGCGGTGCGGCTGTCTATATGGTGCGTTTGTTATACTCGGTTACCGTCTTGACGGCATTCATAGTCCTTTTTACCGGGCTCATGTATCTGAACGAGTGTGAAGTGCGGTGGGTGCATTTATATGGCGGCGTTTATTCTGCGCTTTTCATGGGAAGCATCGGTTTTATGGTCTCCGGCGTCAGCGGGAATACGATTGCCGGATATATGGCGGTTTTTATTTACTATCTTGCCTGTTTTGGTTTGAAAAAGCAGCTCGGCGTGTTTTGGCTTTTCAGGATGAGCAAAGGGCTCAGGCCGGAAAAAATATGGCTTTTGTTCGGAAGCATTCTGCTTGTGGGTCTGACTTTTGCGGTTATAGGCTGGCGGCGCAGGCGGTGAAGATTTTTTATTGCTAAAAAATAATATGTGATAAAGTAATAATGTTAAATCAACATATCTGGGATCTGGAAAATGAAAAACTGTCTTTATAAAAAATCCCCGCCAGAATGACAATGTCATTCTGGCGGGTGAAAAAGCTTTACTGCGCAAATCGCGGAACTTTCTGGCAAAGCCTTAGAAGTTCGCCCTCTATCCTAATTTCCCCATAGTCACAATTACCTCATAATGCGCTTTGCCTTCTACATAAGGAATCACGCATCCTTCGATCGAATGGCCGTCAACGGTAACGGATTTTATGCCCTTTTCCACATTGTCGGGATTTACGACCTGAATGTGATAGGTTCCTTCCCGGAACTTTCTCGTAAGTTCGAAGTTGCCGAAGCCGGCGGGCAGGCAGGGATTGATGCTCAGTCCCGTATGAGTGGGGTATACGCCCAGAATATACTGGGAAATATTGACGAAAGTCCATGCCGCAGTACCGGTCAGCCAGCTGTTTTTGGCTTCGCCGTGGAATTTGGCGTCCGCGCCGGCCACCATCTGGGAATAGACATAGGGTTCCGTTCTGTGGATTTCGCTGATTTCTTCCACGTAAGCAGGACAGGTTTTCCGATAGATTTCAAAGGCGCGGCTGCCCCGGCCGATCACCGTTTCCGCGATGGAAACCCAGGGATTATTATGGCAGAAGATACCCGCGTTTTCCTTATATCCCGGCGGATAGGAAGAAACTTCTCCAAGCTCCAGATGGTATTTTGTATAAGCGGGCTGTAAAATCATCACGCCGTATTTGGTATCCAGTTTTTCCTTTACGGAATCAAGAGCTTTCTCTGCAAGCCCTTCTTCCACGCCGATGCCGGCGAGAACGCAGAAGCCCTGGGGCTCAATAAAAATCTGCCCTTCTTCACATTCTTTGGAACCGATCTTATGGCTGTACGCATCGTAAGCGCGGACGAACCAGTCACCGTCCCAGCCGTCTTTTAAAACCGCGTCATACATGATTTTCACTTCGGCACGTGCGCGGCCGGCTTCCGCATGATCGTTCATCAGTTCACATAACCGGGCATATTCTTCCCCGTACTTTACGAACATGCCTGCGATAAATACGGATTCCGCAACAGGGCCTTCGGAAGGGCCGAAGGTCTGGAAAGATTCTCCCGGATGCTCGGAAAAACAGTTTAAATTCAGGCAGTCGTTCCAGTCGGCCCGGCCGATCAGCGGAAGATTATGAGGGCCTTTGTGATTCACGATAAAATCAAAGGAACGTTTCAGGTGGTCCATCAACGGCGCGGCCGTGGACATATCGTTATCGAAAGGAACCATTTCCGTCAGAATGGAAGTATCGCCGCTTTCCCGGACGTAAGCCGAGGTTCCGGCAATCAGCCAAAGCGGATCGTCGTTAAAGCCGCTGCCGATATCGGAGTTGCCTTTTTTGGTCAGAGGCTGGTATTGATGGTATGCGCTGCCATCCTGAAACTGGGTGGAAGCGATGTCGATGATGCGCTGCCTTGCCCGGTCGGGAATTAAGTGCACAAAACCGAGAAGATCCTGACAGGAATCCCGGAACCCCATACCGCGGCCGATGCCCGATTCATAATAGGAGGCGGAGCGGGACATGTTGAATGTCACCATGCACTGATACTGGTTCCAGATATTGACCATGCGGTCTACTTTGTCGTTGGAAGATTTTACGCTGTATTTGGAAAGCAGTCCGTTCCAGTAATCGTTCAGCGCGGCAAAGGCCCTGTCTACATCTTCGTCGGTCCGGTATCTGTCAAGCATCTGTTCGGCAGGCTTTTTATTGATGATGCCGGGCGCCTCCCACTTTTCCTGTTCGGGATTCTCTATGTAACCGAGCACGAAAACGAAAGATTTCGTTTCGCCGGGCGCAATCGTCATGTTGAGCTGGTGGGAAGCGATCGGTGACCAGCCGCTTGCCAGGGAATTTGTGCATTTGCCGTTTTCTACCGCTTCCGGGTTTGCCGCACCGCGGTAAGCGCCGAGAAAAGCGTCGCGGCTCGTGTCGAATCCGTCTATGGGGGCATTGACCGAATAAACGGCATAATGATTTCTGCGTTCTCTGTATTCCGTTTTATGGTAAATTGCGGAACCGGCCGCTTCCACCTCGCCGGTGCTCAGATTCCGCTGGAAATTTCTGGAATCGTCATCGGCATTCCACAGACACCACTCTACATAGGAGAAGAGAGAGATGTTTTTGTTTTCGGAAGATTTGTTGGTCAGTCTGATTTGGCTGACTTCACAGTTGTCATCCATCGGAACAAAAGTCAGCACGGAAGCCTCCAGATCGTTTTTGGAGCCGGTAAAACGGCTGTAACCGAGACCGTGGCGGCATTCGTAGCTGTCCAGTTCGGTCTGTGTGGGCTTCCAGCCCGGATTCCATACACAGCCGCCGTCTTTGATATAGAAGTATTTGCCGTTGATATCGGACGGAACGTCGTTGTAGCGGTATCTGGTCAGACGCAGCAGCTTTGCATCCTTATAAAAAGTATAACCGCCGCAGGTGTTGGAAATCAGTGAGAAAAATTCATTGCAGCCCAGATAATTAATCCAGGGCAGCGGCGTTTTGGGAGTGGTAATAACATACTCGCGGCCGGCATCATCAAAATAACCGAATTTCATGGTAATCTCTCCTTTTTGTTTTGATTTATTTAAAAACGAAAACGTTTAAGTGAACGGATTGTGATAAAATGATACTAAAAGTATACAGAAAAAGGCAGGAAAGCGCAATAAAAATGATCATATTTTAGAAAACAGGTGTTAAAAATTCCTTTTTATTATGATTTTTGGATGAAAAAATGACTTTCTCTTCTTTTTTCAGGGCCAAAAGCTGAAATAAGCGAAAACGTTTAAGTACTTAAATTTCATATATGAATGATGCGGATAAAAATGTATGGCGTGGAAAATGTACGGCGTCACAAAAAATATGATTTTTCTTGTAATAATATTGATAATCATATAAACTGAAAATGCGAAACCGATTAAGAAATCTGGGATAATGGGCTGATTCCCGCGGGGATGTTCCGGTGGGAGAAGGACCGACGGCTGACAGGGCAGGAGCGGACGAATGGTATCGATGAAAGATATTTCGACGGCGTGCGGCGTATCGATCGCAACCGTGAGCAAAGCGCTCAATGATCATAAGGACATCAGTGCAAAGACAAAAGAGTATATCAGGCAGACGGCAAGGGAAATGGGGTATTTTCCCAATTCCGCCGCAAAAGCCCTGAAGACGAAGCGAAGTTACAATATAGGCGTTTTGTTTGCGGTAGATGACCAAAGCGGCCTGACGCATGATTATTTTGCGCACGTGCTGGACAGCCTGAAATGCACCGCGGAAGCGAAAGGATATGACATTACTTTTATAAACGGAAGCAGCATCAGGCCGAATAAGATGTCGTATCTGGAGCATTGCCGGTACAGAGGGTTTGACGGGGTGGTGATTGCGAATACACATTTCGAGCGCCCGGAAGTGTTTGAGCTGGTGCAGAGCGATATTCCGAGCGTTACGATAGACCATGTTTTTAATAACGTCAGCGCGGTGATATCGGATAATGTAAAGGGAATGAGCGACCTGCTCCGGTATGTGTACCGGAAGGGACACCGCAGGATCGCGTATATCCACGGAGCCGATTCTTCGGTAACAAGAAGCCGGCTGACGTCTTTTTACAAAACGGCGGCGGAGCTGGGAATAGAAGTGCCGGATGAATATACAGGCGAGGCGGCGTATCGTAATACGGATGCTGCCCATGCCGAAACGGAACGGCTGCTCGGTTTAAAAAACCGTCCCACATGTATTTTATACCCGGACGATTTCGCCTGTTTCGGAGGCATTAATGCGATCAGCGAAAGAGGAATGAAAATTCCGTATGATATTTCCGTTGCGGGGTATGACGGGATTCGAATCGGAAGGCATTTTGAACCAAAACTGACAACCGTGAAGCAGGATACCAAAAGACTGGGGCAGTCAGCGGCAGAAAAACTGATCAATCTGATCGAGCGTCCCAGGACGACGATCATCGAACAGATTATCGTGGAAGGAGAAGTCTATCCGGGAGGCTCGGTGGGGGAAGTCCATCGGCAGAACGGTCCTTGACAGTCAATATTTTTGTGTTATAATTAAAAAAATTGAACACAAAAGCTGTGATAAGAAATAGTAAGCATCTCGGATTTTCAGAGAGAAGGCGGCCGGTGCGAGCCTTTATGAAAAGATGCCCAACCCATCTTTGAGCTGTAAGCCGAAATAACAGTAAGCCTTGCCGGGTTCTCCCGTTACAGAGATATGGCATTGTATTTTTCCCTGTGCCAGAGAGTGCGGATCATTTCGAATTTAGGTGGTACCACGGACTTAAGATTAGTTCGCCCTAAGCTGACATAATGTCGGTTTAGGGCTTTTTTGTGTTCAAAAACAAAATACGGAGGTATCCTTTATGAAACTGGAAAAACTTGTTGGAGATCGTTTTCGGGAAAGACCGTCGGACTGTATTATTGACAGCCATGCTTTGATGGTGCGCGGCGGTTATATGAAGTATGTGGCAAACGGTATTTTTTCATCCTATACGCCGTTAAAAAGAATTACGCGGAAGATAGAACAGATTATCCGTGAAGAAATGGATGCTGTCGGCGGATAGGAAGTTCAGTTTCCCGTCGTTATGCCTGCTGCGATCTGGCAGGAATCCGGCAGATACGAAAGCATCGGCAAAGAAATGGCCCGTTTCAGCGATCGCAGCGGGAGCCCTCTTGTGCTCGGTATGACACATGAAGAAGCTGCCGTGCATCTCGTGCGCGATTTCGGGCAAAGCTATACGAAGTATCCTTTTATGATATATCAGATACAGACGAAGTTCCGTGATGAGGCAAGACCGAGGGCAGGACTTATCCGTGTTCGTGAATTTACGATGAAAGATGCCTATTCTTTTCATACCAGTCAGGCAGACTTGGAGGACTATTACGATCAGTGCCATAAGGCCTATGAGCGCATCTATGTAAGAGCAGGACTGTCGGAAGTTATTTCGGTTGCTTCCGATTCCGGTATGATGGGCGGTAATCTTTCTCATGAATTTATGCTGCTGACGCCTGTCGGTGAAGATTCCATCGCCATCTGTACGGAGTGTGATTACCGGGCGAATATGGAGGCGGCAGAGTGTATTATCCGTAACGAAAGAAACGATGCTGCCCAAAAACTCGTTTTGGTACACACACCGAATATTCATACCATTGAGGAGGTCTGTGCGTTCCTGCGCTGCGATGAAAAAACTTCCTGCAAGGCGGTTGTTTATCAGCGTAATTCCGACGATCACTACATCGTACTGTTTATCCGCGGAGATCTTGAGGTGAACGAAACCAAACTCACAAATTTTCTGGGCTGTGACATCCATCCGGCAGTTATTACCGAAGAAAGCGGGCTCAGGGCCGGTTATATCGGGCCGGTTAATCTAAGCGGCGGTTTCACGGTCCTGTATGACCGTTCCCTTGCGGGAATGAGCAATCTTTCCTGCGGCGCAAATATTTACGGGTATCATTATACCGGACTGGATATGGGACGCGATGTCGAGGGGGCTTAAGGCGATGGAGGAGCTGGCGAAGCTGGAGGCGGAGAGGGGGACGGTGGGATATCTGAATGATGGGAAAGAAGTGGGAGGAAAGCGGGAGCGCGTTGCTAGTAATGAGATGTGTACATTTCTGATTTTGAATATTTCTTCTTTGCAGTTGATACCGGTGAATATGATTGCTTACAGGAGCCAGTACGGGAGTGTGAACCCGGCTGAGATCATTGCGCCGGCGATTGTGGCGACATTGATCAGCACGTTGGTGGCGGTGGTGTATTGCAAGGGGAAGGATATGAGGAGGCGGAGATGATGAAGGCTCTCCGTATTTCATCCGAAAAAATTAAAAAAGTATCTATAAAATCAGAATAAACTACCTCGCAGCAGAGCTG
>CAJUDZ010000054.1 GCA_910584965.1 uncultured Lachnospiraceae bacterium | reverse complement strand
TGCATGGAACGTCAACGTATCGGAATTGTAGTATATCTGCATATTTCCATTGTACTTGGCGACAATTTTGCGGATGCTTTTAAGTCCGAAACCATGCGTTTGGCTGCGGGGTATACTGATAGCCGGACTGCCGTTTTTCATTATGAAAGGATCTGTCCGGCAGGAATTTATGACCGTCAAAACTGTAAACGGCGTTTTTGCTTTTTTGCCTGTACTGATTTCAATAAACGATTCCGGAATGTCTTCAGCCGCATTCACGGCATTGTCGAGCAGATTGCAGAACAATGAGGTAAGGTCGTTGTCCGCAATAAAATCAGTCGTTCCGCTTCGTATATCGGCGTGAAAAGCGATGTGATTGTCACTACACTGCTGCATATAGCGACATAGAATGGAGTTTAGCATTTCATGGTCACACAGCCGGGAAGATTCTTTCAGGTCTGAGGAAAGTGCCAATTGTCGGATGTAGGCGCTTATTTTAGCATATTCCTTTTGTTCGTTCAGCGTATCAATGGACTGCAGGTGTTTTTTGATGTCATGGATTAAAATACGCTGGTTTTCATTCTGTGCATTCAGCATTTTATAGTATTTTGCCAAATCTGACTCTTTTTGAAGCAGTAATTGCATTTCTGTAAATTCCATGTTTTTCTTCTGATGATACTGATTGATTTCAAATATGAGCAGATTTGCAGTCAGTAAAAAAACAGCGCTCACGACAATCATCCAATCAAGTGACGATGGGAGAGAAACAGATTCACCAATATTGATAAAAGTAAACATAATAAAGATGGAGGCTAAGGGGATGAAAACAAGAAGAAAAACAGATTTATCATATTTTTCTTTTGTTTTCTTCGGGTTTTGCATCAGGTGCATCAGTATATAAGCAACAGCAAAGAATATGAGCTTACTAAAGACAGCAAAAAATAAAAGATGATAAAATTCCCTGCCATGCTCCAGGAAGTGAGGGGCAAACCGCTTGGTAATTCCATAAACAATTAATTCACTCATTGCCATAACAGCCGTCAGAATAGAAGAATGAAATACTGCCGTATACCAATTCAGATAACATTGTGTCATAAGGAAAATGAAAGTCAACAAAAAATATAAAATGGCATTAAGCCATATAAATTCAGACAGTGACACGCAAAACAGGATAAAATATAAACCGCATAGTACGACTGACTTTCTCAGAGGGGAGTGTTTTGCGGGAAATAAATGGGAGGAGTATTGCCAAAGTATGATTGCTTCGACAAGAAAACTAAAAAAATAGCAGATTGTGTTTATCATTTACTTTACCTCGTACTTTCTAAATAAAGCAGATAGGCTTTTTTAAAAGAGCTGTATTTTCTTTTTGTCAGATAAGCGGACTGATTATCAGCCATATGAACAAGATTATGGTCGAAATCCGTGACATGTTCAAAATTGATAATGAAACTGCGATGCGTCTGGAAGAAACGGTTTTTAGGGAGGAGTTCCAGCCAATATTGCATATTGTGAATGGATTCAAAATCACACAGAGTGGTATGTATCGTTATTTTTCGGCCGTTTGCTTCTACCATTATGACGGAGGATGCAGGTAGTGTGTGCACCCCCTGTTTTGTTTCAATTGGGATTTTTACCGTTATGGTGTTATACAGGTCAACCGCATCTTTCATATTACGAAAAAAGCGTTGTTTATCCAAAGGCTTTGAAAGATATCGGAATACGCGGAACCGCATTGCATCATCAAGATATTCAGAATAAGAGGTCACAATAAAAATAATAATTTTATCATTCTTCTTTTTTAACTCATTTCCGACATAGATACCATTCATTCCGGGCATTTCAACATCAAGAAACAGAATATCTTTTTCGCCATGATCTGCCAGCAGAGATTCTCCATCAGAAAAGCAGATTAATTCAGGACATTTCACACCAATGTTTTCAAAAAAGCTTTTTATATAGTTCTGAAGCTGTTCAACGATCAGCGCATCATCGTCACAGATGAGTATTCGCATTTACATACCTCTTTTCATGTAATTTGCTACATTTATCCCTTGTATTATACAATAAAGGTCAGGAGAATACAAAATATTTACATGAAAAGACATTTTTTGGCGGATTTTGGGGTGAAATAAAAAATAGAAGCAGAAAAAATCAGTGAAAAATATTGCCCGGATGACCAAATAAAGGTGAAAAGTGTCGTTTGGCGCAGGAGGGATTGCACTCATGACTGAAACATGGATAATGGGAATTGTCATTGATTTTACAGGACAGCAAAAAGAAAAATGTAATTTACTGCATTGAAAGGAAGGGGAGACCGAAGAATGGTGATGAAAAAGATGAAAAAGACGGTAATAGTTTCAATGAGTATGCTTGTTTTTCTGACATTATCAGGCGGTTGTGCTAATACATCTCAGGAAGAAGTACCAAGTATTGACTATGGTAGTACAGAAGCAGACACGCAAACGGTTGAAACACAGGATGAAACAAATATGAATGTCGGAGATGAACAGGACGCAACAGTTTTTGTAGATGAAAAACTGGATGAAAATTTGTTCATCAGTGCAGAATTGAAAATGCCGGAAAATAACCTTTATGAGTATGTTACGCAGTTAAAAAGCTTTGACTATGATATCGTACAGGAGGCAATATCGACAATATCAACAGGGCAAAATACGGAAGGAAACCTTGTTTTTGATGATGGGAGCGACGAATTTACGGGGGGATCCCTTACTTATCAAAGAAATGATATGGCAACCCATTTGGACACCTATTGTTTCTATGCGGGGGAGATGGGATTGACAGATGACAGGGATCTGTCTTTTATGTCTAAAGAAGAGGCCATTGCAGGGCTGCAGAGCTTTATAGAGATGCTTGGCGTGGGTGGAGAACCGGAAGCTTTCGATGTGACTGCTATGAATCAATCGGATTTTGAGAATGTGAAAAAAGCAATTATGGAAGATAGCGACTATCAGTTTTTGTCGGCAAAGGGATATGGAAGCGATACATTTCAAGAAGATCTGGAAGTATATAGGATTATTTTCCGAATGAATGTAAATGGGATTCCCGTATACCGAAATGAGCCAAATCTGAGGCAGACAAGTGAGAGATTTCTGGCATATCCGGCTACTGTAACGGCATTGCTGTCAAATAACGGGATTGAAATGATAACCATGATGGGAATGTTTGAGCCTTCTGAGGAACATCAGAAGGAAGCGGTTATCATAGGTGAGGACGGTATCAAAGAAGCAATCATGAAAAAATTCGGCGATGTGATTTTAACAAGCGAGTTTAGGGCAAAGAATATCTGGATGGAGTATTTCCCGCTTCTGAGGGAAGATTCTTTTACAGAGATGGAACTGATTCCGGTATGGTGCGTTGATTTTGAAGTAGATGGACAATCGGTTGAAGACAGCAGATATTCAATTCGGTTTAACGCAATCACAGGAGAGGAAATTTCGTGAAAAGAGTATTCATAAATGAATGGAAAAGGACAATAAATATAAGCGCTGTTATAGCAATTATTGGCGTTATGTTTTGCATTTGCTTTGATTCATGGAATGATTTGATAAGTGCAATGCAAAGCGGCAATAGCGTCTGGTGTGTATATTATTTTACGAGCAATTCCGCCTTCGGAGGAATGTGCAGAAAATATATATTGCCAGTTTTTGCGACACTTCCTTTTGCAGCCAGTTTTTGCGAGGAAAGAAAGAGCAGGGCGGTTGCTTATATTGTTTCCAGAGAGGGAATGCGAAGATATAGTGTTGTGAAATATATCGTAAATATCCTGATGGGCGGACTGGTTGTTGCATTTGGTACGGTTTTGCTGATCCTGTTTTTGCGTACGAGATTTCCAATGACAAGTGATTATTATGAAGCATCAGCTGCCGATACCACAGATTTATTCCATAAATGGCTGGCGGTTCATTCCCCGGTTCGTTACTGCATGACAGAGGCAGCGCTTGGATTTATGCGTGGAATGATATGGGCTGGAGTTTCCCTGTTTGCATCATTATATTTAACGGACAGATTAGTCATTACGATGTTTCCGTTTTTTGGGAGCTATGTGATTGTCAGGATAAGCCAGATGTTATCCATTGATGATAAATGGCGGCTTGATCAGATTTTGATAGGCAGAACCGTGATTAAAGACAGTGGATACACAGTTATGATTGCTGCCATTGTTTCAGGTGTTTTGGCTTTTCTGATGGGATGTGTTTTTACGAGAAAGATGGCGAGAGGACTTAAAGATGGAATGTTTTATGAAAGCAAATAAGGTATCAAGATATAATATGAGAATATTGTGGAAAAATGTCAGAATACCGTTTATCCTGATAATTGTTGTGTTGTATGTGATGGAAAGCCTTTCTGCTGTATTAACCTTCAGCCAGAGCGTGCATATAGATGCCACACCGTTTGCATTTGTGTTTTTAATCAATAATTACAGGATTCAGTTTGTTATAGCGGCGTGTGCAGTTATTTTGTTCTGTAATGCCCCATTTGAGGATGAATCCTATCAATATATGATTTCCAGGGCAGGAAAACTGTCATGGGGATTGGGGCAGATTCTTTATATTTTAAAAACGTCGATTCTTTATATCGCCAGTCTGGTGATTGCAGCGATTATTCCTTTTCTCGGGCATATTACATGGTCAAACGAATGGGGCAAGATTTGGGGGACGCTGGGGAAGACAAATGCCGGAGCAGATTTTGGCGTGAAATTGTCGGTTTCTCAGAATATTATGCGGCAATATGAACCTGTCGATGCGCTGGTTATAAGTATCCTGCTGGAATTTTCCTGTATTCTGTGTATTGGATTGCTGATCTATTTTGGAAATAAGATAACTGCTAAATCAGCAGGAACATTCGCAGGGGCGCTAATCGCCGTTTTGGATATCTGTATTTCAAATGACTGGCTGGACTGGGCATATGGATTTTCACCGGTAAGTCTGACTCGGCTGGAATTATTTAATGGTTTTGCACCAAAATGGGGAATCAATCTGGCGTACGCGGAGAAATTTTTCATGATTGCAATCGTAAGCCTCAGTGTATTATGTGTGACCGCAAATTATAAGGAAACGGTAATCAGCAGAATGAAAGGGAGGCACATTCAATGAAAGGAAGGCATATTCGGTATTCAGTTTTAATTACTATCACTTTATGGCTTTTGAGGCTGAAGCGATTATTAAAAATATGCCAGTGCAAGTTTTTTAATAATTGCCTCAGCCACAGTCGAACAGGTTTATATTCCTAAAAGTTGTTTCTTTTTTGAATTAAATTCGTCTTGTGTTAATATTCCCATATCAACCAATTGTTTTAATTTAAGAATTTCATCAGCAACAGAAAAATTATCTGCGTTTCGATTTGATGATGAATGGTTACATCTTGATAAAATGATTTTCTCAATATAATTTTTTATTTCTTCTGCTTTTTGATTGCATTCTTCTAAAAATACAATTGAATTTTCATCATCAATAGCACCAGTTAAACCTTGTTGCTTTTCAACGCCCCCTAAAATTCCAAATTGGATGAAGCCTTTAATAAACGCACTGGCTTTTTTGAATTGAATGTTTTGAATACTGCTCATTGGTATTGTTTTACTACCAGCTAAACCATTTGTGAGCATTCCCCAAAATCCTTTCCGTTCAATTAATAACTTATCCTCATATACATATAATTGTCCATTATATCCTTTTAATTGAAAGACAGCGTCATCGGATAAATTCTTATCTGGCTCTTCCGGTATAGATTCACCACTTTTTAGATATTTTTGTGTGTATTCTTTTTTTTCGTCGTCTGAAATTTTATCCCAATAAATCTTGCTTAAACGTGCTTCAATTAATCTATTTCCACACATAGGACATTTTGTGATATCTTCGCTGGTCCATTTTATACATTTACCACATAACTTCATTAAATTAGCCACAATATATTATCCTCCGTATTATTAAGATTATATAAACAATTTTATATTTTACAGAAAATAATGTCAATGAATAATCTGATGAATAAAATTATTACTGCAAAGAGCAACAAATTATAAGAGAAGAGCGGCAACAGTGATATTCTATCTGCAATAGGGTAATAAACCGTTGCCTGTTATGCGGTGTCATTATTTAGTAGTGTCACCAACAGCGGTATTGTCGCTTGAAAATTTAACGTTAATATAATAGGTACCTTCTTCCAGGTCTATAAATACATATTCTCCTTCAATTTTAATCATAAGTTCTCTTTCATATTTATTTCCCTGTATATCGTGATATAATATTTTTACAGGAAGGTCCGGTATACGATTCAGATTCCACAAAAAATCACTGGTGGAATAATAAATATAGTTTATGTAAATTTCAAGGAAGTTGCTGCATTTTGCCGGAAGATATACGGTACTGGTTTTTTCCCCATTGGCTAATAAATATGATAGTTTGCAGGAATCTTCAAAAGTGCCAAAAACAAATCCATTTTTCTGTATCTGAAGTATTCCTGTTTTTTGATCTTCTGTCCATGAATAAGGACTATCAGGATTCATTTCATTTATTATTTCAATAACCCTTTTAACCCATTGATTATCTTCATCGAATAGGAAAGTGATATCTTCCGCAATTCCATTCCCAATATTGGATACCGTTATATAAACATCTTCATGAATTGGTTCATTACCGGTGCCAAGCGTTAAACCGTCCATATCGGGAATGAATAGCGGTAGTTCGTCTATGTATACAATTAAGTTATAGGGTTTTTGTAAAAGCGTAATATCAGAGGCGCATTTGCATGCCGAATCTTCGATCACCACACGCGGAAGATAGGCGTGGTTTCTTTCCACCTGCATTTCATGCAGCGTCAAAATCGATATTATAATCGAAGCCGCCGATACAATAGAAGGCATGTGTTCTGTCATTTTGCGCAGTATCCGCTTTATTTTGTCTAAGTGTTTCATGATAATCCCCCGTAAATACCTGTAAAAATTCTGACCGGCCGGTCCTGTTCCCATATCCTGATCTTATCATATATTGGCATATTCGACAATCTTTTTACCATAATTTATTCATCATCAATACGTTGATAATGTCCGTTATCTTTTTCGGCCTGGATTCCCTTTATTTTCTATGATACCGCAGATATGGATATCGTTTAAGCGGCCCAAAGGTTCCTTTATGTAAACCAGTTGTCCTGCCTGCAAATGAACGCCGGGTATACAGCATTGTACAATTCTTTCGCTGCCGGTTTCGTCAAGGATGACATAGCCCCTTTTATCGAGCCGTTTAACGACACTCTTGTAAGTACGGTCCGATTTGTAGTTCCGGAACTTTCTGTCGATCATAATCTGCATTGTTTTAAGCAATTCTTTTCCTAAATCCATAATCATTCCTCCATACATAAACCGCACCCTTATTGCAGGGTGCGGAAATTTGTTTTTCAATCAATAATTCATTAGCGGTTCCTGATAAGCCCTCTGACTTAAATGGGCTAACTGCCTTTGGATATATTCCACGCCGGAATCGTTGGTTACATTGGGGCAGTTCAATGTGATATTCTGATGTATAACAGGATGTATATTTCTGTTATGATTCACAATATTACTGATGTTTATCTGCTTCATAATTTCCCCCATCTTTCTGTTATGTTCAGCCATTGCATTGACAGAAAGGACTTCCATACCGCCCATTTTCTGCAGGTAAGCATCAAATTTCTTCCGCATCTGCATCATGGGATGATCGTCCGGAACAGGGGATAATATGTGTCCTTCTTTTGTCAGTATCTTTCCCCCGCCGACAGTGCCGTCAGCATATGCTTTGCCTCGTCCGGAAGTATGTCCGTTTTTTAACAGTTCGACGGACTGTTTGTGATTAAAGACGATATCTCCGCGCTTAATATGGAACATTTCGGGTCCGCTATTGCCAACCGTAAAGAATCTGCCGTTCCTTACGATGATTTCGTAACCCAATTCACCCAGAAGCGCTCGTTTTTCGTCGGACTGTACGGCCCAATTACCGGAGGCTAATGCTGTTCCTTCTACACATGCAGTTCCAAGATACTGTGCATTATACTGTGCACTTCCCAGGTTCATTGAAGCTCCGGCAGCGTTCCACAGTCCGTCGCCGGTCGTTTCAATGGTAACTTTAATTGTACATTCAGCCGTCTGGCCGTCAATGTCTTTGAGTCCTGTATAAATTCCCGTTACATGCTCGTTCGCTTCGCCGATTACGTTTTTAAACTTTTCGAATCTGCCAATTACGCCGTCTCCGCCGGATTTACCAAGCGTTTCTTCAGTCGTTTCACCGAGACTTATGATGGAATCAGTCAGGCTGACGGAATCTTCGTTACTTTTTGACAGTTTCGGATCGCTTTCCTGATCGCGGCCGATCGCGTCCGCCACATCGGTTACCGCGGTTTCCAAAGCCCCAAACTCACCGATTACGGTTCCGTCACCTTCGGCATTCGGTTCACCAATGACTTCTCTGGCAGTTTCACCCATTGCCGTGAATGCTCCTGTAATCGAATTGCCGCCGCCTTCAGAGCCGTTTCCGCCTGTTTGTTTGCGCTTGGAAATTGATACGGATTTTCCATACAGGCTTTTTCCTTCCGCGGATTCACCGCCTCCGCCGCTTATAGCGGAGACAACGCCGTCGATGGCGGCTCTCAGTCCTTCAAATTGGGCAATAACGCCTTCGGCGTTTTCTTCAAATGAAAAAGCGCTTAACTGGTTTAAGGCACCCAGAAGGCCGCCAACAGAATCTTCGGTGCCGAACCCCAGTGCTTCGGATACGGATTGAATCAGTAATATCAGAGAATCGAAAGAGGTCTTTATCGTACTATCATCAAACGCGAATCCGTTTTCAAAAGCAAGCACGCCTTCTTCTGACATAGATCGTATGGAATCTATAAAAAGCTGTTTCTTTTCTTCCATACCAAGCAGGAGACCGTCTATCGCATCACCGGCAAGTACTTTATATTTTTCGGAAGGGGAGTTCGAATCCTGGCCTTCCGCAAAGGCCTCCACAGCTTCCGCCGCGGTCTGTTTTGTGACATCCGAGATTTCTGTCGATTTTTCTTTCCAGCCTTCAATGAATCCTTCGCCGGCATCGTTTCCGAGCTGGTTCATGTTATTGAGTTCCTGCTGTGCCGAAACAATGCCATCCGAAACGCCTTTGGAAATCGCGTCTGAGAATGTTCCGTCGCTGAAGGTCTGTGATAACTGTTGTACGGTATTTTGTGCATCTGATACAATGCTTCCGAATTGTTCCCTTGCAACGCCTGAAGCGTACGCTAACCCATCCAGGAACGGTGCATTCTGATTGATGTCTGACAGGATGCTGATATATCTGGACTTGAAATCTTCAAAGGCCTGTCCGTTTCCATTCAGCACCTCTTCAACGGTATAGCCCATTTCGCCAAATACCTGTTGGACTTTGCTGTAAGCATCTGCGATCTGTTCGATATCAGCCAGTTCTTCCCATCTGGATTTCTGCTGTTCCATGTTCCGGATCATGGAATCCCACATTTTTTCCTGTTGTTTGATCATGTTGTCATAATACTTGTTAGATTCATCAAGCATCTTTTGAATGGCTTCCTGTTCCTCTGTCAGTGCATCTTTCTTTTCTTCCAGTAAATTGATTTCTTTCCGGATGAGATCTGCCTTATTTTGCAGACGGTTGATTTCCAGTCCTTCTTCTGCGTTCCTGACATCTTCGCGCGCATCCCGGATTCCGGATGTATCGGCTTCAAAAACGAAACCTTCATTTTCTCTGTATACGGCTGTTGTTCTCTGGTTGAGCATCCGTTCCAGCTGATATTCCGCTTTCTGGAGATCGATATTTTTCTTTCTGGTGTCAGCGGCTTTCTGAATCGCATCGGCTTCTTCATTCAGGGCGTCGATTTTCTTTTCTTTTTCTTTGATCAGGTCATCGATCGCATTTTTTTCTTCCTCGAGTGCATCGATTTGTGTCTGGTATGCCTCTGCGGCAGCTTCTTTTTCTTCCTCAAGCGCTGATATGGCGGAATCTTTTGCATCATTTGCCGCGTTTATTTTCTGATTGAGAAGGGTGCTGATGCCGCTTAGGGCCTTATTATGAAGGTCAAACATGCCTGAAAGATATTCAGATTCATATTTTTTGTATTCGTCCAGATATTCTTTCCGGTCTTTAAAATATCTTGTGTAGAGAGCGCGCAGGGCAGTAAGGTGTTGTGATTCGGATATTTCCCCGCGGTCTGACAAATCCTTTAAATGGTCATACTCTTTTTGGAATGCTTCAAGATAGGCGTCTGCAGCCTGACCGCCGGCTTTACCCGCGGCCGATATACCACCGCCCATAAAACCGGAAAAATCACCCTTGAAATTATTGACTGCGGCATTCCATATTTCGTTGTATTTATCCAATATACTTTGTATTTCTTCGTCTGAGACGCCTGCTTCCTTTGCTTTGGCCAATGCGTTGGATGCAGCAGCGATTGTATTACGGTTAATTGCATTGGTTTCCGTATCAAGTTTTGATATGGCATCGTTAGAAGCAGCGGCATTATTGTTTGTCGCTTCTAACGATCTGGCCTTAGCAAGCGCTTCAATTTCGGCAGCAGCGGCAGCATTCAGTTTGCATTTAAATTCTAATAACTGGGCCGCCGCCAGATTTTCATAAGCGGTCTGGTTAATGGCTAACTGCCCATTTTCCACTTCTAACATGGCAATCAGGTTTTCGTCCGCTGTCAGTATCGACTGAAGATTGTCAAAACTGATATAGCCTGTTTCATTATAAGATTCTATGATACCTGTCAGCGTCTGATATGACGACTGTAAGCTGTCAATCTGTTCGTTCATGCCGGTGAACGCGGCTTCTGTTTCATACATTTGCCGTATGGGAATTTTCCATAAAGTAGAAAAATAATTTAACACTATCCGTAATCCCCCGGCAGAAATGCCGGGCTTTTCTTTTTTATTATCCCCATTTACAGTCATACGCACAGGAAACCTGTGCCGGTCACTGAACTAAAAGGACCCTTTTAGGAAATGGAGGCATGAATGATGAACTGTACTGCAACAAGGAAACTGAGGCTAAAGGATATCCATAATAACAGTTACAACACTGACGAGATTCTTGAACTGCTCAAAGATTTTGAGGGCACAGATAACTATGCCGGTGCATTATCCTTTGTATGCCTGCTTCTTGGCACGGCGCCAGAAAAAATCTGGACGATGTTTGAATATGTAGAGTGACTGGTTCAGGCAGAAAACAATGCTGGCCATACACTCTCCCCGGCAGAAATGCCGGGCTTTTTTCTGCATTCCCATTTTCAATGCACACCTTTCTGCACAGTTCCTGTGCCGGCCGCTCTCCCGAAAGGAGGATTGGCCCAATGGACAAAATCGACGGTTATGAGATTCAAAAGACAATCCTGTTTGAAACAGGGTACGGCTTCGCTTTGGGCTGTGTGCCGGGGATGCCGGAGAAGTCTGCGGTCTGGAATTTCACACAGACTGCCTGCGGGCGTGATTACTACCATAAAAGCTGCCATGCCAGCAGGGACGGTGCGCAGGAGGATTTCCGGCGGAGGGAGAGGGATTACCGTATGCTTTACGGGAGGCGGGAAAAGACGGGACACAGCGCAGCTGTATTCTACCGCTATTATTCCACCCAGCGCCCGGTGGACATCGCAACCTACCCGCAGCCGGAGGGGAACAGCCCCGTTATGATTGTCAACTACAACGAAGACAGGAGGCGCCCGGTTGCCGGCGGCCGGTTATACGCATGGGGCGAGATACTCTATCCCCATCCGCTGACAAAGGAGCAGATGGAGGATTATGAGCTGAAACCTGCCCCTGACCCGTAAAAGAACAAAAAGGACGGTATCCATTCAGACGACTGAACAGGATGCCGCCTTTTTATACCAGAGAAAGGAGATACCAGAACATATGAGTGACGTGAATTATTACAAAATCAATGAGGATGCGGCACGCCGCGCAAAGGAGATGAACAGCTTTTCGGATTATAAGGCAGGGAGCGCCACTGCGGGATACAGACAGATGGTGGATAAGGCGGCAGGGATTGCCGCAGCGCAGAAAAGGCGGGTTGACCCCATGTACCATGAAAAGATAGACCGGCTGCTTGATTCCTATGCGCGCAAACTTGCGGAGAACATGAATAACGGATTCGTGATTGACGCCCGTGTGCCCTCTGTCCTCATCGCAGGCCCGGCGAACTTCCCCACACGGAAAAAGGAAAAGCAGAACGCCGCCCGTGACAGGAACATGGAGGAATGGAAAAAGATACAGGGGCTCCTTGACAGGATTAAGAGCACTGGCACAGGCGGAATCAGCGCCGATGACCCGGACGCAGTGGGGAAATTAAAGGAGAAGCTTGAAAGTCTGGAAGAATCACAGGAGGCGATGAAGCTCGTCAACAGCTATTTCCGGGAGAAAGGCACGCTGGACGGCTGCCCGTTCCTGACAACGGAACAGGTTCAGAGATTAAAATCTGACATGGAATCCAGATGGCATTACGGCAAATCGCCTTACCTGCCCTGGCAGCTCTCCAACAACGGCGCTGAAATCCGCAGAGTAAAACAGCGGATTGAGGAACTGGAACGGAAAGCAGAGACCGTTTATGCCGGCTGGGAGTTCGACGGCGGATATGCAGAGCCTTGCAAAGAGGATAACCGGCTCAGGATATATTTTGATGAAAAACCTGACGAAGCAGTGCGCTTGGAACTGAAAAGCAATGGTTTCAAATGGTCCCCCAAAGCGGGCGCATGGCAGAGACAGCTCACCGCAAACGCTTTCCATGCGGCAGACCGCATTGCCTGCATCCAGCCCCACACAGGGGAAAGACCAGCCGGATTACAGTGAAAATCCTTAAACGGCTGATTCCTGCCGGGGCATAAAGCCGCAGGACAGGCCATACGTCCGACCGGCACGGCAGTCCTGTGTGGTTTTCTGTTTTCATTGGGCGCTTTACCGAAGCAATGCCTCTTACTGACATACTGGGCAGCTCCCGCTGCCCGGCTATTTTTTTGTAAAGGTCTGGCAGACAGAAGCCGGACGGAAGGAGAAGGAACCTATGGCATACAAAAAGATACCGCTTGAAGAACAGCTGGAAAAGGCAGGACGGGA
>CAJUDZ010000053.1 GCA_910584965.1 uncultured Lachnospiraceae bacterium | reverse complement strand
AGATAAAGCCTATTCCGAGCAGAAAAATATCGAAGCGGCGCAGGAAGGCGGTTATAAACTGATTTCCGGACTAAACGGCATCATCACACAGGGAAACCGGACAAAAGAAGATGAATTTGAATTTAATAAAGATGCAGGGATGTACCAGTGCAAGGCAGGACATCTGGCAGACCATAAATACCTGAACAGACGTAAAAAAGAAAAGAAGAATAATAATCCCCGCATGACCTGCTTTTTTGACGTTGAGAAATGTAAATGCTGCCCGTACAGGGACGGATGCTATAAGGAAGGGGCAAAAAAGAAAACATACAGCGAAACCCTAAAAAGCGATGCCCACAGTAAACAGGCAGAGTTTCAGGAAACAGAACACTTCAAAGAAAAAATGAAGGAACGCTATAAGATAGAATCAAAAAACAGCGAGTTAAAGCACAGGCATGGTTATGACACAGCGACATCATCAGGCCTTATTAACATGGAGATGCAGGGGGCAATGACTATATTTGCAGTAAACCTCAAACGGATCATCAAGCTGATAAGTGAAAAATAAACAGAGATGACATCTGAAATAATCGGAAACTTTATTCGAATCACAAAAAATCCACCAGAATAATCGAACCTGATGGATTTTTTGTGTGTATTTGAAATTTAAACATGAAAAACGGTATGTTTTTCAGCGGCCTCATAGTAATACGGGGGTACTAAATACAGGTTTTGAAATGTACGGAAATTGTGAAAACTTGCACAATTCCCTCTCCGCTTCTATCGACTGGATCGCCTTTACTTCCACGATTATTCCCAACATGAAAGAAATGGCCGAATTTCTCGGTTACCGGGAATGCGATTTCCTGCTCCTTCCCCGGGGCGCAAACGGCTATAAGAAGATGTACCGGCTGGATGGTTTCCCGGTTACAATCCTCACCGACGGTAATGAAGATATGGGCGTCCATGTTGTGATAAGCAGTTCTGCTATTGCTGACCTTCTGGAACACTTTAAAAATTCAATAACATTTGATATCCCTTTTGCCAAAGATGTTCTTTCCCTGAGTGATTTCGACAATACGGTGATGCTTGAGTTTCTTGCACAGGTCAGGAACATCGGATGGTTCACGAAATTTGACCTGGCTGTTGACGACTTCGGCACACGTTTTTTTACCGTGGAAGATGTGCGGGATTTCCTCGACAGGCAGGATGTGGTAAGCAAATTTCGTACATGGCGGGATGTTTATGAATCTACTTTTGTAAACGAAAAGACCGGACATACGCTCTACTTTGGCTCAAGGCAGAGCGATATCATGCTGCGTATTTATGACAAGCAGCTGGAGCAGAAACAAAAAGCCCTCCGGCCGGCGGATGCTTCTGCCGAGAAAGCCGTTTCGACGGATGCTGCTTTGGAAAACGCATGGGTGCGCTGGGAACTGGAACTGAAAAATAAACGGGCGGATATGGCTGTTGATTTCCTGATAAACAGAAAGCAGATCGGGGAGATTGTCATGGGCATTCTGGACAATTATGTCCGGCTGATTGTTCAGGATGACTCCAACCGCTCCCGCTGCTCTTCCCATCCTCTCTGGGAAGCATTCATCGGTGCGGTCAGAAAGCTCCGCCTGTTTGTCCGGGAAGCGCCAAAAACCATAGAAGATAAAAGACGCTGGCTGGTCAGACAATGCCTCCCCACCCTTGCCGGTGTCATCATTGCCGACGGCGGAAGCCTGGACATTATTACGCAGCATTTTGATGATGCCGTCTCCCGCATGAGCAGCAGCCTCCGGCATCTTGTTTCCGGAAAAAATCCTGAATGGCTGCGGGATTGTGATGCGCTGCCAGTATAGAAACAGGCTGGATAAAACTGCCGGCCTGAAAACGCTGTCCGGAAAGCCGGGAACTGTACGCCTGCGCGCTCCTCCTTGTCCGTGCTTTTCAGAAAATTAAGTGTTCCTTTCCGTCAAAGGCGGAAAGGACTGCCGTCAGCGGGTTCCATTGGGGCGGCGGGCTGACGGCAGAACGCAGCAGGCCACACGCTTCCGCTTATACGGGGAAAGGATTTTTATGACAATAATAAAAAACTTTGTTTTTTCGGCTCTCAGCTTCTGCTCCCGGCGGTCCTTATTTTTACGCCAGTCCGCATTCTTGTTGATCTCATAAACGACCAAAAAGAAAAATACGGGAAACATTTCGAAGCTGCCAACAGGTGGAACAAGATACAGAAATAAATGTGTTTTGTTAAAAGTACACAAAAAGAAAGCGTATTTTTCCTTCCGATCGGCTTCGTCCGGGGGGATAAACGACCATCTTATTCGTACATATTTCATAAAATATAAAAATTTTGCCAGTTTTGACAAAATATGCTATACTGCTTGTGTTGTCATACCCAATCCGGCAACGGAAAGGGGGTGCATGAAAATTGTTTAACTCGTTTATTCTTTCCGTGCTGGCAAGTATAGTTGCCTACTA
Source organism: uncultured Lachnospiraceae bacterium (assembly GCA_910584965.1). GTDB lineage: Bacteria > Bacillota > Clostridia > Lachnospirales > Lachnospiraceae > UBA3282. Next base: position 11,906 of record CAJUDZ010000053.1, on the reverse strand, counting down.
TATTTGCAAATGGCTAGACGGAAAAGACAATCATGACAACATCTAGCCTGGGTCTGCTCGTCCCTAAAACGAGAAGAAACCCCAACAGTTGCCTCTGTTGGGGTTTCGTTTTTGGTGCATGAATACATTGTTTAACTCATTTGCCTACTGGCATTATAGCATATGCAGATATTGAATGCAAGATGCGTCGAGAAGAAAAAAGCAATGCAAAAACTAATTAATCCCCCCCACTCGGGATATCGCCGTGTTCTTGCTCATACTGTTCAATGTATTCCTTTATTATTATAGCAGCCATTTTTGACTCTGTTCTATCTTCCTTTTTACAAATTTCTTTGAACTTATTATATATATTCTCATCAATTACTGTTTGAATAACTGGTTTTTTGGTGGGCATAGTTACTCCTATCAAATTGTTATTGACAGTTAATAACTTTTAACATATTGTAATTACTACGAGTTATTAACTTTTATTATCTGTTATAGACTTATAAATTTTCCATTCACCCCGGCCGGATGCGATAATACCCCTACTAGAGCATCCGGTACAAAACGGGGACAGGCTGGTTCTATCATAGCAGAGGAAACGGAAAAAAGCAAGTGCCGCACAGTCGGCGCGATACGTGCGAAAAGACCGAGAAAAGACATGGTGTTATACGCCTTGCCGGCGTTTGACATATGCAGACAACGTGCGTGAAGCAATTATGAACGCAAAGAAAGAAAAGATGTTATCAAAAATGCACCCCTATGAAATAACCGCACCAAAATCCGAAAAGGGACGGTGGCAGACATATTATAAGGATGCAGACGGGAAAAGAAAAATCATCCGCACACAGTCGAAAGATGCGCTACTGGAAAAACTTATCCCGATTTATTTTGACGAAACGCACCTTGACAAGTTCACTTTCTCTGATTTATTTTTGGAATGGTTGGAATACAAGAGAACAGTCACGGACAGCCCTAACACGATTACACGGCATAAACAGCATTACAGTCGTTATTTTGAACGGTCAGAACTACATAATATGCCAGTTCGCCGGATAGATACACTGTTATTAGAATCCGAATGCAACCGTCTTGTAAAAGAATACAGCATGACAAAAAAAGAATGGAATAATGTAAAACTATTCTTATAGGTTGCTTTGAATATGCGGTTCGGAAAAAATACATTGCACACAATCCAATGGATGATGTGAAAATTCTTGTAAAGTACAGACAGGTTGTTAAAAAAACAGGCAAGACCGAAACATATAATACAGAAGAATTAGAAAACCTGAATAAATATCTTGATAAAATGTATGCGGAAACAGAAGATGTAGTTTTCTTAGCGGTTAAAATTAACTTTCTGCTTGGTCTGCGGGTTGGTGAATTGGTCGCTCTGAAATGGGAAGACTGCAAGGAGCAATCACATCTTCATGTTTTCCGTGAAGAAGTCAGGAATCAGGAAACAAATCTTTATGATGTGGTGGAACATACAAAAACTAACCGTGACCGTTATGTGATACTTGTCCCTAAAGCGATATCCATTTTGGAGAAAATACCAAAACAGGGTAGTTATATCTTTATGAGGAACGGCGAACGTATTACCACAAGACAAATTGCATATGTGCTTGAAAAATATGCACAGCGGCAAGGAACAACAACCAAAAGCACACACAAAATGCGAAAGACCTATGCAAGCAATCTGAACGCGAACGGTGTACCTCTGGATTGTATCAGGGAGATGCTAGGGCATAGCAGTCTGTCAACTACATTAGGATATGTGTATAATCCGCTAACAGATTTAGAGACATACAACCTCATATCACAGGCTTTATAGACTGTCTTCAACTGTCTTCAAATTTGCAGACACAAAAAAATAGCGGAAACGCTGTATTTATCAACGTTTCCGCACTTTTTCAAAGAGCGCGAGACGGGACTCGAATAGTTTCCCCGCGGAAAAGTGATATTATCTGACTATTTATGATAATATTATATATTTTCTGACATCTCGTGTCAATCCGGAAAGGACTTGTACCCCCGGTATAGTAATACGGGGGTACTAAATACAGGTTTTGAAATGTACGGAAATTCTGAAAACTTGCACAATTCCCTCTCCGCTTCTATCGACTGGATCGCCTTTACTTCCACGATTATTCCCAACATGAAAGAAATGGCCGAATTTCTCGGTTACCGGGAATGCGATTTCCTGCTCCTTCCCCGGGGCGCAAACGGCTATAAGAAGATGTACCGGCTGGATGGTTTCCCGGTTACAATCCTCACCGACGGTAATGAAGATATGGGCGTCCATGTTGTGATAAGCAGTTCTGCTATTGCTGACCTTCTGGAACACTTTAAAAATTCAATAACATTTGATATCCCTTTTGCCAAAGATGTTCTTTCCCTGAGTGATTTCGACAATACGGTGATGCTTGAGTTTCTTGCACAGGTCAGGAACATCGGATGGTTCACGAAATTTGACCTGGCTGTTGACGACTTCGGCACACGTTTTTTTACCGTGGAAGATGTGCGGGATTTCCTCGACAGGCAGGATGTGGTAAGCAAATTTCGTACATGGCGGGATGTTTATGAATCTACTTTTGTAAACGAAAAGACCGGACATACGCTCTACTTTGGCTCAAGGCAGAGCGATATCATGCTGCGTGTTTATGACAAGCAGCTGGAGCAGAAACAAAAAGCCCTCCAGCCGGCGGATGTTTCTGCTGAGAAAGCCGTTTCGACGGATGCTGCTTTGGAAAACGCATGGGTGCGCTGGGAGCTGGAACTGAAAAATAAACGGGCGGATATGGCCGTTGATTTTCTGATAAACAGGAAACAGATAGGGGAAATTGTCATGGGCATCCTGGACAATTATGTCCGGCTGATTGTCCCGGATGACTCCAACCGCTCCCGCTGCTCTTCCCATCCGCTCTGGGAAGCATTTGTCGGCGCAGTCGGAAAGCTCCGCCTGTTTGTCCGGGAAGCACAGAAAACCATCGAAGATAAAAAACGCTGGCTTGTCAGACAGTGTCTTCCCACCCTTGCCGGCGTTATCATTGCCGATGGCGGGAGTCTGGACATTATTACGCAGCATTTTGATGATGCCGTTTCGCGTATGAGCAGCAGTCTACGGCATCTCGTTTCCGGAAAGAATCCGGAATGGCTGTCTGATTATGATGCGCTGCCAGTATAGAAACAGGCCGGATAAAACTGCCGGCCTGAAAATGCTGTCCGGGAAGCCGGGAACTGTACGCCTGCGCGCTCCTCCTTGTCCGTGCTTTTAAAAACGTGAGTGGTCTGCCGCCTGCGGCAGACTGCCGGGCAGCGGGTCCCATCGGGGCGGCGGGCTGACGGCAGAACGCAACGGGTCATATACTTCCGCTTATGCGGGGAAAGGATTTTTATGACAGTCATAAAAGCGGCCGTTTTTTTTGGCTCCCATCTTCTGCTTCCGGTGCTTTTTCTTCTTGCGCCGGCATGGCTTTTGGCTGACCTTATACGAAACAATAAAAAGGAGGGAAATAAAATGAAAGTAAAAGCATTATTTACAGGCTTTGATTTGACAGAAAATAAGATATATGATGTCATTTATGAATATGATACTGTTTATGAATTACGCTGTGATTCCGGCGTATACTGCCGGCCGAAAGAATTTTTTGAGGTTGTAAAGGAACCGGCTTTAGAATGAAAACAGTTTTGTGCATAGTTCATCAACAGGGATAACGTTCTAATTCTTTTGCCACTTTCGACAGGATGTGCTATACTTTTGGTGTTGTCATACCCAATCCGGCAACGGAAAGGGGGTGCAATCGTTGACCGACTTTATTATATCTATTTTAGTCGCTGTCGTGGGTGGTGTAATGTGTCATTATGTCATCAAATGGTTAGATAGCGATAAACATGACAACTAACCTCGACCTAGTCCCATCGTGATATAGGGAACAGAAAACCCCAGAGTGGCTGCTCTGGGGTTTTCGTTTGGTGCTTTCATTGACCGACTTAAAGTCATATCTATTTTGCCTACTGGCATTATAGCATATGCAAATATTGAATGCAAGATGCGTCGAAAAGAAAATTAAGCAATGCAAAAGTCAGTTAATACCCCCCCCACTTGGGATATCACCGTGTTCTTGCTCGTATTGTTCAACATATTGTTTTAGTACTGTTTCTGCTAAATTTGCTCTGGAGCGATTTTTCTTTTTTGCAATTATATCGAGTTTTTCAATTAATTCTTTCTCTGTTCTTATAAGGATTTGCGGTTTATCACTTGGCATCTTGTTTTCCTCAAATAAAAAGTTGACAATAGTGCTATCACCGTGATAATATATTTATGATTCAAGGTGATATCACTTATTATCTAAGTGCTATTTTATGAGTCGGTTTATTATTAAATTTTCCATTCACCCCGGCCGGATGCGATAATACCCCTACTAAGGCATCCGGCGCAGAACGGGGACAGGTTGTTTTTATTATAGCGGAGGAAAAGGAAAAAAGCAAGCGCTGCGCTGGCGGCGTGATACAGACGAAAAGACATGGTGTTATACGCCGTTGCCGGCGTTTGACATATAACAGCAGTAAACAGCACAGAAAAGGAAAGGAAAAGGTGAAAGGAAATGAGTGGAATCAGATTTCAGGTGCTTGGCTATCGTAACTTTAAGAAAAAATCAGATAACAGTCCTTTAACAGTTGTAACCGTGGCAAGCCAGTGTACGCCGGCGGATAACGAAAGGGGAAACTTTGGGATGCGCGTGACGGATTTCTTCCTGCCGGATGCAAAGGTCGGAACGCTGGACGCTTCCTGCGTCGGCCAGGAATTTATACCGGCCTATGAAATCGGCGCATTTGGCAAACCCCGGCTCGGTGATTTTGAACTGAAAGCGTGGAAATGATGGAAACGACGGAAGAAATGGAACTGCCGGACATCTCTCCTGATTTGGAAGACTCCGGAGAATCAGAGGAAGCTGTGCCGGACATTACCGGGGATGAGACGGCGGAACCGGAGGATACCGACGGAGCGCACTCCGGGGAAGATGAAACGGAACCGGAAGACAGCGGAGAAGATACCGAAGCGGACAATGATGCGGCGGACGAGGAGATAACCGGGGACGATACGGAAACGGACGGAACCGGGGATGCGGAAACAGAAACCGGGGATGGCCAGACGGAAGACGAAACAGAAACGCCGACGGAAAGTCTGAATGTTAATGGCAGCATTTTGATACTGCCGGAAGATTACGAGTTTGACCCGGAAACATTCGGTCTTTCCGGGGAAGCGGAAACAGACACAGCGGAAGCGATTTCCCCGGAACAGTTCACCCAGTTGTCAGAACAGCTGGAACTGCTGGAAGAAAGCGTCTCTGTCCAGACGGACGTCCTTTACGGCGGAACCGCCGTTATCTCCCTTGTTCTCGGCGCGGTACTGGGTGTCCTGCTCCTCCACGGGTTCCGTTTGAGGAGGGTATGACATGGAGGGAGAAGTTTTGGAAATTACGGTGCGTCAGATGGCTTACATTGCAGGTCTGGGAACCGCCCTCGGCGGCACACTGGGCTTCATTGTAATAATAATCGACTATGTTTTTACAAGCATCATGTCGCTCATGAAAAGGGGGTGAAATCTATGAAATTAGCTGGTGTTTTATCATTGCTGGAAGCAGGAGCGGGAGGCGGCGCCTCCGGGTTTGACGTCACGGCGGTAATGACCGATGCTGTTACTACTGTGCAGGGGCAGCTTTTTAGTGTTCTTGGCATTGTTGTTCCTTCCATCGTTCTTGTTACCGGCGCGATTGTTGGAATCAGGTTTGGAATCAGCTGGCTGAGGAGACTCAGGGGTAACTAAGTTTTAGAAGTATGGAAAAGGGGCAGCGGCATGAAATTGCCTCTGCCTTTTTTTCAGAGTTATAACAGGTTATTTTTCGAGTTCTTTCCATGCGCTTTCAATATATGGCCTGGTTTTACTGTACTCTACAATCTCGGTCCGCCCGCGGTACGGCAGCTTAAATTTCCGCTTTATCTTCCGCATCCGCCTGTCCTTTTTTCGCTGGCGCCTGATTTCTTTTGTAGTAGGTGCTTTTACTACTTTTACTTTAGGCGTTCTGCAGAATACTCTGTAAAGACAGATACAGAAAACTATAAGTATTATGCTTTCAAATAAATGTTCCATAACGACGCTCCTTTGAAATAATTGTACAAAAAAAGGAAAATAAAGTAAAGGAAGGGAATGAAACCTTGAAAAAGTATTTCTTTAAAAAAGTTCTGGCATGTATTCTTGCCGTTATGATACTGTCCGTATCGGTCGGCGATTTATTCATAAAGACAAATGATATCAGCACGGTTGAGGCGACAGGACTTGAGATCGGCGGCATTGCAGTGGCCTCTCTGGCAGAAATCTGTCTTTTTGTGGGTTCCATCGCAGTAACCTTTTACTGCGTGGGCGAGATCATCGACAACCGGGAAGAAATCGCCCGCTTCGGATATGATCTGATCAACACCTGTTCCGAAACGGTTGACGGATGGATTATGTCTTTCACTGACACCACCGGCCAGGAGTATGTCTACGGCACGGAGGCCCTTGACCTTGTGCGCGAAACGGAATGGGAAGTCATTCAGGGCGGACTGCCTCCGGAAAACAACGACGATGATGACAACAATGATAACAAACCAACAAAAAATCCTATGCAGGATCTCTGGAATATGACTGCGCTTGGTGCTACATGGTTAATGTCAAATATCAGCAGCCTCTACCAGAAATGGGTAAACGGCGTAGAGATGACGGAAGCGGAACATGCCGTTCTTGCGCCGATAATTGACAAATACTGTGACCAGCATGATATCGAGGCACAGTGGTCCGGGGAACCGTACAATTATTCATCACAAATTAGTTTTTCCTATATAACATCTGGCATGCAGGCATTAAATGTTTATGAGCATTCCGGTATATCACGGATTCCTGTATGCGCATATATTTATAAATCGCCTGCTGGTACAACGAGTTTTGTTTTTTTAAGGCTTGATAATGCTGGCAGGGCCGTAGAATATGCCCGCGATGGTACATGGACATGGGTGCAGGGTGGCAAATCCGGAATATACGCTGATCATTCCGATACAGTAAAAGATATACATAACAGTCTCATTTCATATTCCATGAACTGTCCTCTTTTCTCCAGCCGTATTGAGGCTGAGTCCTACCTCAAAGGCACCGGGGCCGTCACCGACGCCCTGAACTATGCAAAGACTTACCAGATCGCCGACTGGCTCTCCGATGACTGGGCCGGCATTCTGATTGACCCCCTGACAAATGTCGGGCTTTCCCTCAATCAGCTTCTGGCTGTTGCTCAGCAGGCCGGAGTGCACGCCATCGGAAACAACCTGTCGCCGGCAGAACTTTTTGAACTTTTAAAGAAGCTCCTTACCGGGACTGACCTCTCTCTTCTGCCCGGCATCCCGGCGGCTCCCGTTGTTCTGCCGTCCCCGGAGCTTCCGCCCATTTACTGGCCTAATATAGACGCCCATCCTCTTCCCGGCACCACACCCGGCACTAAGCCGGACCCGGATAAAGACCCCGACAAGGAGCCTGGCCAAGAACCGGATGAGGACCTGTCTTCTTACAAAGTAGATTTGCAGGCAGTCTTCCCCTTCTGCATTCCTTTTGATTTCATTGCGCTGCTGCGCGTGCTGGATGCGGAACCGGAAGCCCCCTGCTTTGACTTCCCGGTCGTCATCCCGGCCATCGGCTATGAAGAAACTGTAAAACTGGATATGTCGGTTTTTGATGACGTGGCGGAAGTAATACGGCTTTGTGAAACAGTCAGTTTTATTATCTTTTTAATGTTTGCAACCTCAAAAGTTATTAAGTGGTAAAAAGCTGCGAAAATGGAGGTTTACTATGATTGAATACATGAAAGAGCTGCTTGACAAATTTCTGTCCGCCCTGCTCTCCCTTTTCCCGGTATCGCCCTTTCTGCCGGTCATCAGGGAACTGTCTGCCCTGCCTTATCTTGGGTACATCAACTGGTTCATGCCGATCGGGACTTTCGTAAAGATAGGGAGTCTTTGGCTCAGCGCAATACTGGCCTATTACGCATGGAGTGTCGTCGCCCGGTGGGTGAAACTGCTGTCGTAAAGATTTGCTGCATGATTTTCATATTTTATGAAATATGCACAAATGAAACGGCCGTTTTTCCTCCCGGCCGAAGCCGATCGGAAGGAAAATTTCGCTTTCTTTTTGTGTACTTTTAACAAAACATATCGAACTTTTTATAAAGAGAGGAATGTTAAAGATGATCGAACTGTACTCCGGCACGCCGGGAAGCGGCAAAAGCCTTCACACTGCAAAGGAAATCCGGACACGTCTCCGGATGCACAAACGGGTTATTATCGGAAACTTTTTTGTCAATACCAAAGCGATAAGCCGACGGAAAGGCACTTATCTTTTCGTTATGAACGACCGTCTGACGCCGGAACGTCTTTTACAGTTTTCCAGAAAGCTTTCAAGGCATCTTGGCCGGCGGCTGAAAGAAGGGGAAATTCTGCTGATTATCGATGAGGCGCAGCTTTTGTTCAACAGCCGGGAATGGCAGAACATCAGCCGCAGCGGATGGATGTCTTTCTTTTCTCAGCACCGCCACTACGGCTATGACATCATTCTTGCCGCCCAGTTCGACCGGATGCTGGACAGACAGGTCCGCTGTCTCATCGAATACGAAGAAATTCATCGTAAGGTCAGCCGTTTCGGTTATATCGGCTTCCTGATCGGACTCCTGACCGGCGATAACCTGTATGTGGCCGTGAAACGCTGGTATCCGATTAAAGAGCGGTTAGAGGGCACTTTCTTTTTCGGATCAAAAAAACTGTTCGCAGTCTATGATTCGTACAACCATTTCGACTCCCCGGGACAGACGGCGGGACAGGGACGGCGTGCGAGCGGGGATGCAAGGGGCCCCGCGACCGCGCCGCCACTGGCCCTGCCCTCTTCCGATCCGGAAGAAAGGGAAGACGAAGATACCGGCTCCGGCCTGGTTTTTCTCGATCTGAATCTGGAGGTGAAGTCATGACACTGGAGGAATGGGGGAATATCGGCATGAACAACGGCGTCGTGGAGCGGCCGGAAATTCAGGAAAAGACTTTCGAGGAACTTTATAAGCTGTGGTTTCGAATGAAAATGAATGTTATCCGTGCCCAGAGCTGTGACCGGATTGAGGTGACCTATAACCGTTATTACGCCGGCAGCACGTTTGTGATGCAGTACGTTTCTGTCCTGGACGAAAACGCCTTTATCCGCTTTCTGACGGAAATCATTGCAGGACGGGGGAATATAACTGCGAAAGAGTTCGCGAGAATCTTCCAGATAGCAAACAACGTCATGTCTTATGCAAGGTGCCTGCATCTCGGCGGAGCAAGGCTTCTGGATTGGGAATTGGTCAGGCGGTGTGTGCCGGAAGGAAAACTCATGCCGAAACTGCATCAGGACTTTGCCGTTCCGAAAGCGGACGTGGAAAAACTCCTGGAACTGGTTATTGTCCAAGATATCTATCCGATAAAACGCTCCGCCTGCCTCTGCCTTGCACTGAATTTTTTTCTCGGCCTGCGGGTCGGAGAACTTGCCTCCCTTACATGGAAGGACATCGATTGGGAACGGAAGGCCGTCCGTATTTGTAAAACGGAGACAAAAGCCTACCGCCGGGATGAAAATGGCAGCCGCTCCGGCTCAATGGTCTATCAGGTCGTGGAAGAGACCAAAACTGTTTTTTCAGTGCGGGAAGTTCCGCTCCTTCCGGAAGCCGTTTATATCTTAGAACAGCTTCGCGCTCATCATGACAAATGCGGTTACAAAAACCAATGTCTTGCTTATGACGGGAAAAGCACTATTCTGGTGCGTTCCCTTGACCGGACGCTGCGGAGGCTCTGCCAGCGCTGTAACATACGCTATTTTAACACTCACATGATACGCAAGACCTTTGCAACGATGCTGCACGCTTCCGGAATGCCGACAAGATACATCAGCGATCTGCTCGGCCATTCGGACATGGTGACGACGGAAAAGAACTATATCCTGACTTACAGGGATAATTATGACACGCTGCTTGCCTGCATGAAGCAGGGGCTGGATTTTAAAATATAGAAAAAGAACTGTAACCCGTGCCCGACGGGCACATAACAAAAATACCCGGAACTGCTTCCGGGTATACCATAGGAAAGAGCGCGAGACGGGACTCGAACCCGCGACCCCGACCTTGGCAAGGTCGTGCTCCACCAACTGAGCCACTCGCGCTTATCACTTATCCGATTAAGATTTATATCTCTCTCGGACAAGTAATATCTTACTACACTTCATAGATTTTGTCAACGCTAAAAATAAAATTTTCTTAATTCTATCAATTAAAATAATTATTTGTAATTTTCCGACAACTTGATGTTTTCCTGTAAATCAAGTGGCTATTGCACATCATCCCTTCGTTTAATACGATAAATCCGTTTCAGAGATTCATCAATTCGTTCTTCTGAAATCCGCCCTTCCTGAACCGCCGCCAGCAATCCATTATAAGCCGCTTCAAAATCCTCCGGCATTAAAAGCATATCTGCTCCCGCTTCGATAGCCAGTACTGCGGCATCTTCCGGCGTATAATACTCCGTTATTGAGCTCATATTCAAAGCATCCGTTATTACAACACCGTTAAATCCTAATTCTCCGCGAAGAATATTCGTAATGACTGCCCCCGAAAGGGAACTTGGCAGCCCCTCCGTATCCAGCGCCGGTACGGTTACATGGCTCACCATGACAAAATCAGCACCTGCCTCAATACCCTTCTGAAACGGAATAAAGTCGGAAGCCCGCATTTCCTCCGCCGTTTTTGATATCTCAACCCTTCCGTCATGGGTATCTTCCTGCGCTGAACCAAGTCCCGGAAAATGCTTCAGACATGCGCTGACACCGGTACTCTGCATTCCGTTCACCACGTTAGAAGCCATATCAGCACATAGATTCGCATCCATTCCAAATGTCCTGTTTCCCAGCACACCTCCGTCTTCCGACGCCGCAACGTCCGCTACCGGTGCAAAATTCAAATTAAATCCGAGCGCACTTAAATAGGAACCGATTGTAACACCGGTTTCATATGCTGTCGAAGCGTCACCTCCCGCACCGACTGCCGCCATATCATCCACCTGAATTACTTCAATATTACTATTTGCTATGCGGCTGACACTGCCGCCTTCTTCGTCGACTGCAAGAAAAATCGGATATTTACTCATCGGAACGGTATTCGACAACATTTCTGTCAGCTGATCTTTGTCCAAAATATTTTGATCAAAATAAATCAATCCGCCAACCGCATACTGTTCCAATGCCTTCTGTGTCCCTTCTCCCGCTTTTGTAACGGTTCCCACACCCGTCAATGCTTCGGGTGTAACAATGAAAAGCCCTGCAACCTTATCTTCTATCGGCATAGTAGAAATGCTGTTGGTAACAATTTCTTCCAGTTGTTCTTCTTTGGTTGGCACTTCTACCTCGGGCGGAGCCTCAACAATCATATCTTCCGGTTTGATTTCCGGCTCAGGTTCTGCCTGCACTTCCTCTTGCGCATCTGCCTGTTTTTTCTCCCTGATAAAATCAGAAACTTTTCGTCCTGCAGCAATCCCGCCTGCTGTCAGTCCCGCTAAAAAGAGTATTACCACCATATACGCGATGATCTGGTTCCTGATACGCCGCTTACGCCTGTAAGCCCTTCGCTTTCTTGCTCTGGTTTCTTCGTCATCTATATCATCTTCATCTTCTTCATCTTCATCGTCTTCTTCATCTTCGTCGTCTTCTTCATCTTCGTCGTCTTCTTCATCTTCATCATCTTCGTCTTCGTCGTCTTCTATATCTTCATCGTCGTCATCATCTTCATCTTCGTCGTCTTCTTCATCTTCGTCGTCTTCTTCATCTTCGTCGT
>CAJUDZ010000052.1 GCA_910584965.1 uncultured Lachnospiraceae bacterium | reverse complement strand
AACCCGTGTTACCGCCGTGAAAGGGCGATGTCTTAACCGCTTGACCACGGAGCCATGCTTTCACAAGCAACCTAACGAATGATATGATACCATACTTTAAAGCATTTAGCAAGAGGGAATTTACCGATTTTTTGCCCGAGTTTTTCACGGGAATTTTTCATCCTGCCGGTTTTTCAATCCGCTATGTTATTCCTCATTTTCGTCTGTTGTTTCCTCCTGTCCCGCGTGCGCCTTCCGGTACTCTAACGGCAGCATTTGATACACTTCCTTGAACGCCGTGGAAAAGCGGCTCTGGCTTCCGTAGCCGACCGCCTCCGCAATCCTGGCGACGCTGTCGGTCGTCCTGCAAAGCATAACCGCCGCTTTCCGCATACGGTGTTCCTTCATATGCGAAGCAAGCGACTCCCCATAAACTTCCTTAAATACGGCTTTCAGCGTCGTCGGATTCATCAGATACTTCTGGGACAATTCTTCAATCGTAATGCGCTTATCCATGTGATGCAGAAGATACGCATGAACTTCCCTGACCGTCTCCACCTGCTCCGGCCTGCATTTCCCGTTCTCCCTCCGCTGCCCCCGCTCCACTTCCCCGAGATAAAGAAGCAGCTCCAGCGTTTTCAGTCTGAAAAAGGACCTCTTAAACTCCTCGCTCTTATCGTAAAATCCGTCAAAAATAGTTTTTGTCTTTTCGTTTCCGAAAAAAACCGAATAATCCTCTCCCGAAAACCCCTCTCCACGAAGGGCTCCGTGAAAGCAAAACTTTTCCGCCAGCATACGTCCCGTAATTCCGGTTCCGTCCAATAATTCCGGCGGTTCCTGTTCAAACCGCGCGAGATCGATGCAGATCGACAGCCCTTCATAACGTCCTTCCGCAATCTCCATTCTGGAGCCCGCACACAAACGTCTCGTATGAATGCAGAAGTCTCCCGGCCCAAGATCGATGGAACGCCCGTCTTTCATCTTCCATCCGATACGGCCATTCCGACAATAATTAATTTCAAGACACTCTTTCTCCGCCTCATGCCGGCAAAAAACCTGCTCTGTCAGATAATTTTGAAAAGAAAGCACGATGCCGGAAAAAATCTCCGTCCTGTTTCCGGCTGACCGATCAATTGACTGCTTATCCATGCAAACACTCCGTCCTCAATCGTTTTATGCGCATAATCCCCGGTACTTTTCCATCACACCGGATGCGGACAGGAAATTTCCATCATATTTTCAATGGCCTGATGCAGAAGCCTGCTCTGTTCCGTATCCGCAGCCCTGTAATAGACCTCTTTTCCTTCTCTGCGTCCAACGATCAGCCCTCCCGCCTTCAGCTGCCGCAGGTGATGGGAAACGGCCGGACTCGTCATTTCCACCAGCGCTGAAATATTAATGACGCATTCCTCGCAATGACATAACAGCCAGAAAATGCGCACCCGGCTCGTGTCGTCAAGCAGTTTGAAAATATCGGCCACGGTCTGAAAATTTTCCAGCCTGTCTAACTGTTCTTTCAGGCATTCTTCCCGACAGCCCCCGCCGTGGTGATGCGGTAACGATAGCTCTGACATCATAGACCACCCTTTCTGTGCGGCGCTGTTTTCTTTTCACGGATTCGCTTTTCTCCCTTTTGGAAACGCTTTTCTCCCTTTTAGAAAAGACTTTACGGCGCCGGTTGACTTTTCTTATACAAAACAGTATACTGCATTTATATCAATTAAACAAGTGCTTAATTGATAAATTTGAATGTCAGCAGGATTAAACTAAAAGAAAGGCATGGTTATTATTATGAATAAAAAACAAAAAAAGATGCTTTTTCGCATCATCATTGCTGCTGTTATGCTGATTGCCCTGCATTTTATACCGGTAACAGGATGGCTCCGGATGCTCCTTTATCTGACGGCCTATCTGATCATCGGCTATGATATTTTAAGAAAAGCGGGAAAAGGCATTCTGAACGGCCGTGTATTTGACGAAAATTTCCTGATGGCCATCGCGACAATCGGCGCCATCGCTCTCGCCATTTATGAAAAAAGCGGTGACTACAACGAAGCAATCGCCGTTATGCTCTTTTATCAGATCGGCGAACTGTTCCAAAGCTATGCGGTCGGAAAGAGCCGCAAAAACATCAGCGCGCTCATGGACATCCGCCCGGATTACGCCAATATCGAAAACGGCGGCGTTTTGGAGCAGATTGACCCGGACGAAGTTTCCATCGGAAGCATCATCGTCGTACAGCCCGGAGAAAAGGTCCCGATCGACGGAATCGTTACGGAAGGAGCTTCTTCCCTGAACACCAGCGCGCTGACCGGAGAAAGTCTGCCCCGCGAGGTAACAAACGGAGACGAAATCATCAGCGGATGTATCAATATGACCGGCGTCCTGAAAATTCGGACGACCAGAGAATTTGGAGAATCGACCGTCTCCAAAATTTTACAGCTCGTGGAAGAATCCAGCTCCCGAAAATCCAAATCGGAGAACTTTATTTCCAAGTTCGCAAAAGTATACACGCCCGCTGTCTGTATATCCGCTTTGCTGCTTGCGGCAGTTCCGCCTCTGTTCTGCCTGATCGCAGGCGCTCCTGCCGGGTGGGCCGACTGGATTTACCGCGCCCTGATCTTCCTCGTTATCAGCTGTCCCTGCGCGCTCGTTATCAGCATTCCGCTGAGTTTCTTTGCCGGAATCGGCGGCGCGGGCAAGGAAGGCATCCTGATCAAGGGTTCCAACTATATGGAAACCCTGTCCAAAACGAAAACAGTCGTTTTCGACAAAACAGGAACGCTGACACAGGGCGTATTTGAGGTAAGCGGCATCCATCACAACACCATGGAGGAAGAAAAACTGCTGGAATACGCGGCGCTGGCGGAATGCGCATCCTCCCACCCGATCAGCAAAAGTTTACAGCGGGCATACGGAAAGGAAATTGACCGAAACCGTGTAACAGATATCGAAGAAATCAGCGGCCACGGCCTCACCGCCTGTGTGGACGGCCGCCCGACAGCCGTTGGAAACGATAAACTGATGAAACGGCTCGGCATTCCCTGTGATGACTGTCACAGCATCGGCACCATCATCCATATCGCGGTCGATCACGCTTACGCCGGGCACATTGTTATCTCCGATATCGAAAAGCCGAATGCCAAAGCCGCTATCCTGGCCCTGAAAAAAGCCGGGATTGAAAAAACCGTCATGCTGACCGGAGATACAAAACGCACAGCGGAAAAAATCGGTGCGGATCTGGGCATTGATGAAATTCACAGCGAGCTGCTTCCGGCCGATAAAGTTGCCGAAGTGGAAAAACTGTTAAACACCAGATCTTCCAAAGAAAAACTTGCATTTGTCGGTGACGGCATCAACGACGCTCCCGTTCTCTCCCGCGCAGACATCGGCATCGCGATGGGCGCAATGGGTTCCGATGCGGCAATCGAAGCCGCCGACGTCGTTCTGATGGACGACGATCCGTTGAAGATCGCCAAAGGCATTAAAATTTCCAGAAAATGCCTCGCCATCGTCTATCAGAATATTGTTTTCGCTCTCGTGATCAAATTTGCCTGTCTGGGGCTCGGCGCCCTCGGCATCGCCAACATGTGGTTCGCCATTTTTGCGGATGTGGGCGTCATGGTGATCGCGGTTCTGAATGCAATACGGGCGCTGCGGGTTCACAACCTGTAAAAATCTCTGTAAAAACTATTTTGCCGGTAAATCAGACGGACGGACGGCCTCAGGGGCCGCCCGTCCTGTTTTCCGCTTTCAGCCCGGTCTTCCGGCGCCGGCGCGTCATTTCTCTTTATCCTTTTACCACGCCGACCGTTCTGAGTTTCCTGACCGGCGTCACCAGATCGGCCTGCTGCGCCATGACCTGATCGATATCTTTATAGGCGAACCGGCACTCTTCGGCCACGTCGTTTTTCTTCCGCTTGCCGAGCACGACGCCCTGTTCCTTCAAATCCACCATGACCTTTTCCACGCTGAATGCCTGCATCGCACCGCTTCTCGAATAGCTTCTGCCCGCGCCGTGGGAAGACGTACAGAAAGATTCCCTGCACCCTTTCCCCTCCACCACATAGCTGTAAGAACCCATCGCGCCGGGAATCACGGCTTTTTCGCCTTCCCGCACTCTGACCGCGCCCTTTCGGTGCACCCATACATTGGCGCCGTAATGGTTTTCCAGCGCCGCATAGTTATGATGGCAGTTTACCTCTTCTCCAAATTCCACGATGAAATCCGTATGTTTTTCAATCAGCTCTTTTACGATGGCACAGGTCTTTGCCAACATCTTTGCACGGTTTTCAAACGCATAGTCCATGGCAAGATTCATCCACCGGATATACTGCTGCCCCTCTTTCGTCTGAACGGGTAAAAAAGCCAGGCGATATTCCTCTTTGACTTCGCTGTACCAGAGACGATTCAGCTCCCGCGCTTTTTCGTGAAAATAATCACAGACTGCCTTTCCAAGATGACGGCTCCCGGAATGAATCATAATGCACAGACAGCCGCTCTCATCCTCCTGCAGTTCGATGAAATGATTGCCGCCTCCCAGGCTTCCCGCCTGATAATAGCCGTCTTCGATCAGGGGAAGCAATTCCGTGTTTTCCTCATATTTCTCCATTTCCTGACCGGCCCGGTCAAGCACCGCCGACGGCTGGGGCGTTTTATACCGCTCCGTATTTAACGGAATCTCCCGCATGATATTTCCGATCACCGCCTGTATGAGCGTTCCGTTTCCGGTCTGCACTTCCCGGATATCCTCCATGCGGATATTGGTCGGAATAAAATCCATCCCGCACCCGATATCGACCCCTACCGCATTCGGAATCACGACATCCTTCGCCGCGATGACGCCGCCGATCGGCATCCCCTTTCCGGCATGGGTGTCCGGCATCAGGCAGACCCATTTGTGAAGAAACGGCAGCCGGGACAGGTGGTATGCCTGTTCGAGACAATTTTCCTCCAACTTACTTTCATCCTCCAACCAAATCTTTACCGGAAATTTTGTGTTTTCATTATACAATACGAACATACATATCCTCCTTTCCCGCGGTACGCGGCCTGTTCCGTATCCGTTAAAGCCGTCCTTCATCGGACGGGGAGACAAACATCTTTGTCTGTTGAGGCTATTATAGCAGGGCGGATTGGAATAATCATTTTAAAAAAGCTGCGAACATATTCCCGGCATTTATGCTATAATGAGTGAAAAAGAAAAACGGGAGTTTACACGTCCATGTCCAATTTTCAGGAACTGATCGGAAGTTTTCCCAAAACAAGAGAATATGTCCGGGATTTCTTCGTCTATGGTTTCAAAACCCGCAGCGACTTTAAGGAAAAAAGCCCCCGGACTTATGATAACGAACGGCGGCGGCTGGAATGCTGGCTTTCTCCCTATGTGCGCAAAGACTATGTTTCAAACGGCGCCAACATTTCCCTCGCGATCGACAGCAATCTGCTCGATACCAATCCGCTGTTCCGCGTCTGGCAGACCAAAAGTTTTACCGGCAACGATATCATGCTGCATTTCCTGATTCTTGACCTGCTTCAGGACGGACAGCCGGAAACCGCGGAAGAAATCACCGACGGGCTGCTCACAAAATACGAAACCTTCTTCGATATTCAGGCTGTCCGGCGAAAATGCAATGCCTACGCAAAAGAAGGCCTCCTGTTAAAAGAAAAGAAGGGAAAAACGGTTGTCTTTTCGCTCGATGATACGCTCCCCCGCTGGCTTGGTTCCCGGGAAAACCTTCTGGATGCCATCAACTTTTATCAGATGGCCGGTCCTTTCGGCATGATCGGAAACGAACTGTCAGCGCGTTATCAGCATCATAACCACAGTTTCCGCATAAAGCACAGCTTTTTTGTACATACCCTGGAAGACGAGATCCTTTTCACGCTGCTGCATGCCATGCGTCTGAAAGCCTCCGTACGGCTTTCGATTAAAAGCTCCCGCCGCGAAACTGTCAGCACGGCCTGCTGCATTCCATTACAGATTTTTACCAGCACCAGGAGCGGAAGGCGTTTTCTGTGCGGTTATGTATGCCGCAGCGAACGTTTTACCTGCTTCCGGCTGGATTCCATCAGGCATGTAACCATAACGGCTCCCCTCGAAAACCCGGAAGCATACGATGAACTGCTCGAAAAACTGGACCGCAATCGGAATAAACTGTGGGGCGTTTCTTTTCAGAACGAAGGAAACCATTTTCTGGAAAGCCTCTCCATGACCCTCCGGGTTTCGGAACCTTCCGAAAATTATATTCCGGAACGTTTAAAACGGGAAGGCCGCGGCGGCGTTGTCACCAAAACCGCTCCGAACACTTATCTGTATGAAATCGAAGTTTTCGACTCCAACGAACTCCTTCCCTGGATTCGTACCTTCACGGGCCGCATCCTGTCCTTACAATGCAGCAATCAATCCGTGGAGCGGCGTTTTTACAGAGACTTACAGGCCATGTACCGCATTTACGGCATAGAAAAAAAGGAACCGCAGGCGGAATCAAAAAACGGATAAGAAAGGGATATGGTATATCATGGAACTGTTTTCCGAACGATACAGCTGTTACTATCAGGTATTGCGACATTTGCTGCTGCATCAGGACGCTCTTTCCATACAGGATATCCGCGCACAGATCAGCAAAGAGGGTTTTGAGGAAAGTATGCTTTCTATCATTCCCAAACTGGAAAGCGGAGAATGGAACCTATTCGATAGAGACGGCGCATTATATCTTTCCAAAATTTCCCCGTCCTTTGTAACGCCCCTTTCCGACCTGGAAAAATCTTATCTGAAAGCGCTGTTATCCGACCCCCGCATCGGACTTTTTCTCGACCGCGGACAGATCGGTTTCCTGCAGCGCATGCTCGCTTCCGTTACGCCGCTCTGGACGCCGGAACAATTTTATTATTATGACCGTTTTGCCGGCGGCGATCCCTGGGAAGACGAAGCCTACCGCACCATATTCCGCACGCTGCTCCACGCCCGGAAAAACAGACAGTATGTGGACATCGACTACAACGCGCCAAACGGACGCCGGATTCATCACTACTATGTGCCGGCACGCCTGGAATATTCCGTCAAAAACGATAAATTCCGCCTTCTCGCCCTGAAGCATACCGGCCGCGGGAAAATGAGACTTGAGATTCTCAACCTCGCCCGCATAAAGAGCGTTGTCCCGACGGAAAAGGAACTCTCTTCTGCCGTTGACCTGAATGCGCTCATTCAGAGTTCCTACTACAAAGAACCGCTCAGACTGCGGATTGTCAACGAACGGAACGCGCTCGAACGGGCCATGCTTCATTTTGCCAACTACGAAAAAAATACCAGGAAGCTTGATGAAAATACCTATGAATGCCTGATTTATTATAATCAGAATATGGAAACGGAACTGCTGATCGAAGTTCTGTCCTTCGGCCCCATGCTTACCGTTACCGGAAACGACAGATTTCTCGCCCTGCTGAAAGCAAGGCTGGAATGCCAGTTCAATATCAATGCCTGATATGGAGGAACGAAAATGGAATTACATTCGAACATCTTTTTTCCCATAGAAATTATCGGGACCATCGCTTTTGCCTCTTCCGGCGCTATGGTCGCAGTCCGCAAAAAGCTGGATCTTTTCGGCATCATCGTCCTCGGCGTGATCACCGCCGTCGGCGGCGGAATGCTCCGCGACCTGATGATCGGCACGATTCCTCCCCATATGTTCAGAAACCCGGTCTATGTATTTGCCGCTTTTCTGACGGTGCTCGTCCTGTTTCTGCTGTTCCGCTTCCGCCCCCATCTGCTCGGAAGCCATTATATGGAAGGCTATGAAAAAGTCATGAACATTCTGGACGCCATCGGTCTCGGCGCCTTTACCGTCACAGGCGTCGATACCGGCGTAGACGCGGGATATGGCGAGTACCATTTCCTGCTTATTTTTCTCGGCGTGATTACCGGCATCGGCGGCGGCATTCTGCGAGACATCATGGCGGGGGAAACGCCTTTTGTCCTGAAAAAACACGTTTACGCATGCGCCTCCATTTCCGGCGCCTGCCTCTATGTCCTGCTCCTGCAGTTCACCCGCTCGGATTATGCCATGCTGCTCAGCGCCCTGCTCGTCATCGCCATCCGAATCCTGGCCAGCCATTACCGGTGGAATCTGCCGGGCATACGGGAGGAATCGGAATGAAAACGAAGGCTGTCCGGAATTTTAAACGGGCAAAGGGAACCGCGCTGTCAGCAGAACAGGCCGGAACGGGCCAGAACGGGAGAATGGAATATGAACAAAAAGACAGAAAACTCAAAAATTACGTACAATAAAATAGCCTCCGCATACGACATGTCCAGAGAAGGCCAATATACCAGATTTCATATCGGGGAACTGTCCGATACAATCGATTTGAGCGAAGGCGCCATCGTTCTTGATGTTGCATGCGGAAACGGAACCCTGCTGAGGGAATTATCGAAAAAGGCCAAAATTCAGGCAAATGGCATCGATATATCGGAAAACATGATTCGCGCCGCAAAAATGCGCTGCCCGGAAATGAATTTCGAGGTAAGATCATGCTATCCGCTGACATGGAGCGATGAAAGCATTGACATTATAACGGTATGCTGTGCCTTTCATCATTTTGACAATCCACAGGGATTTGTAAATGAATGTAAAAGAGTGTTGAAGAAAAACGGCGCCGTATATATAGCCGACCCTAACGTTGGAACAATACTCAGATTTTTGGCAAATATTTTTTGGATTCCCTTTTCGAAAAGCGGGGACGTGAAAATATACAGCCAAAAAGAGCTGGAGACCTTTTTCTATCAGGCCGGCTTTCAAACGGTTCAAAGTTACAGGAAGGACAGCGGGATATTTCTGAAAGCCGAAAAACTATAATTCTTCTGCTTATGCAAAACCAAAATACCGCTCTGCTTTTCTTACGGTTTCATCAACCGTACTGTTTTCGGTCCTTTCAATCCACAAATAACCGCTGCCTTTGATATCATTATATCTTTTCTCATTGAGCTTTTTTAAAACCGCGTTACATGCCGCCTTTGCCTTTTCGATATCGGACGCGCTGTGGATAAAATCGCGAAACCCTTGATGGCTGGGACGATTACAGTATTCCCCGACTAAATTCGATGGTTCTTTTATCAAGAATACGATTCGGGATGCTTCCGTGTATTTTTCGGCTTCTTCCACTGTCAAATGGCAGTCACACAATACCATTTTATCCTGCGAAAGACGAATCAAGTCCAGAAATACAAAGTCCAATTGTTCTCTTGTGTTATCAATCAGCCACTTTTCATATTCCTCTATGGTACGTCCAAAAAACGCATCCGCATCCTTAAAGGTTTTATTCATCGACGGCTGAAAAGCGGCATTTGAAATTTTCTGATGATTCGCAAACTGCTCATCCACATCGTAAACCAATAGACCGTGCCGTTTGGCCAGCTCCCGTGAAATCGTTGTCTTTCCGCCGCAAGGCGTTCCCGTAATGAAATAAACATTTTTTAAATACGCTTTTATAACATTATCCTGAAATACCATTGTATATCCCCTTCGTGAACGGTACTCGGCATCAGCTCTGCACAGACAGCAAAACAGGCAACAAATGAAAAAGCGGATGCCGTTACCGCATTATTTTTTTCTTACCGGAATCCACAGTTCACAGAACAGATTATTTCTTCCTTTTTCATAATATAATTCGTAATCCGTTTCCGATTCGGCCTCGTACCCCATCTGCGGCAAAAACTCCCGGTAGAACCTGGACCATGTGTCGCTGATGCAGTCACCATCCTTACCGATGCAGTCAAATACAACATAGGTTCCCGGTTTTACATCCCAGATACGATAACCTGCCTTTTGCATTTCATCGCCATCAAAATCCATCGTCTCTTCATCAATCAGGATACCGATTCCATATTCAAATGTACTCTCGCCTTCTTTCGTCGGAGAACATAACCCATACAGATCCCGTTTCCCTTCCGGACGAAGACTGCGAATCGGTTCTACCAGATTTTTTTGATGACACTCTTCCCAAAAATCAGGAATTTCCTGGTTTTCTTCATCGTTGATGATTTCATTTCGAAACGTTCTTACCAATGCAAGAAATTTCTGTTCCTTTGTTTGTGTGATTCTGTAATCCATGCTTCTGCCACCTTCCACGGTCAGTTTAATAGCAAGCGGATTAAAAAGTACAAGTTTTGCGGATTCCTCTCTGGCAAATTTAGGCGCGATTCCATGAAACCTTGTGAATGCCTTTGTAAAACTCTCCGGTGTTTCATAACCATATTTCAACGCAATATCTATGATTTTCGTATCGGTTTCCATAATTTCCCTGCCGGCCAAAGACAATCTTCGTTTGCGGATATAGGCATTCGCGGTCATCCCGGTAAGAAAACAAAATGCCCTGTGAAACTCATAACTCGAAATGTGCACATGCTTTGCCACATCTTCATAATTTGTTTCCTCCATAAGATGCTCTTCCATATAAGTAATCGCCTGCTGCATCGCCGCTATCCATTCCATACTTTTTCCTCCTGCTGAAGACTATTATAGAAGCTGTTTGAAATGTCTGCATTCCCTATCTTGCGGAAAATTGTCTTGTTTTTGATACGCAAACCCGCTTCTATGTGCATAATTCAATGTCTCGAAAACGGCATTTGTATTAACGCTCTGATATCTTTACCGCACCAATAATCAATCAGCCAGATTGAATATGCAATCGTTTTGCAGTGGCTCCTTTACATCGTCTCACCCTGATATTTTTTATTTCCAAATGTCATTTCAAGCAGTTCGTTTGCAATTTCCCCATCTACAATACGCATCAGATTATCTTCTGCATCTTCTTTTCCGAGAAAATTCATACTGCCGTACCAAACTACCCGATAGTCTATAATGCAATAATGTTCGCAATAATCCTCCACAAGATTCATTTCGAATCCCGCCTTTCGCATCTGTTCCTGCAATCCCTGCCAGTATGCACTGTCCCCATACCCATAGCAGTCCGGCTTCCATGTGACAATGACAATTTTAATTCCTGCCTCCTGCTTTTCCCTGAGTAAATGAATCATATCATACACTTTCTTACCATTGATAACCGGACTGGAAATGATAATTTCTTTCTCGGCGGTAAGCAGATCATTCCGATACACGTCTGCATAATTATCTATATCAAAAATTGCGTTGGTTGTTTGTTTCTG
Source organism: uncultured Lachnospiraceae bacterium (assembly GCA_910584965.1). Classification (GTDB taxonomy): domain Bacteria; phylum Bacillota; class Clostridia; order Lachnospirales; family Lachnospiraceae; genus UBA3282. The sequence continues at coordinate 3,656 of CAJUDZ010000052.1, read as the reverse complement.
TGCGCCGGTTCCGGAAAAGATATCGTACCCGATCTGTTTGTACGCCTTAAGTCTTTTATGGTACATCCTGTCAAACATGGATATATGACTGTCCACATAGTCATATATAATTACGCTTTTCTTTCCTTCATAATCCCTGTTTAAACGTCCGGCATACTGCTCTACTACTCCCTTCCATGCTACCGGAGTTGCCATGACCAGTGTATCCAGCCTCGGATAATCAAATCCCTCCCCTATGAGTTTTCCTGTTGCAACAAGAATCATACTCTCCTTTGACGTGATCTGATTCATCTGTTTTAAAATCTCTTTATGTTCTTTCTTTGAATTCCTGCCGGACAATAGAAATACTTTATCTGCATAATGAAGCAGACGCTGATACAACCGCTGTGAATGTTCCACATATCTGGAAAGAACCACCGGCGTTCTTCCATCATCCACACATTGTTTTACATCCCTTATGATCAATTCGTCCCTGTCTTCATTATTGCGGATAATTTCATATGCCTCATTCGGATGCATTTTATCCTGTGAAAATCTCGGGGCGACTGCTCTTGTAAACCGCGGATAGACAAGATGCTCTATTCCCTGCTCCTTTGCCCTGTCCTTTGAGGTATATTGATAACGGATTGGTCCAAGAAGCATGTAATTTATTTTTTCCAGACCATCGCCCCTGAATGGCGTAGCCGTCACTCCATATACATATTTTGCATCCGCTTCCTGTAAAATATCCACGATTGTATCTGAAGCAGCATGGTGGCACTCATCCACCAGTATGAGTCCATACTCCTTTAACCGCCTGTGGTATTCACCATTCTTACAAACCGAACCGACCATAGCAATATCAATAATACCCGTAGTCGAATCGTGAGCCCCCTGTAACTTTCCAATGATACTTTTTCGTCTCTTTTTACGGCCTGTAGGTGTTTCGTACTCCGGCAGTTCCTCATCAATATGTAAGAACTTTTCAAGCGCTTCCTGCCATTGTCCCATCAGCGCTGACGACTGGATAAGAATCAGTGTGCTTGCCCGTCTCTTCGCTATGACATTACAGCACACAACCGTCTTCCCAAATGCTGTGGCGGCATTCAGTATTCCGTTGTCATATTGAAGGAGTTTTTCTACAGCAGGTATTTGTGATTCTTTTAGTTTACCAGTAAACTCCACATGAATCGGATACCCTTTACTCCGCTTATCTTCTATTTCATATTCGATACCTGCTTTTTCACACGCTTTGGTTATATTTTCCAAAATACCTCTTGGGACTTTGACGAATCCGCCTTCATCACTTCCAAGATAAATATATCTGTAATTTTCAAAATTAGACAGCCCCATGGCCTGGTTTTTATAAAAGACAGGATTAGAAAATGCAGCCATCCTCCTGATTTGATTCTGCATTCTTGGCTGTAAATTTACCGCATTCACATATACGCCGTCTGACAGTGTAATCTGCATGATTCCATCCACATCTTCCTTCTGAAAATGCTTTGTTTTATCCCACGGCTTTTCGTTGTCGTTTTCAAAAATATCCTTGCATCCTGTGGCAATATCAAGGCTTCCCTCAGTCCATTCTTTTATCTTATCTTCAATAAACTCTTTTGAAAGTTTTTTCTTGCTTAGCAGCACTTCCCACTGGTTCGGATATGCATTCCAGTGTTCATCTATAAACGCGCTGTTCCCCTCTTTTAATGCCTGTCCCTGTAATGGCAGTGCAATCAGATTGCCCACTCCGCCTTCCGGAAGATGATCCTGCATTGGCAGCATACGATCATAAAAGTGAAACGACTTTAAGTTTACAGATTCTGCACCTTTATTTAACAAAGCATTTCCAAATTTCCTTGCAAGACCAGCTTCTATTGGTTTTTGAAAGAATATCCAAAGATGTGCGCCTCTCCCCGATCGCGAACGCTCTACCAGCGCATCTATTCCATTTATATCACATATTTTTCTCAAACTGTCTACTTCATCTCTCCACAGATCGTCCGCATTGGCAAAATCATTTTTCTCCGCACCTTTTTCGTGATTATCAAAATCAAAGACAATAAATCTGCAGGTATCATCTGTCAAAAGCGGGAAAACACCTATGACATCTGTGGCATCCTCTGAATTTCCTCTTAAATGATCAATAATCTGTTCTTTCCTTAACTCTTTATATGCCTGTCTCCGGCAATCCTGGCACTTTATCTTACTTCCGGTAATTCTCGGACAGCCATTTTTCCAAAAGTTATAGCACTGTGTATAATAATTGACTTCCCCGGTAGATTTCTTTATGGTACGCTTGCTATATACATCTGTGCGTCCCCAAAACATGCTAAAGAACACTTTTGCATCGTTTTCCGTAATGTCTATTGGTATAATTCTTGCTCCCTGATTTGGATCATATTCGTGAACGTTCTCGATAATTTCTTTTTCAGAATAGGAAATCCCAGCGTCTGACAGAAGATGTTTCAAGTATTGGTTTTCCTGTTCCAAATATTGTATTCTTTTTTCCAGTTCTTCTGTACTTCTCATTAGGACCTCCTTATTAAAAATGTTGCTCCTATTTTCTCTTCATATCAATTCTCTTAAAATACACGCTTCCGCCATATTCGCGAAAACTCCTCTCATCCAGCAGATAGCCGTTGCTCTTATACCCCGGGAATAGTCTTAACAGCTTTTGAAGTTCTTCCCTTTTCTTTCCGTTTCCATACCCATTTAGCAACATGCGGAGATAATTTTGTGCAGATGTATCCGACTCACATGCGGCAAAATAACACTTTTCCAATAAAGACAGTCCCCCGTCTGCCGCAATAACATACTCCGCCGGCATATGTTTCTCGTTTTCCAATATTCAGATATAATCCCGGATGGACAGCTGCATACTTTTCCGCACACTGAATTTCCAGCGAAAGATCATTTAACAGATCAACGGCTTCCAGAATAAGGCGGTCCGCATCATGCCCCGTCTTATCGTCAAGGTAGGTAATCCATGGCGGAAGAAACTCTTCAAATTCCGGCAAGTCTTCCTCTCCATGCTGCATAACGGCTTCTAATGCAGTTGTCTCCTCTTTCGCATTTAGAATAACTCCATACAATGCATCCGGGCGTTTGGCCGGCGGCGCTGATTGATATGCGCAATATACTGTATCAAGGATTACCCGTTTCAAATCGCAGTGCACTAATTACAAGATTACTCGATGATAGTATCAACCCTACCAGAACCTACTGTACGCCCCCCCTCACGGTTTTATGTGAAGGAAATTGGGGTGATTTTGTGTGGTTTTCAGAGCTTTTTCGGTGGTTTTTTCTTTGATATTCACTCTGTATCTGACGTTTTTCAAATTTTTGTTATCATGGTGTTATCACGGAACAAATTGCGTCTGTTTCGTTGCTAATGCATTTTTCACACATTGAAGTCCATTTATATAAATTTCCTAATCACTGTTTAGGCAATTCGTTTTTTAAACCATTTTAATCATCTTCTGGCAAATTCGCAGCAATATGATAAACTATATTGTTGGTACTCCCCTCTGCTACTATATATCTTGTACCTGTGAGCATTTTAAAATATCTTCGCACAGTCGCGGCAGACTTGCCCGTAACTGCTTCGGCTTCCTTAGGAGTGATTTCTCCATGCTCTTCCATAAAACTAACAATTGCACTCACTTTATTATAATCTT
>CAJUDZ010000051.1 GCA_910584965.1 uncultured Lachnospiraceae bacterium | reverse complement strand
CCTCATTTCTGCGCGGCTTTTTGGGCATATCAAGTTTGTGGATGCCGCGCAGACACAAACTTTTATCATTTTTATAAGACCGCAGTAGTTTCTGCATGGTTATACATTACACCTTTTTTGCCGGACTGTCAACACTACCGCAGTAGTGTTGAGAAAAAATTCATAATTTTATGTCGGAAATTGCTGTAATCGTATTGTAAACAGCGCCTTTTGACAACCGAATCCTGTATGGAAAATTGCATCGGAAAATCAAAAGTACCGTTTATGGTACTATGTATCTGCTATTATAAAATCAGATATTGAAAAATTCGAACATTTGTTTTATTATATAAACAGAACAAATGTTCCTAAAAAACGAAAGAGGGAGGAATGACGGCAGATGCGGAAGAGAAAGATTTTGTATGCGGCGGCGATGATACTGTCCGCGCTGGTAATATTTTTCTGTGCGAAAGAAACGGTGATGAGCCGAAATAAAGCGGGGAATAAGGGTGAGAAACAGTATTTTGCGGCGATGGAGAAAGCGTACTGTGCGGATATGGCGGAACTTCTCGCCGGCCGGGGATATCAGAACAGCGGGATTACGATACGATGGGTCGCGGAAGAAGAAGGAAGAAGGGACTATACGGTCCTGATACATCATAGAAATATTAAACGGCTGGATGAGGCGGGAAGGGAAGCGCTTCTGCGTGAACTTGCAGGAACTGAATTTCAGGACGAAAGGTGCACTTTCTGCTATGAATTTCTGATATTTTAGACGACATTAAGTGAATGACATTTGACAGGTTTGGGATTATAATAGTACGGGAAGTAATATTGCAGTATCATGTGAGATGCCAAAGCATCGGAAATGGAGCAGGAAATGAGACATAATCCAAAACCACAGGAAGTGTACAGACACTTTAAAGGCAATCTGTATCAGATTCTTTGTCTTGCGAAAGACAGCGAAAACGGAGAAACGATGGTGGTCTATCAGGCAATGTACGGAGATTTTCAGATCTATGTCAGGCCGCTTTCTTCTTTTATGGAAGAGATAGACAGAAAGAAATATCCGGATGCGGAAGGATATTACCGTTTCGAGCCTGCGGATATGCACCGGCCGTCCGCGCAGGATACGGATACCGATGATTGGAACAGGGGGCGGGAAGAACGGAAGCCGGAGGAAAAGGCGGCCTGGGAGAACGCTGACCCACAGGAAGAACTGAATATCGATCCCCTGGTACTGCAGTTTCTGGACGCCGATTCTTACGAACGGCGGCTGGAAATTCTGAGTATGCTTCATAACCGCATTGACCATGATATGATCAATACGATGGCGGTCGCGGTGGACGTTGAGATCAAAGACGGCGAGCTGGAAGACAGATATGAAGAATTGAAGGGCTGTCTTCTGACTTTTGAAAGGTTTGAATGCAACCGGCTCAGATAACCGCGGTTTTGGCCTTATGGTAATCGGGGCCGCCGGGACAGACGTGACGGCAGCGGCGGATTTTTCCCAATTATAAAAGTATGCTGAGCTCCGACGAGGATCGATAATCAGATAAACGATACCGGGTATTTGAAAAGCGGTTTTATGTCAGGAGGGATATTATGTTTTATGATTTGGAGAACAGACTTGTTGTCGGCGTTTCATCCAGAGCGCTGTTTGATTTATCCTGTGAAAATGAAATTTTTGAGAAAGAGGGCGTGGAAGCATACTGCCGTTACCAGGTGGAGCACGAGGATGAAATATTGAAGCCGGGGCCGGGTTTTCCTCTGATAAAAGCGTTGCTGAATCTGAACAGTCTGCCCGGCAGGGAAGGCTGTGTGGAAGTGATTATTATGTCGCGCAACAGCCCGGATACATCGCTTCGCGTATTTAACGCCATCGCTTATTACGGCCTGAACATAACGAGAGCGGTACTTGCGAGCGGCGCTTCGCTCGCGCCGTATCTGGATGCTTTCCGAACCGATTTGTTTTTGTCGGCATATGAGGACGATGTGCAGAGTGCAATCGATTCCAATATTGCGGCGGGCATCATATGCAGCGACGGGATACACACATACGACTGCGAACATCAGATCAGACAGATACGGATTGCCTTTGACGGGGATGCGGTGCTTTTTTCGGACGAATCGGAGCGGATTTCCAGGGAATGCGGCCTGGAAGCCTTTGAAGAGAATGAACGGGAAAATGCGGGAAATCCGCTGAAAGCCGGCCCGTTTGCCAAATTTTTACGTACATTGTCGGAATTGCAGAAAGATCTGACAACGGAAGAAGCGCCGATAAGGACTGCACTTGTGACGCTCAGGTGCGCGCCTGCGCATGAGCGGGTTATCCGCACGCTGCGGGCGTGGAATGTCAGAATCGACGAGGCTTTTTTCCTCGGCGGCGTGCAGAAGACGGATGTGCTGAAGGCGTTCGGGGCGCATATATTCTTTGATGATCAGGCGGTACATACGAAAACAGCATCCGAAGTGGTGCCGGCGGCGAGGGTTCCCTATAAGAACAAGGAGCCTGACGACGGCTGAGAGGCGCACGCCCGGCATAAACTTTATGATCGTCTGTGTCTGCCGTGTATGCTGACGCGACGGGATTGAAGACTGAGAGGAAATATGAAATATAATAATATAGAAGAAGCGAAGTTCCTGTCCAGGCCGAACCGGTTCATCGCATATGTGGAACTGAACGGTGAGCGTACAAAGGTTCATGTGAAGAACACGGGCCGGTGCAGAGAACTATTGCAGGAGAATGTAACCGTATATCTGGAAAAGGGGCAGAATCCGGAGCGAACTACGGCATATGATCTTGTGGCCGTGGAAAAGGCAGGCAGGTTATTCAATATCGATTCAGGAGCGCCCAATAAGGTTGTGGAAGAGTGGCTGCATAAGAAAGGACTTTTTCCGGATATTACGTTGATACGGCCGGAAACATCCTATCGAAATTCCCGTTTTGATTTTTACCTGGAAACGGCGTCCGGCCGGAAAATTTTTATGGAAGTAAAGGGCGTTACGCTGGAAAGTGACGGACATGCGGCGTTTCCGGACGCGCCTTCGGAACGGGCCGTAAAGCATGTGGAAGAACTGATGGCCGCAAGGAATGAAGGGTATGAGGCCTATATTCTGTTCGTACTTCAGATGAAAGACATGATTTCTTTTTCGCCGAACGAAGATGCACAGCCGGAATTCGGCGAAGTTCTGCGGCGGGCAAGGCGCGCGGGCGTCAGAGTACTCGCCTGTGACTGCGAGATAGGAAAAGACAGCCTGATGCTGCGGAAGGAAGTGCCCGTTATCCTGTCGCCGTTAGACCGGATTGCCGGGCCGCTGCTTGCCTGGTATGACAGAGGGCGGCGTATCCTTCCCTGGCGCGAGAGTCCGACGCCCTATCATGTATGGGTCTCCGAAATCATGCTGCAGCAGACAAGGGTGGAGGCGGTTAAGCCTTATTATGACAGGTTTATGGAAGAGCTTCCGGATATCCGGAGCCTTGCCTGCGTGGAGGAAGAGAAGCTTTTGAAACTCTGGGAAGGACTCGGATATTATAACCGGGCCAGAAATCTGAAGAAAGCGGCCGAGAAAATCGTTATAGATTATGGCGGCCGAATGCCGGCCGGATACGAAGAGCTTGTCGGACTTCCGGGAATCGGAAGTTATACGGCGGGCGCCATATCTTCCATTGCTTTTCAGCATGCGGTTCCGGCGGTGGACGGAAACGTTCTGAGAATTTTGTCGAGACTGCGCATGGATGAACGGGATGTTTCGGATACAAAAGTGAAAAAAGAAATAGAAGCGGAACTTGCGGAAGTCATGCCGCGGGAACGGCCGGGCGATTTTAATCAGGCCCTTATGGAGCTTGGAGCGGTAGTCTGTGTGCCAAATGGTGCGCCCAAATGCAGCATTTGTCCGTGGGAGGCTTTCTGCAGGGCGCAGAAAGCCGGCCGTACTTCGGAATTTCCGCACAAGGCGCCGAAGAAGCCGAGAGGAATTGAGAAGAAAACAATTCTGGTTATTCGGGATGAAGGAAAGATTGTCCTGCGTAAGCGCGCGGACAAAGGCCTGCTGGCCGGTATGTATGAGTTTCCTTCGATGGAAGGCGAACAGACAAAGGAGAGGATAACCGCTTATTTAAAATCGCTTGGACTGGCGCCGGTCAGAATCGAAGAACTGCCGTTTTCAAAGCATGTTTTCACCCATAAAGAGTGGCACATGACAGGATATGCCATCCGGGTGGACGAGTTGGAAAGAATGCAGACGGACGCAGGGCTGCTCTTTGTAACACCCGATGAAATAGAAGAGAACTATCCGATTCCTTCTGCGTTTGCGGCATACAGGAATTATATTTAAAAAGGATGGAAAGACTTTTAGAATGGTTGAATAAAATGTCCGCAGAAGCGGCAGGAAAGGCACGGAAAAGATGAAACTTTTATCAATTGCAATTCCCAGTTATAATTCGGAAGCCTATATGCGTAAATGTATCGAATCGCTGCTTCCGGGCGGGGAGGATGTGGAAATATTGGTGGTGGATGACGGTTCAACAGACCGGACGGGAGAAATTGCCGACGAATACGAAAGACTGTATCCGGGCATTGTCAGGGCGGTTCATCAGGAGAACGGCGGACATGGAGCGGCTGTTAATGCAGGCCTGGAACATGCCTCCGGGTTATATTTTAAAGTGGTTGACAGCGACGACTGGGTAAAAGAAAGCGCATACCGGACGATCTTACAGACGCTTCGGGAGCTGGCAGGCGGCAGTACGGCGCTCGATATGCTCATCAGCAATTTCGTCTATGAGAAAGAAGGCGCAAAAAAGAATAAAGTGATGAAATATCATCATGCGCTGCCGAAAGACAGGATTTTCACATGGGAGGAAGTGAAGCATTTCCATAAGGGGCAGTACATCCTGATGCACTCCGTTATTTTCAGGACAAAACTTTTGAAAGAATGCGGGATGAAACTGCCGGAGCACACGTTCTACGTGGATAATCTTTTTGTTTTCGAGCCGCTGCCGTATGTGAGGACGATGTATTATCTCGACGTAAATTTTTACCGTTACTATATCGGAAGGGAAGGTCAGTCCGTCAACGAACAGGTCATGATCTCCAGAATTGACCAGCAGATAAAAGTAAATAAAATGATGCTCGACTATCTGGTGGAAAAGAAACCGGAAATATGCAGACGGCCCAGAATGAAGAATTATATGATCAGTTATCTGGAAATTATCACGGTCATTTCATCCGTGCTTCTGATTCGTTCCGGTGCGGAAGAAAGTCTGGAGAAAAAGAAGGAACTGTGGGCATATATCAAACAGAAAGATGCCCTGCTTTATATCAGATTAAGATACGGCATTATGGGAAATTCGATGAATCTTCCGGGAAAAGGGGGCAGAAAAATATCGGTGGAAGCATATAAAATCTGTCAGCGTTTCTTCAAATTTAATTAAACGGAATGGGGTCAGAGAGTTTCCGGCCCCATTTTTCTTTTATTCTTATGATTCAGATTGTGCTTCAGATTCAGCAGGATATCGAAACGGTATACGAGAAGATACATCACGGCGGCCATGACAAAAGCGGTTATCACGTCAAACGCGGAATGCTGTTTGGTGAACATCGTCGAAAGGATAATCGAAATGCAGAGCACGAGCGAGCAGTTTCGGATTCCTTTATGCTTTGCGAAATGCCTGCTTTTTGCGATGGCAAAATGGCAGCCGAGGGAATTATATACGTGAATGCTCGGCCAAAGGTTTGTCGGTGTATCGGCGCGGTAAATCATGGAGACAAGTTTTGTGAAAATATTGTCTCTCGGGAAAATGAACGGCCGCAAACGGTGCCCGTTTGGCCACAGTGTGGAAACGAGCAGAAAAACGGTCATTCCCGCAAACAAAAAAGCACAGCATTTATAATAATCGTCTTTGTCCTTAAAGAAGAAAAAAGCGACGGTGGCCGCGACATAAAGAAACCACAGCAGATAGGGCACGATGAATACTTCACAAAACGGAATGTAGTCATCCAGCGCGACATGAATGAGCTTATAATGTTTTACGGTCTTTTCCAGATGGCCGAACCATATCATATAGACCGGCGCATAAATCAGGAGCGGAATGGCATGCTTATATTTATGGAAAAAAGCTTTCATGCTTCATCAAACACCTTTCTAAGTCTGCGATGTGCAGATATTATTATGAAACATATCATAGCAGATTGTATACAAAAGTCAAAATCACTTTTGTATAAAAATTTTATCCATTTTACCGCAAAAATATCAAAAATGTGCAAAAGAGTGTAAAGAAAATGTTCTTTTCTGGAATGATATTCCGGAATCAGGCCAGAAACCGGACTTTCTGCTGCTCACAGGACAGACAGATATGGTCGGATTTAAAATACACTTCCCCGTCGGTATGAATCCAGAGCGGGGCGGAAGTTTTTATCTCAATCCGGGCCGCCCGGTAATGGAATATCTGCGGAAAAATGTAGTGCTTCCCGAAGAAGGCGGTAGGAAGCGCAAGGAAGATGACAGGTTTTGGCAGGCGGCCGACAAGGCAGAGATCGAGCAGGCCGTCTGCGGCGTCGGCCTGCGGACAGAATTTGAATCCGCCGCCTTCGTAACGGTGTATCATGACCGCGGCAAAAAGAAAACGGTTCAGGTGAATGGGGCGTCCGCCGTCCAGAAAAAGATCGCAGGAGATACGCCTGGCGGCAATCAGCTGTTTCAGGGCAATGACAAGATATGTCAGCCGGCCCAGTTTTACCTTGTTCAACATGTCTTTCAGAGGGGAAGAAAGGGCTTCCTCGCATACCGCTGCATCGAACCCGATTCCGCTGCTGATGACAAAAAAGCGGTCTCCCGGTACCTTTACGCCGTCCCTTTTCGGCGTGGCCTGCATGGAACCGCTTATGACAAGCCGCCCCAGATCAACTTTGCGGAGGATATTGTCATCCAGTATTTTCTCAAGGATTTTGACAGGATTCCGGTCCAGCTTCATATCCCTTGCCAGGTCGTTGCCGGAACCGGTAGGGATAAAGCCGATATTTACGCGGGAAAAGTCGCGGATTCCCTGAAGCGCTTCGTTTACCGTGCCGTCGCCGCCCAGTATGATCAGGTTGACATAAGAACTGCCGGAAGCGTTTTCTGATGTGATCTCTGCCGCCAGTTTGGCGATATGGCCGCTGTGTTTTGACATCATCAGGCGGTAGGGAATCTTTTTTTCTGCAAAAACAGGTTCCAGCTGTTTCCAGATACGCAGTCCCTGGCCGGACTGGGAAGATGGGTTCATTATAATATAGTACATGATGTTTGTCCTCTGTTGTGAAAGTGTGCGTACGGGAACCCCCGGTTTTCATACGGTTTATTGCCACCGCGCATATTATAGCATAAATATGCGGTTTTTGTAAAAATTTTATCCCGACGTTTCCGCCTGCCGCCCGGAACCTTTCATTTCAAAGAAATTCTACCTGACATATTGCGCCGGAAACGTTCCCTGTGATATACTTACTCTGGTTTAATGTGAGAATATCAGAATACAGGTATTCTCTCCGCGGATTTGAGATTCCGCAGAACGGAATCATGGAGTTTCGTGTAACGCGAATGATTAATATTTATAAAAGAAAGGCAGGAACAGGAATGTATTCATTTGATGAGGTAAAAAGAACGGATCCGGAAATCGCGCAGGCAATCGAGGACGAGCAGCAGCGCCAGAATTCACACATTGAGCTGATCGCTTCGGAAAACTGGGTAAGCAAGGCAGTCATGGCGGCTATGGGAAGCCCGCTGACGAATAAATATGCAGAAGGTTATCCGGGCAAGAGATATTATGGCGGCTGTGAATGCGTGGACGTCGTTGAAAATCTGGCAAGAGACCGGGCGAAAGAACTTTTTGGCTGTGAATATGTGAATGTTCAGCCGCATTCCGGCGCGCAGGCTAATATGGCCGTATTCTTTGCGGTGATGGAGCCGGGAGATACTTTTATGGGAATGAATCTCGATCACGGCGGACACCTTTCCCACGGTTCACCGGTGAATATGTCCGGTAAATACTTCAAATGCGTGCCTTACGGCGTTAATGACGAAGGATTTCTGGATTATGATAAAGTGCGGGAAATTGCACTGGAATGCAGACCGAAAATGATCGTTGCAGGTGCATCCGCATATGCGAGGACGATTGATTTTAAGAAATTCAGGGAGATCGCCGACGAAGTGGGCGCTGTTTTGATGGTAGATATCGCGCATATTGCGGGACTTGTAGCGGCCGGACTTCATCCGAGCCCGATTCCTTATGCGCATGTAACGACAACCACGACCCATAAGACGCTGCGCGGACCCCGCGGCGGCATGATTATGTCGTCTCAGGAAGTGGCGGACAAATATAACTTTAACAAGGCGATTTTCCCCGGAACACAGGGCGGTCCGCTGATGCACGTTATCGCCGCGAAGGCCGTATGCTTTAAAGAAGCGCTTTCTCCGGCGTTTAAGGAGTATCAGCAGGGCGTGATCGATAATGCGCAGGCGCTTTGCAAAGGGCTGCTTGCAAGAGACGTAAAAATCGTTTCCGGCGGTACGGACAACCATTTGATGTTAGTAGATCTGACGAATTATGATTTGACGGGAAAAGCGGTGGAGAAGCTTCTGGATGAGGCGAATATCACGGCGAATAAAAATACAATACCGAATGACCCCAAGTCTCCGTTTGTAACGAGCGGCGTCCGTCTTGGAACTCCGGCGGTAACTTCCAGAGGTCTGAATACGGAGGATATGGATCAGGTTGCGGAGGCAATTTCCATCGTGATCAAAGAAGGCGAAGCGGGACTCGAAAAAGCCCGCGCGATCGTAAAGGGCTTAACGGATAAATATCCGCTTAACTAAGGAGAGAAAGAGAGGGCTTAGAGGAAGATGATTCAGATAGCGGTTTTAGGATATGGTACAGTAGGAAGCGGCGTTGTCGAAGTAATCGAGACAAACAAAGCGGACATCAACAAGAAGGCGGGAACGGAGCTGAATATCAAATATATTCTGGATTTGAGAGACTTTCCGGGCGATCCTTACGAGGATAAAGTGGTACATGATTTCAATACGATTCTGGAAGATCCGGAAGTTACCGTAATCTGTGAGACGATGGGAGGCATCAATCCGGCCTATACGTTCTCGAAACAGGCGATTCTTGCGGGGAAAAGCGTCTGCACTTCCAATAAGGAACTGGTTGCCAATCACGGTTCGGAACTGATACGGCTTGCCAAAGAGAACCATTGCAATTATCTGTTTGAAGCGAGCGTGGGCGGCGGCATTCCGATTATCCGTCCTCTGAATTACTCTCTGACTGCGGAAAAACTGGATGCCATTACGGGTATTTTAAACGGGACGACGAACTATATTCTGACCAAAATGGAAGAAAACGGCGCCGGTTTTGATGATGTGCTGAAAGAAGCACAGGAAAAAGGTTATGCGGAAAGAAATCCCGAAGCGGATGTGGAGGGATATGACGCATGCAGAAAGATTGCCATTCTGTCTTCCCTGATGAAGGGGGAAACCGTAAATTACGAAAAAATTTATACGGAAGGCATCACGAAGATTACGTCGGCAGATTTTGCATATGCGAAAAAGATGAACTGCTCCGTCAAACTGCTTGCCATGAGCAAAAGTACGGAAGACGGATTTTTCGCGATGGTTGCGCCGTTTATGATTCCGGAAGAACATCCGTTATTTAATGTAAAAGGCGTATTCAATGCGGTATATGTGCATGGCAATATGCTGGGCGATTCCATGTATTACGGAAGAGGCGCCGGGAAACTGCCGACGGCGAGTGCGGTGGTTTCCGATATTGTGGACTGCGCAAGACATCCGGGCAAGACCGTTATGTGCTTTTGGGACGATACCCAGGTGGAACTGATGGATATTGCCGATACGAAGCGCCGGTTCTTTGTCCGTGTCAATGCGGATAAAAAAGCGGAAGCGATGGCGGCATTTTCCTCCATAGAAGAAGCAGATGCCGGTTTCGAGGAGGAATTTGCATTCATAACAGGCGTTATGACAGAAAAAGCGTTTGATGAAAAACTGAATTCCATTGGCGGTGCGCTGAGCAGAATTCGTCTGGAAGGCTAATTTTTATGCCGACTCCCAGCGGCAAGAGTCATCAATGGGAAGAATGCCTGAATCAGAGTGAGGGGGGGCACCATAATGAAATATATTGTTGTTTTAGGCGACGGAATGGCGGATGAACCGATCGAAAGCCTGGGCGGTAAAACGCCGCTTGAATATGCCGAAACGCCGACGATGGATGCGCTGAGCAAAAAATCCGAGATCGGCATGGTTCATACGATTCCGGAGGGCATGAAGCCGGGATCCGATACGGCGAACCTGTCCGTGCTCGGATACGAACCGAAGAAGTATTATTCCGGCCGTTCTCCGTTAGAGGCGCTGAGCATCGGCGTGCCGATGAAAGATACGGATATTGCGCTTCGTTGTAATATCGTAACGATTTCCGAGGGCGACGTTCCTTTCGAAAAACAGACAATTATCGATCACAGTGCGGATGAAATCAGCACAAAAGACTGTGCCGTGCTGCTTGATGCGGTAAGAAAAGAGCTGGAAAACGATATTTATAAATTTTATGTGGGAACAAGTTACAGGCATTGCCTGATCTGGGAAAACGGTAAAGTCGTGGAACTGACGCCGCCTCATGATGTGCTGACGCAGACCATCGGGCAGCATCTCCCCGAGGATGCCGTTTTACGGGAGATGATGCGGAAAAGCTATGATATTCTTGTGAATCACCCGATCAATATCGAACGGAAGAAGAACGGACTGCATCCGGCCAACTGCTGCTGGTTCTGGGGCGCCGGCACCAAACCGATGCTTTCTTCTTTTGAGGAGAAGACCGGAAAAAAAGGCATGATGGTTTCAGCGGTCGATCTGCTGAAAGGGATTGCCGTCGGAGCCGGCATGGGCGTGGCCGAAGTGGACGGCGCAAACGGCGGTCTTAATACCAATTATGAAGGAAAAACAAAAGCGGCGTTTGACGCGCTGCAAAACGGGTATGATTTTGTCTATATTCATCTGGAAGCGCCCGATGAAATGGGCCATCAGGGCAGTACGGAGAAAAAAGTACAGGCAATCGAATATCTTGATACGCGGGTCATCGGGCCTTTAAAAGAAATGCTGGATGCGGAGGGACTGTCTTATCGTATGCTTGTGCTTCCCGATCATCCGACGCCCGTCAGAGTCAGAACCCATACGGCGGGCAGCGTGCCCTATCTGCTGTACGACAGTACGAACGAGCTTGACAGAACCTGGAGTTATAACGAAAAAGAAGGGGCGGCAAGCGGCATTTGTTTCCCGGAAGGGTATATGCTGATAGATCATTTGTTTTCATGCTGACGCGGAAAGCGTCCGGCGGCATAAATTGCAGGCTGAGAAAGGAACAGTTACAGAGATGAGAAAAGTAGTGAAATTTGGCGGGAGCTCTCTTGCCAGCGCAGAGCAGTTCAAAAAAGTCGGTCATATTATTCATGCGGATGAGGAACGGAAGTTCGTCGTGCCCTCTGCGCCCGGCAAACGGGACGCGGACGATACGAAAGTAACGGATATGCTTTACGAATGCTATGATCTGGCGGAAGCGGGGAAGGATTTCAAGGAGCAGTTGCGGGCGATCAGGGCAAGATATCAGGAAATTATCGACGGCCTCGCGCTGCAGCTTTCTCTGGAAAATGAGTTTAAGACGATTGAGAAAAACTTTAAGGAAAAATCAGGAAGCGACTATGCGGCGTCCAGAGGGGAATATCTGAACGGCATTATCATGGCCGCATATCTCGGTTTTGAATTTGTTGATGCGGCGGAAGTCATTCGCTTCAATGAGAACGGCGAGTTCGATGCGGAGACGACAAATAAACTGATGAGAGAACGTCTGACCCATATGGAAGCGGCGGTAATTCCGGGATTTTATGGCGCAAAAGAGGACGGCACGGTCAAAACCTTTTCCCGCGGCGGTTCCGATATTACGGGATCTATCGTGGCAAGGGCGGTTAAGGCGGATGTTTATGAGAACTGGACGGATGTCTCCGGATTCCTTGTTGCCGATCCGAGAATTATCTATAAACCGGAACCGATCTCGACGATTACGTATAAGGAACTGCGTGAGCTGGCTTATATGGGAGCGAGCGTGCTGCATGAAGACGCTATTTTTCCGGTCAGAAGAGAAGGGATCCCGATCAACATCCGAAATACCAATGCGCCGGAGGATGAAGGAACCTGGATTGTGGAAAGCACCTGCCAGAAACCTAAATATGTCATTACCGGGATTGCGGGAAAGAAAGGCTTCTGCGCGGTCAATATCGAGAAAGATTCCATGAACTCGGAAGTTGGGTTTGGCAGAAAGGTTCTGCAGGTTTTTGAAGACAGCGGCATTTCCTTTGAGCATGTGCCTTCGGGAATCGATACGATGACAATATTTGTGCATCAGGACGAGTTTATGCACAAAGAACAGAAAGTAGTATCGGGTATTCACAGGCTGGCCGATCCGGACACGATCGAAATAGAGGCGGACCTTGCGCTGATTGCGGTCGTTGGACGCGGCATGAAGTCCATGAGAGGAACGGCGGGGCGTATTTTTTCCGCGCTGGCGCATTCTAATGTCAACGTTAAAATGATCGATCAGGGTTCCAGCGAGCTGAATATCATTATCGGCGTTGCGAATGCCGATTTTGAAACGGCAATCAAGGCAATTTACGATATTTTTGTACTTTATCAGTTATAATATTTACTTTTTTTGTGAATTATGCTATATTATTGTAGTCAGTATCCCGGACGTGAGGGCATAATGTACAATAAATGGCTAACATCTAATGTTAATACATAATGTATCCGCGTTTTGTGCTTGTGTTTTATGGGAGATGAACAGGGGAATGTCCGGACTGAACAAAATGGGGGATACAATATGAGCAAATTGACAAGTGACGCATTGGTTTTTACGAATGACAACTGTATTGGCTGTAATAAATGTATATCGGTCTGCCCGGTACTGACTGCCAATTATGCAGTAAATGAAAACGAGCAGAATAAGATTGTGGTAGACGGAAAACAGTGTATCAGCTGCGGTGCCTGTTTTGATGCCTGTGAACATCAGGCGAGGGAATACCGGGACGATACGGAGCGTTTTTTTGAAGATCTGAAAAAAGGGGAGAAGATTTCCCTGCTCCTTGCGCCCGCTTTTCTGGCAAACTATCCGAAAGAATATGCTTCCGTGCTCGGTGGTCTGAAAGAAATGGGCGTAAACCGCATGATCAGCATCAGCTTCGGAGCGGATATTACGACATGGGGTTATATCAAATATATTACGGAAAAAAAGTTTAAAGGCGGAATTTCCCAGCCCTGTCCGGCAGTCGTCGATTATATCGAGAAATACATACCGGAACTGATTCCCAGTCTTGTTCCCGTACATTCGCCTCTGATGTGCGGTGCTATCTATGTGAGAAAATACATGAAAGTGCCGGATAAGCTGGCCTTTATCAGTCCCTGTATCGCTAAGAAGAACGAGATAGAAGACGCAAACTGCGGCGGATATGTATCTTATAATGTAACGTTTGATCATCTGATGAAATATGTCAGGGAACATAAAATTTCCGGAAAACCTGTAAAAGACGAGATCGAATACGGGCTTGGCTCTATTTATCCGATGCCGGGCGGCCTGAAAGAGAACGTCTACTGGTTCTGCGGTGAAGAAATTTTTATCCGCCAGATAGAAGGCGAAAGGCATACATACGAATTTTTGGAGGATTATAAGGAAAGAGTCCTGAACGGAAAGGAACTTCCGTTCATGGTGGATGCGCTCAACTGCGCTAAGGGCTGTCTGTACGGCACGGCGGTTGAAGAAGCGAAAATGAAATGCGACGATACCCTTTATGAAGTACAGAAGATTAAAGCGGCGAGCAAACGGAACGGAAAAGCGAGCGCATGGAGCAGGAGCCTGACGCCGAAACAGCGGCTGGCCCGCTTTAATAAACAGTTTAAGAATCTGGATATTAATGATTTTATCAGGCATTATACCGATAAATCGGCGGAAGTGAAAATCAGTTATCCGGATACCTCCGAGCTGAATATGATTTTTGATACGATGGAGAAAACCAGGGTTGAGAGACAGTCAATAAACTGCTCTGCCTGCGGCTACAAGACCTGTTATGATATGGCGGCTGCGATTTATAATGGCTGTAATACGAAAGATAACTGTATTTATTACATAAAAGACGCGATTATGAAAGAAAAACTCGTTGCAGAGGAGCTGTCCGTCGAAATGCAGGAAAAGAACGAAGTGATTGAGACGAGAAACCGGCAGATTTCCCAGGTGGTCAGCGAGGTTGCCGTTGATTTTGACAGCCTGGATACATCCATCAGTGAAATGTCCATGGGAAATAACGGCAATGCGGAAGAAAGCACGGGAATTTCCATGTCCATGAGTGAAGTGGTGACATTCTGCGACGATCTGCGCTCCGCGCTGACGCAGATTCAGACGCTGTTGGTGAAGCTGGAAGAGAATAACCTGGAAATCACCAACGTGGCGGAAGAAACGAATCTGCTTGCTTTAAATGCCAGCATCGAAGCGGCAAGGGCGGGTGAGTCGGGCAGAGGGTTTGCAATTATCGCGGAGAATATTAAAAAACTGGCGGATTCTTCCAAAGAGACGGCAAGCGACAGCGACCGGAACAAGGAAGAGATTCAGAATGCGATTATCAATCTGCTTAATGACGCGGAGAAATTAATCGATGTTATTGACGGTGTCAATGTCCGCGTGACGAATCTCGCGGCCTCTACGGAAGAAATCGCGGCGTCGGCCGACATGATCAGTACGATTTCTTCGGATTTAAGAGGAAAACTGAGAGATCTTGAAAAGGGAAATTAAATAGGAAAACCGAAATATTTCAAATGCCGCAGATTAAAGGAAGAGATTCAGAATGCGATCATAAATCTGCTTAACGATGATTGGAACGATTGAGAATAACCGAAAGCAGTTTTGAGGAAAAACTGAGTAATAAAATGAAAACGGGCATCATGCCGGGGATTGTACAGCCGGTATGATGTCCGTTTTCCGGTTTGGCATCAATATCCAAGGTCTTCAGCCACCAGATATATTTTAATTCTTCCGGCATGACCGCTTCTTCTTGTAACGACAATCTGATTACAGAAACATTCCGGCGAAAGACAGTTATGGCAGATTCCTGTTGCGGCACAGGGCAGCTTTCTGCCAAGACGGATGGCGTTGGCCGGAGATGCTATATTTCTGACCCTTGCGACGCCGCTTTCGACATCCGTAACGACCTTATTCATTCCGATGACCACAATAACATGAGACGGACCCTGAATTAGACAGGCTACGCGGTTGCCGTTTCCATCGATGTTGATCAGTTCCCCGTCGATTGTGATTGCGTTGCTGCTCATCAGATAATAATCCGCAAGCACCGTTTTGGCGTAAAGAGCTCTTGCTTCTTCCTGATTTTGGGCCGTAGATCTGTCGATCAGCTCATAAGAACCGTTATGAACCGCATCCATCAGCCCGGATTCTTTGATGGTTTCGCTGCCGCCCCAGCTTATAACGCTGCCTTGCGGGATGGAAGCTACGATCGCTTTCACGCAGTCGGCGCTGTTCTCAAAATAATACCCCTCCATATTTCTTTTTTTCAGATTTTCAATCATGTTTTTTGCCATAGCGGCAAACGCATCTGTTTTATGTGACATACAAATCCTCCATTCTATGTTCGATTCAGCTTTTCCGAATATATCCGGAGCAGCAGCTTCCATATATTATTTTATCAGCTTTTTCACATACAATATAACTGTAAAATAAAGGAAAAAATGGCAAATGATAGATAATTTGTAGAAAAATGAATAAAAATGAAAAAATTAAAAGAATTTTCAAATAATGTGTTGACAAATTAAAATCACATGGTATAATAAAACCATAAACAAACAAATTCACATAGATATCATAAAAGAAAGCGAGGTACGGACCACCAAAAACTTAAACTGAATCCATTTTAAAGTACAAATGAATAAGGAACTAAAGACAAGGCAGATAGAGGAAGCCAAAAGCCGAATCTATAAGAATCGTAATCGAGTACAGAAGAGAAAGTAACGAAGGACAGAAGAAAAAAGAAGAAGAGACCGTTACAGTATATTCATACGAAAGAGAAATGGAAAGAGTACGAAGGAAGAAAAGTGGAGGTATAGGCCATTGGATAGTACAGTTTAGAAGCGGGTGTTAATCGAAAGGATTAATGCCCGCTTCCTCGTTATGTTATGCTTAGAAGATATTTATAATTGACTGTAATTTCTAAATCGACTGTAACTATAAAAATTATGTGGTAAAATGTAGATATATAGGTTATGATATACTATATCTGGTATGTCATCTTTTGAGCTGCCGGACGATATATGCAGATGAAGTTTTGTTCTGCGAATAGAGGAGTACGCAACGGCATTCGCGCCGGGCGGCAAACGCGCCATGAGTGCAAAATCGGGCGGGTCTGGGATCAAGTGTTGAAAATGGCATATTATTAAACCAAAGTACGCAGGCTGAAAGAAAGGCATGGTTATAAACATGGGAAAATTATTTAATCGAAAAAAACGTCTTTTTCAGGAGGATCTGGAAGATGAGGAAATAGATGATGATATAGAAGAAGATGACGAAGATATAGAAAATGACGATGAAGAAGACGACGAAGACGAAGAAGATGATGAAGAAGACGATATAGACCAAGAAGACGACGAAGATGAAGAAGACGACGAAGATGAAGAAGACGACGAAGATGAAGAAGACGACGAAGATGAAGAAGACGACGAAGATGAAGAAGACGACGAAGATGA
>CAJUDZ010000050.1 GCA_910584965.1 uncultured Lachnospiraceae bacterium | reverse complement strand
TATCATACAGGTTTGCTCCAGTTTTGTATAGGTACGCACTATCTACCGTTTACTTTTATAAAATGTATTTTTGAGGTAACAGAGAAGCGTTTCTTTGTTTTTTGAGAGCCGGCAGGGAAAACCGTATATGACAGACCACAGATAGTAATTGTCGACTGCCAATAGTGCTTAAATGGTGTTAGGTTGACAATTATTGAATTTTACTTGGATTTAAGCCCTTATGGTGTTATTATGATAGAAATGATGCAATATAAGTGTGGCAAAGAGAACAGGTAGACAAAACAAATGGCATGATCGCTCGACTGGAGATGGGCGGCGGGTTACGGGTTTAAATTGAGACATATTGGAATGTAAAGCCTTTCTGCTGAGCCAGCCGGTCGGCAGCAGGTAAAGTTTAAATTGAGACATATTGGAATGTAAAGTTCTGAAGCGTCCAGTGTTGCCTGGCTTCCTCCTCTGGTTTAAATTGAGACATATTGGAATGTAAAGGAGATCAGCATCGCCTCAGTCTTGTCGAAGGCCCCGTGTTTAAATTGAGACATATTGGAATGTAAAGCTTATTGAATACTGTGATCGTAACCTGCACATACATGTTTAAATTGAGACATATTGGAATGTAAAGTGTTGATGATCAGGGCGCGGCCGGTGTACTTTGGAGTTTAAATTGAGACATATTGGAATGTAAAGGGAATAAAGGGGTAATAGGTGTGACGGCAGTTCCGTTTAAATTGAGACATATTGGAATGTAAAGTAAAGCGCCATTCCGGCAGTAGAAGATGTTCGGGGAGTTTAAATTGAGACATATTGGAATGTAAAGTTCAACATTGCCTCTAATCCTTTTCTACTGGAGCGGTGGGTTTAAATTGAGACATATTGGAATGTAAAGTAAAATAATTTCATCACAATCCATGTTTTCCTCCTGGTTTAAATTGAGACATATTGGAATGTAAAGTTGGTAGTGGTGATTCTGGCCAGTCCTACTCCACCCGTTTAAATTGAGACATATTGGAATGTAAAGTGAATCAAAGTCAGATTGACCTTATCAATATGCTTGGTTTAAATTGAGACATATTGGAATGTAAAGCCTGCTTGTGCTGCGCTTTCGCCTTTTCAAACCAAGTTTAAATTGAGACATATTGGAATGTAAAGCCTGTTTTATGTAAGCACCGCACAAAGCGGCACTTTTGTTTAAATTGAGACATATTGGAATGTAAAGTTAAGGCAAGGAAGGATTTCCAGCGCATGATGCAGGGTTTAAATTGAGACATATTGGAATGTAAAGTTATTACAGATGTTATGCACCGTACCGGACAGGGGCGTTTAAATTGAGACATATTGGAATGTAAAGTGACAGAATTGGGTTCCGATCTGGAAGAAGTACAGAGTTTAAATTGAGACATATTGGAATGTAAAGTTTCTGAAAGGATAATAGTATGGCAGAAATTGAAGAGTTTAAATTGAGACATATTGGAATGTAAAGTTGGATGGAAGTACATAGAGCCGGAAGAAGCGGCTAGTTTAAATTGAGACATATTGGAATGTAAAGTAGTCAATCTCTTTGAATCAGAGGGTGAAATAAATAGTTTAAATTGAGACATATTGGAATGTAAAGACCCAAAATCGGCAGCTGGATTCCATGCAGTGAGCGGGTTTAAATTGAGACATATTGGAATGTAAAGAGAGGTACATATGTTTTAGGGGTTAATGAACATGTTGGTTTAAATTGAGACATATTGGAATGTAAAGATCAACAATATCGTATCTTACTATGTCAATCCGCAGTTTAAATTGAGACATATTGGAATGTAAAGGTATCCTGTTGACATTCTGGCGGAACATTTCAAAGGTTTAAATTGAGACATATTGGAATGTAAAGTAAGAAATAAAATGTAAAGTTACAGACAGTATAAATGTTTAAATTGAGACATATTGGAATGTAAAGACGGCTTACGACATAAATAATGTTATTATTAAAATGGTTTAAATTGAGACATATTGGAATGTAAAGTAAATCAGGATAATTATTTCTTAAATGATTCAATTGTTTAAATTGAGACATATTGGAATGTAAAGGTACATAGGTATTGCCATTGACGAACCAGTACGGCGTTTAAATTGAGACATATTGGAATGTAAAGAAAATTGCTATAATGAGGGAAATACAGAGCGGAGGGTTTAAATTGAGACATATTGGAATGTAAAGATTCTTGATTATGCAAATAAACTAAAAGACATATTTAAGTTTAAATTGAGACATATTGGAATGTAAAGCAGGATTTATTGAAACGATAAAGAAGTATGCAAAGTAGTTTAAATTGAGACATATTGGAATGTAAAGGTGAACAGGGGCAACAGCTTACGGCAAATATTATTGGGTTTAAATTGAGACATATTGGAATGTAAAGGCAAGCTGTCGGAAGTGCCGGACTGGGCGTATTTGGGTTTAAATTGAGACATATTGGAATGTAAAGTGAAGCAATCACATATTGACCTTATCAACATGCTTGAGTTTAAATTGAGACATATTGGAATGTAAAGTCAAAATACACGTTCATCCCATCTCCTTTAGATTATTCGTTTAAATTGAGACATATTGGAATGTAAAGTTTTTAGAAAAAGGATTTGAAGTAATTAAATCGTGGGGTTTAAATTGAGACATATTGGAATGTAAAGTACAACACAGGCTTGAAGGGGAATATGACAGAATGGGTTTAAATTGAGACATATTGGAATGTAAAGAATGCAAGGGATTGTGAATTGCGGCATTTGCGGAACGTTTAAATTGAGACATATTGGAATGTAAAGAAATGATTGTAACCCCGGCGGCGGTGGAGAATTTCCGTTTAAATAGAGACACATTGGAATATAAAGTAAGGTCGGCTTCGTCCGCTTGGTTGAGGAAATGCGTTAAAATAGATACAAACTGGAATGTAAAACAGTGTATCATGATTCCGTTTCCACAGTAGATGCCGCAGAAACAGAGACATATTGGATACTTTAACGGCCGGAACAGATATATTATGGTACAATCAGCTATGCGGAACCAGCCGCAGGAGGATACAGAATGCTTACCCGCAGAATACAGCAGCTTTTCGCCCGGATTCCCGAAATACTTTTCGGCTTTGCGGACATCTCTTACAGCCCTTATGCGGAACAATATAAGTCTGCGCTTGTATTTGCCGTTCCATATGAAGAACAGCTCACGCTTGCGCGGTATACGGAAGAAGGGTTTGAAAACAGCATATTGAATGCCAGAGGGAAAGCGGAAAATATTTTGGAACAGATCAAGCGCCTGTTGGAGGAAGAAAAGGCAGCATATTTTATTCCGCCGGCGGCTCAGCAAAACGAAGAGGAATTACAGGCCGTCTTTTCCTTTAAATATGCGGCGGTAAATGCCGGTCTTGGCTGGATTGGGAAAAATGATGTTCTGATTACGGAAAGATACGGGCCGAGGGTGAGGCTTTCGGCCGTGCTCATAGATGCTGAAGTTGAATATGGCATGAAATCCGTGGAAAGCAAATGCCCGGCAGACTGCACAAAATGTATCGATATCTGTCCCCATAAGGCGCTGACAGGGAAGACATGGAATATCCATGCGAGGAGGTCTGATCTGATAGATTATCATTTATGCAGCCGAAAGAGGAGTGAATACATAAAGAGTCACGGACGGAAACATTCATGCGGTCTGTGCATGGTAGTCTGCCCGTTTGGCAGATATGAGGAGAAGGACGTCTCTGACGAGCCGTCCGGCGTGGAAGTTTGTACCGCCAAAGCGGTGGAAAGGACAGGGGTACAGCGATGAACGAAATAGTAAAGGCTTTGCATGCGCGGAAATCGGTCCGCGTCTATACCGGGGAAAAAATATCGAAAGAAGAGAAAGCGCATATTTTAGAGGCGGCTTTACAGGCGCCGTCGGCGGGCTGTCAGTTATTGTATACCATTCTCGATATCACGGATGAAAGCAAAAAGGAAAAGCTTGCCGTGCTGTGTGACAACCAGCTTTTTATGGCAAAGGCAGAGCTGATGCTCGTATTTTGTGCGGACTGCCGGAAGTGGCTCACTTTTTATGAAGAAGCGGGGCTGGAACCGCGTGTTCCCGGCACGGGAGATCTGCTGTTGGCGGTGGAAGATGCGCTGATCGCCGCGCAGAATGCGGTGACGGCGGCGGAAAGTATGGGAATCGGTTCCTGCTATATCGGCGATGTGATGGAGAATGCGGAAGAGATGAAAGCGCTTTTGCAGCTTCCGAAGTATGTATATCCCGCATGTCTGCTCGTCTTCGGACATCCGACGGAGCAGCAGAAGGAGCGGAAAAAGCCGGAGCGGTTCCGGGTGTCGGATATCGTCTGTGAAAACAGCTACCGGGATAAAAGCGGAGAGGAAATCCGGGAAATGTTTTCCGGGAGAACGGATGCAAAAGGATATGACGAATGGATGGAAGCTTTTTGGAAAAGAAAGTATGAGTCGGATTTTTCAAAAGAGATGAATCGTTCGATGGAAGTGTATCTGCGGGACTTTTTATCATCCGGTGAAGAGGCGGACGAAAAAACGGAAAATAACTGACGGCGGGAAAAATGCCGGGCAGTATCCGCCGGCGCCCCGTATGTTATGCGGAGGAGCCGGAAGTCCGGTATTGCAGAGGGGTCATGCCCTGATGTCGTTTAAAGGAAGTGCAGAAGACGCTTTCGCAGGAAAAGCCTGTGCTGAAACAGATTTCCTTGATGGGAAGCCGTGTATTTTTCAGCAGATATTTTGCGGCGCCGATGCGGGTGTTGAGCAGGTATTCGTGGGGCGTAAAGCCTGTTTCTTTTTTGAAGATACGGATGAAATGATACTGGCTCAAACCGGCCATCACGGCCAGCGTTTCCACAGGGATGCTTTCCGCGTAGTGTTCGTTTATATAGGTAACCGTTTTTTCAATCGACCCGGCATGATGAGAAATTTCTTTTTCCGCGGGGCCGTACAGGAGGAATGCGGTCAGGATATCGTTCAGGTATTTTGACAGCAAAGGCTCTCTGACGGGGTTCCCGCCGGCAAACACATCATAAACGGCTGTCAGCAGATCCAGGACAGACCGGGAATTTTGCATGGAAAAGAGATTGCCGAGACGGGAGACGATCTGGTCATACCAGCGTTCGGCGGCGGCGCCGTCAAAATGACACCACAGGCATTCGCAGGCGGAAACGGCATAATAGGCATGTCGTTTGTAGCAGTTGAGCAGCACGAAACTGCCGGAAGGGACGGTGTGAACCTGTCCGTCCAGTTCCAGAGTAAGG
The DNA here is from genome assembly GCA_910584965.1 of uncultured Lachnospiraceae bacterium. Lineage (GTDB taxonomy): Bacteria > Bacillota > Clostridia > Lachnospirales > Lachnospiraceae > UBA3282. The sequence goes on along the minus strand of CAJUDZ010000050.1, from coordinate 12,601 downwards.
CCGTCCGATGCAAGATACATCAGAAGAAAGCTGTCATAGGATTCCCGGCACAGGGAATATCCGGCTTTGTAAAAGAAGCGCCCGCACTGAAGAGGATAAAAGAACATTTCCCGTGCGGTTCTGCTTGGGGTATAAACAAAGTAATCGGATTTCGGAGAAACATATCTTTCACAGGATTTCAAAATTTTCCCTCCATATCATAATGGATTTTTGCAGAGGACTGAAAATGTCTTCTGTTTTTGTTTTCTGATTTTCCCGAAAAACAGGGAAGCACGTCCATGCCTTTTCCTCTCGATAACTAAATCATAAAAAGAAAACGAAGAAAATGCAATAGCAAAAAAAATAAATAACATAGCAACTGCCGCTAATGTAATTTTTCCCGGAACAGCGTAATCTGAATGAAAAAGAAATGAATGCGGACAGGACAAGACGACAGAACGCGGAACGTCAAAAAATGATATTGAGAGAAAGGCAGATTGTTATGATGGATGAAGTAAAAGTATGGCGTGAGAAGGTTGTGATTCCCACTTATGAAACGGGGGAGGCGGAAAAAGTCCCTGTTTTTTTGGAAAAACGCGTTTATCAGGGCAGCAGCGGCAGAGTATATCCTTATCCGACTGTGGAAAAACTCATAGACAGGAAGGTGGATAAAACATACGAGGCCGTTTATCTGGAAAATGAATATCTGAAGGTAATGGTGCTTCCGGAGCTGGGCGGAAGGATTCAGCGGGCCTATGACAAAACCAACAATTATGATTTTGTATACTATAATCATGTGATCAAACCGGCGCTTGTGGGGCTGACCGGGCCGTGGATTTCCGGCGGGATTGAATTTAACTGGCCACAGCACCATCGGCCCACCACCTTTTTACCGGTGGATGCGGTGCTTGTCGAGAATCAGGACGGCAGCAAATCCGTGCTTTGTCACGATGTGGACAGGATGTACGGAACGAAAGGGATTGCGCGGATTACGCTGTATCCCGGCAAAGCTTATATTGAGGTGAGCGGGCAGTTATACAACCGGACGTCCCTTCCCCAGACGTTTCTCTGGTGGGCCAATCCGGCCGTACCGGTCAATGACGATACGCAGTCTGTTTTTCCGCCCGATGTGCATGCGGTGATGGATCATGGTAAAAGGGATGTGTCCCGTTTTCCGATCGCGACGGGCATTTACTACAAAAAGGATTACAGCGACGGCGTAGATATTTCCCGTTATAAAAATATTCCGGTTCCCACTTCTTACATGGCGGAGAAGTCAAAATATGATTTTGTGGGCGGATATGACTATGGGAAAGGCGCCGGGATTCTGCATGTGGCGGACCACCACATTTCCCCCGGCAAAAAACAGTGGACATGGGGATGCGGTGATTTTGGAAAAGCATGGGACAGGAATCTTACCGAGGAAGACGGCCCTTATGTGGAACTGATGACAGGGGTATATACCGATAACCAGCCGGATTTTTCCTGGCTGAAACCGTTTGAAGAAAAGACTTTTGAACAGTATTTTATGCCTTATAAGGCGGTGGGGCAGGTGAAAAATGCGACGAAAGAAGCCGCGCTGCATTTGTCCTGCCAGGGGAACGCCGTGAAAGTGATCGTATATGCGACAGGCGTTGTGGAAGACGCCGAAATCGTGCTGACGATGGCGGACGAGACGCTTCTTCATGTGCATACGAAACTTTCTCCGGTCGATGTTTACGAAACGACGCTGACCGTTGCCGGCAAAGAGCGGATTTCGGAAGAAAGTCTGCATCTTGCGGTCTATGCGGGCGCGGAATGCCTGGTGGAATACCGTCCGGAGCCGGAGAGCATGCCCAAAATACCGGAACCGGCAAAGGCGGCAAAAGAGCCGGAAGAGATACGGACCTGTGAGGAACTTTATCTGACCGGACAGCATATTGAGCAGTACCGGCATGCCACATATCAGCCGGATCCCTATTATCTGGAAGGCTTAAAGCGCGATCCCGGCGATATCCGCCTCAACAATGCCTACGGGGAACTATTGATGCGCAGAGGGCTTTTTGCGGAGGCGGAGAAATATTTCAGAAAGGCGCTGGAGCGGCTGACGGAGAAAAACCCCAACCCTTATAACAGCGAGACTTATTATCTGCTGGGGCTGTCCTTGTTTTATCAGGGAGGCGGAGCCGGGACAGAGACGGTAAAAGAAGCCTATGACGCTTTTTATAAAGCGGCATGGAGCAATGAGCAGCAGGAAATGTCATTTTATTATCTGGCGGCAATCGACGCCGGAGCCGGAAGATACGGGAAGGCGCTTGCCCATGTGGAAAGGGCGCTTGTCAAAAATGCGCATAATATTAAGGCGAGGGGCTTAAAGGCATATCTTCTGCGGAAACTGGGAAGACATGAAGAAGCGGCGGGATGGATTGCGGAAAATCTGGCGCTTGATCCTTTCGATTTCCTTTCCGAAAATGAAAATATATTGTTAAGAGACAGCGGATTGTGCATTGCTTTGGATCAGAAAATGAGGAATTTTGCGGAAAACTATCTGATGACCGCGCGCGATTATGCGGAGATGGGCGCTTATGAGGAAGCGGCGGCATTGTTGGAACGGTGCACGGAAGAACAGCCGATGCTTTATTATTACCGGGCGTACTATCAGCAGAAAATTGACGGGGCGTCCGAAGCGGGAACGGTGACGACAGAGAATACTATTTTATCTGAAAAAACGATAAAAATTCTGGAAAGTGCTGAAAACTGTCCGTCCGACTATTGTTTCCCGAACAAATTGGAAGACATCGCGGTACTGGACTTTGCGATACAAAACGGATGCCGGAAGAAAGCGCCCTATTATCTGGGAAATCTGTATTACGATAAATTACAGTGGGAAAAAGCGGTGCGGTTATGGGAGATGTCCGCGGCCGCGGAACCGGATTTTGCGATCGTGCACCGGAATCTGGCGCTTGCTTATTATAATAAGTGTAAAGACGCCGGGCGGGCGCAGGAATCCATGGAGAAAGCCTTTGCATTAAATCCGGGGGACGCACGGATTTTCCTGGAACTGGACCAGCTGTATAAGAAGCTGGGGCGGATATTCGAACAGCGTCTGCAAAACTGCGAAGCGCATTCGGAACTGCTGCGCGACAGAGACGATTTGTATATCGAATACATTACGCTGTTAAATCTCACCGGTCATTATCAGAAAGCCTGTGACTGCATGATGGAGCATCATTTTCATGCCTGGGAAGGCGGAGAAGGAAAGATCACGACGCAGTATAAGCTGGCTTTGCTGAGGCTGGCGGAACAGGCACAGGCAGAGAATCGATATGCGGAGGCGGAGCAGTTATTGCGGAGGGCCTTTGTTTATCCGGAAAACCTCGGCGAAGGCAGGCTGGAAGGGACGAAAGACAATCATCTGTATTATCATCTGGGGCTGGCGCTTGAGGCACAGGGCAAAGCGCAGGAAGCAAAACAGTGTTATGAAGCCGCCACGCTCGGAACGGATGAACCGGCGGGCGCAATGTATTACAATGACCAGCCGGCGGATATGATTCTTTATCAGGGGCTTGCCTGTTTGAAACTGGGAAAGACAAAAGAAGCGAAATCCCGCTTTTACAGACTGATCGATTACGGTGAACGGCATTTGGAAGACCGGGTCAAGATAGAGTATTTTGCCGTTTCTCTGCCTGACTTCCTGATTTTTGAGGAGGACTATACGCGGAAGAACCGGGCGCATTGCTATTATCTGATGGCGCTTGGCAATATCGGACTTGACAGCATCGGGCAGGCCGGGGCCGGCATGGACAGGGCGGAGACGGACAGTGCAGGCGGTCGTACCGGAACGGGAAGTGCCCGCGGGGATCACCGGCAAAAAGCGGCGGCATTTTTGCGGGAAGCGGCGGCCGTGGAACCTTCGCATATGATGTGCAGCGTTTACCGGGACAGATATTTTTAAGCATTTCCGCAGTAAATTCTTGGAATGCAGGCTGCTGAGCCTGCATTTTTTTTTTCGTATTCAACCAGAAGTTGATGCCGGGAAGGGAAATTCGCGAACATGGTTCTTGTTACAGGATAAAATATTATGCTATATTGAAAACGGAAAGGCAGCCCTGGCTTTGCGGGCCGGCCGGAAATGGAGAAAATATGCTGGATAAAGAGGAAATCGGGAAAAGAATTGCTTTTTTCAGAAGAGAACGGGGCATTACGCAGAAAGAGCTTGCGGATTTTCTGCATATTTCCTATCAGGCCGTGTCCAAATGGGAGCTGGGAAAAAGTCTCCCCACGGTTGAGATGCTGTATGAGATTTCCAGACTGCTGCATGTGACGGCCGATATGCTGTTAAATGAAAACGAATGGCAGAACAGGGGGATTTCATACCGGGAATCGGGTCTGGATGTACGGAAGCTGTATACGCTGAAAAAAAAGATCGCGGAACTGTGTTCAAAGGACGACGTGATTCTGTCTGCTGATTTTGCCGACGCCTGCCTGTTTCAGATCGATACTTCCGGGATGAAAGAGCCGGTGTATGCCTGCATTAACTGTGTGCCGGGTTCAAAAGAAAAACTGGCGAAGGAGTATGGATATAACCGGGAAATCTGCGTGGATACGGCGGTCAATGCCATGAATTATATCTTACAGCACGGCATGAAGCCGGTGCTTTTGAAGGCGATGGTGCTTTGCGGAAATTACAGCGAAGAACAGCTTTTTCTGATGGCGCAGACATTCCGGCAGATCTGCAGCCGGAATCAGGTCTCGTTTGCCGGCATGGAGATTGCGGCCCAGCCGGTCAATTTTACGCCGGAAGAATACGAAATAAGCGCATTTGCGGTCGGCGTACAGGAAAAGGATAAAGTGCTGACGGGAAGCCGTGTGGAAGAAGGGGACGTCCTGATCGGCATAAAAACGGAAGGATTTGCGGGGACGGGGTATCCGCTCGTGAAGGTTATGCTCGATAAAAAACCTGAGCTTTATCACGCGAAAATTGACGAAAATAATTTTTTCCTGGATGAGCTGATGCGGGCCAATACGGCTTTTACGCGGGAAATCATGGCATTACAGGAAGCCGGCTGTCTGCATCTTGCGCTGCGGTGCGGTCACGCGCTGTTAAACAAGGGAGACGGCCGGGTTGCCGACAGGCAGGGCAGACTTGCGATGCCAAAGTGGAAAAGCTGGCCGGCCATGCCGGAAGGGCTCGGAGGGTGCATCGACCTGTCCGACGTTCCGGTACTGCCTTTGTACCGGTTCCTTTTTGAACAGGATATGATCGGGGAAAACGTGTTTGCATATCATTTCAATATGGGAATCGGCATGATCGTGGCCGTGCCGGAAAAATGTGTAAAAGATGCGATGGAAATCATCGGGCGGTTTTCGGAATGCTGGCGCATCGGAAGGATAGAAGCGGATGACGGTCATAAGGGAGAAATGTTTTGGGGCCGGGGACAGATCAGATGGAAAAGATAAAATGCCGGAAAGGATGCGAAAAACGATGAAAACAGACCGAGAAGTTCTGATAAGGATTTTAAAGTATGTCAGGAGACATATCAGCCTGATACTGTCTGCGCTGGCCGCCGGAGCAATGTGCGCCATATGCGGCGTTGCCGGGTCGGAGCTTTTGAAACGCGTAGTGGACGGACTGGAAGAAGGGACGCTGACAGATATCGGCAGCATCGTCCTCATGTGTGCCGGGATACTGGCGGCCGGAACGGGTTCGGCGTGGCTTACGCGCTATGCCTCCGGGAACGCGGCGACAAAAATACTCCGGGAAGTGAAAGATGATGCGGTGGCGCATATTACCGGAATGACCGCGGAATTTCTGGAAAAAAACCATTCCGGCGAGCTCTTGTCACGGCTGACCGACGACGTAAACCGGATCAGCAATTTTGTACAGGACGATCTGATTCTTGTGATCAGGAATCCTTTCCTGCTCGTTTTTTACCTGATTTATCTGTTGTATCTCAACCCGGCGCTGTGCCTGATATCCGTTGTGCCCGTCGTTTTGTGCCTGCCTTTCGGGGCGGCGCTCACGACAAAATTCAAAGCCGGTTCCAGGGCGTATATGCAGTATTCCGCGGATGTTATCAGCGCATCGGCGGATATGATAGGGGGCATGGAAGTGGTTCAAAGCTGCTCCCTTCAGGAAACGCTTCTGGAAGATTACCGTAAAAGTGTTTGGAAAATGACGGATATGGCTGTAAACAATGACAAAAACCAGTCGAAAGGGTACGCTTTTTTCATCCTGTCCGGCACGCTTTCCTCCATATTCTGCCTGACTGCGGGCGGATGGTTCTGTCTTCAGGGACGGATGACGATCGGTACGCTGATCGCATTCTTTTCCCTGCTGCCGCAGATGGTGGAAGTTATCAACGATATGGCGGGAAGGGTTTTTAACAGCAAAGTGGCGATGGCGGCCGCGGAAAGGGTCTTTGAAATACTGAATACCCCGGCCGAGCCGTCCGGCAGTAAAACATGCGGCGCAAAGGAAGCGCCTGCAATAGAACTGCGGGATGTGTCTTTTGCCTATGAAGAGGGCGTGCCCGTGCTTAACGGCGTCAGTTTTCAGGTGCCGCGCGGCAAAACCGTGGCGCTGGTCGGTGCGAGCGGGGGCGGAAAAAGTACGTTGCTCCGGCTTCTGTGCGGATTTTACAGGCCGCAGAAAGGGGAAATTTTCATCGAAGGCGTCCCGATAGAGGACTGGAACCTGGAAAAAATGCGTTCGCGCTTTTCCTATGTGTCACAGCATTCCTATCTGTTTCCGGTTTCCGTTGCGGAAAATATCGCGATGGGAAAGGACGGCGCGGATGAAGAAGCAATCCGCCTGGCGGCCGGCGCGGCAAATGCCGCCGGATTTATCGAAGAATTTCCGGAAAAGTATGATACGATGGCGGGCGAAAGGGGTTCGCGCCTTTCGGGCGGGCAGATACAGCGGATTGCCATCGCACGGGCGATTCTCAAAGACGCGCCGATACTGCTTCTGGACGAAGCGACGTCGGCGCTTGACGTACAGGCAGAGACCGATGTGCAGAAAGCGCTGGACCGGCTGGCAAAAGGCCGCACAACGCTGGTAGTCGCGCACAGACTGTCCACCATAAAGAATGCGGATATCATCGTTGTCATGGAAGATGGAAAGGCAGTCGAGACGGGGACCCATGATGAACTGCTGAAACGGGGAAGCGTTTATCCGAAACTTTATGCGGCATATACGGGAAAGGCATGGTTATTATCGTAATGAAACAGGAAAAAATAACAATCGCTGAATTGAAAAGATACGTTTCGCTGTTTGAAAAATCCGGCGTCTACTGGTGCTGCCTGCTGCTGCTTCCCGGAATAGAAGTGCTTGCCAGCGCGATCAATGCGCTTTTTTACCGGAAAATCATCAATGCGGTGACAATTTCCAATCATGCAATGTTTCGCGGCGCATTCTGGCTGGCGGCCGCCGCCCTGGCGCTCAGGCTGTTTCAGCGTCTGGCGGTCTTTACCTTTATGTACCATATCCGCCAGATCATGGCGAGACTTCGGCTGCGCGTGATGGGACATCTGTTCCGTCTTCCGATGTCATACTTTGAAAAACATCATACGGCGGACTCCGTCCAGAAACTGTGTTTTAATGTGGAGGACATCAAAACTTCCCTGGCGAACAGACATCAGGGCATTTTAAAACCTGTGATTATGGGAATCTCCGCCATTGTGCTGATTCTGATGCTTGATCTGCGGATAGGACTGATGGTGGTAGCGCTCAGTCTGATATCGGTGAGGGCTAACATGGTTCTTTCCAAACCGCTCCGCAGCATGTCGGTTACGATACAGAATCGTTTTGCTTCCTGTACGGAAAGCCTGACCGACCTTCTGGCAGGCATCGACGTTATCAAGATGTTTCCGGGAGCACGCACCATGACGGAAAAGTATTCCGAAGCAAACGGCGGGATGGCGTCCGCAGCCATGAAAAAATTCCGTCGGATGTCCGATATTCAGGCGGTGGAATGGGCTTCCGGGTTTCTGTGCAATATCGTGATTCTGCTAATCGGCGTTTTTATGTCTTTTGCGGGAATGGTGGATTTTGGAACGGTGGTGGCCATTCTCAGCTTACAGGGTATGGTATCCTTTTTCCTGAGTAATATCGGGAGAGCATGGGGGTGCCTGATTGATTCGCTTGTGCTCGCGGACAGAGTATATGAAATTCTGGATGAACCCGTTTGGGAGGAACAGGGACTTTGCGGCGGAGCGAACTTGCATGAAGAGAGGCGCGGCCTGCAACCGGACCGGGAACGGAGCCATTGCGGTAATGCGAACTTGCATGAAGAGAGGCACGGCCTGCATTCAGATCGTGAACAGGGCCTTTGCGGTATCGTCATGCGTGACGTGGATTTTTCCTATGACGGCTCGGAAAAGGTATTGAACGGTGTGGACATTACGGTGGGCAGGGGAAAGACGGCGGCGCTTGTCGGAGAAAGCGGCGGCGGGAAAAGCACAATCGTGAAGCTGCTGCTCGGTTTCTATCCGGTGTGCCGCGGCATGATCGGCGTGCTCGGAAAGCCGGCGTCCGCATACTCGCCGGAAGAACTGCGGAAAAACATCGCTTATGTGCCGCAGGACGCTTATCTTTTTGCAACAAGTATCAAAGAAAATATCCGGTACGGAAAACCGGAAGCGGACGACGAAGAAGTCGTGGCGGCCGCGAAACGCGCCTATGCCCATGAATTTATCATGTCTTTTCCGGACGGCTACGATACGATGGTCGGGGAACGCGGCGAAAGCCTGTCGGGCGGCCAGCGCCAGCGGATTGCGATCGCCCGCGCGTTTATCAGAAACGCGCCGATACTGCTTTTGGACGAGGCAACTTCCGCGCTGGATTCGGAAAGCGAGCGGCTTGTTCAGAAAGGAATCGAAGACCTGATGGGAGGCCGCACGACCCTTGTGGTGGCACACCGGCTTTCCACTATTGAAAAAGCCGACATGATTTATGTCATCGGGGGCGGAAAAGTCTGCGAAAAAGGAACGCATGATGAGCTGATGCGGCAGAAAGGCACATACCGGCGGCTTGTGGAATTGTCCGGAAGACAACAGAACAACTGAAACGAATTTCGAATTATCAAACCTGTAATGAAACCTGTAAAGAATACACATAACATTGGAAAAAGACAAATGCTATGGTATAATGAGCGTTAGCGAGGATGGCATGCTTGCATGTCAGACGATAAAAAAGTCCGGTAGAACCGGACGGGGAGGCAGTCATGGAATTACAGGAGATCATAACACTGGTTAAGAAAACAAAAACATTTGTACAGAACCGGGAAAGGGCCGGCCATATAAAAGTAAAAGGCCCGGCCGATTATGTAACACAGGTGGACACCGATATCCAGAACTTTCTGGCGAAGGAACTGGGCAGACTGGCGCCGGAAATTCAGTTTCTGGGTGAAGAGGAAGGGCTGCATGAGATGACCGGGGATACCTATTGGATTCTGGACCCCATAGACGGCACGACCAATCTCATCCATGATTACCAGCACAGCGTCGTATCGCTGGCATTATATGAAAAGGGAGAAATCACGACGGGGATTATCTACGACCCTTTCCGGGAAGATGTTTATCATGCGAAAAAAGGGAAGGGCAGTTTCCTGAATGGCAGCCCGATTTCCGTATCGGACGCGGAAACGCTTGGTGAAACCATTGTTACGATCGGCACGTCGCCCTATGACAGGGAACTGACGGAGGAAAACTTCTGTCGTTTCCGCCGGGTTTTTGAGAAAAGCCAGGATATCCGAAGAACAGGTTCGGCCGCGTTGGATCTGGCGAATGTGGCCTGCGGCCGTACGGGCGGATTTTTTGAAACGCTTCTTTCCCCGTGGGATTTTGCGGCAGGCATGCTTTTGGTGACGGAAGCGGGGGGCCGGGTAACGAATTATGCGGGAGAACCGTTGAGTTTTCTGAGCAGAGGAAGCGTTATTGCGACGAACGGGAGAGTGCATGAGGAGCTGAGAGGGCTTGTGGCGCTTTGAACTGACTGCTGATTTTCATAGGGATAGGGATTGAACTTCGGAAGCCGGGGCGGTACAAGCGGGATTTGGAGAAGCATAAATGGATATCACTTTATATTATCAGGAAAAAGGGAATAAAGAGCCTTTTATCCTTTTGCACGGCAACGGACAGAATGGTTCTTATTTCAAGAATCAAATCGATTATTTTAGCAATAGATACAGAGTGATTGCTTTAGACACACGGGGACATGGCAGGTCGCCAAGAGGTACGAAACCTTTTACGATTGAGCAGTTTTCCTGTGACTTATGTGATTTTATGGAAGAACTTGAAATTTCAGAGGCAGTTATTTTGGGATTTTCAGACGGAGCAAATATAGCAATGAAATTTGCAATGAAATATCCAAACAGGGTAAAGGCATTGATATTAAATGGGGGAAATTTGAATCCGAGCGGGGTAAAAATAACGACGCAGCTGCCAATCGAAATAGGATACAAAATAGCAGGGCGGTTTGCTTCAAAATCGCCCGAAGCAAAAAAGAATGCGGAAATGCTTGGATTAATGGTCAATGACCCGAACATTGAACGAAATGAACTGTCAAAAATAACAGCCCCTGCGCTCGTGATCTGCGGTAGAAATGATATAATTCGGGAATCCCATACAAAAGAGATTGCAAAGAATATACCGAATGCGAAATTATCGATTATTAGAGGGAATCACTTTATTGCAAATAAGAGATACATTATATTCAACAAAGAAGTCGAAGATTTTTTGCAAAATGTTCGGTAAATTTCCGTCTTTGGTAATCTAATTCCTATGTTCCAGCATTGATACGCTCGCCCGCTCTGGTCACGGTGCACTTCCCCGGCCGGGGTATTTCTTTTCAGACGGTCATCCATTTTTCAAGGGTCTGTTCAGCGATGAACTAAGATAAGCCTGCACCTAAATGACCGTAATCCTGTATATCCATAAGGTCGGAAATCAGCCTGGAAAACTTGCTGTTTCTACGTTCTTGGAATTGTGAGAGGATGGAAACAGTAAATAACAGACACAAATTTGAAAGGAGAACTAAAATGAAATCATTTGATAAAAATTTCAAATTGTTAGACGAGATGTATCAGGATGAATATTATCCAAACTTTCTGGTAGATAAGGTAAAAGGCGAACTTCAAAAGGTGATTGATCTGTTGGAAACCGGCGAAACAGATACCGAGGTTATTCAAGAAAAGCTGGACGAAGTGGTCTGTGCCATTAATGACTTACAGGAGGAATTTGACGAGAACGACAGCGAAATTGAAACGGTGGCTCGTGACTGCATAGGAGAAAATGTGGGCTATGTACTGGAATGGTTTGGTATTCCTATTGATATGGAGGAAGCTATTCGAGAACGAGATATTAAGGAAATTTTATTGGAATTGTGTTAAAATAACAGCGTTGAACAATTCAGCCAATCGGTGTTTTTGGGGAAAACGAAATGCTGCAAAAGTACAAGTTGGGTTTTGATATCTGGGGATTACTGCTATTTCTAATTATTATGATACCAAATTTTATTTGGTTTGCTATTCCTGCGCCAAACGATATATTAAGGGAAAAGTCGATTACAGAAACGATTGATACGGTTGCTTCCATATGTCAAATATTGATGATTGCTGCTTTATGTATTTTTAAAAACAGAGACAGAAAAAGATGCGTAACTCCTTTTATTATTATCGCGGCATGCAGCTGTTTGTTATATTTTGTAAGCTGGATAGTGTACTATGGAGGCATAATAAATGTGATTGTTACATTAGGGCTGACTATTCCGCCCTGTTTGGCATTTTTGTTTTTTGCGATTGATAGAAAGAATGGGATAGCGTTAATTCCAACTTTCATTTTTACAATTTGCCATTTGATATATGGGGTAGTAAATTTTATTGTTTGATAAATTTCCGTTTGCCGAAAAAAATGAAACAGGAGAATGTATATGAAAATTGAATATCGTTATATTAATGGAAGCTTTTTAAATGAAGCAACACTTGCACATAACGGTAATTCGTTAAGAAATTTTGTAGAATTATCTGACAGTCTTTGTTAAATTGCTCTGATGTACTCTGCTTTTTCCATTGAAAATCCACTTTTCCGTGTCTAATAATCGCCCGCATGCTCATTATCGTTATACTTTCCAGCCTCCTTAAAACGTAAGCGTCAAATAAGAAAGTGTAGAGAAATTTTCGGTATTTTCCTGTAAACTTAGGCTTAGAGTTTTTAGTGTCAACTCTCAAAACTCTAAATCTAAGAAGAGGAGCGATCTCATGGATATTTCATCTCTAACTCCTGATAAGCAGGTGAAACTTCAATACTGGCTGGATGTCATTCGGCAATGCAGGGCCTCCGGATTGACAAACCAGGCATGGTGCGAACAGAATCAGATTTCTTTAAAAAGCTATTATTACTGGATTGCAAAAATACGCAGGCTTGCTCTTGAAGAACTTCCACGAAAGCATAACAGTACCCATTCACGGCCTGATCGGAATACGGCCCTTTTACCGGAAGGATCTTCTGAGTTTGCAGAAGTATCTCTTCCTGACAGACGCACGTCCCATTCTGCTCCCGCAGCCATACTGCATATCAGGGACATCTATACCTCCAATACTCCCTCCCATCGCTTCCTGCATCATTTTCATTGATGGCGTAG
>CAJUDZ010000049.1 GCA_910584965.1 uncultured Lachnospiraceae bacterium | reverse complement strand
TGCACGTGTAATGGAAGTATACCAGAATTAAAAAGAACTAAAGCAGAGAATACGACAGACCGGATTTTCCACCGGTCTAATCGTCGTGGAAAAAATTCATATTAAAAATTTATAAAAAACCTGCTAAAAAGTCTTGACTTTTGTTAGCAGGTTTTTATGCGCCTTATTATGAGAAGTGGAAGGAAGCGGTGGAGGCTTTAGCAGAAAAAGGCTACACGGTGGGGCAGATTTTGGAGATAAAAGAGACGGTGCAGAACCAGCTTGCATCAGTCGCAAAGAACAAAAAGGAACTTAAGAAAGAGGAAAACCTGATAGACAGTATCCTCCATGGAGAGGGCAGGGCACAGGTGATTGAGAAGACAATGCCAGTGCCGGAAATACCGGGAACGTTAGATATACCGGAACAAAATACGAAAGAAGCAGATATTCCGGAAAAAGAAATGGAGACAGAAAATCCACGGAAAGGGGGTGATACAGAAAAAGAGAAATTTCTGGAAATAGAAAATCCGGAAACAGAAAATAAATCAGTCCGGACGGCTATAGGCCACATGGGAAAACAGCCAGCCCAAAATGAAAAACAAGAACAGCCGGAACGGATAAGATAAAAAAACGGAACGATCGGAAAGGAAATCAGATGGGTAAAAATTTAAGGGATATGACGAGGCAGGAACAGGCTGCCTATTTCAAGTCGAAAGATTTCTGCGGGGAAGAGCTTAAGATTGTGATGGATGCAATCAGCTACGGCATCAGCACAGATTACCTGCAGCTTTTTGAAGACACAACGCTTCCAGCGGAAATTATGGAAAATATGTTCACGGCCATGAAAGAAGATTACGGCATGGAGGCGGCATCATTTCTCTCCGCCATCCATCAGGGGGAGACCGGGAGGATCATACTGGAAGCCCTGAAATCAGGTATACCGCTCCATACATTGAAGGAAACCTACCAGACGGATATGCTTCCCATAGAGTTACGGGAGACGATACTGCCCCTCATGCAGGAGCGGGAGCTCCTCCCTGAAAAGTTCGGGGAGAAGATGCAGTTTATCACGGAAGCGGTAAGGGAATTAAAGGAAAGCCTTTCAAGGCAGAACAGCTTCATAGAGGATTTAAAGAAAACCATGGAGGAAAAGCCGGATATCTTTTCAGAGCCGCAAAAGGGAGCGGCAGCGGAAGCAGAGACGGAAGCTGATGCTGATATGGCGGCTGACGCTTACTATCTGGAACTGGAAGAACAGTTCCAGCAGGCAAGGAAGGATGCGGAGCGGCTTTTGGAGGAACGGGAAGAAACTAACATGTGAGCTGGTGGAACTGGATGGAGGAAAGGATGTTATCATAGTTTTTTTGGTTTAAAGGGTTGCGCATTTCAACGGATAAGGTTATCATAAGCATGTAATAAAGCGGCCAAGCCGCGAATAGATGATGGCAGGAGCTTAACTTTGGACGGTTGGGGCTCCTGCTTTTTTAATCGGGTCACAAAGGTATGATAACACAGAAAACGCAGATGTAAAGAAGGTGACGGATTCTCCGCCTGGCTGGATACATCCGTAGATTCAACTAATCTGGGTAAAAACTGTGATTTGGGATGTAGATAATCTAAAGAATAATAATGATATGCTCTATCCGGCTTTTGAGATGGCGGTGGATGACGATATCATCAGGAAAAATCCCTGCAAGATGGCGCTCCGGGATTTCGGGAGAGACCCCAAGACACGGGAGGCAATCACCAATGAATAGCAGGAAAAGCTCCTTGCCTTTGTACGTGAGAGCAATGTTTACAATGTATATTTCCCAATGCTGGTGATCATGATCGGAACAGCCTGCAGGTGTGGCGAGATCATAGGGCTTACGTGGTCGGATATTGACATGAAAAATAAGCAGGTCAGCATCAACCATCAGCTTATCTACAGGAATCTGGGGGAAGGGAGCAGGCTCTGTGTTACATCTCCCAAGACCGAGGCGGGGGTAAGAGATATTCCCATGACAGCCAGTGTCAGAAAGGCTTTTGAAAAGCAGCGGGAATACCAGTTCATGATGGGGATAGACAGGGATTATGAAGTGGACGGGATGAAAGGCTTTATTTTCACCAGCAAGAACGGACGGCCTTTACAGCCCAGCGCAGTCAACAACGTGCTTTACAATATCGTGGATGCCTATAATAAGCAGGAAGCGGCGAAAGCGAAAAAGGAGCACCGCAAGCCGGAGATGATGCCGAGAATATCAGCCCATATTTTAAGGCACACTGGTTGCACCAGAATGTCGGAGCGGGGGATGGATGTAAAGGTATTGCAGTACATCATGGGACATGCCAATATAGCGGTCACTATGGAAGTTTACAATCATATCACGGAATATGCGAGAATAGAAAAGGAAATATTAAAGATGGAAGACCTGATGGCGATATAAGCCATAAGATGTTATCTGATGAAATCAGATACGGAGCCGTACCCCAAATTTTTTCACAAATGGGGTATGAATGGGGTATGAATGGGGTATAACACCCGTTATTTGGCGTTTTACAGAAATTTTAGAACCTGCAAACCCGCATAAACACAGGGTTTGCAAAATTTTAATAAATTTATTAGCACTCATCTCTTGACAGTGCTAACAAAAAGCGTTATTGTTATATCGCAAGTAGAACAAAGCGTATGGAAAACAACCGGAGCGCTGCAAGTAAAGTGAGGAGGCAGAAGATTATGAATTTAACCAAATTTACCCGGAAATCAATGCAGGCGGTAGAACAGTGCGAGAAACTGGCTTACGAATACGGCAATCAGGAAATTGAGCAGGAGCATCTTCTGTACAGCCTTCTGACAATAGATGACAGCCTGATTCTGAAGCTGACAGAGAAAATGGAAATCAATAAGGAATATTTTTTAAACCGCGTGGAGCAGAGTCTGCAAAAGCGCGTGAAAGTACAGGGCGGGCAGATTTATATCGGACAGGATTTGAACAAGGCGCTCGTGACGGCGGAGGACGAGGCAAAACAGTTAGGAGACGAGTATGTTTCCGTGGAGCATCTTTTCCTTGCCATGTTAAAGCATCCGAACCGGGAGATCAGGGAAATTTTCCGGGAGTTCGGCATCACGCGGGAGCGGTTTTTACAGGCGCTTTCCACCGTGCGGGGCAATCAGCGGGTGACTTCCGATAACCCGGAGGCGACCTATGATACGCTGGAAAAATACGGACAGGATCTGGTGGAGCGGGCGCGGAACCAGAAGCTTGATCCTGTTATCGGACGGGATAATGAGATTCGAAACGTAATCCGGATTCTTTCCCGGAAAACGAAGAACAATCCGGTGCTGATCGGGGAGCCGGGAGTCGGCAAGACTGCGGTGGCGGAAGGGCTGGCCCAGCGGATTGTCCGGGGCGACGTACCGGAAGGATTAAAAGACAAAAAGATTTTTGCGCTGGATATGGGTGCGCTTGTGGCAGGTGCGAAATATCGCGGCGAGTTTGAGGAACGTCTGAAGGCCGTGCTGGATGACGTTAAAAACAGCGACGGGCAGATTATTCTCTTTATCGATGAACTGCATACGATTGTCGGCGCGGGAAAAACGGACGGTGCGCTGGATGCGGGAAACATGCTGAAACCGATGCTTGCAAGGGGGGAGCTTCACTGTATCGGAGCCACCACGCTTGACGAATATCGGCAGTATATTGAAAAAGATGCGGCGCTGGAGCGGCGGTTCCAGCCGGTGCTGGTGGAAGAGCCTACCGTGGAAGACACCATTTCCATTTTGCGCGGCCTGAAAGAACGGTATGAGGTTTATCATGGCGTTAAGATCATGGATACCGCGCTGGTCAGTGCGGCAGTTCTTTCCAATCGCTACCTTTCCGACCGCTTTTTGCCGGACAAGGCGATTGATCTGGTGGACGAGGCGTGTGCGCTGATTAAAACGGAGCTGGATTCCATGCCGACGGAATTAGACGAGCTGCGGCGTAAGGTAATGCAGCTGGAGATCGAAGAGACGGCTTTGAAAAAAGAAGATGACCGATTGAGTCAAGAACGTCTCGAAAACTTACAGCGTGAACTGGCTGAGTTAAAGGCCGAACTGGATAACCGGATGGCGCAATGGGAGAATGAAAAGGCTTCCGTCGAAAAGCTTTCCAAAATACGGGAAGAAATCGACGATGTAAACAACCGGATCCAGATTGCACAGCGTGAAGGAGACTATGAGAAAGCGGCGGAATTAAGTTATGGGACAATGCCTTCTTTGAAGCAGCAGCTTGAAATAGAGGAGGAAAAAGTAAAGAATCAGGAGCTTTCGCTTGTCCACGAGAGCGTTTCCGAAGAGGAAATTGCCAAAATTATTTCAAGATGGACCGGAATCCCGGTTGCGAAACTGACGGAAAGCGAGCGAAACAAAACGCTTCATCTGGACGAAGAGCTGCACAGGCGCGTAATCGGACAGGAAGAGGGCGTTACCACAGTGACAGAGGCGATTATCCGTTCCAAAGCGGGTATCAAAGACCCGACGAAACCGATCGGTTCGTTCCTGTTTATGGGGCCTACCGGCGTCGGAAAGACGGAGCTTGCCAAAGCGCTTGCGGCATCGCTGTTTGACGATGAAAACAATATGGTGCGCATCGATATGAGCGAATATATGGAGAAATATTCGGTATCCAGACTGATCGGAGCGCCTCCGGGATATGTGGGATATGAGGAAGGCGGACAGTTGACCGAGGCAGTCAGAAGAAAACCGTATTCGGTAGTTTTGTTTGATGAAATCGAGAAAGCGCATCCCGACGTGTTCAACGTACTTTTACAGGTGCTGGACGACGGCCGGATTACGGATTCCCAGGGCAGAACGGTGGATTTTAAGAATACGATATTGATCATGACGTCCAATATCGGCGCGGACTATCTTCTGGACGGCATAGACGGGGATGGTAATATCAGGCCGGAGACAGAAGAACTCGTGATGGGTGAACTGCGGAATCACTTCCGGCCGGAGTTCTTAAACCGTCTGGACGAAATAGTGCTTTTCAAGCCGTTGACCAAAGAAGTCACACATGATATTATCCGGCTGATTATCGGAGAATTGAATCAATGTCTGGCGGACAGGGAGCTGACCGTGGAACTGTCGCCGGAAGCGGAAGCTTTGATTATCGAAAACGCTTATGACCCGGTTTACGGCGCAAGGCCGCTGAAACGGTATGTACAGAAATATGTGGAGACATTGTCCGCCAAACTGATTCTGGAAGACCGGATCGCGGCGAGGGATACGATTCTGATTGTCGTAGAAGACGGAAAGCTGGCGGCGCGGAAGAAATAAAACGATTTCAGGCAAAAGTATTCTCCGGCACAGAAGCGGGGAACGGACAGTCTTTTTCAAAAATCAGGCGTGGAAATTCTGTTTCGAAAACGATATAATAAGGGGCAGGTAAAACGGAAAATAATAATTGCGCCTGCCCCCGGTTTGCGGGGCAGGCAGGGATGGAGGTATCAATATGAGGTATCCGGCATTTTTGCCGCCAAACGGAACGATCGGCTTTGTTGCGCCTTCTTTTGGGTGTGCCACAGAACCTTATAAAAGCGCGTTTTTGAATGCGCAGAAGAAATGGAAGGCAGACGGGTACAGGATTCAGACGGGGCCAAACTGTTATGCGGAGCAGGGAATCGGCATCAGCAATACGCCGTCTGCGTGCGGAGAGGAGCTTCAGGACTATTATTGCAGCCGGGAGAACGACTGCCTGATTTCCTGCGGCGGCGGCGAACTGATGTGTGAAGTCCTGGATTATGTTGACTTTGAGCGGATAAAAGAAGCGGCGCCCAAATGGTATATGGGGTATTCGGACAATACCAACATGACGTTTCTGCTGGCGACGCTCTGCGATACGGCAGCCATTTACGGCCCCTGTGCCGCGGCTTTCGGGATGGAACCCTGGCATCCGGCCCTGAACGATGCGATGGACCTTTTAACCGGAAAAAAACTGGAATTACAGGGCTATGACCGGTGGGAAAAGGAATCTTTGAAAAACGAAGAAAATCCGCTCGCACCCTATCAGGTAACGGAACCGTCCGTCATACGGAAATTTCCGGACAGGACGCTCGATTTTTCGGGCAGGCTTCTGGGCGGCTGTATGGACTGTCTGGTCAATCTGCCCGGCACCGGATACGATAAAGTCCGTGATTTTGCAGAACGCTATCAGGAAGACGGCATCATCTGGTTTCTGGAGGCCTGTGATCTGAATGTGATGAGTATTCGGCGTGCCATGTGGCAGATGGAACATGCGGGCTGGTTTTCACATTGTAAAGGATTCCTGATCGGGAGGCCGCTTTGTCATGGGCAGGAGATGATGGGAATGGACCAGTATCGGGCGGTTTATGAAGTTATTCGGAAATACGATGTGCCCGTACTCATGGATTTGGATATCGGCCATATTCCACCCATGATGCCTCTGATCTGCGGGAGCATTGCACATGTTCATGCGGAAGAAAACCATTATTCCGTAAAGATGGAACGAAGATAAAGGGAGGGGAAATTCGATATGATACCATCGGATCCGGCAATGCTGCTTAGTTATGTAAATTTGAAACTGCGGGATTTTTATGGAAGCCTGGACGCACTCTGCGATGATCTGGACATTGACGAAGAGGAGATTGTCGGAAAACTGGCGTCCATAGATTATCATTATGACAAGGAGAAAAACCGGTTTGTCTGAAACGATTCAAATTACCGTCATCATGGAAGACGAGGAGCGGGAACCGCAGAAAATAAATGTGACACATGGTTCAGATATGACATTGATGATGACTCTGTTGCGTCATCAACTGATTTCCGGTAATTTTTGCGGCGGACGGGGAACCTGCAAACGATGCCGGGTACAGTTTTTACAGGCGGCGCCTTTTCCGGCAGCACAGGACAGGCAGGCGTTCACGCCGGATGAACTGCGTCAGGGATATCGGCTTGCCTGTGCTGCAAGGCCCGGGAAGGACTGTATTGTCCGGTTGGATTTTGTGAAGCCCCGGGAACGGGAAATTGTCACGAAGACAATCCATGTGATGGATGTGTCGGGAAAAAATGACCGGATAAGTCAAAATAATATATCAAAAAACCGATATATGATAGCCGTGGATTTGGGAACGACGACCATCGCGATGCAGCTTGTGGATATCGATACCAAAGAGACGGTGGATACGTACTGTGCAATGAATCCGCAGAGATGTTACGGTGCGGATGTGCTTTCCAGAATACAGGCGGCGGCCGCCGACAGGGCCGGTTCGGTTTCGCCTCGGCTGAACGAGACCGGTGGAGTCACGGCTTCCGGGGAAACGGCTGGTGCGGCCGGTGCGGATGTGCCTTTGACGCGCGCCGCGGATATTATGCGGGACAGTGTGTGGAAGGTGCTGCGGGAGGGCGCCGACAGATTTTACGGGAAGCTTTCGGTATTAAAAGAAGGGGCTTCTCTGTGCTGTATGTGCATTGCCGGCAATACCACGATGGAACATTTGCTGATGGGGCTTTCCACGGAAGGATTGGGAAAAAGTCCGTTTCGTCCGGTCACGCTTGGCCTGCAGAAATGCTTTTGGCCGGTTGAACCTCCGGACGGCCGGACTTCGATAACCATACCAAAAGTCTCTTGGCCGGGAATTGTTTCCACGCAGGGGGCATCCCTCCCGGTCTATATTACGCCGGGAATCAGCGCTTTTGTGGGCGGCGATATCACGGCGGGACTTTATTGCCTGAATATGCTGCCTGTGCGCGGCCTGAACAGGCTTCCCGCATCGGAACGACCGGGCAGGCTGCCCGCTTGCGGAGAAAGACACGGGACATACCTGTTTCTCGATTTGGGGACCAACGGTGAAATGGCGGTTACGGACGGGGAACGAATGATCGTTACGGCGACGGCGGCGGGCCCGGCGTTTGAGGGCGGTCCCGGTAAAACGGCGGCGGGAAGCGATATGATTGCGATGACGGCATTCTTATTAAAAGAAGGAATTATCGATGAAACCGGGCTGATGAAAGATCCTTATTTTGACGAAGGCATTACCGTTACCATTTCCGAAGGGCAGTACGGATTGAGCACATCAGGCCCGTCGTCGGCCGGATTGACCGGTTCGGTTCAGACGCCGGACGCCGTCTTTCTGACCCAGCAGGATATTCGAAATTTGCAGATGGCGAAGGCCGCAGTCCGCGCCGGGGTGGAAATTCTGTGCCGGAAAATAGGAAATTCTCCGGTTACAAAGGTTTTTCTGGCCGGCGGATTCGGTTATTATCTGAATGTGGACGCCGCGGCTGCCATAGGGCTTCTGCCGGAAACATTGAGGCCGTGCACGGAAGCGGTCGGCAACACCTCACTGGCCGGCGCTTTTTGGATGGGAAAGGATCTGTGGACGGGGAGCCTTACCGAAGAAACTCTTTCGGAAATGACACAGGGAATTGAGCATATCAATCTGGCAGAACAGGCGGAATTTGAGGAATTATACATCCGCTGTATGGCGCTGAAAAATGAAGAAGCGGATGCCGTCAGCGATTAGAGGCAAACCCTGACGATTCGCATTCGTCCGCAAAGTCACAGTTTCCACAACGATTCCGGCATTGTTAAGATGCCGGAATTTTTGCCTTACGGGAAATTACGGCAGTTATAGCATCTATGGACGGTACCGGAACCGGAAGCATTCGGGTATGCGCCGGAAATCGTATCCCGGGATGAAGCGCTGAAACAGGAGTTTGTCGGATGGTTTTATTCCGGCAATTGGAGAAAGACAGAAACTTTAAGGTTATATTAAGTTTTCTCCGTGTTTTGTTTAAGATGGGGGTGTTAATCTTGATGTAACAACAAAACAACTGATTTTTAAACAGGAGAACGAATATGAAGTGGACGAGAAAAGAAGTAAAGGAAAGGGCGAAAGACGCATTAAGAAGAAACTACTGGAAAGTGGTGTTTGTATCATTTATTTTCATTCTGCTCGGATATGGGGCGGGTTCCAGGGTAAACTTTTCAAATCACCAAACCGGTGAAAAAACAAGAACGCTGTTTGTTATCGATTCGGAAGATGTTGAGAATTTTGTGGATTCCGCAGAATACAACGTAGGAGGATCCCTGGATAAGCTCAATACCGTAAACGGCATGTTTCTTACCGCGTTTGCGGTGACTGTAATAGTTATTTTTACGGTGATATTTATCGTCGTGGCGGCGCTCGATATATTTTTAATCAATCCGCTGTGGGTTGGAGCGCAGCGGTTCATGCTCAAAAGTGTAGATGACTGCGGTGAGATCTCGGAACTCGGATACATGTTCGACCACAGCTATTTAAACGGCGTCAAAACAACCTTTATGAGAGATCTGCATGTGCTTTTGTGGACGCTGCTTTTCATCATTCCGGGCATTTATAAGAAGTATCAGTATTATATGGTAGAATTTATTCTGGCGGAAAATCCGGATATGCCGTACAGGGAAGTGTTACAGCGCAGTAAAGACATGATGGAAGGGCAGAAGTGGGATACCTTTGTAATGGATCTGACTTTTATTCCCTGGCGTATGCTCAGCGGTATCACCTGCGGCATATCCGAGATTGTCTATGTGGCGCCTTATGTCAATCTGACGCGTGCGGCGCTTTACCGGCGGGTGTCCGGCGGACGGCATGACGATATGGTATACGATGTAATGCAGCCTGTAAATCCGGAGAGATGGGATGGAAGAGACGGAGGATTCAGGAATGGGTTATAAAATTCTGGTTGCGGATGACGAAGCGGAAATCAGGGATTTACTGCGTCTTTATCTGGAAAAAGACGGTTATGAAGTCATTGAGGCAGCGGACGGCGCACAGGCGCTGTCTGCTTTACAGGATGCGGCCCTGTATAAGGAAGAAATCGATCTTGCCATCCTGGATATTATGATGCCGGGAATCGACGGTTACAGGGTGCTTCGCAATATTCGGGAACAAAGCAATATTCCGGTCATCATGCTTTCTGCCAAAGGCGGGGATGCGGACAAAATCCTGGGACTCGATCTGGGGGCGGACGATTACATTACCAAGCCTTTTCAGCCGTTAGAAGCGGTGGCGAGAGTCAATTCCAACATCCGGCGGTTTTATGCGCTTGGTTCCGGTCGGCAGAAGCAGGTGGAAGAACTTTCTGTGCGGGATTTGAAGCTGGATTTAAGCTCCTGTCTTCTGCGGCAGGGGGAACGGACGATCGAGCTGACTTCCATCGAGTACAGGCTGATGAAACTTTTTATGGAAAATCCGGGCAAGGTGTTTACCAAGCAGCAGTTGTTTGAACAGGGCTGGGGGGACGACTATTTTATTTCCGACAATAACATTATGGTATGTATCAGCAAACTGCGCGCCAAGCTGAGTGAAGACGGAAATGCTTATATTAAGACGATACGCGGTCTCGGATACCGCATGGAAAAGGAAGACTAGTATACTGGCATTTCGGGAGGTTTGTGCATGGATACAAAAAACGCCCTGGCGGGTACAAAATCATTGAAACGCTTTCTGATACAGCGCTTTTTGCTGGTTATGGTATTTATTTATGTCAGCGAAGGGCTGTTGAACACGGGTTACCGGCTGGCGGTAGCCCCTTTTCTCGTAAAAACGATGGATATTCAGTTTTCCGTAACGGCGGACAGCGGCAGCATCATTCTGGTTATGCTGCAAATGATATTGTTTTCGGCGACGGCGTTTTTACCGGACCGGATAGCGGCGTGGGTACAGGCTTCCATCGGGAAAAATATGGAAAGCAGACTGCATGTGGATATTACGTCTCCGATTCTGGACGGCGTAAAAAGTCCGCGGCTGATCGAGATGTATCAGATCGCCGTGATCTGTATTTTCCTGTTTCTTCTGGCGGTTGCGCTGCTTCCCTATCTGATCGCGGCCTGGTGGTATTACAGGGTTGTTTCGCGGAAGATGGAAGAACTGCTTGCGGAAGAAAAAGCGCGCAGGGCAGCCTATGACAGACAGCGGAATCTGATGCTTTCGGACATCGCTCACGATATCAAGACGCCTCTGACGACGGTCTGCGGCTATGCAAGAGCGCTTGCGGATGGTATGGTGGAAGATGAGAAGAAGAAAAAAGAATATTTGCAGGCGGTTTATGCTAAATCGATGCGGATGGACGAGCTGATTACGCTGCTGTTCGAATATGTCAAAATGGACAGCGACGGATTTACACTGCATCGGGAAAAGACGGACATAGGGGAGCTTCTGCGGGAAAATATCGCGCTCCTTTATGCCGATTTCGAAGAAAACGGCATGGAACTGGAAATCCATATACCGGAACTGGATTTTCCGTATGAGCTGGATAAAGTGCAGATGGGACGGGCGGTCACGAATATATTGACCAATGCGGTCAGATACAACAAAAAAGGAACTAAAATCTGCATCAGCCTGAATGACCGCGGCCGGATACGCATCGCGGATAACGGAACGCCGATCGGAGATGAACTGGCGGAGCATATTTTTGAACCCTTTGCCAGAGGCGACAAAACGCGGAGCACGAGCGGCGGCAGCGGACTGGGACTCAGCATTTCCGCTAAAATCATTCAGATGCACGGCGGAGAGCTTCGGCTGGAACGGGATTGTAAGGACGGCATGTCGAAGGCTTTCGTGATATCTTTGTTCTGATGCAGCGGCCCGCCCCCGTACAGCCGGCATAAGTCTCTTTGGAGGCACGCTTTCGCTCCGCTAAAGGATGCAGCGGATATTAGGCTCAAATGCTGCTGGCAGCATTTTCACCAAATACCGGCATCCTTTACAGGGCCTCCGCCAGAGAACTTATGCCGGTTGTATGGGGGCGGGCCGCTGCATCGGGCTCCTTTGATAAGTTTTTACCCGCCGGCTGTTCAAAAACCGCCGGCCGCCGCATATATATAATTGAATAAAAATCCGGGAGCAGATTCATGATACTAAAAAAGAGGTTTTTTTTCTTTTCGGTTATCATTGCAGTGAGTCTGCTTTTTTATTTTCTGGGAAGAAAGCAGGCGGATGCGCAAAGGATGCGGTATGACGCGCAGATATCGAGAATGGAAGACAGCGTTACGGTGGAAAAAGTGCTGACGGGGCAGGATGAGACGGAGACGCGCAAGATCGCCCTGACTTTTGATGACGGTCCCCACCCCTATTATACGGAACAGTTGTTAGACGGTTTGAAGGAACGGAACGTCCGCGCCACCTTTTTCGTGACCGGAGAACACGCGGAACTTTACCCCGACATCATCGAAAGGATGAAGGAAGAAGGCCATCTGATCGGCAATCACACATACAGCCACATGCAGTTAAAGACCGGCAGTCTGGATGCGTTCAAAGAAGAGCTTGTAAAAACCAACGAGATCATCAGCGGCATTACGGGTGAGGAAGTGCTTTTCGTGCGCCCGCCCTACGGCACCTGGGAAAAATCGCTGGAAGCCGAGCTGAACATGTTCCCGGTACTCTGGACCATCGACCCGCTTGACTGGTGTTCCAGCAATGCGGACGGCATTACGCGGAAAGTTCTGTCGAAGGCGAGAGAAAACGGCATTATCCTCATGCACGACAGCTATCCCTCAACCGTGACCGCGGCCCTCCGCGTTATCGACGAATTAGAAAAACAGGGGTATGAGTTTGTGACGGTGGATGAAATTTTATTCGATTAATGCGGGGTGATGCGGTGCATCTGCAGCCCGGCCGGCGCATCGTTTCCTTTGGAGGCACGCTTTTGCTCCGCCAAAGAATGCAGCGGTACTAAGCGCAAACGCAGCAGGCTGCCTTTTTGCCAAGTACCGGCATTCTTTCAAGGGCCTCCGCCAGGAAACGATGCGCCGGCCAGGCTGCGGATGCACCGCGCTATATTAAGTAAAAATATGTCTTTGGCTAAAAAATGTTTCAAAACCGATTAGAATATGCTATTCTGGAAGGGCAACCATATTTTACCGAAGGGAGAACAGGGAAATGATAACCTATTATGGGCCGGAAAGGATATTTAAGCTGGATACGCCGAACACCAGCTATCTGATCGGCATTGTGGATGAAGAAAATTTTATAGGGCATATTTATTATGGAAAGCGGCTGAAAGACGCTGATGTTTCTTATTTGATGCGGACAGAGGAGGCTCCTTTTGTGCCGAGTCGGAATAACCGGGAACGCTGCGCCTTTTATGACTGTTTTCCTTTTGAATACCCGGCGGGAGGCACGGGAGACTGCCGGGAAAGCTGTCTTGGCGTGCGGACGGCGGACGGACATGCGGGAGCCATGCTTTCCTATGTGTCCCATGAAATTCTGGAGGGGAAGCCGGAACTTGCGGGACTGCCCGCAACGTTTGGGACGAAGGAAGAGTGTACAACCTTAAAGATTCTCTGTGAGGACAGGCATGTGGGAATGCAGGTCGAGCTTTTGTATACGGTTTTTGAGGACGTGGACGTCGTAACAAGAAGCGCCAAAGTAAAAAACACCGGGAAAGAGCATTTTTACCTGACCAGAGTTTATTCCGCATGTCTCGATATGGATAACCGGGATTACGACATGGTTTCTCTGCACGGAAGCTGGGGAAGGGAGCGCCATATCCAGCGGAAGACGCTTGGATACGGCATTCAGAACGTGAGTTCTATCCGGGGAGAATCCAGCCATCAGGATCATCCGTTCCTTGCGCTCGTTGATAAAAATACGACTCAGGAAAGCGGAGAAGTCTATGCGATGAATTTCGTTTACTCCGGCAATTTTCGCGCACAGGCGGAAGTGACTCAGTTCGATTATGTGCGGATGTCCATGGGCATTCATCCGGAGAACTTCTGCTGGAAACTGGAGGCGGGAGAGAGCTTTCAGGCGCCGGAAGTTGTAATGCTTTATACGGATAAGGGATTTGACGCGATGACGAATGCGTTTCATAAACTGTACAGAAAGCATCTGATCCGCGGAGAATACCGGAATAAAAAACGGCCGGTCCTGATCAACAACTGGGAAGCGACTTATTTCGAGTTCGATACGCAGAAACTGCTTTCGATTGCCAAAGAAGCCTCTTCGCTCGGCATCGAGATGCTTGTCATGGACGACGGCTGGTTTGGGAAAAGAAATACCGATGACTGTGCGCTGGGCGACTGGCAGGTGAATGAAGAAAAGTTACAGGGCGGTTTAAAATATCTGGTGGACGAGGTCAACAAACTGGGGATGAAATTCGGTATCTGGTTCGAACCGGAAATGATTTCGCCGGATTCCGATCTTTACAGGGCGCATCCCGACTGGGCGATGGCGGTTCCGGGCAGACCGGCGGCACAGGCCAGACAGCAGCTTGTGCTGGATTTGTCCAGACCGGAAGTGGCCGATTACGTTTACGAGATGGTGGCTTCGGTGCTCAGGAGCGCAAACATCGAATATGTCAAATGGGACATGAACCGTCCGCTGACGGATATCGGAAGCTGCGGACTGCCCGCCGACAGACAGGGAGAAATCTGCCACAGATTCATGCTTGCGGTTTATGGGATGCAGGACAGGCTTATTAAGGAGTTTCCGCATCTGCTTCTGGAAAACTGCAGCAGCGGCGGCGCCCGTTTTGACCCCGGCATGCTCTATTACAGCCCGCAGATCTGGTGTTCGGATGATACGGATGCCATCGAGCGGCTGGAAATTCAGGAGGGAACCGCGATGATCTATCCGCTTTCCACGATGGGCGCGCATGTTTCCGACTGTCCGAATCATGCGATCGGCCGGGTAACGCCTTTTGAGACAAGAGGACTCGTGGCGCTGGCGGGAACCTTCGGTTATGAACTTGACGTAACAAGGATACCGGAAGAAGACCGGAAAATGATACCGGAACAGGTTGCGCTGTATCATAAATACAATGATCTGATCCGGGAAGGCGATTATTACCGCATCGCTTCTTATGCGCAGAATCACAAATATGACTGCTGGCAGGTTGTCGGTGAAGACCGGAAAGAATCTCTTGTGACTTTCGTTCAGGTGATGTGTCGTGCGAATTACAAATCCAGACGTCTTCTGTTAAAAGGACTCGACGAGGAGACGCGCTATGAGGTGCATTTTGTGAATGAAGATAAAATTCAGCCGAAAGTTTACAGCGGAGATACTCTGATGAAGGCCGGCATTCTGGTGCCGGAACTGCGTGGAGATTTTCAGGCGCGGCTGATTCATCTGACGGAAGCTGACTGAACAAAGGATACGGAAAGGATATATTCATAAATGAGCATTATAAAGTTGAAGCCGGGTTTTAAAGATTATATGTGGGGCGGGCACCGGCTGGTAGAGGAGTATGGAAAGGACTTCGACGGAGAGATTCTGGCGGAGTCCTGGGAACTGTCCTGTTACCCGGACACGCCCTCGACGATCGTAAACGGCGTTCATGCCGGAAAGACTCTGCGGCAGTATATAGAAGAACAGGGAAAAGGCGTGCTGGGCACAAACTGCAGGCGCTTCGAAGATTTTCCGATTCTGATTAAGCTGATCGACGCCAAATCCGACCTGTCCGTCCAGGTGCATCCGGATAACGAATACGCGTTGAAAAACGAAGGCCAGACCGGTAAAACGGAAATGTGGTATGTGCTGGATGCCGGAAAAAAATCCTTTCTGTACTTTGGATTCCGCAAAGAGATCAGCAAAGAAGAGTTCATGGAACGGATTGAAAAAAATACCCTTCTGGATGTGCTGGAAGCGGTGCCCGTGAAAAAGGGCGATATCTTTTTCGTCGAGTCCGGAACAATTCATGCGATCGGCAAGGATATCCTGCTTGCGGAGATTCAGCAAAATTCCAATGTGACCTACCGCGTTTATGATTACGGAAGGGTCGGCGCCGACGGAAAGAAGCGGGAACTTCATATCGACAAGGCTCTCGATGTGATAAAGTGCGTTCCCGCTGACAGGAACAGGGATTTTTATCCGCATATGGCGGACTGCGACTACTTTACGGTGGATAAACTGACTCTGGACGGAGACATTATGGAGGAAATGAAAGGCTGCGTGTCCGATGCTTCATTTATGAGCGTCCTGATTCTGGACGGATGCGGAACGATATCCAATCAGGAAGAAAAACTGGATTTTAAAAAGGGAGACAGCCTTTTTCTGCCGGCCGGAAGCGGCAGTTACCGGATAGAGGGCACCTGCACCGGACTGATCACGACGATTCGGGAAGCGAAAGACAAAGCGGAGAAGCTGTTATAAAAAAATCGTCGCCCGGCGGCGACGATTCTGAGAATGCTTTGCATTCTCCCCTGAATTGGTTTTTGCTGTGGCATTTTTGCTCTTAAATACGCCGGACTCCACGGTTACAGCAATTTCCTGGAAAGTTAAATTTCGTCGCCCGGCGGCGACGATTCTGAGAATAATAAAGATGGCGGTTATTCGCCATCTTTTTTGTTCTTTTTCCGGATTGCCGAAACAACTGAAACAACGACTAATACGACAAACGCGATTTCAAGAACCAAACGGAAAGTTTCGTACATAAGGTATCCCCCTCCTGCTGTTGAAAAGTTAATGATGCAACATGTCCCCTGCGCTGTTAGGGCCTCGGGGAACATTGCAACAGCGTCCCCTGCCCGCGAAGGGTATAAAAACAGTATACAAAAATTACGGAAATCTGACAAGAGCGGAAGCAAAATTTTATATAAAAAGAATTGTGATTTTCATACCGGCGGTTTTCGGATTTACAGACGGCGGTTTCCGGAAAGCAGAACTTGAAATTCTATTCCGGTATGTTAAAATAATTAAATCGGAGGGTATCAGAGATGAAAAAAATACAGATGAAGATTATGCTTATGGTTATGGCGGCGACGCTGGGTGTTTCCATCATTAACAGTATGCAAAGTGTAAAAACGACCCGCAGTTCCACGATATCGGCGATTGAGAAGACTCTGACGGAAACGACGGAACTGGCGGCGTCCACGGCGCAGAACATGATTTCGACGTATACGCTGACGATCGCGGAAATAGCGTCGAATCCGACGCTGTATGACCCAAAAACATCGTTGGAGCAGAAGCAGGAATTTATCCAGTCGAAGGTAGAGGCGTACTACATGCGCTTTGGCGGCATGGCGGATGCGGAAGGCTATGATGCGGTGCACGATGTGGATATTTCCGGGGAGCCCTTTTTTCAGGAAGCGGTAAACGGAGCCAATTATATGTCGTCTCCCTATGTGGTCGGGGACGATATGTTCTTAGTCGTCTCCGCGCCGGTCAAAGAAGGGGATACGGTACACGGCGTGCTTTATTTTCAATGCGATACGTATATTTTGCAGTCCATCGTGGAAGAAATCCAGATAGGCGAGGAAGGCGAATCCTATATTCTTGATAAAAACGGCGTAACCATTGCCTGCGGAGACAAACAGGCGGTCGTGGAACAGGAAAATATCATAAAGGAAGCGGCATCGAATCCGCGCAATCGGGATTTGCAGACGTTAGCGGCGGTGGAAAAGAAAATGATCGCCGGAGAAAGCGGCATTGCATTCTATTCCTATGAGGAAGATCATTCCAACAATATTCAGGGATATACCCCGATTCCCGGAACGGACGGCTGGAGCGTTGCGGTGACAATGGACGAAGACGAGTTCATGCACGACGCTTATGTCGGCAACCGGAAACAGATCGCGGCGGCCGTCGTGCTCTGTATCGTTGTTATTCTGATTTCGACAGTGCTCAGCCTTTCGATCGCAAGGCCCATCGTGCGGTGTGCAGAGCGTCTGCGGGGGCTTGCGGAGGGTGATTTGAAGAGCCCGGTGCCGGAAGTAAGAAGTAAGGACGAGGTACATATTCTGGCGGAGTCCATCGCCAGCCTGATAGAAAATTTCCGGTCGATCGTAAACGAAGTAGGAACGGTACTCGGCGCGATCGCGAACGGGGATCTGACAAAAGAGGCGGTCAACGCGGACTATCCCGGCGATTTCGGCGACTTACAGAACTATCTCCGGATTATCAACGAAAAACTCAACAGCACGCTCGGCGGTATCGTGGAGGCGGCGGTGCATGTGTCGTCCGGCGCGGGACAGATGGCTTCCAGCAGTTCCATGCTGTCCCAGGGAGCGGTGGAGCAGTCCAGCGCCGTAGAGCAGCTTTCCGTCACCATGTCGGATATGGAGCGCGACGCGGAAAAGACCGACGGATCCGTTATGGGGGCGAAAGAGGCGGTCGATTATGCCGGCGCACAGTTACAGGAAAGCGGCAGATATATTGAAAGCCTGAATCAGGCGATGAATCTGATCATGACATCGACAAACGAGATCAGCCATATTATCGATACGATTGAGGATATCGCGTTACAGACAAACATTCTGGCCCTGAACGCTTCCGTCGAAGCGACGCGCGCGGGCGCGGCGGGCAAGGGATTTGCAGTAGTTGCCGGGGAAATCCGTGAACTTGCGGCCAAATCCGACGAGGCGGCGAAGGCGACGATGGAACTGATCAAGGGTTCCATTGAAGCGGCAGACGGCGGAAACGAAGTGGTGGAAAAGGTAACGGAATCGGTAACGAATGTGGTGACAAAATCGGTCCGGATCGGGGAACAGATGAGCGTCGTATCGGAGGCGATACAGCGGCAGACGGGAGCCATCGGCCAGGTATCGGAGGCGCTTTCACAGATCTCCAATGTGGTGCAGTCCAATACCGCGGCCGCGGAAGAAAGCGCGGTCACCAGCAGGGAACTGTCGGAACAGGCGGCCCGGCTGCAGCAGCTTGTCAGCGGTTTTTCGTTGCGCAGATAGCACGACAAACGCATGAGTAAATAAATTGTAAACGATCCATTTTCCTGCTACAAT
>CAJUDZ010000048.1 GCA_910584965.1 uncultured Lachnospiraceae bacterium | reverse complement strand
CGGAAATGGAAAAAGCCAGTAAATATAGAGGGCTGGGACTTTCCGAGAGGACACAACAGATATTGGGAGGTATTGGATTGTTCCGGTAGCAATTAACATGAGAGTATTTAGAAGGCGGATGAAGAAATAAGCAGATATTGCAAAACCAGAGCTGCCTGCAGGGTTTCAGACAGTATAAAAATCGAAATAACAAACATCGGGATGAGCATTGAAATATGCCTGAGATGCGGCAGAACAGGAAATTTTGCGGGTTGAGGGAAAGGCATGGAGATTAAAATGTCAAATGTTGAAATAACAGACAAAATAACGGAATATTATAATGACGCTGTTATCCACATGGCCTGGATGGTCAGAAGGAATGAAGCAGGGGATGGATCTGAACGATATCTTGTATTTGGCCTGGTGGAATGCTGTCCAAAGGAACTTGAGTATCCATTAACCATATGTGAACAGGGTAACAGGTTTAATGGGGGGCGGCTCTATTATATCCGCATTACAAAGCCTGTCGGAACGGCTGTTGAATGGTACAGGTCAGTAAAGGAAAACGGTTTTATCACGATTGATTGGGAAGAGCATGAACAGGAGAATAATAATCAGAACATCAAAGGCCCGGCAAAGCAGATTCGGTGTGGAATCATGCAGGATGTAAAATCATGGCCGAAATTCCTTCTTTCAAATAAAGAAATAGACGACAACATGCCTTTTATAGCCGATATTTGGGGTGCTGCAAGAACGCATCAGATGTTTCCGGAGAGACGGGAACCATTTTTAATGGATTTCATTATGCACGAGAAAGTGGGAGAGTGGTTGGAGAAATATTTGGCGTGGAATATATCGTATTATCCGGAATTGATAGGAAGTTTAAATTTTGTTTTGCCGAATCCGTTTTACAGCGGCCGCCATATACATATGATTCCGGGAAATGAAGAGCCTGACCAGGTTAAGATTGAATTTCAACCTCGACATGGATTCAGTTTGGATGGCTTAAAAGTCATACCTTTTGAAAAGAATTATTTTGGTATAACCGGAGGAAACGCATATTCGATAAAAAACGATTCATGCAGCATAACGTTATCCGGCCAGGCGGAAAAATTCGGCATGTATGTGACGGATGCAGAGAATCAGCTGATTGATTGTGCAGATTTTGCAGGATTTGTGCGAGGGTTTATAGTTGATATTTTTACAGGGTATGCAACAAAGGAGATACATAGACCAAAGGCCGGTAAAAAAGGGGGGAGGACAGATTATGTAGATGTATATGCCAAAACAGCTGAGATTAAAGAAGGATGCGTGGAAGCGGAAGAAAACGATACGATTGGGGAGAGGCTTTTAAAGGCGGAAATCCTGCGGAAGAGAAAAAAGAAGATGAAAAATGTTAAATCGCGTATTTTCTATCAAAAACATGAAGAGGCTGAGGCGTTTTTGAGAGATTTGATTCGTCATGCGCGTGAATCCGTGATAATCGTAGATCCATATTTTGAAACGTATGAGTTATTTTCTTATGCAATGGCTGTTTCCATAAAAAACATTCATGTTGAAATAATAACAAGTAAGCTGTGCCTTGGGAAAAAGAGCAGGCTGGAACAATATGGAAAAGGGGGCTCGGAGGTTCCGACTGTGGAGGAGGAATTACGAAGGCAGGTTGAGCGTGATGAAAGCGGCGTGAACGGAAAAATAAATGTCTATGTCATGACAGGGGAAAAACCGGCGGTTCACGATCGATTTTTGATCATAGATGATGAAGCGTGGTTTTGCGGGGGATCGCTCAATGAAATCGGTAACCGCTTAACCTGTATAGTTCAACTGCCGGATTCTCAGGAACTTATGAAAATATTGAATGAAATCAAATCGAGCGACAGGGTAAGGCCGTTAAAAGAGTGGAGGGAAAACGAAAAAGAGAAGGATAAAGAGATTGATGCTGAAAAGGAAACGGATTTCGAGAACAAGAACAGCAATGGGGATACGAATGCGGATTCAAGAAGGAGCAGAATAGGAGATCATGTCGAGAAGAGATAGAGCAAACCACAGAAAACCGCAGAACGATTTTCTGATTAAATCAGAAGCAGCATTTGATGACATGGAAGAATCCGGTGATCAGCCCAAGCTATTCTGGCCGACATATAAATACAGCGATTCTGGACGAGATGAAATAGTTGAGGAAGATTCGGAAGAGTTTCCCGGAATTGAGCAAATAAAAGAAAGCTTTTCCGCAGTCGATTATTATCAGAAAAAGCGTAATTATGCTGTCAACCTAAAAAGAGGAGGCGAGTTCTGGCAGGCTTTATTATTAAGTGAAGAAGTATATATTGTAGATAAGTGGTTTTCCGACAGGGAATTTCGTCAAATACTTTTAATGCTTGGCAATAAAGAGGAAATAAAGCTTAAAAAATTATACATATTGTGTCAGAACGAATATAGGAAAGTAAAACTTTTATACGAAACAAGAGACGAAATAGTAGATGGAAAAGCGATACCGGTGGATATTATTATTTGCAAAATAGATATTGGAAAGGGAGCTTTTTTTGAAATTCACGACCGTTTTGCATTGCTGGATAAGGAAATCTGGCATTTTGGAGGAACGGTAGGCGGTGTTAATTGTCATCTGACGGCATATAGCAGAGGATGGAAAGACCGTAATAAATTGTTTAAGCAGTATCTGAATGAAATTGTAGGTAAGCGGATTAGTGATTGAAAAAGAGGATGATTTGAGTTGGAAGGTAATAGCAGAAATAACATAGAAGCGATCGAAAATGAGTTAAATCGTTTGTTTAAAAATCCGGAGGAGTTTGTTTATGGTTTCGAAACAGACCGGTTCAGAGGATATTGTGCCCGATGGAGTGAACAGAAGAAAATCGGTGAAGTCTGGGAGGAAAAGGAAGCTCCGTATTTTCCCATATCTTTTAGCGATGCTTTTTACCGACAGTTAAAACAGGTAGATGCTGAAAATTTTGATCTTTATATGAAGGCTTTAGCTTCTGTTGATGCGCCATATGTTCTTTGTGATATTCTGACACGGCAGGTTGGTATGGAAAGCGGATGGAGCACTGTGCTCAAAGTACTAAAAGAGAGTGTCTTATGTAAGAAGGGAGATGATATTTTTGATGATGATATAGACTCTGTTTTGGCACCGGCAGCGCTGGATGTGCTGGTGAGCCATATTCTTTATTCAAAGGAGCCGTCATCGGATGTATTACAACGCGTAGAACAAATAGCGGAGGTCTTGCAAAATAGGGAAGATGGTTTTTACTTATCCTATCATTTGGTGAAATATCTTTTATGGAGAGATTTGAAAAAGGAATATTTTTATGATTTCTTAGAGATTCTTTCCTGCGGATTTGAAGAAGGAGCAAAGAAATACTTGATATTTGATGATAAAGTTAAGGTGGAGGGATTAAAAGATTTATCTGAGAATGCTGCCAAAGACTTTATGTTTACCGGAATATTAAATACAGTTAAAGAAACGGATGTTCTGTTAAATTTTAGAACTATTTTGAGGTTTATACAAGAAGATGCGTCAGAGGAGCAGCTTTGGAATGCTTTTAAAAGGGTGTATGCCTGTGATGCTCAAAGTTTTATCACAAATGATTTTAATTTTAACTTAAAGCATTTTGATATTTGTAATCTGATACTTTCACAAGAAGATATTTTGGATGCCTGGAAAGAAATAAATGAGATGGTGCAGGGGTGTTTACATCGTCTTTCGATTCAATATTATGAGGGGCAGGCGATGGATTTACGGTGTCACATATATTTTATGTGGGAAGTTAATCTTCAGATAGTGGACTGCCTGTGTAAAGAGGACAGGGCATTGGCGGCAGATATGTGGAATCTGTTTTGGAATGATGGATTAGCATATGCCCGCCGGTTTGCAAAATATCAGGAAGATTATGTATATCAGTATTTGTGCAGATTGATCTGTTATTATGTATGTTTTGTGAATGATAAGCCCGAAATAGAAGAAAAAGAGATAGAAACAAACTGCGTTTGTATGGAAAAATTGATGGCCATATTTAAGGAAATTGAGAATATGCCGATACTGGTTCTTTTATCGTTAAAGATGCTGCAAATGAATGGTTTGAGCCGGTGGGATATGATAGCGGGAGCATATGAAAATTTTTTTGCCGAAATATTTGACAGAGCATGGGAATTGGCCGCAGGGCAAAAAAAATATGAATGGGTACTTTCCTATTTGAAAAAAATGAGGTTTGCACATAAGGAACATGATAATTTCGGATAGAAATCGTATTGACAAGCCAAAACAAAAATAATAACATGACGATTGGGACAGTTATATACTGATATGGGAGGGTATCATCATTCCAAAGTTTTCCCTAAATTAGAAACAGGAGGTTACCAAATTGAAACGACGAATTTTTTCAGTTGCTTTGGCGCTGTGCATTTGTATTTCTTCTCAGACAGTGGTACACGCATCTCAGGAAATCCCCTTACCGAAAGAAGAAGGGGATGTTTTGCCGGGAGAAAACACGGATGCGGACACGGACATACCGGGCACCGGCGATGATGTGGACGGAGCGCCGGAGACCCCTGTCCTGCCGGAGGAAGAAGGGGATGTTCTGCCGGGAGAAAATACGGATGCGGACACGGAGGCACCGGGCATCAGTGATGATGTGGACGGAGCGCCGGAGGCCCCTGCTCTGCCGGAGGAAGAAGGGGATGTTCTGCCGGGAGAAAATACGGATGCGGACACGGAGGCACCGGGCATCAGTGACGATTTGAACGGAGCGCCGGAAGCTCCCGCTTTGCCGGAGGAAGGAGATGTTTTGCCGGAAGAGACTGATATCAGAGGCGATGCGGCCGATGTTTCTCAGGAGGCGCTTATGCAGCAGAAAAAAGCTCTTACGGCGGAACCTGCGGAGGAATCGGCTGCACGTGAGGGCGAAGTGCCTTCTCCTCAGGAAGTCAATCGTATCCTGATTGGGCTGAAGGAGCAGGATAAATACAGAGAAGGAACGCCCTGGACCAACGACGAGCCTTATTCGGATCAAAAAGGATATTATAGATGGAAAGGCGGCACCCTCGACGGCGTTAATATTGCTGCCGTAGGCTGCGTAGCCTTTGCCTTTGAACTCAGCGATAAAGCCTTTGGCAGTCTGCCGGCCAGGAAATATGCGGCGGGTAGTTTCTCATTTGAGGATATCAAGGCCGGAGATATTTTACAGGTAAACAATGATGCTCATACCGTGATCGTGCTCGAAGCGAACGAAGCGGGCGTGTTGGTTGCCGAAGGAAATTACAACAGCCAGGTTCACTGGGGACGGATGATGTCTGAGGACGAAGTGCTGAGAACCGCCAGTCATTACATCACCAGATATCCGGCAGGTTATGTTCCGCCGGAGGATCCAGATGCCGATGTTTCGATAGGTAGCGGAACGCTTGACGGAGGGCTTGCCTGGAATCTGACGACAGCGGGTACACTGACAATTTCCGGTACCGGCGCCATGCCGGATTTTGGCGGAGTAGGAGAGCAGCCGTGGAACGGGAACGCCGGAAAGATCAGGAAAGTCGTTATCGGGGAAGGCGTCACAGGAATCGGCTCCTGTGCTTTCCGGGAGTGCGGGCTTTTCAGCGTTGAGATTTCTTCCGGCGTGACAACAATAGGCAGCAATGCTTTCTGTGCTTCTTCGATTGTTTCCGTGACCATTCCGTCCGGTGTGAAAACGATCGGGGAAAGCGCTTTTCGAGAATGTCAGAATCTTAGTTCGGTGACTGTGAACGAAGGAGTGGAAACGATCGGTCAAAATGCTTTCCGGTCCTGCACGAGTCTTACTTCGATAGCCTTACCGGGCAGCGTCGTGGAGGTAGGCGCCGCGGCATTTCTCCAATGCACGGCAATGGACAGCGTGACGTTTGCTTCCGGCGGCAAACAGGTAAAGATGGGTGACAATCTGTTTAGCCAGTGCTATTATCTGAGGAAGGCGGTACTGCCTGAAAGTATAGACCGCATCGGGGCGGGGATGTTTCAGAACTGCCTGATGCTTGCCGGCGTGGAAATTCCGCAGGGGGTGGAAACCATAGGAGACTCTGCTTTTGCGTCCTGTTCTGCCTTTACCACCGTTATCATTCCGGCCAGCGTAACGACGATAGAGAGAGCCGCCTTTAAGAACTGTCCTCTGGCTGACATATATTTTACCGGTACCGAAGCACAGTGGAACGGCATATGGAAAGACAGCGATACGACATCCGATTTATCACAGGCAGCAATACATTATGACTATACTCCCGATACGAACCCGGATCCTGGCGGGGATGAGGATGACGGTACCGAAAATAATCCGGGAGACGGAGACAACACAGGCGGCGATGCTGAAACACCCGGAGGTGATCAGCCCGGCAACCAGCCCGGAGAAACCCCCGGCGGTGACAAGCCCGGCAACCAGCCCGGAGAAACCCCCGGCGGTGATAAGCCCGGCAATCAGCCCGGAGAAACCCCCGGCGGTGACAAGCCCGGCAATCAGCCCGGAGAAACACCCGGCGGTAATCAGCCCGGCGGTAACAAACCGGGCAGCAGTTCGGGCAGTCATACGGATTCCGACAGCGGCAATGGTGAGAGCGGTCTTATGGCATCATCTCTCATAAATTCAGGCATGGGAGCAGTTATTGAAACATGGAAACCCACAACGCCTGATGAGATAAAACGGTATTCCTGCATGGGGAAAGAGGCCGTTCGGTGCACCGTATCAAAAGATAATGACTATCCGATCGAAATAGAGAATGCAATGCAGGGACCTATGTGCTTTAAGTCTTTTGAGGCAGTTCTCGGGGATTATACGATCGGAAGGACATATAACATTTACCCGCTTACCAATGCCAGATACAGCATGGATAAGGAAGTGGAACTGACAATACAAATCCCGTCGGATCTTTACAAAGAGGGCAGACAGTATAAGATGATCTGCGTGACAGAAGGCGGGAAGCCGTATGTTTATAACGATTCGGACAATAGTCCCGGAACAATCACAATAAAAACGGATAAATTTCACGCTTATGCACTGATTTACAAGTAGAAACAGAACCGGTTAATGCGATGTGCGTGAAGCGGTAACGGAGTTACCCCGAAGTTTGTACAGACCTTCGGACTGATGTAAGATGAATTACGCAGTCCGGAGGTTTTTTTGGTAAAAAAAATGTTCCAGAGGTGTGGCTCAGAGGCTGCTCAGGGCGTGAGAGAGGCATGAGGGCAGAAAAGATAGTATTTCTTTCTTTCATATGATAAAATGACATTGATCAGTATCTGCTATGTGGGTTCAGGTATCGCTGCAGTTCCTGCGGCGCGAGTCTGTCATTGCTAAACGGCGGCCGGTGTGAATATTGCGGCCGATGTTTGGATTTAAAGGAATATGACTGGGTAATTGAAGGTTAGAGCCCCTATATGGCATGAAAATATAAAGGATAAAGGAGTTTGGAGATGGAGCGTAAGGCGGAGAAAGTAGAATTTCGTTTTGGAAAGATCGGAAAGCTGGCGCCGCTTGCCGTCGCGGCGGCGATGATCGGATGGGCGGCATTCGGCCAGTCCAACGTGAACGGGTATGTGCTGGCATTTTTTGCCGCGCTTGTAACCGGAATTATTTTTGCGAAGGATGAAAAGGCATACGGGGAAGCGCTTGTATACGGTCTGGGCAAGCCGATGTTCGGCGTAATCGTACTGGCAGTCATACTGGCGGCCGTTTCGGGAAAACTGATCTCTGCCAGCGGGGTAGTACAGACGATTGCGGCATATGCGGTGGAGGCGGGTTTTACGGGAAGGTTTTTTGCGGCGGCGGCCTTTCTCATTACCTGTCTGCTGGCCTTTGCAACAGGAACGTCGGTGGGCACCTATTTTGTGGTGATTCCGATTTTGTTTCCGGTCGGCGTAATGGCGGGGACGGCGCCGGAATTTATGATCGGGGCCATTGTGTCGGGCGCTGCATTCGGGGATAATTTAGGGCCGATCTCGGATACCACCATCGCTTCGTCGGCAACACAGCATGCGGATTTGGGAACGGTGGTGAAAACCAGAACGCGTTACAGTCTGCCGGCGGCGGCCGGAGCGCTGGTTCTGTTCCTGCTTTTTACCAGAACAACGGATGAAAATGCGGCGATCGCGGCGGCGGGCGGCGGAGCAGATCCGGTCAGCCTGGTCATGCTGGTGGTTCCTGTGGTGATCATCATCCTGTGTATGATGAAGAAACACCTGATCACGGCCCTGTCCTGGGGGATTCTGGCGGGGACTGCCGCCGGTCTGCTTTCCGGCGTTTATACGGTGGATGAGCTCATTTCATTTCCGGGCGGTTTTTCGGTATCCGGGGCGGTCATTGAGGGAATCACGGGAACGGCCGGAACGGTGGCCATGCTGGTTATGGTATTTGCCCTGCTTGGGGTGCTGGAGTGCGGCGGTCTGTTCGAGGATGTGAGAGGGCTTCTGGAGCGTTTTGCCAAAAAAGAGCGCAGTACGGAGGCGGCTATCGTTTTGTCCGTGGGCATCCTGAGTATGGTAACAGGTGTTATTTCCGTGGCTATCGTGGCGCTTGGCGATCTGGTCAGTGAGATAGGGGAAAAAGCGGGCTTAAACCGGTACCGCCGGGCGAATCTGCTGGACTGTACGGGCTGCGTGTTCTGTTTTCTGGCGCCCTGGACGGTACACTGTGTCATTCCGGCGCAGCAGTCGGCTCAGTTCGGAGAAGGGTTTGCGGTGGCGCCGGCTTCCGTGCCTTTTGTGAATTATTATTCTCTCTGCATGCTGGTGATACTGCTTGTGTCGATACTTACCGGATACGGAAGAAAACCGTCAGGAAACTGAGAAAAGTTTCGGTTTACTACGTAAACCTTTCCGAAAAGCGGCATATAATAGAGCAAAACAACATATAATGATAGGTTATGTAGATTGAAAAATCATGCTGATGTACTAATTTTTCAATCGGCATTTGAGTCAGAGCCTCAAATTTGCCATGATCGCAGTCGGAAATTTGAGATTTCCGACGCGCGTCATCGCAGTAAACTGCTCTGACATGGAGGATTATTATGTATATTGCTCTGATTATTTTATTGATGCTTGCTCTGATCGGCATGCTCTTTGGACATTTCCGCAGAAAAAAAATAATCCGCAAGATTGCGTGCATGGATAAGCGGGAGAAATGTTCTTTGCTGGAGGAGCTGGCGGAACCCTTTGGCTACCTTTATCACTGTTGCTGCGGTTATTTTTCGTCTGCCGTCGACGCATGGCAGAAGGCCGCCGGTTACACCTGGCTCTATGACTATATGGCGCCCCGTTTCCAGATGGTGTTTGACGCCCTTCCGGTTTATTTCAATTACCGCGGGAAAACATGGCTGATCGAGTTCTGGAAAGGCCAGTACGGAATCAACACGGGCGCGGAGATCGGTATTTACCATGCCGACAGGCTGCTGACGGAAGCGGAATATCATACGGCGCTTTTCGAGGCGGCCGGAGAAGAGGAAATGCTTCCCTGCTCTATGGAATTATATGAGGCGAACGGTGACTTTGTCAAAATTTCCGACAGGCACTGGTGGCTGACCGCTTTTATACCGGGCGTTTTTTCCCGCCCTTCTGAATTGTGCATGGAGGCTTCGATCTGTTTTCACGACGGAGAAATGCTGGAGGCTTTCCGCCGGGGCTTATGCCGGGCGGGTTGTCTGGAGGAAACAATCTCGGTACGGAATCTGTGCCTTTCTTTTACTTTTCATAAGCCCATGCCCGGGCATTACGGCCTGCTGACCCGTTTTCACCGCCTGCTGTCTCAGTTTCTGAACCGGATTTACTGCCGTCTCTTTGTGTGGGTTACCAGACCTTTTGTCTGTACGGAAGACCGTATTCTGTTTCTCTATTATTATATCCCGTTTTGTTTCCGAAAACTGATGCGTCTGCGCCGCTGCCACAGGAGGTGCCATAGGAAAAACGGCTGCCGCCGGCCGAAACGGTGCCGTAAATGCAGACCGCATGGAAGAGTGCGGTCATGAGTGCCGGAAGGCGTCTGGAGCGTGCTTTTGAAAAAGCGCGGGTGCTGCCCTTTAACAAATGTTCCAGGTATGTTCTGGTCAGCGACTGCCACAGAGGCGTCGGCACGTCTTCGGACAATTTTTTAAAAAACCAGCATTTATATTATGCGGCGTTGGAACATTATTACAGAAACGGGTTTACCTATATCGAAATGGGGGACGGAGAGGAGTTGTGGGAAAACCGGAAGCTGCGTAATATTATCGAAATCCACGAAGACGCTTACTGTATGTTCGCCCGGTTTGAGGAAAAAGGACGCCTTTATCTCCTTTATGGAAACCATGACATTGTCCGCAAAAAGAATCCGGTCTTTCTGGAATCCGTGATTCTGTATGCAGATGCCATGCCGGAGAAATCCCTGTACCTGACCCACGGCCATCAGGCCAGTTTTCTCAATTCGACGCTGTGGCCCCTGGCCCGGTTTCTGGTGCGGTATTTCTGGAGTCCGCTGGAAAATCTGGGCTTTCTGGATCCTACCAGTGCCGCCAAGAATTATCAGGTAAAGGAAAAGTGCGAAGAACGTCTGCGCGGCTGGGCGGAAGCGCATCGTCACATTCTGGTCACAGGGCATACCCACCGCCCTGTGCTGCCGGAGGAACCTGCATTTTATTACAATACGGGAAGCTGCGTTCATCCCCGCTGCATCACCTGCATCGAGATCGAGCGGGGAGAGATGACACTTGTGAAATGGATGATGGATTCCCGGTCCGACAGCATTTTATATGTTGCGAGGGAAGTCATTTCCGGCCCCGTTAAAATTCTGGGCGAAAGAGAAAAGGAAAAAAACGCATATTGAATCGGATATTTTATGCCGGATAAACACTTTATTCAACACCCATGCGTGGAATAAAGTGTTTATTTTTGGTTGATTAATATGAGGAAAAAATATACTATATTGTATAGAAGATATTTTGCCGGCCGACGGCGGCTAGGAAAGGCAGTAGTCAGGGAAGGCGCGCCGGGAAAGGCAGACGCCGGGGAAGGCAGCCGCCGTTTTCCGGGATGCCGGGCAGAACGGATGCAGTCGAAAGAATTGGGGAATCGTATTGATGAGAAAATCGAAGAAAAAAAGAAAAGCGATAAAAAGAGCCATAGTAACCATTCTGCTTCTGGCGTTTGGAACGTCTACCGTCCTTTTGGCGTATTTAAATTTTTTTGCATCGGACGACAGCGATTTGTCAGGAGAATGGATTGCGGAAATCGATGTGACGGAGCAGGCGGCGGTCACGGCGCTTGACTGGTTACAGGACATAGAAGCCGTATCTGTTTCATTGGAGGATATGGAATCTTATATGCAGAATTTGACCATTCAGGTCAATCTGACGATGGAAAAGACGTCCCGTTCGGGAGGAACCTTTTCCGGCAATGTCATACCAGACAGCTATGATACCTGTAATCAGGCCGCCTATGAGGCATTTGCCGGGGCATTCCGGGAACTTTTGGGCGAGAGGCTGCTCATGGCGGACTATGGGGACGCCGTCGGACAGGAAGAAGTTGAAGCGCTTGTGGCCGACGCTTTCGGGATGTCTACGGAAGCCTATCTGATGTCTTACGGGCCGGTTCTCATGCCTCCTTTGGAGGATTTGCAGGCACAATATGACGGCAGCGGCACTTATGAAACCGTCGACGGCATTTTAATCAGGCGGTTTGACGCCGGCGGGGCCGAGGCGGTCAGAGAAGAATATTATATCCGAAAGGACGCCAGCCTGATTCTGTCAGGCGAGGCCGGTTCCGCCGCGTCCGCCGGCCGCTTTTTCAGTCCCTATCCCATGATTTATACGCTGCAGGAGGCAGAAAGCGGTAAGAAACCATGAGTCGGAGCCGGGCATGTGCAGCATCCGCGGGAAGCTGTTCCGGCATGGAGGATGATAATGATGATGAGAAAAAAGATGTTATGGAGACTGAGTTCCCTGATATTGTCCGTGATACTGGTATGCGCTCTTTTGCCCGTCAGGGCATCCGCCAGTTTTGAGATCGCCGGAATCTGCCGGGTACAGGCGGATGACGGCGCCGCAAGAGATGTGAAAAGTCTGGATTACAGTTATGTCAACAATACGTATCTTTCCCTGAGAGATATCGCAATGGTTTTGAAGGATACGGAAAAATGCTTCTCTTTGGAAGTTACCAACAATGCCGTTTCCCTGACGCCGGGGAATGTTTATACGCCGTCAGGAAGCGAAAACACGCCCTGGGAGAGCGACGAAAACCCGGATATTGCCCTGCGGCGGAATGAATTTAAAGTAAACGGACAGAAAGCGTTTTATTACACGATGATCGCAAAGCTTCCTTCCGGCGGATATGACTGTTTCATGATGATCACGGATCTGGCCATGCTCCTGGATGTGAATATCACGGCTTCCGGCGCGGATTCTCTGCAGATCAGCACGCAGGAACCCTTTTTCGTATCCCCTTTTGATCTGGAACAGGCCGGTTATTTTTACGGCGTCAACGGCGCTTTGGCGGGAAATGCCGCGACGGGAGAACTGTATTACCGGTATCAGTCGGATGTGGCTTATCCGATCGCCAGCACTTCCAAACTCATGACATGTCTTCTGACGATGGACGCGATTGCGGCCGGAAAGATCGCGCCGGAGGAATCCGTTACCGTCTCCGATGCGGTTGAGATGCTGGCTTCTTCGAGCGACGGGGTGGTTCCGCTGAAAGCCGGACAGCAGATTACCGTGCAGGAACTTCTGCTCGGCCTCCTTCTGCCTTCCAGCAACGAATGCGCGCTGTGTCTGGCAGAATCCATCGCCGGTTCGGAGGAAGCCTTTGTCGAAATGATGAATCGGAAAGCGCAGGAGCTGGGGCTTTCCCAGGCGGTCTTTTTCAACAGTCACGGACTGCCTTCGTATAACGATGACCCCGTCCCCTCCAAGCGCCAGAACCGGATGAGCGCGGAGGATATGTTCCGGCTCGCTTCTTATCTTTTAAAAGTTTATCCTCAGATTACGGAGATCACTTCGCAGAAAGAAGCTACGCTGGAATCCCTCGATTTTGAAGTGCGCAACAGCAATCCGCTTCTGTATAACCAGGCCGGCGTTACGGGCTTAAAGACCGGGACGACCAACAAGGCCGGGGCCTGTCTGGTCACATCCCTTTCCGTGGACGACGGGACGATGGAGCATGATCTGATCGTCGTGGTGCTGGGAAGCGAGGATTCCATGGAGCGGGGGCGGATTTCGGGACTGTTGGCGAGATATGCCGTGCAGTCGTTCTATGAGGGCATGGAAACGCCGGAATCCGGGACGTCTTCTCCGGCAGCCGGGAATCTTCCGATACATGCGGAAGCGGCGGTCGATTACATCATCAGGAACGCAAAGGGACGCTGACCGGAAGCGGCGGCTGATCTGCCGCACATAGTATTTTGGAAAAGAAACGGATAAAGAGGCGGATACGAAAGATGAATTACGGACTAAAG
Source organism: uncultured Lachnospiraceae bacterium (assembly GCA_910584965.1). Taxonomy (GTDB): domain Bacteria; phylum Bacillota; class Clostridia; order Lachnospirales; family Lachnospiraceae; genus UBA3282. The sequence goes on along the minus strand of CAJUDZ010000048.1, from coordinate 5,819 downwards.
GAAAGCAAAATCTGGAAGAGACTGGAACAAAAATGTGCTGACTACGGTGAATTTGGTGAACTTGGAAGCATACAGAAACTGTGTGACGATGCGGCCGCATTGAGCAATACAATCAGAGACACGTTTCCGCGTTATACATTGCACGACGAAACACATATTAATAATGTATTCCGGTGGATGGAGCAGATTTTAGGCGACGACGGGATAGAAAAGCTGTCAGAGGGCGAATGCGCCATGCTGCTTTTGGCGGCGTGCTTTCATGATGCGGGCATGTGTTATACGGAGGAACAGCGGAACAAGGAGCTGCAAAGCGCCCGGTTTTCGGAATATCTGGAGAAGAACCCGGGGGCTTATCTGGCCGTGGAGAAAAGCAGAGCGGAGGGCGGAGCGGTTCCGGAATCGGTCCGGTCGGAATATTTCCGGAAAATCCATCCTCTGCGGGCGGCTGAAATGATGCCGGAGGAGTGGCCTGCCGCGCTGGCCGGAAGGGACAAGCTGATTGCGGTCTGCAGGAGCCACGGCGAAAATATGAAGGACATGATCGAAGAACTGCGCTATGACCGGTTCCAGCAGACGGATTATGTCCTTTGCGCAGTATTGCTGCGGCTGGCGGATATTCTGGACTTTGACGTGAGCAGAGCGCCCCATGTTCTGCATGAATTTCAGAAGATCAGCACGTCAGGGGATATGACGGCGGCGGTGGAGTGGGGAAAGCATCAGGAATCCAAAGGGTTTAAACTGCTTTCCGAAAGTACCGGTGAAAAGACTCCCGAAGGGGCCTTGAAAGAAAGAAGAATTCTGGCACACCGTTCCGTCTGCAAAACGATGCAGGGAGAACATGCCATCAGTGAATTTCTGGACTATGTGGACAGGGAACTGGAAAGCTGCCGCCTTGCCTTGCAGACTTACGGACAGGAAAAGTGGAAAACGCTGCGGATACCGGAGAAAGTCGAAAGAGAAATAGAAAGGCGGGGGTATCAGTCCGGCGAATATTGTCTGACGCTGGAAGCGGACAATGTGCTGGATTTGCTCGTGGGGGACAATGTATACAGTGCCGATTACACGTTTATCAGGGAACTGTTACAGAATGCGCTGGATGCGGTGCGGGCCAGAAGGGCGCTTGACCGCAGATTCGACTGGAAGCAGAAAGATCAGATTCTTCTGTCGGACTGGATTGACGGGGAAGGATACCAGTGGTTCAGGATAGACGACTGCGGCATCGGCATGACGGAAGAGATGATTCGGAATTTTTTCCTGCGGGCCGGAAGATCTTATTACAAGTCCGACGAGTTTCGGAAATTGCAGTATGAGAACAAATCACAATATGATTTTTCGCCGATCAGCCAGTTCGGCATCGGTATTTTGTCCTGCTTCCTGAACGGAGACCGGATGGAAGTCAGCACCCGGCATTATGACAAGGGCAGCGGAATCCGGTTTTCCATGAAGGGCACGAGAGGATATTACAGCCTGGCGGTGGAAGAAAAAGGCGATAAGGGGACGCCGATGCCCGGTGCCGCCTCCGAAACGGAGGGCGGTTTCCCGCCGGGGAATTTTCGCCAGAGCCCGGGAACATCCATTGCGGTCAGGCTGAAGGAGCCGCTTTCGGAAAGCGTGGGAAGTGCGATCAGAGCCTGTCTGTGTTTTCCCGACATACCGGTCCGCTATCGAAACGGAACAGAGACGATTGATTTTCCGACGGAGCAGGAACTGATGGCGCTTGCGAAGAAAACAGGGGAGATCAAAATCCCTTTTTCCGACGAATTTATGCAGAGGCTCGATGCGGAACTGCCCGGAATTGTCTGGAAAGAGCGGCCCTATATCCGAGTGAAATGCAATCCGCTTGATGAGGCTTCGGAATCGCCTCTGATCAGCGGGGTGCATTTCGTAATTGATGTTGTGGGAATCAATAATCTGCGTTTGATGGTAAAAGCAGGAAGTATATATGTGATGCAGCATTGGGCAACAAATATCATGATTACAAGAAATTGTGTCAGTGTTCATATGAAGAATAAAATTACAAATTCTGATGGAAACAATTTGGGCCTGCCTGAGTTTGTGCATCGATATCGAAATAGAACTGAACTGATCAGATGGTGTGCGGAGAGATTCGACCGTCAGGAACCGTTGGAAAATATTCTGAAAGAGATATCCGAAAAAGGGAAGAGGAAAAAAGTAGAAAATATTTACGGAGATTTGCAGTCTCTTGCGCTGATGACAAAATGGGAAGGGGTCTGTCTGGAGGAAAATATTCCGTTTGCCGTAAACGACGGGCTGAAAGAGATGATGGAACGGTGTATTCTGCCCCGGTGTGATACCGGGGCGAAATATCTTGCCAATTTCAAAGTAGAAAAAGGATATAATGGGATTAACATTGAGACAGTCTGGAATAACATATACGAGCAAGTCGAATATAGATATACGGCCCTTTTGTTGTCCGGCGAGTTTCAGCCGAGGCTCGACATCAGCCGGGAAAAAATCCATAGCTTTCCGATGAAAGCGGCAGGTTATATTGAATTATTGGGAAATAGACTCGGTATAAGCGAGTTTTCCTGTAATTATTCAAACTGTTTCAGCAGAATGGAGTATGGTCAGTTTATGGAATTGCTCGACGATGCGGCATTTTGCGAATTGGTTGAAAATGCGAGGGACTTTAGGGGCAAAGCGAAGTTCAAAGAGACCAGGGAAAGGCTCGTTTCACTGCCGGAAAAGGAAAAAATTCCTTTGGCGGATTGTAACGGGAGCTTCGGCAGATTTTATAAATTTTCTTCTGAACCTGATTTTCTGAATATTTTCCGGAAAGCGCTGGTGCAAAAGGAATTTGAACTATGCTGGGACGTAAATCGTATCGGAATGATGGAATATTTTGTAACGGGCGTACGACGGACTCCCGTTTCGGAGGCAGAAAAGGTATTTCTTCCGCTGACCTTTGTACATTCTTTCCGGGGAAATACGGAAACGTTGGTAATTAATTATGGTGGGGAAAGACGTACCCTGAACGCAGATCACCCGTTTTCGGTCTGGCTGATGGCCCATGCCGAATATTTGTCAAAGAAACAGCCCTCGCTCTGGAAACGGATGCGGGAAAATATCTGCAAACTCGATTCGGGAAATATGATGACAGCGGTAAATACATTTTTAAAGGAAATACAGAGAAGGGAAGGCATGTCCATACCGGATAATGTCTGGCTGAAGGAGAAAGACTTTTTTAAAAGACGGTCATAGAAAATTCTTTCTTTCCGGAAGAAATAGAAGGAGAAGCGGTCTCGGAAGGAAATGCGGTCGATGCCGTGTTGAAGCCTTGTGAGATTGTGACGGTGTTACTGCGATGAAGAAAAAAGTGTTAATCGGAATCGATCTGGGAGGAACCAGTATCAAGATCGGCATTGTAAACGCAGAGTATGAAATCATTGCCCGGACGTCCATACGGACGAATGCCGGGCGGACTTATGAAGAAGTAATTGCCGATATGGGGCAGGCGGCGTTGGCGCTCCTTGCGGAGCACGACTTTTCCATACAGGATTGTATCGGCGCCGGCGTCGGAAGCCCGGGAACCATTGACAGCCAAAACGGCGTCGTGCTGTATTCCAACAATATCCGCTGGGACAATGTCCCGGCGGCGGCCGAATTACGGAAATACCTTCCGGTTCCGGTATTTATGGATAACGACGCCAACTGCGCGGCGCTCGGGGAAGTCACGAAGGGCGCGGCGGCCGGATACCGAAACGCCGCCTTCCTGACGCTGGGAACCGGGATCGGCGGCGGAATTGTGATTGACGGCACGATCTTCGGGGGCGGTCATCCGGGCGGCGTGGAGCTTGGACATATTCTGAACGGCTCGGAGAAAAGAAAATGCACCTGCGGCAGATACGACTGCCTGGAAACTTATGCTTCCGCAACGGCGCTGATTCAGGATGCAAAAAAAATGGCGAGGCAGCATCCGGAGTCGGTGCTGTGGGAACTGTGCGGCAAAAATCCGGAGCGGATGGACGCCAAAATGCCGTTTGACGCGGCGGAGGCGGGAGATGTCTGCGGCCGGGCGCTCATCGAAAACTATATCGCGCATCTGGCGGACGGCATCGTGGATATCGTCAACATTTTCCGGCCGGATATCGTCGTGCTGGGCGGCGGCGTATGCGCGCAGGGGAAAAAACTGACGGAGCCGTTAAACCGGTATCTGAAAGAAAACTGTTTCGGCGCATCCGTCGCCCATGTACCGGAAGTGGTCATTGCAAAGAACGGCAACCAGGCCGGCATCATCGGCGCGGCGAGCCTGGTGTCCCGGCAAAGTATACCGCCAAAACTGCAAATGGTACCGCCCCTTGACTGAAACATCCCTGTTTATGGTATTCTATACCTATCATGTCTGAGGCCGATTTGTTCCGCGTGCTTGTATGGGATATCGGATATCAGATGTAAAAGGGGGTTGTGTTTATGCTTGGCGGTCCGGTATGGATAGCGCTGATTCGGTTTGTCATAAGTCTTGCGGGAACGATTGTTCTGTTTTCGCTGATGAGCAGACCGAAATTCGGAAAGAAAAGAACCGTAACGGGATACCTGTGTTTTGGCGCCGTGGCCATTGCGGCGGCCTGTATCTGGTATGTTATTGACTGGGAAAGATGCGTGAAGATGGTTGCGTTTGTACTGTTTCTGTTTTTTGCCGTGTTTGCCGCTTATATGAGCAGCGACCCGATCGCGCTGTCGATGTATAAACTGGCGCTTACTTTTTATCTGCTGGCGGTGTTTCTGATCGGCGGAATCGAAGTGGCCGTGCTTTTTTTTGACCGAAACGTATGGGCGGACATCGCCGCGCGCGTCGTGATCATTCTGCTGATGGTCTTATTCATCGATAAAAAGGTGAAAAACTCAATCCGGGGGTTCAGCGAATATGTGGAGAATGAACTGGACAGATTCAGCGTGACCGTAATGATTATCAGCATTCTTTTCGGTATCGGATTTATTCTCCGGCCCAATATGAAAGAGCAGACGCCTTTCCGTCTGTATCAGATTCTGATGAACTTTTTTCTGACGGGGTCTTTGCAGATTCTGGTATTCCGGCTTTATCTGCATATCGGAAAGGAAAACGAATACCGTAAGGAAAATCAGCTGATGCAGATGAACCACCGGCTGCTGGAGCGGAATATAGAGCTGCTTGAGCAATCCGTGGAGTCGGGAAAAAGAATCCGGCACGATGCCAGACACCATAATACCGTGATTGCGGAATATGCGCGCAGAGGGCAGAACGAAGAACTGCTGCAATATCTGAAGGAATACAACCGGGAGATGGACAAAAGCGCCGTCTCGGCCATCTGCGCCAATACGGTGGTCAACAATCTTCTCTCGGCCTATACGGAACGGGCCCTGAAATCCGGGATCAAGGTCGTGCTGGATGTGGAACTGGGGAAAGAACCGGCGATACCGAACATCGATCTGGTTACGGTGCTGGCCAATGCCTATGAAAACGCCATTTACGGCTGTGTGGAAGTGAAGATGCAGACGAAAGAACGGGAATGCTTCATCCATCTGACGGTCAGGAAAAAGAAGAACAAAATCGCCATATACTGTGCCAATACCTGCAGGCCGGAAATGGAGATGCGAAACGGGATGCCCAGACCGGAGGCTACGGGAGGCGTCGGCGTGCACAGCATCATCAGGACGGCGGAGAAGTTCGAAGGGGAATACGATTTTAAGAACGATAGCGGGGTATTCGTTTTTCGTCTGGTCATGAATATTCCGTCCGCCGGGGAGTGTAAATAAAGGGACATGGGAGGGGGCTGTCGCACTAAGTAATTAGTGCGCAGCTCCTTTTCTATGCAAAAAAA
>CAJUDZ010000047.1 GCA_910584965.1 uncultured Lachnospiraceae bacterium | reverse complement strand
TTCTGCTGCGGCAATTTCCTATTATATAAAAAATCGTCGCCCGGCGGCGGCGATTTTTCCATATGGCGGCATTCTATTGTTCGGAAAATGCTTTCTTCTGTGAAAGCATTTTCTGTTTTTTAAATTCTATGCTCACCAGCACAACAGACAGCATAAAAGCGCTAAAATCGGCAATGGGCCCCGCATACAGTACTCCCATGATTCCAAAACGAAGCGGAAGCACCAAAATGAGCGGAATCAGGAAGAAAACCTGCCTTGTCAATGCCAGTAAAGCTCCCTTCATCGCTTTCCCTATTGCCGTAAAAAAACTGGAAGAAAGAAGCTGCACGCCGTTCACCAAAACCATAAAAAGATATATGCGCATGAACAGAACCGCAAATTCAAGGTATAACGCATCTTCACCCCCGAACAGAGAAATGATATGCTGCGGAAAACACTGTAACAGGCAAAAACCGACTGCGGAAACAAGCATGTTCCATTTTATCGCGAGCAGATATGCTTCCCGCACACGGGAATATTGTTTTGCTCCGTAGTTAAAGCCTATGATCGGCTGGGCTCCCTGTGATATTCCCACAACGATAGCGAGAATAATCGCATTTGTTTTCATAACGATTCCGCAGGCCGCCAACGGAATATCGGAGCCGTAAACCGTTTGCGCTCCATAATATGTAAGCGAATTATACAAAATAATCTGTACGAAGGTAATTGCAATCTGGTTCGCGCTGCTGCTGATTCCCATACTGCAAGTCTTCAGGCTTTCTCTGATATCCGGCAAAAAATGCTTTTTTTCAAAATGAATGGTTTTAAAACGCCATAAATAACGTACCGCGAAGGCGAAAGACAAAATCTGTCCCAGAATCGTCGCCAGAGCCGCTCCGAAAATGCCCCAGTGGAAAGCAAAAATAAAAATCGGGTCGAGAATGGTGTTGGCAATCGCGCCTATCAGCATACAGCCCATAGAATATCTGGGACTTCCGTCCGCCCGAATCAGATTGCTCATGCCATTTGTTATAATCAGAAACGGCATTCCCACTAAGGTGACGCTGGCATATTGCTGTGCATAAGGATATACTTCCGTCGTAGCCCCGAACAGTTTCAACAGCTGGGGAAGCAGACTTTCACCGATTACCAGATAGGCAAGCCCCATGATTACCATCATGCTTATGCCGTTTCCCGCCGCTCTGGCGGCCGGTTCCGGTTCTTTATTTCCAAGATAAAGGGAAAAACGCGAAGCGCTGCCGATTCCGATCAGCAGGGAAATCGCAAGGCAGATGGTTGAAAACGGATAGGATACATTGGTTGCGGCATTTCCCAGGTATCCTACGCCCTGACCGATAAAAATCTGATCTACAATATTATAGAGAGAGCCGACCAGAGAAGCCGTAATACTCGGAATGGCAAAATCCCTCAACAGTTTTGATATTTTTTCATACCCCAGAGGATTCTCAGTCATCAAATTCCTCCTCCTTTCTCTCGATATGAAGTTCCGCCGTGATATTTTTACCGGCCCGCATGAGCAGATCGGTCAGAAGATCTTTTTCTGTTTCGCTGATACCCTGCAGTAAAAGGGACTCTGTCTTCGCGCAGACCGCCCGTATTTCTTCCAGTACGGACAGGGCACGGTCGGTCGGATACAGTTTCCACGTCCGCTTATCCTGATCGTTGGGAACGCGGGTAATCAGTCCCTGCTTTTCCAACGCGGCGATCGTCCGCACAATATTGCTCGGATGAACATAAAATATGTCCATCAGCGAATCCTGTAAAACGCCGGGAGAATCACATATTTTGATCAAAAACATATGCTGGCTGCTGTTGATGCCAAAAGGTGCGAGCTGTTTGTCCAGATATATTTTGTAAAAACGGTCCGCAACCGAAAGCCATTTTAATATTTTCACAGAAAACACCTCCAATCGAAACCATCATACCACCTTTTGCGTGCGCACGCAATTAATTGTTCGGATTTTACAATTTCCTGTAACAAAAAAATGACTGTGCGTCTCCACACAGCCACTCCTCTTACCGCCTCGCTCATTTAATAATACATCGAACCAAAAATCCCGGCCGCAAACAAAATGATTATGATAAAATACAATAAGAAACAAAAGCCCCACGCAATCAGCAGAACCTTGAACAAGTTAGACTTGCTCTTCTTCTCCGTTTTGCTGAACGCCCATACGAACATCATAACGATATTCACACAGGGAACCAGCATAAGCAGCAGGGAAATAAACCATTCGCTCATCTTGACGGGTTCTTCCAGATCCAGCTGCGACTGCTGATACGGCGTCTGGTAGTTTCCATTGCCGTAACCGCTGTTGTAATTGCCATAGCTTCCGTTGTTATAGTTTCCGCCGCCGTAATTGCCGCCGCTGTAAGTTCCGTTATAATAGTTTGCATTATTGTAGCTGCCGTTCTGATAATTGCCGCTGCCATATGCACCGTTCTGATCATACTGACCATATCCGGTCTGCTGATACGTGTTCCCCTGCTGGTAAGCATCATTGCTCTGGTATGCGGTTCCCTGCTGGTATACATCATTGCTCTGATACGCGGTTCCCTGCTGATATACGTCATTGCTCTGATATGCGCCGCCGCTCTGGTACGCGTCCTGCTGATTGTCAGGTTCCGTGCCCGGCTGCTGGTCCTGATATAAATGATTGTTATCCATTATTTTCCTCCCTGATAAAACAACTGACTCGCTAACGCTTGTTTCTTTTGCTTTGTCGACTCGCAAACTCGCGCTTTCAGCGCTCCCTGCCGGTTCCACCGGCTGTTTGCTCGTTAATGGCGCAGAAAAACAAATGTCTGCTTCGCAGACGCTTGTTTTTCTTTTGCGCTCATTATATCATAATATTTTTAGTGAGTGTAGTATTTGTTCGTAGAAAGGCAGAATTTTTGCCAGAATATTATCTTCCATATAAACATACGGTTCTCTGTATGGGAAAAAACGATACATGCGTATGCAATATAAAACAATCAGCAGGATAATCACCAAAACGATCAGAAATTTTATTCCTTTCGCCATTCTGCCGAGTATATACCGGTTCCACATAAAGTACAATATGATGCAGGCCACCGGGAGGCCCATCGGGTGCATCCGGACGGACAGCCCCACTCTTCCCGTCAAAAGCAAAAACAGGCTTCTCGTCATGCCGCAGCCCGGACAGGGAATCCCTGTCAGTACCACCATCGGGCAGAAAGCGTGAAAAATGATATTCGATAAAATGATGCTTACCACAACTGCCGCCGCTGCCGGCCATAAGTTTTTAATATCCCGACAGATACGTTCTTTTATTTTTCTCATAAATTTCTTTCATTCCTCTTCCGCTATACACCGGGAAACAAGATCATCCTGATTCCGTAAAGCAACAGCAGATGCAGCGGATAAAACCAGTAATAAAATGCTTTGGGAAGCTGTTTTCCCTTCTTTCCATCATAAAAATACAGAAAGCAGAAAGCCAGCAGGCCGTATAATTCACTTACGCTCGCCGACATATAAACATACAGGGAAATGCCGCTTCCCCAGTACCGCACGACATAGAGCATGACCTGCCCCATGTAAATCACAACGGAACCGACCGCAAACTGATACCGGAAAGAACCTCTGCCCAGATAGAAAGCCACAATCAGAAGCACTCCCATAAGCATATAATCCGTTTTCAGCACAACCGCCGCCGCACAGCATAACAATACGCCCAGAAACTGCAAAAGAGGCTTTCCACGCAGTTTTTCAAAGATGTACAGCGCCAGCACGCCCAAAAATAGCGTCCAGTAGACGTTCTGACCGTCCATCGTAAAGAAACAGCCGTTGACGGCCAGATCGAACGGAATCTCTGAAATAAAGGCAAAGGCGAAAAGCCGCAGCAGATATTTCTTTCTGCTGTGAGTATACCGGAAGCCTTCTGAGGCCATAAAGGCAAACAAAATAAATGCAGTCCTTCCGATGTGCCTTCCCATCTGATATATCCAGGACGCCGTTTCCGCAGAAGCCCCCTGTGCGCCGAGCCATGCGACATATGCGGCAAGAACCACGACGGAAAAATGGTCGATAAACATCGTCAAATAAGCGATATGCTTTAAAAAGGCGCTGCTGACGGAACGCTGCTTCATCAGAGCATCTCCAGCAGATCATTACATAATTCTTCCACCGCGCTCTTCTTCGTTGCCCAGCTCGTGCAGAATCGTACCGCGCTGTGCGCTTCATCCACACGCTGCTGATAGGTATAGCAGTATTTTTCGCCGAGCTTTGCCAGCACGTCGTCCGACAGTATCGGAAAAATCTGATTCGTGCGGTTTTCCACGAGAAGCGGCACCTGTTTCCGGCCGAGCGTTTCCCGAATCTGCTCCGCCAGATCATTTGCGTATTGGGATATCTCCGTATACAAATCGTCCTCAAAAAGTGTCAGGAATTGAATACCTAACAATCTGCCTTTCGCAAGCATTCCGCCCCGCTGCTTGATCACATAGCGGAAATCTTCCTGAATCGCGGGATTCGTAATCACGACGGCTTCTCCAAACAATGCGCCGACTTTCGTACCTCCGATATAAAACACATCGGAAAGCCTTGCCAGATCGGGCAGCGTTACATCGTTATCCGCCGCAGTCAGTCCATAGCCGAGCCTTGCGCCGTCCACAAACAGAAACAGGTTATTTTTCCGGCATACGCCTGAAAGCGCCTCAAGCTCCGCCAGCGTATACAGCGTTCCAAGTTCCGTAGGCTGTGAAATATAGACCATTTTGGGCTGCACAATATGCTCAAAACTGTCATCCGCGATATGTGCCTGATAAGCATCCTCCACCTGTTGGGCTGTCAGTTTTCCATTTTCTGACGAAAGCACAAGCACTTTATGTCCGACTGCCTCGATGGCGCCCGTTTCATGGGCATTGATATGCGCCGTCTGCGCCGCCAGCACGCCCTGATGTGTCCTGAGCGCCGCGGCAATCACGGTCGCGTTGGTCTGGGTGCCCCCCACCAGAAAATGTACCGCCGCATCTTTGGTCCGGCATTTCTCCAAAATCAGCTTTCTTGCCTGCCCGCAGTATGTGTCGCATCCGTATCCTTCCGACTGTTCCATATTCGTCTGCATCAGGCGTTCCATAATCTTCTCATGCGCGCCCTCATTGTAATCACAGTTAAAATAGATCATCTTTCTTTCGAACCTCCCTATTTGATCTTTTCCATAAATATATCATTAACAGGCGTGGCAATGCAATGTTTCTTTCCCAATTCGCAGATCGTTCCCGCAAAAAGCACGACCTCCGTCTTCCTTCCGGCCTTGCTGTCCTGCCGCATGGACGGCTCGCCGTCGGGATTGAGGCCGTCGATGATGGAAAGCCAGTCGGTCAGATCCTGTTCCGTCAGGTCAACGCCTTCCGCATTGGCCACAAGAATCGTTTCCCGCATGGCCGATTTCATCATTTCCCGCGCCTCGCCTTCCTTCTGCACATCGCTGTATGTACCGCCACAGAGGGCAAGTGTCTGATTTACGCCCACATTGCACAAAAGTTTTGCCCACATGGCATGGCGCATATCCGCCGGGCAGGAATAAGTAAATCCTGTTTCGTCAAAAAATGATTTCACGACATTCAGATTTTCTTCTTTTCCGCCGTCCAGCACCCCCAGCGCAAGTTCGCCGGGATTGGTGCAAAAGGCCGCATTCCCTTCCTTCATCGCCGCCATTTTCTGTGCGATACAATGAACTACCTTTTCTTTTCCGAACTTTCTTCCGAGATCTTCTTCGCTGCGGATACCGTTCAATGCGGAAAGCAGAATCGTATCCGCGCCGACAAGATGCGCCGTTTCCTCCATGGCCTGCTCCAGCGCCCCATATTTTACCGTATAGAGCAGAAGCTGCGCCGGTTCCGTCTCTTCTGCCGCGTCACGGTAGTTAAAATCGCACACTTTCCCGTTAAACGTAACATTGTCCTTCCGGTAACGCATAATCCGGTCTTTGTCTGCCAGCACCCGCACCCTTTCTTTTCCCAGTTTTTCAGTAAAAAATTCCGCATACATGACGCCGAGCGCACCCAGCCCTACAATATCAATCCGTTCGATTTTCATTCTGATACCATGCCTTTCTCTCAACCCGCGGACGTTGCGCCGCCGTTTCTTCTTTTATATTCTGCATAAACGCTCACAGCAGAGGCGTTTACCTCTGCTGTAAGCTTTAAATTATTTACATTTTATGATATTGGCTAATCGGTAACATATTTTTGCAGCGTTGCGCGTACGGCGCCCGGTCCGGCCAGCATTTCTTCCAGATATCCGCACACGGCTTCCGCCATGCCGGCCTCATACAGATTGACGCCGAAGATCTTTTCGTTCTCAAGAATCGGTTTTACTTTCTTCTCCACATCGCACGCTTCTCCCGGTTTTAAATCCGCAACATAAGGGCATACCGTATCGAGCAGCGGATCGGGACTCAATGTGAAGCTGTTCCCTTTATCGTCGATTCCGGTAAGATAGCGCAGCCAGCCGGCAAACACGAGCGGTATCAGTTTCAAATCCGCCGTATTAAGCTGTTCGGAAGCCTGATAGGCTTTCACCGTCTCTCCGAAACGGATCGCCAGTTTCTGGGAAGTATCGGTTGCGATTCTCTGCGGCGTATCCGGCATGAAAGGATTGGGGAACCGCACGTTCAGCACGGTATCGATAAATTCTTTCGGATCCAGCACACCCGGATTGACAACGACGGGAAGTCCCTCTTTTAAGCCGATCGTTCTGATCATCCTGGTCAGCTCTTCGTCCTTCATCTCTTCCGAAATCTTCTCATAGCCGAGCAGACAGCCATAAACGGCCAGCGTCGTATGCAGAGGATTCAGGCAGGTGCAGACTTTCATCCGCTCCACTTTATCGACGGTCTCCCGCTCCGTAAACATCAGCCCCGCTTTTTCCAGCGCGGGACGTCCGTTCGGGAACGCGTCCTCGATTACCAGATATTCGCATTCTTCCGCATTTACAAAAGGCGCTACATAAGTGTTTTTGGAAGTGATAACGGGTTCCAGTTCCTCGATGCCGTCTTTTTTCAGAATTTCTTCCACGGAAGCATCCGGTCTCGGCGTAATCTTGTCGATCATGGACCAGGGGAACGAAACCTTTCCCTTATTGTTGATATACTCCACAAATCCCGCTTCCGCCCTGCCGTTCTGCGCCCATTTCTCAGCGAATGCGCTGATGGCCGCATACAGTTTGTCGCCATTGTGAGAACAGTTATCCATGCTCACCATCGCAACCGGTTTTTGTCCGTCCAGATAACGGGTGTACAGAAGAGACGCCACTTTTCCGATATAACTCGCCGGTTTTTCCGGGCCGGCCGCAAAATCCGCTTCCACGGCGGGAAGCGTTTCTCCCTTGCCGTCCACGAGACTGTATCCTTTTTCCGTAATCGTAAAAGAAACCATCTGAAGGGAATCTTTTCGGAAAATTTCTTTCAGCCTGTCATATTCCTGAACGTTTTCCGAATCCAGAATACAGGATTCCACCACGCTCCCGATCACCGTTTTTTCCACGTTTCCATCGGCTTTTAACGTTACGAGAATCGTATAGTCGTCGTGCGGACGGTTCATTTTCTCAACGATTTCATAATCGAACCCTTCCGCCACCACGAGCCCCCTGTCCAGATCGCCCGTATTTAAAAGACGCTGTACCACATTCGCCTGAAATGCCCGGAAGATATTTCCGGCGCCGAAATGAATCCAGAAAGGCGCTTCTTTCGTGGCCGCCGTCACCGCATCCCTGTCAAACGCAGGAAGCGCATATCCGGCCGCTTCCCACTGTGCTCTGTTTTCCAGTCCTGTTTTATTTAATTTCATGTAAATCACCCTGCCTTTCCCTCAGCCCGCAATATTTTGGCAGCGCCAGATGCGCTTTCGTGCCGATATTCACAATTTTTTTCCCGAAGGAAACGCGCTCAGCGGTTGTTCTTCGAAATAGCTTCCCAGAGGCCGTTCAGATAAGCTGCTCCGAGCGCCCTGTCATACAAACCGTAGCCCGGCATCGCGACTTCGTCCCAGATCATACGCCCGTGGTCGGGACGAATCGGCCCCGTAAATCCGATATCATACAGCGCCTTCATGATCTCATACATATCGAAGGTTCCGTCGCTTGAAAGATGCGCCGCCTCCTCAAAATCGGTAGGAGAATTGAATTTCAGGTTGCGCACATGGGCAAAATGAATCCGTCCTTTGAGAGAACGAATCATATCCGGCAGATCGTTCTTCAGATTGGTTCCGTAAGAGCCTGAGCAGAATGTCACGCCATTATGCGGATTATCCACCATTTTCATCATGCGCAGAATATTTTCCTTATTGATGATGATACGCGGCAGGCCGAAAACGCTCCACGCCGGATCGTCCGGATGAATTGCCATATTAATATCATACTTATCGCACACCGGCATGATCTTTTCCAGGAAGTATTTCAGGTTCGCAAACAGTTTTTCGTCATCCACGTCCTGATACATCTCAAACAGCTCTTTTACCCGCGCCATGCGCTCCGGCTCCCAGCCCGGCATTACCGTTCCGTTCATATCGCCCGCGATCGTTTCGAACATCTTCTCCGGGTCGATGGCGTCCACCGCTTCCTGTGTATAGGCAAGCACGGTCGAACCGTCCGGTCTCATGCGTGCAAGTTCCGTTCTTGTCCAGTCGAATACCGGCATAAAATTGTAACATACCATATGAATGTCTTCTTTGCCGAGGTTCTCCAGCGTTTCGATATAATTGGCAATATACTGCTCCCGTTCGGGCGCGCCGGTCTTGATCGCGTCATGAATGTTGACGCTCTCGATGCCGGACAGCTTTAAACCGGACGCTTCCACCTCTTCTTTCAGCGCGTGAATGCGTTCCTGGCTCCATACCTCCCCGGGCGCGGTATCATACAGCGTTGAGATAACGCCTGCCACCCCCGGAATCTGGCGGATCTGCTTCAAAGTAACCGTATCAAACCCCGTTCCGTACCACCTCAATGTCATTTCCATTTTTTACTGTTCTCCTTTCCAAAAATCATTTCCGAAATACCCTGTTCTTTCATGTTTCCATTATACACTTTTCTGCCCGCAAAACAAATTGGCATAATTGTCTTATACATTGCAAAAGTTGCGGTTTCATGGTAAAATAAAAATCGCCGTCCGGCATTTTAAGAAAGGCATGGTTCATTTTATGAAAAAAAATCTGCAGACCGCTTTCAGTCCGAGGCAGTATATGCTGTCACAGGATTTTGAAATCTATTATTACAACGATTCCCACAAGGACAGGCTCCGCTGCCAGGTGAAAGAACATGCCCACGACTACTATGAATTTTATTTTTTTCTGGAAGGGAATGTTTCCATCCGCATCGACAACGTCGAACACCCGTTAAAGACAGGCAGCATGGTGCTGATACCGCCGGGCGTTTCCCATCAGGCCGTCATCCACGATACGGAGATTCCGTACCGCCGGTTTGTCTTCTGGGTCAGCGGTTCTTTCTATACAAAACTTTCCGAAGAATCCGGCGATTATGTCTATCTGATGCAAAAAGCGCAAAAGCACGGAAAGTATATTTCCTGTTACGACATGATTTCTTTCAATGCCCTGCAATCCAAGATTTTCCGCCTGATCGAAGAAATCCATTCCGAGCGGTTTGGCAAAACGGCACAGATCTCTCTCTGCGTCCAGGATTTGCTGCTGCATCTGAACCGGACCGCCTATGACAAAGACCATCCGAATACAACGGATAAGGAGCAGGGACTGTACAGACACCTGCTCCAGTATATTGAAACGCATCTCGACGAAGAACTTTCCCTGGACAGCCTGGCCGGACAGTTTTATGTCAGCAAATACCACATTGCCCATGTATTCAAGGAAAATCTCGGTCTGTCCGTCCACCGCTATATCACGAAAAAGCGGCTCGCCATGTGCCGGGACGCCATTCTCGGCCAGCGAGAGATCGGGGAAGCCTGCCTGATGTGCGGCTTCAAAGATTATTCCAGTTTTTTCCGCTCTTTCAAAAAAGAATACGGCCTGTCTCCGAAAGCATATAAAGAACGGTTTCTTTCGGACAGCATGACCGCCGATCTTTAGATCAGCGTATCATCCCGCAGAGAATCGATCAGGCTGCTTTCCATTACTTTTTTCGCACCAAGATAATAGGCCAGTGCCACAAACCCGAAAATTGCAAGCAGAAACAAAAGAATGGGAACGATCGGCGCATTCTTCAGAAAAACCGCCGGTTCCAGATAACTGATTTTCAGGAAAAAGACGACCGCCGCCGTCGTTACCGGAAACGCGGCAAGCACGGGCCGCCCTGCGGTCACAAGCGCCTCGATGCAGAATATTTTTCTCATTCCCGCCGGCGTCAGCCCGATGGAAAGAAGACGCGCAAATTCCCTTTTTCTCTGCCGGACAAATCCAAGTGTATTGGAAAAAACATTTCCGAATCCTATGAGCGCGAGCAGCATGCAGAATATGCCGATTATGGCTTTCATGCCGGCAAACATTTTATCGTTATTGATCTTGTCCTGCATGCGGTTTTCTGTCTCCGCTTCATAGGTTCCGTCCAGAAGTTTTAAAACGGCATTCTCTATTTCGTTCAGTTCCGAAAGCCCCGCTCCTTTTTCCGCCAGAATCCGGATATACAGCTCTTCTTTCGTTCCCCCGGTCTTTCCTTCGATTTCTTTCCAGAGCGATACGGGAATAAAATGCACCAGCTCGTAAAAATCCAACGTTCCGTATTCTTCCCGCAAAACGGGCGCTTCTTTCGTATAGGCGGTCACCGGAATTTCCACCTCCGTATCCTCTTTACCGGCTCCCCTGATAACGGTCGTTTCCCCGGTTTCCGTCAAATAAGAAAGTATGCGCCGTTCCCGGAAATTCGGGTCCTGAGCGTCCCTTGTCCGGTTCAGAATCACCGCTCCGGAAAGCTGCGGCGCTGCTCCGATCTGCTCACAATACTGCAAAAAACCGGCATCGTCCAGAATCACGATAGGCGCATTCACCAGAAAACCGCCCGGAACGGCCGATACATATTCTTCCGGCGCGTGTTCAAATCCTCCTGCCGCCAGCATTTCCCCACTGATCTCTTCCGGTGCGACCACTCTTTCCGCCTCCGCCTTCTGATAAACGATACAGCTTCGCACGCCGTCTGTTTCCTGTAAAGCATCCGTCAGGTCAAAGGCTCCGATCTCTGTTCCCCGCACCGTCACCATCACATCCCATGCGTCCTGATATTTGGCAAAATAAGTTTCCTGCTGGCTGACGATCGTAATCGTCAGAAAACACATCATAAAGGAAAAGGACAAAAACGAAAGCACAAGAGAAAGATTCGCGGTTCTCAGCGCTTTTTTCTGCGCTTTGAGGGCATTTCCGGCAAGCTCTCCCTCTATGCCGAATAAAAGCGACAGCAGCCGGGAACTTTTTTTCTTTTCAAGCTGTAATTCCCCCGTATTTCTGATGGCCGCAAGAGGCGGTATCCTGCTCAGTTTTACGGCCGGAATCCATGCGGAAATCCATATCGTCATCACAGCCGCCAGAAGCGAGAACAGGAAAATCAGGGGATGGTACCCGAATGGCAGCGCCAGGCGCCCCTCCACATCGGAAAGCATACGATTTGTCCCCTCCACAATCCCTATCGCGAGCAGTATTCCGGCCAGACTGCCCGCCGCCGTCGGTATGCCGCACAATGCAAAGGCCTCCTGCAGAAGACAGGCCCGTATCTGCCGCGGCGTAGCGCCGATGCTGGACAAAATGCCGAATTGATGGATTCGGGCGTTCATCGTTACCGCAAACGCATTGTGAATGATCAGCACAAGCGAAAAACAGGCCGCCACCGTAACAAGCAGCGTAAACGGGAAAACCCAGCGCAGAGCCGGATCGTTTTTATCCCGGAGCAGGTATAAGTTCAGAAGTTCGTAATGATATGTGACGGCCTCAGCCGGAAGTCCCGCCATCCCGGCAATCTCCGGCATGTCCTGAAAGACACTTCTCATATCGTCCAAATACACATCTACCACAATTTTTGTTTCGTCGGAAAACTCTTCATTGACGACAGCCTGTTCCACGCCGTCATGGCTTCGAATCGTGGCAAGTTCCTCCGCCCCGATTTCTCCGCAGATCCGTCCTTCCCAACCGCCCTCTTGCGCTTTAATCCGCTCCACTTCATATCTCCAGAGATTATAAAACAGGCTGCAGAGCAGCGACAGAAGCAATGCGGATATAAAAGCCGCCGCCATCACGGAAATTCCGGAAGCCCGGTTATTTTTCATATAACTTTTTGAATAATCCTTCCACACAGCCGTCACCTCCGTTTCACATCGCCGATGATGCGCCCGTCTCCGAGCGTGATGACGCGGTCCGCCTGAAGCGCCGCCTTTTCATCGTGCGTGATCAGGATAATGGTCTGATTCAGATTGCGGTTGGATAATTTCAGCATATCCATAATTTCCCCGGAATTTTTCTGGTCCAGATTTCCGGTCGGCTCGTCCGCCAGCAATAACGCCGGTCGGTAAATCAGAGAACGGGCGATTGCGGCCCGCTGCTGCTGCCCTCCCGAAAGCTGGTTCGGAAGCCGTTCCAGCTTATCGGCGATGCCGAGCGTCTGCACGATCTGATCGAAATATTCCTGATTCGGTTTCCGCTTATCGAGCAACATCGGCATCAGAATGTTTTTCCGAATGGTAAGCGTCGGAATCAGATTATAGAACTGATACACTAAACCCACCTTTCTGCGGCGAAAAACCGCGGACTGTGTCGGATTCAGGGACGAGATATCCGTCCCCTCAATAATCACCCGGCCTTCCGACGGCGTATCCACGCTGCCAAGAATATGAAGCAGCGTCGATTTTCCGGAGCCGGAAGCCCCGATAATCGCAGTAAATTCTCCCTTTTCCACCGACAGGTCAATATGATCGAGCGCAATTACCTGTCCGCCCCCGGTATCATACACCTTTGTTACTCCAACGCATTTTAAAATCTCCATGCCGCACTTCCTCCTCCAAACGCTTGATAAAATCAGTATAACAGGTGAAAGTGACAACTCAGTGACGGTAGAAGCGTATCTCAAAGCAGGCTCCTGCGCCCGCCAGATTTTGGGCCGAAACTGTTCCATTCTGCCTCTCGATAATCCCTCTTGCCAGAGACAGGCCGATGCCGATGCTTCCCGCCTTCGCGTTCTGTCCCCGGTAAAACCGCTCGAAAAGACGCGGAATATCCTCTTTTACGAATCCGCTTCCGGTATCCCATATCCTGATTTGCACATACAGGGGATTTTCTTCATATGCACAGGAAACCATGCCGCCCGGCGGCGTATGTTCCATGCAGTTTTTCATCAGATTCATAACCGCTTCCATCGTCCAGTCCATATCGGCTGTAATCATCATTTCGTCCGCTTCCGGTATATGAACGGAAACATCCGCTTTTCTGAACAATTCCTGTAAGTTGTCGGCGGCCAGCATAAGAACGGTAAAAACATCGATTTCTTTTCGTTCCAGCGGAAGGGTCCCCGCATCGATGCGCGAAAGCAGAAGAAGCGATTCTTCGAGATGCGTCAGCCTGGAAAGCTGTCTGCGAATCTCTTTCAGATGCACGGAAGAAGGCTCTTCATACATCATCTGCGTGGATAAAGAAATCGATGTAATCGGCGTTTTGATCTGATGTGCAATATTATCCAGATTTTCCGCCAGACTCTTCCGCGCATTCAGCGCCGCTTCCCTCGTCTGATACAACTCCGTCACCGTTTTATAGATTTCGTCCTGCAATTTGGAAAGCTCGTCCTCGCCTGTCGAAAAAAGAACGCCCCTCTGCCCGGTATTTACCTTTTCCAGATAATCGGTCAGCGCCGAAATCCGCTTATTCTCTTTTTTCCGCCAGATCAGGCATCCGATCAAAAACGCGGTCAAAAGCAGCGTGCTTCCCGCCGCTGCTCCGATTAGAACTGTCATAGTTACCTCCTCCCGTGTTTCCGCTGATATTCTCCCGCCGGGCGGAAACATTTCAGAACAGGCCCTTTTCTCATTCCGTCTCTTCCATACGATAGCCAATGCTCCTGACCGTTTTCAGGCAATCCGGCTGATGCAGCTTTTCACGCAGCCGCTTCATCGTGACCGTAAGCGTATTGTCATTGACATAGTTTCCGTTGCTGTCCCAGATTTCCGCCAGCAGATTTTCCCTCGTAACCGTTCTCCCCTTGTTCCGCATCAGATATACAAGCATCTGATATTCCGACGGACTCAGGGCAATCTCTTCCTGACCGCAGCATACCCGCATTTTCCCCTGGTCGAGCGATATACCGCCGCAGGACAGGTATTGCCCGGATACGTCCCCCGTCCTGCGAAGCAGCGCCCTGATACGCGAAAGCAGGACTTCCAGTTCAAAGGGCTTCACCACATAGTCGTCGGCCCCGCTGTCAAAACCGGAAACAATATCGCGGGAATCCCCGCGGACCGTCAGAAAAATAACCGGAAGTTCTTTCCAGTTTGCCCGGATAAAGCGGCACAGCACGCTTCCTTTTCCATCCGGCATATTCCAGTCCACCAGCGCCAGCGAAGGACACTTCCGCCGCAGAGCCTGTTCCGCCTCGGCAATCGTTGTATATACAATCACGCGGTATCCGTATTTTCCGAGATATTCCGCCACGTTCCTGGCTATGTTCTCATCGTCTTCCACATAAAATATATCGATCATCTTTCCCTCCCTCATTCGCACCCTCATCAGACAAAAGCGCGTATCTTCCTGTCCAATAAGAGTAACTGCTTTTACGAAAAAAAGATTGCGAAAATCATAAAAATATGTCATAGTAAAAACAGAAACCGTAACATAAAAGCAGAGTTATTCGACATCGCCCGTTTTTTCATAAGCAGAAGGAGTATTCCCCATGAATCAGTATTTATCCATCGGCAAAGTTTCCAAAATGAAAAACGTCAGCATCAAATCCTTACGCTACTATGACAAGATCGGCATCTTAAAACCGGCTTTCATCAATGCCGAAACAAACTACCGCTATTATACGGAGGAACAGCTCTATCTTCTGGATGCCGTTACGCTCTGCATCAAACTGGGGATTCCGTTAAAAGATCTGAACCGCTATGTGGAAAACGACTCCATCAATTTGCAGAAACTGCTGTATGACGGCAAAATTCTGGCCGAAGAAAAAATAATGGAAATTCACCGGTGTCTGGAGACTTTACAGGAAACATTGCGGATGCTTTCCGTTTCCGAAAACGGTATGGCTAAAATACCGGAAAGCAAATCCGGCCGCATGCTGCCTGACGGATTTTACCGGAACAGGCTCGACGCGCGCACAATACTGACGGTGCCGTTGGAAGATATCGATACGCCCAAATATTACGGCCAGCATATCCTCAAACTCTTCGTCACCGCACAGCAGATGAGCATTAACGTTTCCTATCCCTCCGGCGTCCTGCACGAATACCGTCAGGGCCTGTTAAAGAGGCATATGTTCCTGCTCGTCCATACGGAAAACGCACAGGCCGCACCCTCTCTTACGGATAACGACGCCGTCCGCGTCCTCCCTGCCGGAGAGTATATCTGCCGCAAAATCTCTGCCCACATGTCAGACTCAGTGCGGGAAGAAATGAAAGAAGTATTAAAAAGCGATACTTTTTCCGTTATCGAGACCGACACTTCCTCCGCTCAGAACCGGAAAGACGGCTATCCCTTTGAACTGCAGTATCTCGCAAAATAGAGGAAGGCGCATCAGTCCTCGAACGGTCGGATCCGATAGGTCACGCCAAGCCTGCTGCAGATTTCCCGGCACTGATTTTCTTCCGCTTCCGTAATGGTCGTTTCCACGGTAGACAGCACGACGTTTGGCACATACCTGCTCACATTTCCGGCAAAACGCAGCATCGCCGCATGAGACTGTATGCCAAACTTACTCCGGGTCAGTTTCAGATATTCTTCCGGGTCGGGCGTATTCAGGCTGATGGAAATCGTATCGACCAGCCCTTCATACATGGGCGCCGTATCTTTTTCCCAGATCAGATCGGAAAGACCATTCGTATTCACTCGTACCGCTATTCCAAATGTCTTTTTGGCATATTCCGCAACCTTTAACAGGTCCGCAAGCCGCTCCGTCGGTTCTCCGAATCCGCAGAATACCAGCTCCCGGTATTTCGTCATATCAAAACGATCAAACGCCGCAATGACCTCTTCCACTTCCGGCTCCCGCTCCAGCCACAGACTGCCGGAATGATTCATCTCATCTATTGTCTGCCGCAGACAGAATGTACACGCACAGGGGCATCTGTTCGTCATGTTCACATATAAATTTTCATATACTTCATATAAAATTACCATCTTTTTCGCTCTCCTCTTCCTCTTTATGCCGTATATCAATCCCTTTTTAACTGATACAGGATTTCTTCAAAGCAGACGCCGTCCGTTCTCGGAATATCCAGTTCGATCGATTTTAAAATACATTTTCTGACAAACCCGGAAGCCTTCCTGACAGATTTATCAAAAGCCACGCCGTTGACGGCATCCGCCGCGATAACGGCCGCAAAAACATCTCCCGTGCCGGAGCGTTCCGTTCCCACCCTGTGCGTGCGGATCCATCGAGGCTCTTTCACGGTCTCCTGATTTTTCCCGGTTCTTTCATATACATAATTGGCGATAAATTCTCCCTGTTTGATTCCCGTAATAACGACTTTTTCCGGCCCCTGCGCGGACAGCTCCTCCGCCATACAGTACAGTTCCTTCTTTTTCCAGCCGGATTCCCTGTATGCGGTATTCGTCAGCCGGCAGCATTCCGTCAGATTGGGCGTAATAATGTCCGCACGGGAAATCAGCTTCTTCATCTCGCGGCACATTTCTTCATTATAAGTAGAATACAGCCTCCCGTTATCCCCCATCACCGGGTCGATAATGATCTGGGTCCCTTCACCGGCGAACTCGTGAATAAATTCCTCCACGATCTGAATCTGCTTCGCGGAACCCAGAAATCCCGTGGCAATACCGTCAAAGAAAAGACCGAGCCATTTCCAGTTGTCGATATATTCCGGCATCCTGTCCGTATAATCATCGAAAAAAAAATGAGGATATCCCGTATGATTGGAAAAAATGGACGTCGGAACCGGACAGCACTGAATGCCGAGATAAGAAATAATGGGCAGCGAAACGCTGATCGAGCACCTGCCGAACCCGGCTATATCGTTAATAACTGCTATTTTTTTCTGCATAATGCCGCTCCTTTGGCAATCAAATCATATTTTTAAACCTACTCTAACACGAATAAAGAAGAACCGCAACCAATTTCCATTTCCTGCGAAAAAGAATAAAATAATGAGTTCTCCCAAATCCCGAATTGCCTCTTTTTGGCTTGCTATCTTTTTGAATACCCCTTATACTTAACATAATACAGTGTGTCCGAATACTACTGTGTGCTGCTCTTAGAAAAATAACATACAGGAGAAAAGCGTATGAAAAAAAAAGCAAGTATTACCACAATCTTACTTTTATTTTGTCTGGTTCCTTCCATTCTCGCCATTGCCGTAAACGTCATTACTTCCTATGATTATATGAACTATGCGGCGGAAAACGAAATCGAAGGCACTCTGCAGACCGCCGGTTATACGCTCTTAGAAGCCTTTAACGCTATCGACAAAGGTAAGTTCTGGCTGTCCGGCAATCTGCTTTACAAAGGCGGAACCAATCTGACCGAAAACCTTTCCGTTATTGATTCCATCAAAGAAAAAACACAGATCGAGTGCACACTGTTTTATGGGGATACCCGTTATATGACAACCATTCTGGATGAAAACGGAAACCGCATGATTCTGACACAATGCTCCGACGAGGTAAAAAAAGCTGTTCTGAATCAGGGAAACACGTTCTTCGCGAAAAATATTGACATCGGCGGCCAGGATTATTACGGTTACTATATTCCGATCGAACAGGAAGGAAAAATTGCCGGCATGATCTTTACCGGCAAGCCGAGCACCTCATTAAGCGCCACCACAGGCCAGTTCCTTTTCTATATACTCGCCGTATGCAGTATTCTGCTTATCATTATCGTCGTCCTTGTATTCATGGTCGGAAGGCTCATCGCAAAGCGCATACGGGCTCTTCGCAACGATATGGTAATGCTTTCCGAAGGCAGTTTGAACTTTAAGAACAGCCAGAAAAACAATATCCGCGAAATCCACGAGGCCGCCGAAGCTGCCGAAAAGCTCCGCACCCAGCTGATAGGCGTCGTACAGATCATTCAGAGCTGTTCCGGCACCGTCGATACTTCCGTGGAGCGCGTCGATACTTCTCTCGGCAGCTGTACGCGGGCCGTTACAGGGCTTGGCAATACCATGAACGAACTTGCTTACGGCGCTCAGAGCATGGCCGGTTCCGTCGAAAAAGAGGCTTTCGATATGAACGAGATTTCCGAAGGCATTACCGATATTGCGGAAAGCTCACGCGCGACAAAAGACGTCACGGAAAAGATTATCACCGTCAGCCGGGCCGCCAAAAACAGCCTTGAAGAACTGCTGCAAGCCAATTCTTATACCACCACAAGTGCGGAAAATGTTATTACCAGCATTTTAAGCGTCAGCGGCGCCGTAGACCAGATTACAACCGCCGCACAGATGATTATGGACATTTCCGACCAGACGAATCTTTTGTCCCTGAACGCCAGCATCGAGGCCGCAAGGGCCGGAGACGCCGGAAGAGGGTTCGCAGTCGTTGCCGGAGAAATCCAGAAATTGGCGGAACAGTCCAATACTTCCGCCCAACAGATACAGACCATCATCGAAGAAATTACGACCAAAACCGAAGAGTGCAGCAATATTTCCGGACAGATTCAGGATGCCGTCGGCAAAGAAGCACAGGCGCTCCGAAGCGTAAACAGCAGTTTTGACGATGTGGAAAGCCATATCACCGAAGCCGCCGCTGCCGTAAATAAAATTACGAAAATCGTAAGCGCCGTTGAAAAGAACAAAGCAAGCGTCGTGGATTCCATCAGCGATTTATCCGGTATCTCCGAAGAAAACGCCGCTTCCGCGGAAGAAGCGAGCGCCGCTACGGACGAACTGCGGATTAATATGGAAAAAGTCGCGCAGGAGGCCGATGAGCTGAAAGCGGTAATCGAACAGTTAAATGAAAGCGTGGCGTTTTTCCATCTAATATAAAAAACGCAGGCTCAGCAGCCTGCGTTCCAAGAATTTACTTCGTAAATTCTTATTGAATTACCTTTGCGGTTACAGCACTTTCCTAATATTAAAAAACGCAGGCTCAGCAGCCTGCGTTCCAAGAATTTACTTCGTAAATTCTTATTGAATTACCTTTGCGGTTACAGCACTTTCCTAATATTAAAAAACGCAGGCTCAGCAGCCTGCGTTCCAAGAATTTACTTCGTAAATTCTTA
>CAJUDZ010000046.1 GCA_910584965.1 uncultured Lachnospiraceae bacterium | reverse complement strand
TTTTTTTGCATAGAAAAGGAGCTGCGCACTAATTACTTAGTGCGACAGCCCCCTCTGCCCTGATATCTTTTACGTTATGAAGTCTTGGGAAATGCCGATTTCTGAACCTGTTTTTTGGTATGAGCCGTCTTCAGAACCGGACTTAACTGTTTATATACGAGCAGCGTAATGATCGATACGCTGGCGCCCTTAATGAGATTGAGCGGCGCTACCGCAAAACATACGAAGCTGGTAATGCCCGTGATCGCTCCGTTGATCGCGGTTCCCATGCCGATCAGCGCTTCCATCGGCATGCCGAACAGCTGTGCGAACTTGGGAAGCAGATAAACCGCGTTGAATGCGGTTCCGAAAACGGTCATGCAAAGCGTACCGGCAATGCTTCCGATGACGGCCGTTTTCTTTGTTTTGTTAAACAGGTAAATAATCGAAGCGGGAAGCAGGAAACTGCACCCGACCGCAAAATTCGCCAGTTCGCCGACAAACGCCGTGCTCGTCGATTTGAACAGCAGTTTCAGGATAATTTTGCAAAACTCTACCATCACGCCCGCTACCGGACCGAATGCAAAAGCCGCGATCAGAGCCGGAAGCTCGCTGAAATCCAGCTTATAGAATCCCGGCGCAAACGGCATCGGTATTTCAAACAGCATTAAAATCGCGGAGATCGCGGAAAACATGCCGATCATCGCAATTTTTCTCGTGCTCAAAACCCGTTCTGTCGTCTGTGTCCGTTTCGCCGCATATTTCTCCGCCGCATATGCCACAAGAAAAAGCCCTGCGACTACCGCAAGAAACTGCAGTAAAAAAATAACATTCTCCTGAATACTTTGTAACAGTTCACTCATTTTCTTTTCCTCCATTTCCGGAACAATAACGCTCCGCTGACTGAAATATTTTTAATACGAAAAGGGAGGTTCCTTCATACAGCCGCTGCAATTACAGCAATTTCCTGCAGAATAAAAATGCCCCGGAAAATCCGGGGCATTGTGCACATTCTTCTATGAAAAACCGAAATCTTCCGATACTCCGATCATGAAACGCAGTATTTTCCGACAACAGGCCTGTCATACGCAAATGTTTTTCTTCTTTCATCCAGACTGTACTGTTGGTTACGGATTCTGACCGTATCAGCCGGATATGATGCTTTCCGGCTGACTTTCCGATACTTCGTCATGCCGCTTTTCATCATATACCGGGTCGTGGACTTATCTTCCGGACCGGTACAGCGCTGCATATACCGCTTCCGCAAGTTTCACCACCAGTAGGGAATTTCACCCTGCCCCGAAGAACTTACCTTTATGTATTTCTAACAGGATACCACGGGAATGTGGTAAAATCAAGTGGTTTTAGAAATATATGATGCTGTGTGCTCTCTCGACTTCATCATGAATTGCCTCATCCATTGCCTGCATTTTAATTGCTTCCTTTTTCAGATGCTTAACATCGCGCTTTACGGTTTCCAGCTCCTCTTTCATTTCCCCGCCTGTCCGATCTTCATCGTCAGCCCGATGCGTTTCTTCGCCACATCGACGGTAAGCACCTGTACGTCGACGATATCTCCGACGCTGACCGCCTCTAACGGGTGTTTGATGAATCTGTCCGTCATCTGGGAAACATGTACAAGGCCGTCCTGGTGCACGCCGATATCCACAAAAGCGCCGAAATCAATGACGTTGCGGACGGTTCCTTTTAAGATCATGCCCGGTTTTAAATCTTTCATATCCAGCACATCGCTTCTGAGGATTGGCGCAGGCATATCGTCGCGCGGGTCTCTCGCCGGTTTTTCCAATTCTTTCAGGATGTCCGTCAGGGTAATTTCGCCGATGCCCAGTTCCTCCGCCAGTTTCTTTTTGTCTTTGATTTTCCGCTCCAGGCTGCTGACCGTTACTTCCGTCTTCTCCGCGGCCGCGGGTGCCTCTTTCATTTTCGCCTCCTTCCGGCCTTCTTCCAGCACGACGCCGCCCATAGCCGCCGCAAGCGCTTTGCCCATAGCCGTATTGGTATTGCGAATCACGATTTCTTTCTGTTTCTTCACGGGTTTCTCTTTGACCGCCGCTGCCTTTTTGCCTGCCTTTTTTTCCGCCGCCGCTTTTTTCTGCGCCTCTTTGACGTCCGCCATCGTCAGGCCCATTTTGTCAAGCAGTTTTTCCGCCGCCTCATAGGACTCCGGATGGACGCTCGTCGCGTCTAACGGATTATCGCCGTCCGAAATGCGCATAAATCCGGCACATTGTTCAAAAGCCTTCGGTCCCAGCTTGGCCACCTTCAAAAGCTGTTTCCGGCTGGTAAAGCGTCCGTTTGTTTCTCTGTAATCCACAATGTTCCTTGCGATGACCTTTGTCACGCCGGAAACATATTCCAGCAGGGACGCGGAAGCCGTATTCAAATCCACGCCGACCTTATTTACGCTGTCTTCCACGACGCCGTTTAAGGCTTCGCTCAGTTTTTTCTGGTTCATATCATGCTGGTACTGGCCGACGCCGATGGATTTCGGGTCGATTTTCACAAGTTCCGCCAGCGGGTCCTGTAATCTCCTCGCGATGGATGCGGCGCTTCTCTGTCCTACATCGAAATTCGGAAATTCTTCTGTCGCCAGTTTGCTCGCCGAATATACGGAAGCCCCCGCTTCGTTGACAATCACGTACTGCACCGGCGAATCCAGCTCTTTCAAAAGTTCGACGATGACCTGTTCCGATTCTCTGGAAGCGGTTCCGTTTCCGACGGAAATCAGGGAAACATTATATTTTTTGATGAGCCTTTTGAGCTCTTTCTTGGCTTCTTCTACTTTATTCTGCGGCGCCGTCGGATAAATGACCTTCGTGTCGAGCACCTTGCCGGTCTCGTCAACGACCGCCAGTTTGCATCCGGTACGGAAGGCCGGATCCCATCCAAGCACCACTTTACCCGCGATGGGCGGCTGTAACAAAAGCTGCTCCAGATTTTTTCCGAATACGGAAATCGCACCGTCCTCCGCTTTCTCCGTCAGATCGCTGCGGATTTCTCTTTCAATCGCGGGCGCAATTAATCTGACATAACTGTCGGATATTACTTCTTCCAAAATCGGTGTTGTGACAACATTGTCATTTATTATCACTTTTTTCCGCAGAAACTGCAGAATGCGTTCTTCCGGAGCTGCTATTTTCACAGCGAGGAATTTCTCGCTCTCGCCTCTGTTGATCGCCAGAATACGGTGTCCGGCGGCTTTTTTCACGGGTTCCTCGTAAGCGTAATACATTTCGTATACGCTTTCCGCCTTTTCGTCTTTTGCAGCGCTGACGAGTTTTCCTTCTTCTATTGTAATGTCACGGATATAGATGCGGTAATCCGCTTCATCGGAAATCATCTCCGCAATGATATCCTTCGCGCCCTGAACGGCCTCTTCCACCGTCTTCACCGCTTTCGCGGCGTCTTCCTCCTCATGCAGATACTTTGCGGCTTCCTCTTCGATTGGCGCTTCCGCATTCTGTGCCATGATATAATCCGCAAGACCGCCCAGCCCTTTTTCTTTCGCAACGCTGGCTCTCGTTTTCCGTTTCGGACGGTACGGACGGTACAGGTCGTCCACGACTACCATCGTTTCTGCCGCCGCGATTCTTTCCTTCAATTCTTCCGTCAGTTTGCCCTGCTCCTCTATGCTCTTCAATACCTGTTCCTTTTTCTCTTCCAGATTGCGGAGGTATGTGAGCCTCTCATATAAATCACGCAGTACCTCATCGTTCAAAGAACCAGTAGCCTCTTTCCGGTATCTGGAGATAAAAGGAATGGTGTTCCCCTCATCTATCAATTTGACGGCAGCTTCCACCTGCCATTTTTCAACTTTCAGTTCTTCTTTCAGCTTTACAATAATGTCCATTTCCCATAACCGTTCCTTTCACGTATTACCGCTGTTTTGCCAGCCATTCCATTATACTTGATTTTCCCGGTTGTTTCCACTCCTAATTTCTGCGATTCTGATTCTGCCGGTCCAAAGCCTGCCATATACCGGCAGATATCCCGTACGGATACGAACAGATACGACAGCAGCAAAAAGCCCTTCTGTCAGGAAGAAGAGCCTTTCTTTCCGGGGCACGGTTCAGAAAACTGTGCACGGCTGTATAAATTTAATAACACCTTCTATTTATTTCTGTATTTCCTTTCTATCACAAGGACATATACGGCCATTGCCGCAATCGCCGCGATCATGGTTCCCAGAACGGAAACGATGACGCCCGGTGTGTTCTGCCCCTGTAAAAGAGGGATTCCCAAAAGCGCAAGGACAACGCCGAATACGCACCAGAGCCTGCCGACCGCCCGGTTATAGGCCCGCACATTCTTAACGGGAAACACTTCCGCATTTGCCCAGAAACCAAACGGAACCGCCTTTTTTGAAAAAAACGCATACACTCCATAACTGATGAACGCAATGCCAATCAGCAGCCAGATGAAAAAAGCAATCATTCCGGTCCTCCTTTTTCCTGCAGACATTCTTTCTTCGCGGCCTACCGCATATACAGCCCGGACAGCCTCATATCTTCGTCAAACGAAATCGTATAAACAACGCTGATATTTTCATAAGCAACATTCGTCTGTGTGGCGATCAGCAGATCTCCTTTCTGCCTGATGCCTCCCGTATAAACATATCCAATCGACTGCATCTGTCCCCAGTCAGCACAGATCGAATCCTTTACGGTTCCGATCGTTTCCTGATTTAAAGCTGACTGCATTCGGTCATCTGCCATTTCCCGGAGCGCCGCATAGTCGTCCTGATTCAGCATTTCAATGACCTTTTCCACTTCGGCGGCCACCTTTTCCTGAGAATATTTCCCGTTATCAGTAAGTTCTTCCGGCTTGGGAATTACCCACCATACATATCTGCCCAAAAGAAGCAGAGCCAGAACAATAACAGTTGTAATCATCAGGATTTTCCGACGCTTATACGCTTTCTTATCCGCTTCCGGAAGATTCTGGGCAAAGGCCTCCGCAATTTCCCCGGCCGTTCCCATGCTATCCATGATCTGCTCCAGAGACTCTCCGTTTTCCCTCCTCATGGCAATATCAGATAACAGCTGTTTTTGAATTTCCAGTCGTTTTGCTCTGGTGCATTTTATTTTCTTTACGATTTCACTGACATACTTTTCCGCTTCCATATCGTTCGTCATGTCCTTTCTTCAGTCTGCAGGACTCTGCCCTTTTCCTTTCCCGGATTCCTCCTGCTTCATCAGACGGTCAACGCCGTCCGCAATCTGCCGCCATACCTGATAGATTTCAGAAAGCGCCATCCGCCCCTTATCCGTCATCATATAATATTTTCTGGGCGGCTGCCGGTCCTTTGCCCCGGCCCATCTGCTTTCGATCAGCCCTTCATCCTCCAGACGGTACAGAATCGGATAAAGCGTACCTTCTTTCAGCCCAAAAAGTGCGCCGCCTCTTTCCTTTAATTCCGTAATCAACTGGTAGCCGTACTTTTTTTCCTCCAGGAGAAGCCGCATCACCAGCATGTCCAGAACCCCTTTTTTCATCTGCCGTTCATACTTCTCCTGCATTTAGTATACGTGCTCCTTTTCTTATCCGTCATATGTATTTAGCATTACTAAATACATAGTATCCTATAATCACATCCGTGTCAAGATTCATTTTTCTCTGTTAATTTTCAAACTCCTGTGATATAATATATTAGGTGCAAAAGAAAAACAAACGTCTGCAAAACAGACATTTGTTTTTCCTGCATTTATATATTCGGAGGAAACACTATGGATTTTCAGGAAAAACGACAAACGGATGATCAGGAGACTCCTGTAAATCAGCCGGGGCAGCCTTATCAGGGACGGCCTCCTTACGGGAACGGCACGCCCTATCCGGCACCGCCGCAGTCCTATGGGCCGGGTAACGGCTCTGTGCCGCCGCCTTACGGAAGCGGAAGCGATAACGCCTCACAACAGCCCTGCGGGGACAACGGCGCCGTACAGCAGCCTTGCGGAAATGGTCAGAGTGCATCCCGCCAGAGCGGAAACGTTCCGAACCAAAACAACACACCTTATGGCAGTCAATATCCGAACCGCAGCCACCCCCCATATTCCGGCGGGTATCCTTCCGGCAATTATGGCCGGCAGAACGGGTATAACAGCCATTATCCATATTATGACCGGAGTAATTATCAGATTCCCGTATCGGAACCGGGCGGCAGTCTTGCCAAAGCCGCAATGATCTGCGGCATCGTTTCCCTCGGTTTTGGTCTGATTTTTCCGATTTATCCGACTTTTTCACTGGCCGGTGTGGCAATTATGCTGGCCGTACTTTCCAGAAGGCGCAGCACAAAGCTGCCTTCCAAAGCGCGGACAGGTGTCATCTGTGCCGTTACCGGTCTGGTTTTCAATGTGATCATCGTTGCTTCTACCGTTGTTCCCGTTCTCGTTGATCCGGTGGAACGCGAAAACTTTAACAGGACGTGGGAAGCCATCTATGGCGAGCCTTTCGAAGATACAATGGAAAAAATCATGGGCGATGATTATAACGGTATCAGAGAATAAATCACGTATTTTATGAACCGAAGGGGGCATTTTTATGATAAACGGAATCAGTAATTTATCTTATGCTTATGAGGGGTATGCGGGCGCCGCGCAGGCAGCACCGGAAGACGGTACCGTAAGGCAGATCATCCGCAACCCCGGAGAATCCACTGAAAAGCAGGCGGGACGCGAATCTTCACCCGCAGAATGTGAAACCTGTAAGAACCGAAAATATCAGGACGGTTCCGATGAAATGGTATCCTTTAAAGCGGCGGCGCACATTTCGCCGAATGCCGCGGCATCCAGGGTCAGAAGCCATGAACAGGAACATGTTGCCAATGCCTATAAAGAAGCCGAGGAAAACAACGGCAAGGTATTGTCCTGTAACGTTTCCATCCACAGCGCGGTCTGCCCTGAATGCGGGCGCACCTATGTATCCGGCGGCACGACGGCCACGCAGATACGCTATCGTAATGAAGAAAATCCTTATCAGAAAGAAATGAAATCCTCGGATGCGGCCAACAAGTATCTTGGGATGAATGTGGATATTGCCTGTTAAAAAAGAATTGGAGCTTACTTATGAACACTTATAAATCATCCGTAGAAATCAGAGGACTGGCGCGGGAGCATATGTTCGGCCATTACGGCACCGCGATCGGCGCCAGCGTGATCGTTTCCATGATCACTGGCTTTGCTTCTCTTTTTTTTACAATGTTCCTGAACCTTGCGACTGTTGTCGGCGTTATATTGAATTTTCTGATCTCATTTGTTATATCCACGCTGAACGGGCTGTTTCTTTCCGGACTGGGATATTTTTATCTGAAAATCTGCTGCGGCAGGCCCGTTACGGTCAGCGATGTTTTTTATGGATTTAAGCTGTTTCCTGACAAGGCGCTTCTGATTCAGCTGTATCGTTCCGTATGGCTTTTTCTCGGAATGCTGCCGATGACGATTTTTTCTTTTCTGCTTCGTATTTATCCGCAGAATGCAGCTCTGACGTTATTATACTATTTGTCTTACATTTTATACGGCGTTATCTGGGTCATGATCTCCCTGATTTATTCGCAGGTCTTTTTTCTGCTTCATGACTTCCCGAACTATTCCGCCAAAGAGTTATTATCCATGAGCCGCAAACTGATGAAAGGAAGCAAAGGAAGGCTTTTTTACCTGATGGCGGGTTTCATTCCGCTGATGCTGCTCGGCCTTTTATCCTGCGGCATCGCATTTTTCTGGCTGATACCCTATATAAATACTGCATGTGCGGAATTTTTCCTCGATCTGATACAGAACAGACAGCAGATACAAAAAGCGTCGGAAACTTAATTTCCGACGCTTTTCCATTTCAGATAAGCATTGATAAACGGGTCTAATGCCCCATCCATTACCGCATCCACATTTCCCGATTCTTCGTTCGTCCTGTGGTCTTTTACCATCGTATACGGCTGCATGACATAGGAACGTATCTGGTTCCCCCAGCCGATCTCTTTGACGTCTCCCCGGATATCCGAGAGCTTTTCCGCATTTTCTTCCTGTTTCAGCATATACAGCTTGGCTTTCAGCATCTGCATAGCCTTGTCCTTGTTCATATGCTGGCTTCTTTCGTTCTGGCAGGTCACGACGATGCCCGTCGGAAAATGGGTAATCCGAATCGCGGAAGAAGTTTTATTGATATGCTGCCCGCCGGCGCCGCTGCTTCGGTAGGTATCGACCCGAATGTCTTCATCCCGAATCTCCACATCAACATCTTCTTCAATATCCGGCATTACATCCAGCGACACAAAAGAAGTCTGGCGTTTTCCCTGGGCGTTAAAAGGAGAAATACGAACAAGTCTGTGCACGCCTTTTTCGGATTTGAGATAACCGTAAGCGTTCTCTCCGTTGATCTGGAATGTCACGGACTTGATTCCCGCCTCGTCACCGTCCAGATAATCCAGTACTTCCAGCGCAAATCCTTTCCGCTCCGCCCATCTCGTGTACATGCGGTACAGCATGCTGCACCAGTCGCAGCTTTCCGTTCCGCCCGCGCCCGCATTCAGCCGCAGAATCGCGTTATTTCTGTCGTATTCTCCGGAAAGCAGCGTGCTTACCCTGATTTCCTCAAACGTTTTCTTAAATATTTCCAGTTCCTCGCTGATGTCCGGAATGATCGCCGGATCGTTATCCTCATATCCCATCTCAATCAGCGTCATAATGTCTTCATACCGGCTCTCAAGCCCCCTGACGGTCTCGACCGTGTCTTTCAGGTTCTTGGCCTCCCGCATCTTCTGGTTGGATTTCTCCGGGTCATCCCAGAAACCGGGCTCCTGCATTTCCATTTCCAGCTCTTCGATTCGCTTTTCCTTATCCGCTAAGTTAAAGTGAATCCCTCACTTCCGCTAATGGACTTTCATAACCCTGAAGTTCAAACTTCATGTTGTCTAATTCAACCAATAACGTCACCTTCTTTCATACACTTTTTGTCATTTCTTACTGTTGCTGTTCCATCTTTCGGGGAAACCGCTCTCGTCAAACTCTTTTCCAAAGAACTTTCCTCTCTAACATCTCCAACCGGCAAAATCTTTCCTAAAGCTCTTGCATCCCCCCGGAAGAATCGCCCCCGGCGATTCTTTCAGGCAAAACATAGAAATTCTTAAACTGTGTCCTTTACATGCTTAGAATTTCTTTTTGCCTTCTTATTTCTGTCTTCCGCAGCACTGTTTATATTTCTTCCCGGAGCCACACGGACACGGGTCGTTCGGGTATACCTTTGCTTCCGCACGCTTTACCGGACCTTTGGGCGCGGAATCGTCTTTGTTCGTACCCGTTACTTTCGCCACCTGTTCCCGCTCCACTTTCTGCTCGATACGCACGCGGAACAGCAGGCGCACGGTTTCTTCCCGGATGTTCTGGGTCATTTCGTCGAACATCTCGTAACCGTTCAGCTTATATTCTACAAGCGGATCTCTCTGGCCATATGCCTGCAGGCCGACGCCCTGCCTGAGCTGATCCATATCGTCGATATGGTCCATCCACTTTCTGTCGATCACTTTTAATAAGATAACGCGCTCGATCTCCCGAATCGCTTCCGGTTCCGGGAACTCCGCTTCCTTGCTTTCATACAGCTTGACCGCCTCTTCTTTCAACTGCTGCTTGAGGCTGTTTTTCTTAGGCTTCAACACTCTTTCCGCCGTAACGGGCTGTAAGGGTATGGTCGGGATGAGAAGGGTGTTCAGTTCGCTGAAATCCCACTCTTCAAAATCATTATCGTCCCCGATACAGATATCGACGCAGTTATCCACGATATCGGTAATCATTTTATAGATAACATCCCGCATGCTCTCGCCGTTTAGGACGCGTCTTCTTTCCTCATAAATGATCTCACGCTGTTCGTTCATGACCTGATCATATTCGAGCAGATTCTTTCTGATGCCGAAGTTATTGCTCTCGATCTTTTTCTGTGCGGTCTCAATGGCTTTGGTCAGCGCCTTGTGCTCGATTTCCTGTCCTTCCGGAATGCCCAGCGCGTTAAACATGCTGATCATTCTTTCGGAGCCGAACAGGCGCATCAGATCGTCTTCCAGCGAAATATAGAATTTGGATTCACCGGCGTCGCCCTGTCGTCCAGAACGGCCGCGGAGCTGGTTGTCGATACGCCTCGACTCATGCCGCTCCGTACCGATAATTTTCAGTCCGCCGGCGGCCTTCGCTTCGTCGTCCAGTTTGATATCCGTACCACGTCCGGCCATGTTGGTAGCGATTGTTACCGCGCCGTGAATACCCGCATCCGCCACGATTTCTGCTTCCAGTTCATGGAACTTGGCATTCAGGACTTTGTGCTCGATTCCCCTCTTCTTCAAAAGAGCGCTCAGTTCTTCCGAAGCCTCGATCGTAATCGTGCCGACCAGTACGGGCTGCCCTTTGCCGTGAGCTTCCACGATGGAATCCAGAATGGCGTTCAGCTTTTCCCTTCTCGTCTTATATACCGCGTCCTGTCTGTCGATTCTGGCAATCGGCCTGTTGGTCGGAACTTCCACAACATCCATGCCGTAAATATCGCGGAACTCTTTTTCCTCTGTCAGCGCAGTACCCGTCATACCCGCCTTCTTCTCGAATTTATTAAAGAAATTCTGGAACGTGATCGTCGCTAACGTCTTGCTCTCTCTTTTGACCTTCACATGCTCTTTGGCCTCGATCGCCTGATGCAGGCCGTCCGAATAACGCCGGCCCGGCATGATACGTCCCGTGAACTCGTCTACGATTAGAACCTGTTCGTCTTTTACCACATAATCCTGATCGCGGAACATCAGATTATGCGCACGCAGCGCCAGAATAATGTTATGCTGGATTTCGATGTTTTCCGGGTCTGCCAGATTTTCGATCTGGAAAAAGCGTTCTACTTTGGCAACACCCTGAGCCGTCAGGTTGACCACCTTGTCCTTTTCATTCACAATAAAGTCGCCGGTCTCTTCGCGCTCGATTCCCATGATGGCGTCCATCTTGGAAAGCGCTTCCATGTCTTCGCCGCGGGTCAGCTGCCTCGCGAGGATATCGCAGGCTTCATACAGTTTGGTAGATTTTCCGCTCTGTCCCGAAATAATAAGCGGCGTCCGCGCCTCGTCGATCAGAACGGAATCGACCTCGTCGATAATCGCATAATGCAGATCGCGTAATACGAGCTGCTCTTTATAAATGACCATATTGTCGCGCAGATAGTCAAATCCAAGTTCGTTGTTTGTCACATACGTAATATCGCATTGATAAGCTTCCCGGCGTTCGTCGGATTTCATGCTGTTTAACACGACGCCGACTTTCAGGCCGAGAAATTCATGCACCTGACCCATCCACTCGGCATCACGCTTCGCCAGATAATCATTGACGGTTACGACATGCACGCCCTGTCCTTCCAGCGCATTCAGATAGGCCGGCAAAAGACAGGTCTGGGTCTTGCCTTCTCCAGTTTTCATCTCCGCGATACGGCCCTGATGCAGCACAATACCGCCGATCAGCTGTACCCGGTAATGCTCCGTCTTCAGGACGCGTCTCGCCGCCTCCCGGACTACCGCATAGGCTTCCGGCAGAAGGTCGTCCAAAGTCTCGCCTTCACTCAGCCTTTTCTTAAATTCTGCGGTCTTGTCCCTTAACTGCTCATCGCCGAGCGCCATCATCGAATCACGCAAAGACTCGATTTTGCCGACCAGACCTTCAATTCTTTTTATCTCTCTTTCACTGTGCGTTCCAAAAACTTTCTGTATTACACTCATGTCCGCTCCAATCTGCCCGCCCGAACGAGCACTTATACCGGATAATACCGAGTCTTATTGTAGCAGATTTGAACCGGAAATTCAACCTTTTCAACATTTGCCGCATTTTACGGCTTTTTGGCGCATTTTGAGTTTGATTTTTGTGCCTGAAAGTGTTACTATTTATACGGAAAATATGTTGAATGGATTGCATGATGTCAATTAATTCAATCCGGAATGGAGGAAACATGAGCAAGAGTTTTGATGACCTTATTTCTAAGGTATCCGAGTGCAGCGTCAAAAAAGTGGCCGTTGCAGTCGCACAGGACAGCGCCGTTTTAGAGGCCGTAAAAGCTGCGAAAGAACGAAACATCGCAGAAGCGATTCTTGTCGGCGATGCAGACAAGATTAAAGAAGTAGCCGCTTCCGAAAACATGGATTTAAGCGGATATGAAATTATTGATGAAAAGGACGATTATGCGGCAGCATTAAAGGCCGTAGAACTGGTGCACACAGGTAAGGCCGACATGTACATGAAGGGCCTGATCGATACGAAATCCTTCTTAAAGAGCGTGCTGGATAAAGAAGTCGGCCTGCGGACCGGCAAGACACTGTCCCATGTATGCGTATTCGAAATCGAAGGCATCGACCATCTTTTATTCTTATCGGACGTTGCGTTTATGACTTATCCCTCTCTGGAGGAAAAAGTACATATCATAGAAAACACCGTAGAAGTCTGCCACGCGTGCGGCATTCCGAACCCGAAGGTCGCTCCTCTTGCGGCCGTTGAAGTTGTCAATCCCAAAATGCCCGTTACGGTAGACGCGGCGGAACTCACCAAAATGTGCGAAGAAGGAAAGATTACCGGCTGCATCATCGACGGCCCTCTTTCGTTAGATCTCGCCATCGATGCGGAAGCCGCGAAACATAAAGGCGCGGAAGACCGTAAAATCGTCGGCGACGCAGATGTCCTCCTTTTCCCTGACATCCATGCGGGCAACCTCGTATATAAATGCCTCGTACATACGGCCAAAGTGAAGAACGGCAACATCCTTACAGGAACGAAAGCGCCTGTTATTTTAACTTCCCGTTCGGACGATTTCGAGACGAAAGTTAATTCTATCGCGCTCGGCGCCGTTGTTGCGGAAAGCATGCAGAAAAGCAAATAATAGCAAGTGCAATTTTAAAAAACAATAAAATAACAAATGTAATATCTTAAAATCAGGAAAGGCGGAACAAAGAATGTCTGTTAAGAGTTTAATTATCAATCCCGGCTCCACCTCCACCAAAATCGGTGTGTTTGAAGACGAAACATTGCTGTTTGAAGAAACACTGCGTCATTCCACGGAAGAAATCGCGCAGTACGCTTCCATCGTAGATCAGAAAGATTTCCGTAAAGACATCATTATCAATTTATTAAAAGAGAAAGACTTCGATATCAACTCTTTAAATATGGTAGTCGGCCGCGGCGGTATGTTAAAACCGATTCCGGGCGGAACCTATGAAGTAAGCGACGCTCTTCTGGCAGATCTGAAAGTGGGCGTACAGGGACAGCATGCTTCCAATCTGGGCGGCATCCTTGCAAAAGAGATCGCCGACACCATCGGCGTTCCTTCCTATATCGTTGACCCTGTCGTAGTCGATGAACTGGAACCGGTTTCCAGATATTCCGGCGTTCCCGAACTGCCGAGAACGAGCGTATTCCATGCGCTGAACCAGAAAGCGGTTGCAAAGCGTTATGCGAAAGAAGCGGGCAAGGCCTATGACTCCCTGAATCTGGTTGTCGTTCATATGGGCGGCGGCGTTTCCGTCGGCGCACACAAACAGGGACGGGTCGTTGATGTATTCAACGCACTCGACGGCGACGGCGCATTTTCTCCGGAAAGAGCCGGTGCGGTTCAGAGCGGCGCGCTGATTAAAATGTGCTTCTCCGGCCAGTATACCGAGAAGGAAGTTTATAAGAAATTTGTCGGCAACGGCGGTTTCAACGCTTACTGCGGCACAAACGACATGCGCGATGTGGAAAAGATGGTTCAGGGCGGCGACGCGAAAGCAGCGGAAGTACGCGAAGCATTTATTACCCAGGTTGCAAAGGACATCGGCGCAATGGCTTGTGTTTTAAAGGGAAAAGTTGATCAGATCATCGTAACCGGCGGCATCGCATATGACAAAGTTGTCGTTGCCGGTTTAAAAGAAAAAGCGGAATGGATTGCTCCCATGACCGTATATCCCGGTGAAGACGAACTGCTCGCGCTCGTTCAGGGCGGACTGCGCGTGTTAAACGGGGAAGAGAAGGCTATGGTATACTGATTATCGGTAACAGAACAGACCCCGAAGGCCAAAGACGCCCGGCTGAGGTCGTGTAAAACAGTTTATGCCTAAAAAAATACCTCTTTTTTGGTAAGAATCGGGAGATGACAATTCTTATCGAAAAGGAGGTTTTTTTGTGCCCGTGACAATGACAATTCTCATTCCTGCCGCTGATTATTCATACATCTAAGGGGAGACATAATAAGAACTCTATTCACATAAATTGAACTTGTCAATTTATTCTTCTGGCAACAATTTTATTTGATGCGTGCAAATGTTTCGGTACGTTTGGATGTTCATCTTCAAACACATAAGATTTAAACTGCAATATTTCCCAATCTGTATACAATTCTTTCATTTCTTCATCTTTTGCCAAGCCAATTGCAAACGGAGCAATATCCTCAGATGCGGGTACAGTATCTGTAAATATTTGAATTATATGAATGCCGCCTATATTGGTATACTTTTTTGCATTATTTATAAATCTTTTCCACTCATTCTTAGCCACAAAATGTAATGTTCCAAAACAGATAATCATATCATAATTCTGTTCAAATTGATATGTAGTTAAATCTGCTACAAATGCGTTTACTTGTGTATTAGATAATTTACATCTGTGTTTTAACTTTGCAATCCCATGTTCAGACAGATCAAACGCATCAACAAGATATCCTTTTCCTGCTAAATATATGGCATTTTGACCTTCTCCGCATCCCACTTCTAATATTTTTGACCGGTTGTTAATTAAGTGCTCAAATTCAGTAATAGTTGTATTAGGTTTATTGGAAAATGCAATCGTGTCATATTCTTGATATGACTTTTCCCAAAATGGTACTAAATCTTTACTCATATTACTTCTCCCTTCAAATTCCAATTTTTCTGATTATACCACTTTAAAGCAGGAAAAATAACCTCTTCTATACATACTTTACAACATCTCCTCTTTTCTTCAGCAACGACCCTTCGTGATAAGGATATCCGAGCGCAACCGCCGCCCACACGATATGGTTTTCGGGTATTTCAAAATCGTCCAGCAGGTTCTTTACCGGTTCCGCGCCGCGCAGCGTCATCAGCGGATTCAGCCAGACGGAGCCGATGCCATAGGAATGCGCCGCGAGCATGATATTTTCCGCCGCACAGGATGCGTCCTGACATCCATTGGGATTCCGCTTATCATTCGAAATCAGAACCATCGCCTGCGGATTTTCAAATCCGTATACATTTACTTTATGACGGCCGGCCGTTTCTTCTGTAAGCGCTTTCAGGTTCAGGATGTCTTTCTGTTTCGTCAGCACCGTAAATCTCCAGGACTGCATATTATGGCCGCTCGGCGCATAATATCCGGTACGCAGTATCATTTCAAGCACGGCGTCCGGTATCAACTCATCCGTAAATCTGCGGATGCTCCGCCGTGTCAAAAGCGCCTGGACAACCGGATTGAGCAGTTCTTCGTTTCCCCTGTTTTCCCAGATTTTCCGGAGCGCCTTCCGGTCCAGTTTCTGCATGGCATTTCTCGGCAGGCTTTCAACCGGCATTATTTTCTGCGGCAGTTTATACCGTTCGACCCTTGCCGCCATAAATTTTAACAGTTCTTCTTCCGAATAGCCGTTTTTTGCAGCCACGAACAGGACCGGAATCTGTCCCGTCACACCTTCCTCATCTTCTACTCCGATGCAGGCGCATTCCCGGATTCCCTCATACTGGCCGGCTATATTTTCGACTTCGATAGGAGATACCTTTTCGCCGCCCACATTGATCAGATCATCCGCGCGGCCCATCATATAAATATTGCCGTCTTCGTCTTCCCACGCCATATCACCGGTGATCAGCCAGCCGTCCACCAGCGTCCTGTCCGTCAGTTCCGGCCTGTTAAAATAACCGGCCATCTGCATGCCGCCTTTTATCGCCATTCTTCCCGGATGAGCGGCGTCCGTTTTTACCGGCCGGCCTTCCGCATCCAGATATTTCACACACACTTTTCCCGCGAGCGGCCTCCCCAGAGAAGCAATCCGCAGCGAATCCTTTACGGCTTCCGAGACATTGCAGAAAATAGCGCCTCCCGATTCCGAGCTGCCCCATGTATTATAAATCAGCGTTTCGGGAAGGAGCGCCGTAATCTCCGCACGCTGTCTGACGGACAGGGAGCCCGCGCCAAATTCAATATACCGGAGCCGGCCGCATACCGGCGCAAAAGCATCCTGCATCTGGCCGCGCATGATCTCATAGGAAGCGGGAACGCACGCAAGCGCCGTACAGCGATGGGCGTTTATGTTATTTTCCACTTCTTTTGCAAACGTAAAACCGTTCTGCAAGACCACCGCTGCACCCTGATAAAGAACCGCACGCAGCACCCGTAAGGCAAAGGAATGGTTTAACGGCAGGGGAAGCAGCAGAACTTCGTCTTCTCTGATACCGATTCCTTCAATGGTGTTGGAAAAAATATGGTATACCGCCTTATAGGTCAGCATAACCCCCTTGGGCTTCCCGGTCGTACCTGTCGTAAACAACAATTCCGCCAGGGCATTTTCATCCCGCACGGCCGACGCATCCTCCCATCCCCCTTTTGACCCGGCCTTGTCCGATGCGGATGTATCCGATGCGGATATATCCGCGACAGATATGTCCGCCTCTGCGTAGACCTGACGAAGCGACAGGATTCTGCACGTTTCTGCATATTCTTTCATCGGCCTGTCCGTCAGAAGCAGACTGCTCTCCGATTCCCGATAGACGGCCGCCATATTTTCGGGCGTGCTGTTTTTATCCAGAAATACCGCAACTGCGCCGCATAGCTGTATCCCCAGATATGCGGCCGGCATTTCCGGTTTCGATACGGCGGAAAAGCAGACCCTGTCCCCCGCACCGATTCCGTTTTTCCTTAAAAGTTCCGCAATGCCGCATGCCTTCCCGGCAAGTTCCCGATAAGTCAGGATTTCCTTTTTAAAAGCCACAGCCATTTTATCCGGCTGTCTGACCGCCAACTCCATGATTCGATTCACAAGTATTTCTGTCATACCTTCCTCCATCCGGCCGCAGCCTGCAGGCTTACGGCCATACGAACTTTTTCATTGTTCCTTTCACGCCTGAAGCCGTTCCACCATCCGGGCCAGCCCGGCTATGGAGTTAAAATTCTCTTCCACGATTTCGTCATAGGGAATGATAACGCCAAATTCCATTGTCAGCGTCGCAATGATTCCCGTAATCGTCAGCGAATCCAATAACCCGTCATCCACCAGCGTATCGGATGCGGTAAAATCAATCTCCGGATATTCTTCCGACAACAGTTCCAAAATTTTTTCTTCCAGCATGTTTTCTCCTCTTTTCCGTTTTAATTATTTTTCCGTTGCATTCACACTTCCCGCCGGGCATCGCAATCATCTTTTCGACGTTTTATCCGCTTCCCGTCCTAATAATTCATGTATGCAAACGTACCCGTTTCATATCCCGGCCCATAAATTCCGAAAACCAGAACAACAATCAGCGAGCCTGCATAAAACGCGCACCTGACTATCAGATTCCATTCCGCCGCCCGCTCCCTGATGCTGCCGTTTCGCTGCTGTAAACTGACAAACCACAGCACGCCCATCACGAAAAGCAGCAGCATAAACTCTCTCCAGTCAAGCCCCTGCGCATACAGCGTTCCGTCCACGAGCTGCCAGAGGCGGTGCTCCGTCAGGATTCTGGCAAATATCCGGCCCGTAATCTTCAAATCGCCGGGAATCGTAATCAGCCTTCCGATGCAGAACAGAAAAAAGGTGCGTATCATCTGAAAATTTTTCCATCCCTGCCTGTCCGTATCGATATGTAATATCCGGCTCAGTTTTCTGATTTCCGGCGTAAAAATTGCGGACAGAATAATGAGCAGTCCCCAATACGCGCCCCAGACGAGGTAATCCGTCCCCGTGCCATGCCATAATCCCGTCAGGAGCCAGACGATGGACAGCGGCACCGCAGTCAGAATGGTTTTTCCCGCTCTTTTCCCGAATCTTTTTCCGATTTTCCCCGAAAATTTTATCAGGCCGGGGGAAATGACAAGCGGCATATAAACATAATCTTTAAACCATGTCCCCAGCGTAATATGCCATCTTCTCCAAAACTCCGCCGCGGACTTTGCAAAAAACGGATGGTCGAAATTCTTTTCCAGCCGAATGCCGAACATCTGCGAAATGCCGGCCGCGATATCCATACAGCCCGAAAAATCGCAGTACAGCTGTACCGCCGCCAAAACGGTCCCAAGAAGAAGCACCGCTCCCCCAAACGCCGTATCATCGGCAAATACGGACGATGTAAAAATGGCCGCCCGATCCGCAATGACGATCTTCTTAAAATACCCCCAGATCGCAAGCTGGATTCCGAAGCAAAAATCCCGGTAACAGAAAACATGCCCTTCCTCCAGCCGGGGGGCCAGATTTCTGTGTTTCGCAATCGGCCCCTGTAATATCTTGGGAAAATACAGCAGAAACAGCAACAGTTTCCCAACATTCTTCTCCGCTTTTTCTTTTCCCCAGTACACATCCGCCAGATAGCCGACCGCGGAAAACGTGTAGTAAGAAATACCAAGCGGCACGACATAGCGGAACTTCCACTCCGCAAGCGCATAGCATTTTGTAAAAACAAGAACTGACAGTATTGTCAGAATACCTGTAAAAAGAACAAGACGGCGGTATTTTCTTTTTTCTTTTCCCAACAGTTCCAGCATCAGTCCGGTCAGGTAAACGACCACACCGGATAAAACGACCGTCAAAAGCGGCCGAATCCCTTCCAGACTGTAAAACAGAACGCTGCCGGCCAGAAGGACGGGCCAGCGTCCCCGTCGGGGCATCAGATAATAAAGCAGGAGCAGCAGCAAAATAAAAATAATAAAGTAAAACGATATGAAAGACGCATGAAGCGTGTCCCACCACTCCACAAAATGAAACGTCTCATATGGATTGTCCGTAAACATCAGTCCTCACCTCCCGCATACAGATGTTTCGGCGCAAAATTACCGGCTTTTGTAAATGCCGCTATGTCCGCTATTTTACCGTTCACATCATCATATACGATCAAGACGATACCTGGCGAATCGACAAGAATGGTCTTCTCTTCGTCCATTTCAATCCGGCAGGCGGCGTACTCTTTCGTAATGCTGATTTTGTGGTCGTCAAACGTCAATAACAGTTTCTGTTCTTCTCCGTAAAGCACATCCTTTTCATCATAGAACTCGTATCCGCCTTCTTCCAGATTCTTCAGGATCTCCTGATAGTTTTCCGATTTTTCGCCGGAAAGTCTGTATGATACCACAGCGACCCTTTTTCCGGCCGAAGCGAGTTCCTCAAAATAGTCGTCCGTATTATAAATCGCCCTCAGATAAAGGTCTTCCCTGTTCGCCGCGAACCTGTCCCAGCTTATATAGTTTTC
The DNA here is from genome assembly GCA_910584965.1 of uncultured Lachnospiraceae bacterium. Classification (GTDB taxonomy): domain Bacteria; phylum Bacillota; class Clostridia; order Lachnospirales; family Lachnospiraceae; genus UBA3282. The sequence goes on along the minus strand of CAJUDZ010000046.1, from coordinate 3,050 downwards.
ATCGCCGCGGTGGTCGGTAAAATCATAATTTTCGATGAGATAATTCCCGAAAAAGCGGGTGCATTTCCTGGCGCCGGCCACATTCAGGTGTGCTCCGCTTTCATGAAAATCCAACTCCGTCAATCCAATCTCCTCATCAAAACAGTTCATATCAAGAAACGGCACGCGGTACTCTTCCGCAATCAGTTCAACTACATTATAAAAAGGCTGGCTGTACGCCCGGCTGCCGCTGGGCGTTCTTAACAGCAACAGTTCGATTTGATTCCTGTCACAGTATTCAATGATTTTTCTCAGATAATACTCTTCTTTTTCATACAGCGCACGATATGCCACAATGTCGTCCACGCAGATCAGTTCCGGTTTATACAGATTTCCGTAGTAAACCGTCCACGCACCTTTGTCATCTTCTCCCATCGGTCCCCAATCACGGAAATCCCATTTGGACACATTATGATATCTGCCCCGGTATACGGGAAATGCCAAAAAATAATCCAGCCTTTGCTCAGGCTCTATCGCCGCATTCACATAATTCCATTTATTAACCGACAGGCCGAGCCCTGAAACATTCATTTTTTTCCAGCTTTCCAGAGCGGCGTATTCGGTCTGATACTCCGCCGCTCTGACATCCAGGACAACCATACTGCTGTGATGGCTTTTTTCCGCTTCGATCAGCCTGTAATAATCATCATAAAACGCCGCGCCCCCGGAACCGGCCGCATAACAGGCGATACCGTAATTCTTCCATAAATCGGCGATCTCGACAGTCGAGGTTATCGTACTGGCTCCCAAAAACAGAATATCTGTATTTTCGTTCTCCGCCTTTTCCCAATGCCTCAGATTCCAAATTCCTTCGTCAGACTTCAGGTTCAGCGTCTTTGTCACATAAGAAAAACAAACGCCGAAGAATACGGCTGTCAGCGCGGCCGCAATGACTCTGCTCCCTCTTTCTTTTCCGGATGTCTTTTGAACCGGAACCGCCTGCGGCGCTTTTGTCGTTACGTTTTTTCCCGGCGCGGTTTCCGCCCTATGCCGTCCCCTGTATCCATAACAGGCGGCGGTTCCCGCCCCGAGCAGAAGCGCCATAAACAGCAGAAAGCATTCCGGTATATATTCCAGTTTGGTCAGCAGAGACAGGTTTTCCGGCATATACGTCCTGTCAAAAACCAGTTCCCCGGATTCGTCAATTCTGCAAAACACCATATCATCCGGTTCCATCCATTCATTCCTGATATAATCGCCGTATGCGGATTCATTCTGCCGTAATCTGCCGGCCGCATCCGTATCTTTTATTCTTTCGGCTTCCCGGATTACACCGGTAAAAGTCCTGGTATCCACGATGTCACATATATCCGTCGAATAGCAGTATGCAATATCCGCCATACCATAGGAACAGATTCCGGCCGCAACTGTTTCTTTTTTCTCCCCGGATACCTTTCCCAGATTCCAGGAAAATAATATTTTCCCCGGAAAATTGTCAACAAGCCCTCCGGCCCTCTCCGTCCCCGTCACTTCCGCCTTATTATAGCAGTTCATGATTCTGGCCCGGCCGGTTCCGTGACTGGTAATACTGCCGACGCAGACGCCCCGGAAGCATCCGCTTTCTATGCCGAGATTCCTTACCTCCCCGTCGAGATACGAAAATATCCCCGCGCAGTTGTCTTCACAGAATACATTGTATAAACAATACCCGTTCCCGTCATAAGTCCCGCTGAAAACAAGCTGTTTCTTTAAATCTCCAATCGGGTTCCATACTTCATCTTCCGGGAAATAAATATCATCCGCCTGCTCAAAATAATATCCCCGATAACTGATTCCGGCATCCACGCAGTCCCTGAGAAGCGCCAGATCTTCATAAGAAGAAACGATAAACGGCCTTTCTGCGCTTCCATCGCCTTCAAAATCATATCTTTTTTCCCATATCCCCAAATAACGTTCCTTCGCTTCTTCCTTTTCCGCCCGGAACACATCCGGTTCGTAGTCTTTTGAAAAGAACACATCACCGTCTTCACAGACCATAAAGACTGTATTTCCGCGATTCATCAAACCTTCTGTTTTCTGATCTTCCGGCGCCGCTGTCCCGGAATATACGGCAAACATATCCTGATACGACTGTTGTATATAAGCTTCCGTATCCGCTTTGCCGATTACGCAGGAATCCGCCGTCTTTCCTCCGAAAGTCGTTTCATCCGTCAGTTTCTCAGCATCTGCCGCATAACAGTAACGGATATCCGCGTCACCATAGGAAGTAATCCCCGCTGTCACACTTCCTTCGTTTTTACCGTAAACATGGCCAAAATTCCAGCAGAACATGATCAGTCCCGGATAATTGTCCGTAATCCCTCCGGCCCTGGAATTGCCGTAAACATCCGCTTTGTTATAACAGTTGATGATCCTCGCCGTATCCGTTCCGTGACTCGTAATGCTCCCGGCGCAGTCCCCGTCAAAAAATCCGCTTTCTATCCCGAGATTTCTGACTTCTCCGGCCAAATAGGAAAATACGCCCGCATACTGGTCTTCACAATCAATATTGGCCAACGTATGGCCGTTACCGTCATAATAACCCGCAAATTCATATCCCGGTTCCAGCTTTCCGATGGGATTCCAGATCGTTCCGTCCGGAAAAACGATATCCGCTGTCTGTCGGAAATATTTTCCGCTGACATTATTCCCGGAATCCACCATATCCCGCAGTCCCGCAAGATCTTCATAAGAAGAAATCAGATACGGATCGTACCTCGTTCCGTTCCCGGAAAACACATAGGCAGTCTTTTCCTCCCCCTGCTCCATCGCTGATGCCAAAATCACGTCGGTCATATTCATAGCCACAAATACCGCCGTCAGCATTGCCGCATAAAACAATCTTTTCTTCATTTGTCTTTCCTCCAAAATCTTCAGAAATTTTGAACATACAAAAGCCTGTCCTCCGTGCTTTTCAAAGCACGGAAAACAGGCTGAAAAAAGTTTATGCCGCTGACTGCACGCAAATCAAACAGGCGTGTCTGTCTGTCTGTCTGTCTGTCTGTCTGTCTGTCTGTCTGTCTGTCTGTCTG
>CAJUDZ010000045.1 GCA_910584965.1 uncultured Lachnospiraceae bacterium | reverse complement strand
TGCGTAAATCCTTAATAGGCATAATAAGTGGCATAATGCTTCACTCCTTTCTTTGGCACAATTATAGCATAATTATGTCCCGGATGACAACAAAAAATGCAATATGATGAAAATTTTAATATTTCAATCAACGAACTATGACATAATGGTGTCATAGTTTGTTTGTTATACTAGGACAGAAAGGAGAAAAGATGAAGATTGACCGACTCATAAGCATTGTTGTTTATTTATTAAATCATGGTCGGACATCAGCACAAAAATTAGCAGAAGAATTTGAAGTTTCTTCCAGAACGATTATGCGAGATTTGGATTCGCTGGATCAGGCAGGCATTCCGATTCAATCTTTTTACGGCGTAGAAGGCGGCTACCAGATTATGGACAGCTTTGTTTTAGAAAAACAGGTTGCAACGAGTCATGAATATGATTGGATTGTCACTGCTCTGGAAGGAATGGCGAGCGCATATGCAAGCAAAAGTCTAAAACAGACACTGGAAAAAGTGCAGAGTATAAGCCATACAAGGGACACTGCTGTTTCCGTAGACTTGGGTGTTGCAAGTGAAGATGACAAAATAAATAAACAATTAATGCTGTTGCAAGATGCAATCGAGAAAAAAGCGTTGTTCGATTTTCTTATACGAATAGTCATGATGAAGTAAAAGACATTCAGGCAGAACCAGTTTGTCTGCAATATAAATGGTATAACTGGTATCTGTTTGGATATTATGAAAAATATCAGGATTATTGTATGTTTAAATTAGTTCGTATGGATCATTTGGAAAAAATAAATATAAAATTTACAAAATCCCATAATCTTCCAGATATTAAGATGAAAGATAACAATGATAATATTGTACATGTCAAATTATACGGAAAAGCCGTCATCAAAGCAAAATGCAGGGAATATCTAAATGGACGCATTACACAGGAATTTGAAAATGGGGATTTTGAGTTTTCTTTTTCTGTACCGGAACATGAGACATTTTGGTATGGGGTGATTCTTTCCTTTGGAAATAAGGCTAAGATTATCGAACCGCAGGATATTATTGCCAGATTCGAGGCAGAACCGATTCGCAAGGCAGAAGAATTTCTTCAGATTGATAATTCACCAAAAAATATTATAAAGTTAGGAGTGCAGAAAAATGAAAGAAATCAGACGATATGACATAAATGAGGACTGGGCACATGCTGGAATTATTCAAGCGGGAGACTATTGCTTTATAAATTACTGTGCCCGTAATATAGGCGGTACGATAGAAGAACAAATTGACGGTGCCTTTGATGAAATGGAAGAACGGCTGGCATTAGTGGGATTGACGCTGGAAAATGTCGTACAGATGAATTGCCTGTTTAAAAATATTTGGGATATTCCGGTAATGGAAAAGGTAATTAAAAGAAGATTTCATGGCAAATATCCTGTACGCAAGTCGTTTCAGACTGAATTTGCTGATCCGGGTAATTTGTTCTTTCAAGTGGATGGTATAGCTTATTCAACAGTAAATTTGTAAGATAAATAGCTTCTGTATACTCAGTTTTTGGCAGGTAGGGGCAGATGCCTATGAAAAAGCACTTTCTTATACTAAGAAAGTGTAACCAATTATTTTAACAATAAAAAATGGGGAAACCTTAGTAAAATCAAGGCTTCCCACACTTTTAACCAATGCGGAAGATGGGACTTGAACCCACACGATGTAACCATCACAAGATCCTTAGTCTTGCTCGTCTGCCAGTTCCGACACTTCCGCTTATGTTCACAACGCAAGTAATATCTTACTATCGACTGAGCCAAAAGTCAATACCTTTTTCAAATTTTTTTCAGAAATCTTCCAATCGAAATTTTTCGATTTTTTTAATAGCAATTCCATATGGGCCATCCGATGAAATATTCCCGGAAAACTTTTTTCGAAACAAATCTTATAATGTATCCCTTTCAGGGATTGTGTGATACAATATACATACCCTCAGTGTATAAGGGGATACAAGTCCTGCTCAATATCTGTGGACAGGGCCATACAGGAAGGCGTACTGACCGGGAATGGAGGAGAAAGAAATGTATTATTTTACGGACGACTGTTTACTTGGCGTGGAGATGATCGATAACGAACACAGGGAGCTTTTCCGCATGATCAACGAGACAAAGGAGCTGCTCGAAAATGAAATACTGGAAGATAAGTACAATCGGATTCAGGAGATGGTGGAAAGGCTGAAGGAATACGCGGAACAGCATTTCCGGCATGAAGAGGAATATATGGAAAGCATTCGGCATCCGGAACTGGAATTACAGAAACAGCAGCATCTTATCTTTTGTGAAAAAATAGATGAAGCGGATATGAGAGCTTCCGGGAGCGGGCAGCAGGAACTTTTGGATGATCTTTTAAAATATCTTGTCACCTGGCTGTACCGGCATATTATCGGATGCGATCTGATGATTGGCAAATTAAAACCCGTGGAGAATAAGAGCGTGGTTCCGGTATTTTCGGAGCAGTATTTGACAGGAATAGATCTGGTGGATGAAGAACATAAAGAATTATTCCGCATTATCGGAGAAGTATACAGGGTAAATACGGAAGAGTATCTTCATGATAAATACGATGAGATCGTGCATCTTCTGGAAGAATTGAAAGAGTATACTAAATTTCATTTTGCGGATGAAGAAAAGTATATGCAGAGCATTCAATATGAAGGGCTTGCGGCACAGAAGCGTGCGCATGATGCGTTTGTTGCAAGGCTGGAAGAAATGAATTTCGAACATATCGATGAACACCAGCAGGAGACATTGGAAGAAATCATGGAATTTCTGACGGAATGGCTTGTCAATCATATATTGCACAGCGATAAGAAAATCGGAAAATAAACTGCGGCGGCACGGGGGTGAACCGCTGCTGATATTTTCAAAACAGTCGGAAATGTGAAATCGAAATATTATCCTCAGTGGACAAGGGGATACACGCTCCGGGCCGTTGATTGTCCGCTTAGGGTATTGAAAAACAGTGAAAAAGAGCGAAAAAAGAGTATAATAAAAATATAATGTATTCAGAAATTTGTATGGGGGAAAGCAAATGAACGGGGAAAACAAAGGAAGTAAGGACAACAGGAAAAAAGACAATGGTTCTGTACCGCGGTCGAAAAGTATTGCGACGGTAATGGTGGCCGTCATTTTTCTGATGCTGGCGGCGACAATCGTTGTGCTGGGGGCTCTTGGTATTTCATTTTTAAGGAAATCCATGAACAAGAACATCGTTACATATCAGGAAACGATGAACGATGGTTACAATCTTGAAATTAAATCGGAGATTCAGTCGGCGATTGCGATTATTAAAACGTATTATGACCTGAGCCAGGCGGGAGAACTGACGGAGGAAGAAGCAAAAGAGGCGGCCAAAGAGGTTATTCGCGGCATGCGTTACAGGGATGATGATTCCGGCTATATGTGGATCGACGATACGGATTACAATCTCGTCATGCACCCGATTCTGCCGGAGCAGGAAGGCAGCAACCGGTATGATCTGACGGACCAGAACGGGATAAAGATCATTCAGAATATCATGAAGACTGCGGATGCCGGCGGCGGTTATAATGAATTTTATTTTACGAAGGCGGACGGCGTGACGGTGGCGCCTAAGCGGGCTTATTCGGAGAAATTCGAGCCCTGGAACTGGGTGGTAACGACAGGCAATTACATAGACGATATGGCGTCGGAGATTCAGACGGAAGAAAAGGAAATCAAATTCGAATTTCTGGAAATGCTGCTTTCCTATGCGGCCAGCATTGTTATGATTCTCGTCATCGTACTTGCAATATCCATTGTTTTTGGCCGGCGTCTTGCGGGCGGCATTCGGAAAGTGGAAGCCAATTTGCGGAAGATTGAAGAGGGTGATCTTTCCTTTGAAATTGACAGCAGACTGATTAAACGAAGCGACGAAATCGGGAAAATTGCCCAATCGCTGAATCAGGTAAAACTCTCCTTAGCCGGAATGATCGAAGAAGTCAGTCATGCCAGCACACAATTAAAAAAGAGCAGCGAAGACTTCAGCGAGAAATTTGGAGATATTACAAACAGTATTAACGATACAAACTGCGCAATCGATGAAATGGCCAAAGGCACGGCGAGCCTGGCGGAAGAGACGGAAACGGTCAACGAGAAGGTACAGAGGCTTGGCGATGTCATCGATGTCGAGAAAAATGAGATGGATAAACTGGAAACATCGGTGGACACGATGATGAAATTTTCCGACGGCGCTTCCGAAAGCATCAGGAAACTGTATGAGATTTCGGAAATTACGAACAAGGCCATTCAGGTTGTTTCCGAACAGACGAAGCAGACAAGCGAATCGGCGGTAAATATTAATAAAATGGTTGAAGTTATCAAAAATATGACTTCCCAGACGAACCTGTTGTCGCTTAATGCGAGCATTGAATCCGCCAGGGCGGGAGAAGCCGGAAGAGGTTTTGCGGTCGTTGCGGAGGAAATCCGGAATCTGGCGGAGAAATCAGCGGAGAGCGCGGCCGGTATCGAGGCGGTTGTCAGAGAGCTGACGACCAATGTTGAGATTTCCACAAGCAGAATGCAGGAAGCGATGACGAATGTGGAAGAACAGCAGAAGCAGCTGAAAGAGACACAGGCGGCCTTTGCGAATCTCTATAAGGAAATTAATATCGTGGACGATGTGGCGATGACCATAGGCAAACAGACGGATATTTTGAATGAATTAAAAGTAGTCGTGGCGGATTCCGTATCGAACCTCGGAAGCGTTGTGGAAGAAAATTCCGCTTCCGCACAGGAAACGAGCGCCGGAATGCAGGTAGTGGCAGAAGCGATTCAGGAATGTTACCGGGATACGCAGATGCTGGTAGAACTGAGCGAGGAACAGAATCAGAAGACGCAGAGATTTACCGTATAATGCCCGCCTTAAAAATTTTTTTAAGAAGATTTCAAAATACTATTGACAAAAACATAAAAAACATTTAGAATAGCATTTGTTCGCAGGAATGGCGGAATTGGCAGACGCGCACGGTTCAGGTCCGTGTGATAGCAATATCATGAGGGTTCAAGTCCCTTTTCCTGCACTGATGTTATTAAAAAAGCACCGTTTGACGGTGCTTTTTTGATTTATAAGAAATAGCTGTAACCGCGGAGGCTTTCCCGGATTGAAAAATCCGGCATTATATCCAAAAAGTTTTTTTGCTTTTTTATAACGAGTATGATAAAATATAGCCGATTTCCAAATATGTGCCGTTGTGCATGGAAGACAGGGAGGAAAAGCAGAATGTCTGCCGGGGCAGACAGAGGGGAGTAATTATGAAGAACAGAAAGCTGATGGCAGTAGTCTTGATTGTGATTGTGCTGGCACTGGCCGCCTGCAGCAATTCGGTGGAGGAAGTGACCGCCATGGAGAATAATCAGGCTGACGAAGCATCCGCCAACGATCTGATAGTGGATTCGCTGGGATTTTTACTGAATGAGGATGAAGCATCGACGGATGGAGAGGAACAGGCGGAAGAAATGACAGAACAGAAAGAAGTTATGATTTATTATGGAAACGGCGCTTCCGATATGTTAAGCAGCGAGAAGACGGAGATGGAGCAGATCACGGCCGATAAGCTGCTCGATGCGCTGTTAAAACATAATATTGTTTCGCTGGGAACGAAAGTAAATGTATTTGAGGAAGAGGATGCGGATGGGCTAAAGAGGCTGAATCTGGATTTATCCAAGACTTTCCGGGATTATTTGAAGACGATGACACAGGAGGGAGAAAAGGTTATCATGTCTTCTGTGGCAGCTACTTTTCTGGAGGCCTACGGGGCGGATGAAATCGTCATTACGGTAGACGGAAAAGTATTGGAAACGGAACACGCTTCTTACGAAGAACCGATTCGGTTTTCATCGGAGATTTTTATTGCGCCGCTCGGCGAATAATCTATTTCAGAAAAAGGAGAGGACAAATGGCAGAGATATCGGCAAGGGAGCAGCTTATTTTTGATATTGCACAGAAAGAGTGGGATATGTTCCAGCATGTTTATAATACCGGGGGACGGGCGTCCTGTCAGGATGATCCGGATACTTTTTTCCGCATGAGGATGAGCCAGTGGATGGTTTATTCGGACGAACTGCTTTTGTGCTATCGGAAAGACTGTGAAAGAGCATGCGAAGAAGGCAGAAATCTGATTTTTGAAAAGTACGGAAGAATGATGGAAAGCACCTTTCCGGAAGAATACGAGAAAATAAAAGAATATCTGCCCGATGCGGAAGAGCGGAAGGAAATCGCGGAGCGGATCGTTCAGGTGCATTTGAAATGGGACGGGCAGGTGCTCGCCGAATACCCGAACATCCGGAAAAGAGGCAGAACCATGACGACGGCACAGGATAATGTGACGGATGGCTCGTCGATGGAAAGCTATCTGCGGGCGGAACTTTTGACGTATTCGGCGGAGACGCTGGCGCTTCTGTGGAAAGAAACGGAAGAAGCCTGCCGGAAGGGTGAAAATCTACTGAAACAGATCATTGCAAATGAAACATTGTTTTATGGCTATAAGTCTTTGGAAGAAGCCGAAGCAAAGCATGCCGAATAAGCGGCCCAAATTGCCGGGAAAAGGGCGGGGCAGCAGTTATCAGAAATGCAGACGTCTGCGTACTTCGTTGCGCAGGCGTTTTTTGGCGATAATGGTGATCAGCGTGATATCGATAATAACGCATACCGTTAATACAACGGCGGACCAGGTGATGCGGTACGGAACGTGGCAGAACCGTTTGATCAGCAGTTCCAGCGCAACGCACAGAAGAGGAACCTCTATGAAAAAATAGAGAGAGCCAGTCAGTACCGAAAAAGGCAGTTTGTGTGCCAGAAAAGTGAATATTTCTATTAAAACCGTGACGGTAATGACGATCGGAAGGCCGAGCTGCCAGAACCATCTTGCGGTCGCGGCAGTCGTCAGAAAAGTGATCAGATACAGGTAGAGCCCGACCGCGATGCCGTCTGCGAGAAAGGCGGCATAGATCGGAGTCTTTGTGTAGATGACAAGCGGAAAGGCGAAGAAAAAAAGGCAGATGCAGATGCCGATCACGAGGAAGGACCAAAGGCTGCCTCTGAAAACAAAAAGGTTCAGCAAAAAACATGTGATGCTGGTGGCGGAAAGGACGACGGACAACAGAATGCCCAGATCTTTTCTTTTTACGACCTCGACCTGGCCTTTTGAAGCCGGATAAGGGCCCGGCCCTTCCGCGGGATGAAGTTGTCTGGGATTTATGACAGGCGTATTGCAGAGCGGGCATTCTTTCAAAGACGCTTCCAGTTCTACGCCGCAGTTTACACAGTATGACATGGTATACACTCCTGTTCTTTTTTTGTAATTTCAGATTTTTATGGGAAAACGGGAATCCCGGTTGCTTTCAATCTTCACATGAATGCCGTCCTGAACCAGTTTTCGGAAAAAGAGGCATTCGACGTCTGCTTCCGCAATGCTGCTCGCAAAATTGATGGTAAGGGTATCATCAAAGCTGATGATAGCGCAGTTGGTACGGGAAGAAAAAGGCTGTCCCATATAAATATCGAACCGTTCGATATAGGGCTTCATGTCTTCCGGCACTTTCAGCGCGCCCATGTTGGTCAGCCCCGCGGAGGAGTTTTTGTCCTGTACTTTTGTATAAAAGGTACGGACGACAAAATCCTTGATGAAAAGCGGCACGACGCGGATGACGGGGTTGCGCTGCGTGGCGGCGTTTGTTGTGATGTCGCCGCGGAGAAATTTTTCATTGATGTAGTATTTCATATAGTGGTGGACCTGATCGACAATTTCCTTAAACGTATAGTCGCCAAGCCGCGGGTCGATGGAAGGATAAACCATTGTAATAAAATTGCGCAGCGTCCGGGATGGAAAAAAGCGCCGCAGATTAACCGGCATTGCGATCTTCACGGGCCGGAATCTGAACGGAACGTCATGTTCCTGTTTCTGCATCAGCGCATAGAGCAGAACCGCATTCAGATATTCGGTCAGGGTGGCGTCATATGTTCTGGCGACTGCCATAACTTCGCGGACGGACATAATGCCGTCGATGATATTGAGCGTATAAAACGGTTCTTTCGTACCCCGGACGCGGTATGTTTTTTCACCTGGCCTGGGCGGTCTGACTCTGGCATTGGCATAGCGCATATAGGCATCTTCCAGCTCTTCCGCATCCGGAGAAGCGTTGATATCCAGCACAAAACCGGACGGGGTAATGGGATGGCCGAGAAGCCCAAGATATACGGCTGTCAGAGTCTGCAAAACACACATGCCTCCCGTACCGTCTCCAAGACAATGGTGGGCTTCCAGCGAAATCCGGCGGCCGTAATAATAAACGCGCAGAAGATAACGGTTGTTGGCCTTAAAGGGCATGGGCATACAGGGATTTTTGATATCGGGCGTGACAAACGGGCCCGGCCTGTTGTTCGGCTCCAGATACCGCCAGAAGAGTCCTTTTCGGATGGCGACTTTGTAGGTCGGGAAGCGGGAAAGCGTCATATCCAGCGCTTTCTGCAGAACCACCGGGTCGATTTCCTCTTTTAACAGAACCGACAGACGGTATACGGACGAGAAATCTTTTCTTTGTAAAGTCGGATAGACGATTGCGGATAAATCCAGTTTGTACCAGACTTCTTTCCGATTTTTTGCCGATGCTGTTTTTTTCTGGCCGGAAATGGACATAGGGGTTCCCCTTTTCATAAAATTAATCACGAAACTTACAGGATATATACAGTATAACACAAAAGAATCGTTTTATGGTACAATATATGCAATAAAGTATGGAGAGGTCATCAGGAAAGCGGCGGCTTCCGATACGGGAGGACAGAAAGATATGGCGGTTTCGGACAGAAAAAACCAGAATTTAATGAATTTTATCAGGAAAGTGCACGGCGTGGTGGAGAATGCGGACCTGGAGAAGCACAGGCAGTCACAGGATCATTTCGGGGTGCTGCTGAGCAACAGTAAGGATGTGGTGATCCGGGAATTTGAGATCGAGGGAATCCACGGGGAATGGACGTCCGTCAACCGGGCGCATATGAAAAAATATATTATCCTGTATTGCCATGGGGGCGGCTATTCCACGGGAAGCAGCGTTTATGCGCGGACACTGACGACAAAATTCGCGATGTCGACCTCGATGGACGTGCTGTGTTTCGACTACCGTCTGGCGCCGGAGAATCCCTATCCGGCGGCGACGGAAGATGCCATGAAAATATGGAATTATCTGATGCTGCTCGGATATGGGGCGCGGGATATCATCATCGCGGGCGATTCGGCCGGCGGAAATCTGGCGCTGTCCCTTGTTTTGAAACTGAAGGAAGAAAACCGGCTTCTGCCAAGAGGACTCGTGCTGATGTCGCCCTGGACTGATTTGACGGCTTCCGGGAAATCCCATTTGACCAGAGCGGAGGTTGACCCGGTATTAAACGCCGGATATCTGAAAAAAATGACGGATAACTACGCGGCGGGCGAAGACCTGGAAAATCCGCTGATTTCACCGCTTTTTGGAAATTATGAAGGGTTTCCGCCCACCTATATCCAGGTAGGGGACAATGAGGTGCTGCTGAACGATGCAACGATGCTCCACAAAAAGATGGTGAAGGAAAATGTCTCTGTCAAAATGGACATTTTTAAGGGCATGTGGCATGTGTTCCAGATGTCGCCCTTTAAGACGGCGTATGAAGCAATGGATAAAAATGCGGAATTTGTCTATGACATCTGCCGTTAAAAAAATTTGTATAAATGAAAAAGGAATTTGCGGATCAGGACAGAATATTATAAATAAGACGATATTCGACTTTTTAAGGAATATGATAATTGTCTGTGAAAACAGATGCGGGGTAAAAGTCGAAAGAAGTACGCTTTCGACTTTTGAACGAATGTCCGCCGAAGCGGATGAGGGGTTGTATATCCATGAATATACGAGAAGGTCTGGAACAGTGGGAAAAAGAATACCTGAGCCCATATGCAAAGCTGAGCATGGAATCCAGGGGGCGGAGCAAGCCTGAGGAACAGTGTGATATCAGGCCTGTTTTTCAACGGGACAGAGACCGGGTAATACATAGCAAATCGTTCAGACGGCTGAAAGATAAGACGCAGGTATTTCTGACGCCGGAGGGCGATCATTACAGGACGCGCCTGACCCATACGCTGGAAGTCAGTCAGAATGCCCGGACGATTGCGAAAGCATTACAGCTGAACGAAGATCTGGTGGAAGCGATCGCGCTCGGCCACGATCTTGGACATACGCCGTTTGGACACGCGGGAGAACGTGCATTGAACAGGGTATGCCCGTACGGGTTCAGTCATAATGAACAGAGCGTCCGCACGGTTGATCTGATCGAGAAGAACGGTCAGGGAATTAATCTGACCTATGAGGTAAAAGACGGGCTGTTAAATCATCAGACTTCCGGAATGCCCGGTACGCTGGAAGGCCGGGTCGTCAGGCTTTCCGATAAAATAGCCTATATTCATCATGATATGGATGACGCCGTCAGGGGCGGCATTTTGAAAGAAAGCGATGTGCCGAAGGAGATCGGAGACGTGATCGGTTACAGCTGCGGGCAGCGGCTGGATTATTTCATTCACGACATTGTGACGACGAGCCGGGGACAGAATGACATCAGCATGTCTCCCGATGTGGCGGAGGCCATGCAGAAACTGCGGAAGTTTATGTTTGAGAACGTTTACCAGAGTCCGGTGGCCAAGAGCGAGGAGGGCAAGGCGGAAGCGTTAATCGAAACATTATATGAATATTACAGGAAGCATATCGACAAACTGCCGGCATTTTTATTGCGGCTGCGGGAGGCGGGGGAACCGGACGAAAAGCTGGTCTGCGATCACATCGCATCCATGACGGACCGGTATGCGATTGCGAAATACCAGGAGATCTATATTCCGAAGACGTGGCACGGGTAAAAAGAACTTCTAAAAAACATACAGAAAGGCAGATATATGTACTATCCGGATGATGTGATAGAGGAGGTACGGGCGCGGAACGATATCGTGGATGTGATTTCAGGATATGTCCGTATCCAGAAAAAGGGGAGCAGTTATTTTGGGCTCTGTCCTTTTCATAACGAGAAGTCGCCTTCATTCTCGGTTTCACCGGGCAGGCAGATGTATTATTGTTTCGGCTGCGGGGCGGGCGGCAATGTTTTTACGTTTTTGATGGCGTATGAGAACTGTTCCTTCGGGGAAGCCGTTAAAGAACTGGCCGACAGAGCGGGCGTTGCGCTGCCGGAAGCGGAATATTCCGAAGAAGTGAAGAAGCGGGAGAGCAGAAGGGCAAAACTGCTGGAAGTGAATAAGGAAGCCGCGAAGTATTTTTATTATATGCTGCGTTCTCCGAAAGGAGCAGCGGGCTACCGGTATTTGTCGGGGCGGTCGCTGTCCGATGAAACGATGAAAAAATTCGGGCTCGGTTTTGCCGGTGTCACGAATAATGAGATGTCTGCTTATCTGCGTTCCAAAGGATACGACGACGGCTTGATCAAAGAGGCGGGACTTGCGAATTTCGACGAGAGACGCGGGATGTATGATAAATTCTGGAACCGGGTCATGTTCCCGATTCAGGATATTAACCACCGGGTCATCGGTTTCGGCGGCCGGGTAATGGGAGACGGGCAGCCGAAGTATCTCAATTCACCCGAAACGATGATTTTCGATAAGAGCAGAAATCTGTACGGGTTGAATTTTGCGAGGACTTCCCGGAAAAACAACATTATTTTGTGCGAAGGATATATGGATGTCATTGCCATGCACCAGGCCGGCTTTACACAGGCGGCCGCGTCGCTCGGAACCGCTTTTACATCGGGACAGGCCAATCTGCTGCGGCGTTATACACAGGAGGTGCTGCTCGCTTATGACAGCGACGGGGCAGGCATCAATGCGGCGCTGCGGGCGATCGGTATTTTGCGGGAGAGCGGACTGCGGGGGAAGGTCATCAACATGTCTCCGGCCAAAGACCCGGACGAGTTTATCAAAGCAAACGGAGTGGATGCCTTTCAGGAGCGCATCGACCGGGCGGAGAACAGCTTTTTCTTCGAACTGCGGATTCTGGAGCGGGATTATGATCTGGGCGACCCGGATTCCAAAACGAGATTTTACCGGGAAATTGCCAAAAAACTCTGCAATTTCGAAGACGAGGTAGAGCGTGAAAATTATGTGGAATCCGTGGCGGAGAAATATCACATCGGCTATGATAATTTGCGGAAACTGGTGGCTTCTCATGCGGCCCGGACCGGATTTGTCAAACCGGTAACAAGGCCGAAGCCGACGACGAAGCCGGCCGCCGCG
Organism: uncultured Lachnospiraceae bacterium; assembly: GCA_910584965.1. GTDB lineage: Bacteria > Bacillota > Clostridia > Lachnospirales > Lachnospiraceae > UBA3282. The sequence goes on along the minus strand of CAJUDZ010000045.1, from coordinate 10,166 downwards.
GGAAAAAATTCGCCGGAAGAGAACAGAAAACGTTCTCAGAGGCTGCTTCTGACATGGATAACGGAAGAACCGGCACTGTATCAGAAGATTAAAAAGTATATCCAGGTGGAAGACTTTACGGAGAACCTTTATCAACAGGTGGCCCGTAAACTTTTTGCGGATCTGGAACAGGGAAACTTTCAGCCGGCCTCTATTGTCAGCATGTTTCAGGATGAAGAGGAGCAGAGAGAGGCAGCTTCCCTGTTTAATACCAGGTTACAGGAAGAAATGACGGATTCAGAGCGGGAAAAAGCGTTTCACGATATTGTTCATACGGTCAAGCGGAATAGTTTTGAATATTATTCCAGCAGGACCGGTGTGGACATGAACGCGTTAAATCAGGTGATTTCAGGGAAAAAAGCGCTGGAAGAACTTAGCAAAACGCATATTTCCCTGCGTTAAAGGCAAAAATAGAACTGTTTAACCCGGAAAAGGAAGGATGGGCCAAATAATGGACGAAAATGTACAGGCAAAGTTTGAAGAGCGTTTAAAAGAACTCTTAAATATTGCTAAGAAGAAAAAGAATGTTCTGGAATACCAGGAGATCAGCGAATTTTTCCATGACATGACGCTGGAAGAAGAGCATTTTGACCGGATTCTGGAAACATTGGAACAGAACAATGTGGATGTCCTCAGGATTACGGACGGGGACGATGTGGATGACGAGGAAATCATTCTGACGGAAGAAGACGATGTGGATGTGGAGAATATCGATCTGTCCGTGCCGGACGGCGTGAGCATCGAAGACCCGGTCAGAATGTATCTGAAGGAAATCGGTAAAGTGCCGCTTTTGAGCGCGGAGGAAGAAATTGAGCTGGCCCAGAAGATGGAAATGGGGGACGAGGAAGCGAAGAAGCGCCTTGCGGAGGCGAATCTGCGTCTTGTAGTCAGCATCGCCAAACGGTATGTGGGCCGCGGCATGCTTTTTTTGGATCTGATTCAGGAAGGAAACCTGGGTCTTATTAAAGCTGTTGAAAAGTTCGATTACAGAAAAGGATATAAATTCTCCACCTATGCCACATGGTGGATTCGTCAGGCCATTACGAGGGCGATTGCCGATCAGGCGAGAACGATCCGGATTCCGGTGCATATGGTGGAAACGATTAATAAGCTCATTCGGGTGAGCAGACAGTTATTGCAGGAACTTGGGCGGGAACCAACGCCCGAGGAAATTGCGGAAGAAATGGACATGCCCGTGGAAAGAGTGCGGGAAATTCTGAAAATATCCCAGGAACCTGTTTCTTTGGAAACGCCGATCGGCGAGGAAGAAGACAGCCATCTCGGTGACTTTATTCAGGATGACAATGTGCCGGTTCCGGCGGATGCGGCGGCATTTACATTATTAAAAGAGCAGCTTGTCGAGGTGCTTGGCACGCTGACGGAAAGGGAACAGAAGGTGCTTCGTCTGCGTTTCGGCCTTGATGACGGCCGTGCGAGGACGCTTGAGGAAGTCGGAAAAGAGTTCAGCGTAACCCGCGAGCGTATCCGGCAGATCGAGGCAAAGGCTCTGCGGAAACTGCGTCATCCGAGCAGAAGCCGGAAGTTAAAGGATTATCTGGACTGATGCGGGAGGGAATTGTTCTCTCGAACAGACTGCGGGCAGTCGTATCTATGGTGACGCCGGGGAACCGGGTCTGCGATATCGGCTGTGACCACGGTTTTGTGCCGATATATCTTGTACAGCAGGGAATCAGTCCCTGTGCGCTTGCGATGGACGTCAGGAAAGGGCCGCTTTCTCAGGCCGGAATACATATCGAAGCCTGCGGTCTGAAAGACCTGATCGAAACCAGACTTTCGGACGGTCTGAAAGGCTTTCGGACGGGCGAGGCGGACACTCTGATCTGTGCCGGCATGGGGGGAAGGCTGATGATGCGCATTCTTTCGAAAGAGGCGGAAAAAACGGCTTCCTTTCGGGAATTGATTTTACAGCCGCAGTCGGAGATTCAGCAGTTCCGGGCTTTTCTGCGTGAACAGGGATATCGGATTGCAGAAGAGAATATGATAGAGGAAGACGGCAAATTCTATCCGATGATGAAGGCCGTTTGTGCAGGAAATAAGGCCGGGAAGGCGGAAACGGTCCGCAGACCGGCAGAGAATCAAAAAACTCTTCCATATAGGGACAGTTGCAGCGGTTATGACGACTGTGACGGCTTCCGGCAGCGGATGGAAGATCGATACGGTCCGCTGTTGTTAGAGAAAAGGCATCCTGTGCTGTACCGTTATCTGGAGCGGGAAGCGCGTCTTTGCGATCAGATCATGGAACAGATGCGGACACAGGGAAAAGGCGGAGACAAAAGCGGACGTTACGAAGAAATATACAGACAAAAGCAGAACTGTTTACGGGTCATGAAAGAAAGGTATGGTGATGGGTATGGTGAGAATTACGATTGACGGAAAAGAAAAGTTATACGAAGAAGGCATCAAGTACGAAATCATAGCCAGAGAGTATCAGCATTTGTACAATGAGCCGATTGCGCTCGTGATTATCAATGGCAAGATTCGGGAGCTGATGAAAAGAGTGGACCGGGATTGCGAGCTTACCTTTGCCACCTACGGGGATGCCATCGGGCATAAGACCTATGTGCGTTCTGCCATCATGCTGCTGATGAAGGCGCTCAAAGATGTGGCCGGCTATGAAGCGGCCTCCGCGGCGAAGGTGGAATTTGCGATCGGCGCCGGTTATTACTGCCGGTTCCGGAAAGGCTTTTCGCTGGATGAAAAACAGGTGATGCGGGTAAAAGAGCGGATGCAGGAGCTGGTGGAAGCGGATATTCCGGTTACGAAAAAGGCCTATCCGGCGGAAGAAGCGGTTGCTCTTTTCAGGGAATATGGAATGACGGATAAGGTGAAACTGTTCCGCTACCGGAGAAGTTCCACGATCAATGTATACTGTCTCGGAGATTATTACGATTATTATTATGGCTATATGCTGCCAAGCACGGGATATATCAAATGTTTTGATCTGCTTTCTTATGAAGACGGCCTGATGCTTCTGCTTCCGGAAAAAGAAGCGCCGGAAGTACTTCCGGTCTTTGAGCCGAGAAGAAAGCTGTTCCAGACATTGATGCAGGCCGGACAGTGGGGCGAAGAGATGGGCATCGATACGGTAGGAGATCTGAACGACCAGATCTGCGGCGGCAATATTTCGGATATGATTCTGGTGCAGGAGGCTCTTCAGGAAAGAAGAATCGGAGAGATTGCCAGAGACATCGCGCGGAAAGAGGGCGTGAAGTTCGTTATGATTGCGGGACCTTCTTCTTCCGGCAAAACGACATTTTCCCACAGGCTTTCCATCCAGCTTCGTACATACGGCATGAAGCCGCATACGATCGGCTTGGATAACTATTATGTCAACCATGACAGCACGCCGCTCGATGAAGACGGAAATCCCGATTACGAATGCCTTGAGGCGCTGGATGTGGAGCAGTTCAACCGGGATATGGCGGAACTTCTGGACGGCAAAAGCGTGGAACTCCCGGCTTTCAATTTCAAAACGGGAAAACGGGAATACAACGGCAGAAGGGTCCAGCTCGGACCGGACGATATTCTGGTCATCGAGGGGATTCACGGGCTGAATGAAAAGATGTCCCATTCCCTGCCGGCGGAAAGTAAATTCAAAATATATATCAGCGCGCTGACCTGCCTGAATGTGGATGAGCACAACAGGATTCCTACCACAGACGGAAGGCTGATACGACGCATGGTGCGGGATGCCAGGACGAGAGGGGCGACGGCACAGAGAACGATCGAGATGTGGTCATCCGTCAGACGCGGGGAAGAAAAATATATTTTCCCGTTCCAGGAACAGGCGGATGCCATGTTTAATTCGGCCCTGATCTATGAGCTCGCCGTTTTGAAGCAGTATGCGGAACCCCTTTTATTCAGCATTCAGAAGGGGGAACCGGAGTACCACGAAGCGAAGCGGCTGTTGAAATTTTTGGAATATTTTCTGGGTGTCAGCAGCGAGGAACTGCCGAAAAATTCCCTTTGCCGGGAATTTGTGGGGGGAAGCTGCTTCGAATAATAAGGAATAAAAAAGTTTGAAAATAAGTAGAATAAATGATCGCGCCCGCCTGGCGGGTGAGGAAAGTCCGGGCTTCGCAGGGCAGGATGCCGGATAACGTCCGGTGGAGGCGACTCCAAGGATAGTGCAACAGAAATAATACCGCCGCATTTTATGCGGTAAGGGTGGAATGGCAGTGTAAGAGACTACCGCTTTTCCGGTAACGGAAAGGGCTGTGTAAACCCCATCCGAAGCAAGACCAGAAAGAAAGCGACAGGCTTGCCCGGCCTGCTTTCAGGTAGGTCGCTAGAGACTGTCGGCGACGACAGTTCCAGACAGATGATCATTCACGACATAACCCGGCTTATCGTTCTGCTTATTTTTGATAAAAGATATGGAATGCAAATCTCTCCCCTATGGGGAGATTTTTGCATATGCGTTGTGAAAAAGGGGAGCTGATAAACAGTATGGACACCGATGGAGTAAAGAGAACGATGGCGGTAAGACGGCTCCGGTTACGCAGATCTGTGTGGTGTCTGCTTATCGTTCTGCTTTTCTGTGTTTTTCCGCTGAAGACGCTGGCGGAAGAAGCGGAGGAGGGAGCAGAGGAAATGCCGCCGCATCTGATTCAGACGGTAACGGAGCGGGATATTTTCGAAGGGCAGCTTGCGCTCGGCCTGTTGGAAAGCCCGGTTCTTGCGGAAGGCGACTGTGCCGCGGCTTATGAAAATGTGAAAAACTGCATTGTACGGATTCATATGGGGAATGCTTATGGAAGCGGCGTTGTTTTCCGGATGACACCGGAATGCGTTATTATCGTAACGAATAAGCATGTTTTGTCGTACTGGGATGATGCGGTCAGCTATGTACAGTTTCCGCAGGGGTATTTTACGGGGGCCAGGGTGCTCGGCATGGCGGATGAACACGATGTCGGTTTTCTCTCCGTGGATAACGGGGAATTTGATTTCGGCGACCTGGAACGGCTCCGGTATGTGCGCTGGGATATGGAGCGTTATCAGAAGATGCAGGCCGGGGATGCCATATTTTGTACGGGCGCAGGCGATGCGGCGGAGGCGGACGGAACGGACAGTTTTTACCAGGGCAGCGTCGGAGACATGGCGCTTTATATCGATGACTTTGGAGAATACATGATTTTTGCTTACGGTTATGCCAGAGAAGGGATGTCCGGAGGCGGAACATTTGATTCCTATGGGAACTTTATCGGCATGATTTCCGGGGCGACCGTGAGCGGTGAAACGGCGAGCGTACCGCTTCCGACAATTCTGGAAGCATATGGGAATATCGAAACGGAGGAAAAATAGCAAAGAGATGAAAATCGAAATGAACGGAGGGAAACTGCCCTTTTTTGTGGGCGCCGGAGCAGTTTTAGCGGGAATCCTATTTGTTGTGCTCCTTTCGATACATCCGAACGGTTCTGCGGCCGTCCGGGCAGCAGGCTGTCTTGTGACGATTCTGATTGTCTGTATCGGTATCTGGATGTGCATCAGCGGCCGCAACAGAAAGATGCTTGTGGAAGAAAGGATGCTCTGTTATATCGACGGCCTGGGCAGAAAGAAGACGTTTTCGCTGGATGAGATCGGTTATTGCCGGGCGGCTTTGGAGGAAAAAGGCGGAAAAGACTATCTGAAAATCTATGATCTGCTCGGAAATAAATTATGTAAACTTGAATTTGGCATGAAAAACAGCGCGCTTTTTCTGCAATATCTGCTCGATAACCAGGTCAGAGTAGAATGTTCCGCCAAATCCGACGATTTTCTGAAAAGCATGATCCGGACGAAAACGGTCTGTGAGGAGGAAGTGCCGGAGAAGGTAAACGCCTGTTATGAAGAAGCGAAAAACGTCGTATGGGAATGGACCAAAAAACATAAGGATTTCGGAGCGGAATGGAAAATGGGAATTGCCGCCTATCTGGAAGAAGAATCGGCGGAAAAAAAAGAGCTGTGGGAACGGACGGGCTGTACCGGAGAACATTTTTCAGACGGACTGCCGGAAGGATATCTGGTTGCCATAGAAGGGTATCTGCAAAAAGACGGCCTTTTTGTTGTCGGTAAAAAGAACCGGATGGTGACATTCTATGTGCCGGTGATCCGTGTTTCCGAATCCATGCAGACGGGAGAAGAGCGGAAAATCCGTTTTTTTGACGATGTGACGGAGGAACTTTCCTGGCAGCTCGACTGGCTGGGGCATACTTTACCGCTGAACCGTTTTCATACGGAGGAGCTTTCCATAAATCATGAATTGCTCGAAAAACTATAGGTTGAAAAGTTCTCGGCTTTAGAGAAAAGCATGGTTATCGGTGTCCATATTCCGGGAAGTATGTTATACTGTACATGATCCTCTTGTTCACTGAGGGTAACAACGGGTATGCAAAAACAGATTATGGAGGGAAACATATGGCATTATTTCAAATCGGCAACGATAACATTACCATACAGATCGACAGTATGGGGGCGGAACTGAAATCTTTAAAGAGGCTGGATACCGGTACCGAGTATATGTGGGAGGGGGATCCGGCTTTCTGGAATCGGACTTCTCCGGTTCTTTTTCCGCTGATAGGCGGACTGAAAAACGATGAATATCTGCATGAAGGCAGGCGGTACAAGCTGGAGAAACACGGGTTTGCCAGGAACATGCAGTTTACTTTAAAAAGCCAGACCAATAAGGAAATCTGGTTTTCTCTGGAATCGAATGAAGAGACAATGAAGAAATATCCTTTCGCATTTCTGCTGGAACTGGGGTATGAATTACAGGAAAATACCGTGATTGTCAAATGGAAAGTGACGAATCCTTCTTCCGGCGACCTTTATTTTTCCATCGGAGGCCATCCGGCTATCCGGTGTCCGATTCTGGAAGGTGCGAAGCAGACCGATTACCGGATTCGTTTGGACGTGAAAGACAAAGTGATGACGAGCGTGATAGAGAGCGGGCTGATAAGCGGGGAAAAAGAAGAATGTCCGCTGGAAGACGGGTATCTCAGAATTACCGAAAATATGTTTGATATTGATGCACTTGTGATCGAGGACCATCAGGCGCATGAAACAGCGTTTGTGAAACCTGACGGAAGTACATATCTGACGGTGCGCTTCGATGCGCCGGTTTTTGGTATCTGGTCGCCGGCGGGTAAAAGTGCGCCTTTTATCTGTATTGAACCCTGGTATGGCAGATGCGATTCGCTTGATTATGCAGGAACGTGGGCAGAACGGGAATGGGGACAGCACCTGGCGGCAGGAGAATGTTTTGAAGCATCTTATCAGATCATCGTTTAACTGAAAGTTGAAGAAAGGGGAGTACAACTATGGAAATGGGACCGGTTCTGCAATGTGTGGGCCTTACCAAAACGTATGGCGGGAAACTGGCGCTGAATCAGATCTATCTGAATCTGGAACGGGGAAAAATCATCGGTCTTCTCGGGCCGAACGGAAGCGGCAAAACGACGCTGATTAAAATAATGAACGGCCTTTTACGGCCGACGGCGGGAGAAATTTTCATCGGGGGCGCAAGGCCCGGCATCGAGACAAAATACAGGATTTCTTACCTTCCTGAGCGGACCTATCTTCACGCGGGCATGAAGGTGCTTGAGATGGTGCAGTATTTTCAGGATTTTTACCCGGATTTCAGAATTGAACGGGCCTTTGATATGCTGCACCGGCTCCAGATTCCGCCGAACGAGCGATTGAAAAACCTTTCCAAAGGAACGAAGGAAAAAGTACAGCTGATTCTCGTAATGAGCAGGGATGCGGATTTATACGTACTGGATGAGCCGATTGCGGGCGTGGATCCTGCTTCAAGGGACTATATTCTGCATACGATCGTCAGCAATTATAACAGGAATGCCTCCGTTCTGCTTTCGACCCATCTGATTTCCGATGTGGAAAGCATTCTGGACGAGGTAATTTTTATCAAATACGGCAATATTATTCTGCAGGCGCCGGCCGAACAGATCAGACAGCGGGAAGGCAAGTCGATCGACCGTTTTTTCAGGGAGGTGTTCGCATGTTAGGAAAACTGATGAAGTACGAGTGGAAGGCGACATGGAAGCTGCTGATTCCCCTGAACCTTTTTATTGTGGTCATGTCGATACTGGCTTATATTACGATACAGCTCAGATTTTTTGATTCCGATAACGATCTGGTTATGATGACGGGAATGCTTCTTTTGATGACCTATGTTCTCAGCATGTTCGTGATTTCGATTGTGACCGTAATCTATCTGATTTACCGGTTTTATACATCGGTCTATGGGGAGGAAGGATATCTTCTGCATACGCTTCCTGTCGATAAGCATCATATTATTGTTGCCAAAGCCGTTGTCAGCGTATCCTGGATTATTATCAATATTATGCTGATTTATCTTTCGGTACTGTTTCTGATTTCGACGCAGCAATGGTTTGTAGAAACGATTGTGGACGGATTTGACTTTTATATTGAAGCGATGAACGGCTATGACAGAATAGGAGCCTTCGAGGTCATCATGACGATGATTGCATCTTTTTTTGCGCTGCTTGCAAGAGCTCTCAAAGTTTCGGCCTGTGTTTCTCTGGGACAGCTTTCCGCCAATCATAAAATATTAAGTTCGATCGGTTTTTATTATGCGATTTATATCGTGCAGAGAATGTTTACGCTGATCTTTTATATGATACAGACTCTGGCTGCCAGCGCCACGGACTATTCTTTTTACGGAGCATATAGTACGTCATGGATCTATACGTTGCTGTCCAGCCTGATTTACTGCGCTGCCTTTTATTTCCTGACGTGGTATATGATGGACCGGAAGCTGAATCTGGATTAGCGCGATCCCTGAATATTGTCTAAAGATGAAAAATATAGAAAAACGAAAAAACAAAAAAATATAAAATAAAAACAAAAATTCAACAAAAAATTGAAGCGATTTTTATTGAAAAATGTCATGGTTTTATATATAATAAATTTGCAAGTGGTCATAATGCACAAATGTATATTTTTTATGACCTGAAAAAAATCGCTCACAACAGAGCAAAAAGGGAGGAAAAGAATGAGAAAAAAAATCGCGTTATTTTTGGTTGCGGCAATGACCGCTGCCAGCCTTGTAGCTTGCGGCAACAGTGCGGAGAAGACATCTGCTCCGGCACAGAATGATGCAGCTGCAACAGAAAGTGAGACGGCTTCGACAGAGAATGAGGCGGCTCCGGCAGAAACGGAAGCAGATTCGGCAGAAGGAGCGGAAACCCCGGCAGAAGGCGGAACAGTAGCAGTATTCTACTATACTTATGGTGATACTTATATCTCCAGCGTGCGTTCCGCGCTTGATGCGGCTTTTGACGCGGCAGGCGTTGCTTATCAGGATTACGACAGCAACAACAGCCAGACCACCCAGACAGAGCAGATTGATACAGCTATCGCTCAGGGCGCAAAAGTTCTGGTAGTAAACCAGGTAGATACAGGTTCTGATGATACAACAAAGAACATTATCGAAAAAGCAACTGCAGCTGACATTCCGGTTATCTTCTTTAACCGTTCCGTAGGCGAAGAAGTCGTAAGCGCTTATGACAAAGCGGTATTCGTAGGTACCGATTATGAAATGGCAGGCCATATGCAGGGCGAAATGATCGGCAATTATCTGATCGATAACTATGACACGATCGACCTGAACGGCGACGGCGTAATCTCTTATGTTATGTTCAAAGGCCAGGAAGGTAATGCGGAAGCTGATGCACGTACACAGTACGGCGTAGAAGATGCGGATGCTATCCTGACAGCAGCCGGCAAGGAAGCGCTTTCTTTCTATGACAGCAATAACAGCAACAAGTATCTGGTAGACCAGGGCGGAGCATGGTCCGCGGCTGCTGCAACAGATTATCTGCAGACAGCGCTTTCACAGTACAGCGAAGCGAACAACAACATGATCGAGCTTGTTATCGCAAATAACGATGAAATGGCAATCGGTGCCGTTACGGCTCTGCAGAATGCAGGCTACAATCTGGAAGACGGCAGCGCTACGGTTATTCCGGTATTTGGTGTAGATGCTACGGATGCGGCAAAAGACGCAATCAGCAAAGGCACTATGATCGGAACGATCAAACAGGATGCGGAAGGTATGGCAAATACCATCGCTCAGATCGCTCAGA
>CAJUDZ010000044.1 GCA_910584965.1 uncultured Lachnospiraceae bacterium | reverse complement strand
AAAACCTTGATTTTCCAGTGTTTTCAAAAGTATCGTTATCTAACGTCAGCTTTTGGAAGCTCAGAAATCCCGTGGAATTGAAATGGAAAGTAATGTGCTCGTAAGAGCGAAAGCGTTCCTGCCTTCTATCGGCCCCCTGATTTTGAATGCGATTGTCAATGCGGAAGAACGCGCAATTACGCTGGAAGCCAGGGCGTTTTCTGCGCCGTGTCAGAAAACTTCCATTAAAATCATTCCCGATGTGCAGAAAGACAGAGTCATCCGGGGAATAATGATTGCGGCTGTTGTCCTGGCGATAGGAGGGAAAATCATATTATGGATAGTATTCAAATAACAAACCTGACATATAAATACCCTCTTGCAGAAGAGCCGGTATTAAAGAATATCAGTCTGCATGTTAAAAAGGGAGAGCTGTGCGCGATTATAGGGGCGAACGGAAGCGGAAAGACGACTTTGTGCAATGCGATTCGCGGATTTGTACCGAAATTTTATAAAGGAGAAATGACAGGAGAAATTCTTGTAAACGGGAAGGATGTACAAAAAGAAGAGATAGGAAGTACGGCGCTGGATATCGGCTTTGTATTTCAGAATCCGTTTACGCAGATCAGCGGCATTGCCAAAACCGTGTTCGAGGAACTGGCATACGGACTGGAAAATATGGGAGTTGAACGGGAAGTCATTATCAAACGCGTGGAAGAAACGATGAAGATGACGAAGATAGAAGAATTTCGGGAAAGAAATCCTTTTCAGTTATCGGGCGGACAGCAGCAGAGAGTTGCGCTTGCGGCGATTCTTGTCATGGGACAGCCGGTTCTTGTAATCGACGAACCAACGTCCCAGCTCGATCCCCAGAGTACGGACGACGTGTTTGAGGTCATTAAGCTGATGAAAAATATGGGAAAGACAATCGTCCTCGTAGAACATAAAATGGAGCAGATTGCGGAATACGCGGATCATGTGATCGTGCTGGATAAGGGAGAGATCGCTATGGAAGGCACGCCGAAAGAAGTATTTTCAAATCCCTTATGCGAGAAATATCATACGCGCCTTCCACAGTGCACAAAGATATTCAGAGAACTGAAAAATATGGGAATCGAAATGGAAGGCACTCCTGTTACCGTAGAAGAAACCGTGCATTTGATCGACGCGGCAATGAAAAACAGAGAAAGGACGTAGAAAAATGGCGCTTGTAGAAGTTAAGAACATTTCGTTCCAATATCCGAACGGATATCTGGCCGTTGACGACGTAAGTTTTTCTATTGAGGCCGGAGAGAATATTGCGATCGTGGGACAGAACGGCGCAGGAAAAACAACTACCGTGAAAATGTTAAACGGTCTGACAAAACCCTGTGCGGGCGATGTGCTGATTCATGGAGAATCAACCAAAAAATATACGACGGCGCAGATGGCGAGAAAGGTTGGATATGTTTTTCAGAATCCGGAAGACCAGATCTTCAATTCGACGGTATACCGGGAAGTCGAATACGGGCTGAAAAAAATGAAAGTTCCGGCGGAAGAATGCGAGAGACGCGTAAAAGATGCTGCGGAACTCACGGGAATCGAACACTATCTGGATATGAATCCCTATGATCTGCCGTTGTCCATACGGAAGTTCGTTACGATTGCATCCGTGATCGCCAGCGACTGCGATGTTATGATTTTTGACGAGCCCACCGCCGGACAGGATCTGGACGGACTGGAAAGGCTGTCAAAGCTTAACAGAATACTGACAGGACGGGGAAAAGCGATTGTAACCATCACGCACGATATGGAATTTGTGGCGGAAAACTACGACCGGGTCATCGTTATGTGCCAGAAGAAGGTAATTGCCGACGGTAAAACCGGAGACGTATTTTTTGAAAAGGAAGTTATGGACAGGGCGATGCTGAAGCAGCCGGCGCTTGTCAGGATTGCGAGTCAGCTCGGGATGAATCAAAATACGCTCGATATCGAGGCGGTGGCGGCATATATAAAGAATGCCGCAACATAATGAAAACGCAGGCCGTTCGGGCCTGCGTTTTTTGATGTTTTCAGTAAATCGCCACCATTTCCCGGCAGTACCAGTTTTCGTCTGCCTGTCTGATCAGTTCTTCCTGCTGAACGATCGGATGTCCCGCGTCGTTCGGCGGAATATAGCGGATAATGCCTTGTGTTCCGTCGGACATAATGACTGATTTATTCGTATATTTTAAACGCATATTTTTCAGAAAACGCATGACCAGCCCTCTGTCAAGACCGTCAAACTCTTCTTTATAAAACATGTCAAAAACATGGAGCGGCAGCCTTGCGCTTTTATAGCTTCGTGCGGATATCATGGCGTCATAGATATCCGATATGGCAGTCACTCTTGCGCAAAGGTCTATTTCGCTGTCCATAATGCCGTCGGGATATCCTTTGCCGTTTAATTTTTCGTGATGATGTCTGGCGGCCAGCCTTACGCGGCTGCCAAATTTATCACCGAGCAGTTTATCGGAATAAAGAGGATGCGCCCTCATAATTTTCAGCTCGTCATTCGTCAGTTTGCGGGGCGCGTTCAAAATTTCTTCCGGTATCATCGTTTTGCCGATGTCGTGCAGTAAACCGGCCAGCGTGAAAATTTTCACATCTTCCGGTTCCAGTTTCAGCCATTCGGCCTGAATGCCGTTTAAGAAGGCGACGTTTAACGAGTGGCGCTGCAATCCTTCGTCCATAGGACGGGGAAAGTTGATACAGGAAAAGATCATAATCGGATCGAATTTTTCGAGTTTGGACGAAATCGCTTCGACTATCGGCTCCATCTGTGCGCTGTTCAGCAAGGAAGTGAGATTGGGAGCCTGAAAGATACTTCCGATATTCCGGTGCAGTTTCGTATATCCCATATACCGTTCCGTCATTTCCTGACGCGCTTTTGGAGAAGCGTGTTCGTCCGACATAATTTCCAGATAAGTATCTTCATACACCATAATATATTTGTCTTTTCCGTAAAAACGCAGCAGTCTGTTCAGCTTGGAACTGGTAACGGTTTCGCCCTTTGGAAGCAGTAAAACCGCGCCCGTATGATTAAAAATATCGTTTTTTAAAACGAGTCCTTCCCACAGGTATTCAATGGGCAGTTCCATCAGTTGTCCGTTTTCCATGTCATTTCTGCCCCCCTTTCTGCACTGTCCTGATTTCTTCAATCCGGCAGCCATATTCTTCGAGCAGTATATCGCTTTTATGGATTCTTACGATTTCGCATTGCAGATCCAGCGTCTCTTTACCCATATCCAGAAGGAGTGTAAAAACTTCGCCGACATCAAAAGAACCGGCATCCGCTTTGATTAAAATGCCGTTTGCGCTCATATTGATCGTTTCGATCTGAATGCCTCTTTGAAGGGAAACTTCTTTGTCGTCTATGTATATGCCCTTTACGTTTCCCACTACGGAAATCGGATATCTTGTTTTGGCACGGTCCTCTTTTTCCCGGCTTCTGCCAAGAAATACCTCGATTTCGTTTCCGGTGATAATGCCTCTGATCGTACCGGAAGATTCATACAGTCCTTTTTCTGTGAAAATAATCGCGGATATATTATAAAATTTTTTTTCCTGAAAGCTGGCCGTGCTGATCATGACGGAATTTGACAGGCTGTTATACCGGATAATCTGTGTGTCTGCGATGATTCGGCCGCTTTCGATATCTTTTATGATAATTCTTCGATTTTTAAGTTCACCTTCTGTCATTTTCCCCGCACCCCCTTTAGCGAAAATAATTTCAAAATGTGTGCCCGGTGGGCACACATTCTGTAAATTTTATAATCTCTTTAAAAGTTCTTCTCTCTGGGCTTCATATCCGGGTTTGCCGAGTAACGCGAACATGTTTTTCTTATAACTTTCAACGCCCGGCTGATTAAACGGATTGACTCCGAGTAAATAGCCGCTTACGCCGCAGGCAAATTCAAAGAAATAGAACAATTCGCCGAGATAAAACTCGTTCACTTCCGGAATGTTCACGATAAAGTTAGGAACCTGTCCGTCCGTATGCGCCAGAATCGTTCCGTTCATCGCACTTTTGTTCACGAAATCAACGCTCTTGCCGGCAAGATAGTTCAGGCCGTCCAGATCGACGGGCTCTTCCCCGATTAAGATCTCTTCCCTGCTCGTTTCGATATTCAATACGGTTTCGAACATGATTCTCGCGCCGTCCTGAATAAACTGTCCCATGGAGTGCAGGTCGGTGGTTAAGTCGACGCTCGCCGGGAAAATACCCTTCTGATCCTTGCCTTCGGATTCGCCGTATAACTGTTTCCACCATTCGGAAACATAATGCACGCTCGGTTCATAGTTTGCGAGAATTTCGATGTTTTTTCCTTTTCTCAGTAAGATATTTCTGAGCGCCGCATACTGTAAAGCGTCGTTTTCTTCAAAAGGAGCTTCCAAAGCCATTTTTCTGCCTTCCGCCGCGCCTTCCATCAGCTTGTCGATATCCGCGCCGGATACCGCAATCGGCAGCAGGCCTACTGCTGTAAGAACGGAGAAACGGCCGCCCACATCGTCCGGTACGACAAAAGACTCATAACCTTCTTCGGTCGCAAGATTTTTCAGAGAACCTTTAGCCTTGTCGGTTGTCGCGTAAATTCTCTCAGCCGCGCCTTCCTTGCCGTATTTTTTCTCAGCCATTTCTTTGAATACACGGAATGCGATTGCGGGCTCTGTCGTGGTGCCTGATTTGGAGATCATATTAATGGAGAAATCCCTGTCGCCGATCACGTCGATTAAGTGTTTAATATAAGTGGAGCTGATGGAATTTCCAACAAAATAAATTTCGGGTGTTTTTCTGATCGATTTATCTACTACATTATAGAAACTGTGTCTTAAAAACTCGATTGCCGCTCTTGCGCCCAGATAGGAACCGCCGATTCCGATGACTAACAGCACTTCCGAATCTCCCTGGATTTTGGCAGCGGCTTTTTTGATTCTTGCAAATTCTTCCTTATCGTAATCGACCGGGAGATCAATCCATCCCAGAAAATCGTTTCCGGCGCCGTTTTTCTGGACAAGCACTTCTTTTGCATCCAGAGCAAGCTTCTTCATGGATTCTACTTCGTTTTCTTTCACGAAAGAAGCCGCTTTGGAATAATCAAACGTAATTTTGTTCATCTTCCATCTCTCCTTTTTACAGATCGTTTTTTGGAGTCAGATACTTCCTTATATAAATATGGAAGTATCTGACATAACATTAGTGTAGCATTGGTTAGATGGATTTTCAAGATTTTCTCACTTTAATTCACGGACAGTGCGGCTTAAAACTCCTTTTTCTGCATGATATGGAGACTGGCGCCGTAGGAAACGGCAAAGCAGACGACGCATACCACAGTGACATTGACCGCTTTTATAACGGCCGGCAGCCCGAAGAACCATAATACGGCATTCTGCGCGATTGCTCCAACACCGCCCTGTATGCCGAAGAGGCCGGGAAGAATCTTATCCATGGATGTTGCGATTACCGTGACACATGACAGAAGGCCGATCAGGGCAATTCTGCCTTTATCGCCGCCGAATTTTAACTGTATCGGCAGCATGAAAAGCTGAAACAATGCAAGAATAATATAAATGGCAATGGATTCTATGATAAGGCGCTGTAACAAATCTGTGTGGATAACAATGCAGAGCACAGTGCTGAGCACGGCGCCGGTCAGGCTGAATCCCAGCATCAGAATATATTTCTCCGTTACATAAGTGTTCCGGCTGACGGGCATTGTGATAAGATAGGGCGTGCTCTTGTAGTATTCATCCATCGACATGGTGTTTATAACGAGCAGAACGAAGATCATCGTGCTATATCCGATCAGGAAACTGTATCCGTTATATTTCTGGAAGACCAGAAGCCATACGATCATTAAAACAAGGAACAACCTTTTGTTGTGCATGATTAATTTGTAATCTTTAATAAGCAATCCTTTCATATTATAATTTTTCCCCCTTTGTTATGATTAACATGATTTCGTCGATATTTCCTTTTTCTGCGACGATTCCCGGATAATTGTCCAGATAAAACTGTTTTTCCTTCGTCAGGAGCTTATAGCCGAATGATTCTTTCATTTCATAAATGATGTAGTTTTTATCCATCAGACGGCGCTGTTCTTCGTTTACTTTCAGAACGGCGTAGTCGGAAAGGATAACATCCGTATCCTCGTGGAAGAGGACTTTGCCGTTCTGGATGAAGTACAGATCGTCGCACAGGCCTTCCAGATCGGAAGAGATGTGGGAGCTGATCAGAATTGCCCGTCCGTCCTGCTGCATGTATTTCCGCATTTCGTCTAACAGATCGTTTCTGACAACGGCATCCAGTCCGGCCGTCGGTTCATCCAGAATCAACAGTCTGGCGCCATAGCTCATGGCAAGCAGCAGTTTAAATTTGGCTTTCATGCCGGTAGAAAAATCCTTGAACTGCTTTTTGAAGGGCAGGTCATACTGTTTGCATTTGTCAATGAATTTATCTTTCCGAAAGGCCGGATACATGGCGGCCATCACGGGAATGATATCCTCAATGGTAAGCGTGTCATTAAAAGTATTTTCCGCAAGCACTACGCCGATCTGCTGTTTATCCGCGATCGTTATTTCCCGGCTGTTCTTTCCGAGAATGCGGATTGTGCCGCCTTCCGTTTTGATCAGTCCGAGAACCGCCTTAAAGGTCGTGCTTTTTCCTGCGCCGTTAGCGCCGATAATACCTGTGATGCAGCCTTCTTCCACCTGTAAGGAACAGTTTAAGTGGAAGTCATGGTATTGTTTCTGTACGTTTTCTAACTGTAATAGCATAATTTATGCCTCCTGTACGTTTATTTGAATTTTAAGAGGATTGCCGGGTGCGTTATTCGTTTATAATCAGATCGAATAATTCCCTGATTTCGGAATCCTTCATGCCGCATTTCCGTCCGTCCTGAATGGCCTGTTCGAGTTCGGACTCCACTTCTTTTCTTTTCTCTTCCAATAAGAGGTTCTGGTTGCCCCGCGCGACAAAGCTCCCTTTCCCGTGTACCGTGACAATAAAGCCGTCCGCTTCCAGCGAATCATAGGCTTTTTTGACGGTCAGCGCGCTGATCTTTAAATCAGCGGATAATGATCTGACCGAAGGCAGAGGCGTTTCCTCCAACAGCCGTCCGTCCATGATCATCGCTTTGATCTGTCCCGTAATCTGTTCATAAATTGGTACCATCGATGAATTACTGATTATAATGTTCATTAAAACACTTTTCTTTCATCCTTTCCGTCTCTTTGATGATAAACAGTATATAACAGTATATATCACTTGTCAACAGCATATGCAGTATTTTACAAAAGTTTTTATAAATAAGTGGTTTTCCAAAGAAGCGTTCCTGTGATACAATGAGCGCTGAAAATGGCTTTTGCCGTTTCGGGAGGGAGCAGTCATGAAAATTTTGATTATTGAGGATGATGCGGGTTTAAGCCGCGGCATTTCTTTCGCATTCGAACAGGACGGATGGACGGCTTTTACGGCGCAGACACTGAAAGAGGCCGGCGCGGTCTGGGAAAAAGAGAAGCCTGATATACTGGTACTGGATTTGAATCTGCCGGACGGGGACGGAATTGCATTTTGTGAAAAAGTGAGGAACTGTTCCGATGTTCCGATTCTGATGCTGACCGCACGGGACATGGAAGTGGACGAGATTATGGGACTGACGAGCGGTGCTGACGATTATATGACGAAACCCTTTTCCGTTTCCGTGTTGAAACTCCGGGTGCAGAAAATACTGGACCGCAGGCAAAAGAGCGCGGAGGAAGAAACAATACTGCGTTCCGGAGATATATTGCTCGATACGAAAACACTTCATGTTTATCGCGGGAAGGAGCGGGAAGAAGTCGATCTGACGATGACGGAATACCGGCTTTTACAGTATTTTCTGGAGAATATGGGCCGGGTGCTTCTAAAAGAACAGATCTTACAGCATATCTGGGATGCGGACGGGAACTTTGTGGAAGAAAACACGCTTTCCGTCAATGTCAGCAGACTCAGGAAAAAGCTTGGCGGAGACAGTATCCGTACGATACAGGGAATGGGCTATCTGTGGGAGGATAAAATATGACGGCGGAAACGGCGGTATGGGTATTCGGAACCGGTATGGTGCTTTTTCTTCTGCTTTTTGTGTCCGTAACGGCTTATTTTCTGAGGGAATGGAAGAAACTGGATACAATACTGGAAACCTTTCTGAACGGAAAGTTTGACGATGCAGACGGCAGGGAACTTTGTGAGACGCGGGAATCCCGTGTTATCAGCCAGCTGATGCGTATTCTGAATGATGCGCGCTTCAGGGAAAAGCGGGCTGTTGAAGAAAAAGATCAGGTGACGGAACTGATTTCCGATTTGTCTCATCAGTTAAAGACCCCGCTTGCGAATATCGTAATGAATATGGAGCTTCTGCAGAACGATGCGCTGACGGGTGCGCAGCGGAAGGAATTTCTGGCGCATACGGAAAACCAGGCCCGGAAAATGAAGTGGCTGATGAACAGCCTTTTGAAAGCGTCGAGACTTGAAAACGGTATGATTCATTTTCAGGCAAAGCAGACAGGTATCAAGGAAACCATCGCAAAGGCGGTGAGCGACGTCTATGCGCAGGCTTCCGGAAAACAGATTGTTTTGGAAACAGAGGAGTTTCAGGATTTTAACCTGTTTCATAATCCGAAGTGGACGGCCGAGGCCATGGCGAATATTCTGGAGAATGCCGTTAAATATTCTCCCAAAGGCGGCCGCATACGGATTGCGCTCAGCAAAATGGATCTCTATACGAGGATTACCGTTTCGGACGAGGGCGTCGGCATACCGGAAAAGGAATATTCTCTGATCTTTCAACGCTTTTACCGCGGAAAAGATGTGGAACAGCAGGAAGGAAACGGTCTCGGCCTGTATCTGGCACAGCTTATTTTACAGCAGGAAAAAGGATATATTACCGTATCATCCAGACCGGGAGAAGGCAGCAGTTTCCATATTTTTCTGCTAAATGAAAATGTTTCGGCATAAGCTGTAAGGAAGAGGCAGTCTTTGTTGACAAAAAATGAGTACGGATATAAAATAGCGTATGGAATTTGGAGTATTATACATACAGGATGAAAGAGGGAGAAGAAAGTGGAGTCGTATTTAGTATTCAGAGATCTGGCAATTATTATTATTTTTGCAAAATTATGCGGCATTATAGCCAGAAAATGTAAGGCGCCGCAGGTAGTGGGAGAAATTATCGCAGGCCTTTTAATCGGGCCGAGTGTGCTGGGCTGGGTGAACCAGTCGGATTTTCTCGCGCAGATGGCGGAAATCGGCGTTATTCTGCTGATGTTTTCCGCAGGGCTGGAAACGGATTTAAAGGATCTTGTGAAAACGGGACCGATTGCCGTTTTGATTGCCTGCTCGGGCGTGTTCATACCGTTAGGCTGCGGGGCCCTGCTTTATATGGCGTTTTACGGAGTATCGCCCTGGGGTTCCGAAGGATTTTATAAAGCGGTCTTTGTCGGTACGATTCTGACGGCGACTTCGGTGAGCATTACGGTGGAATCGCTGAAAGAAATGGGTAAAATCAAGGGAAAAGTCGGTACGACGATTTTGAGCGCGGCGATCATTGACGACGTCATCGGTATTATTGTTCTTACTTTTGTCATCGGATTTAAGAACCCGGAATCGAAACCGTCAGCCGTACTTGTCAGCACGGTGCTGTTCTTCGTTTTTGCGATTGTAGTCGGATTCATCAGTTATAAGATTTTTAAAATGGTGGATACCAGATATCCGCATACAAGGCGTATTCCCATCGCGGGACTGGCGTTCTGCCTCGGTATGGCTTATATTGCGGAGAAGTATTTTGGCATCGCGGACATTACAGGAGCTTATGTGGCGGGAATTATTCTCTGCTCAATCCGGGATTCCAAATACATAGCGGAAAAAATGGATACCAATTCCTATATCATGTTCGGGCCGATTTTTTTCGCAAGTATCGGTCTGAAAACGAATGTAGAAAACATAAGCATGGGTATTCTTGTATTTTCCATCGCTTTCGTACTCGTAGGACTGATTTCAAAGATTGTCGGGTGCGGGCTGATGGCGCGTCTGTGCAAATTTAATCCGCTGGATTCGATGAAAATCGGTGTGGGAATGATGACGAGGGGCGAGGTAGCGCTGATTGTTTCGCAGAAAGGACTTTCGGCCGGACTGCTTACGCCGGTCTATTTTACATCCGTTATTTTGCTGATTATTATTTCGTCCGTTGCGACGCCGATTATTTTGAAAGTGCTGTATTCCAAAGATAAACCGGAAGGGGCGGCAGCCTGAGTCTCCAGGCGGCCCCGATATGAAAACGAATGAGCGCAGGCTGCTGGCCTGCGCTTTTTTATTCTATTAGGAAATTGCCGCAGCAGAAACCATTTCAGGGGAGAATGCGAAGCATTCTTGTAATCGCCGCTGCCGAGCGGCGATTTTTTATTGATATAGGAGAATGACAAAATTGTCATAATCTTTCTCTTTTTTGTCAGGATATTGTCAGAAGTCTTTGATAAAATGAGATCGTATCAAAGGGATTAAAGATTTCCCGAATCAAAAAATATCTGAAATCAAAATATATTCCGCTGCATGCGGGAGGCAGGAAAGGTGAGGGTATTCTATGAAAATACTGGAAGCAAAAAATCTGAAGAAATATTACGGGAACGGGGATGTGCAGGTGAAGGCGCTGGACGGTGTGAATCTTGGCATTGAAGAAGGCGAATTTACCGCGATTGTGGGAACTTCCGGTTCCGGAAAATCCACATTGCTGCATATGCTGGGCGGACTCGATTACGCCACAGAAGGAAGTGTTACGGTGGCCGGTAAAAAAATTTTCGAGCTGAATGAAAAAGAACTGACCATTTTCAGAAGGAGGCATATCGGATTTATTTTTCAAAGCTATAATCTGGTTCCGATTCTGAGCATTTATGAAAATATTGTTCTTCCTATGGAGCTGGACGGAAGACCGGTTGATAAAGCGTTTGTAGATGATATTGTACAAACGCTCGGCTTGCAGAGTAAACTGGATAATCTGCCGGGACAGCTCTCCGGCGGGCAGCGATCGCCCGCGCGCTCGTTACGAAACCGTCAATCATTCTGGCCGATGAACCGACCGGAAATCTGGACAGTAAGACGACGCAGGAAGTTCTGGGACTTTTGAAACTGACCGGAGAACAGTTTCATCAGACGATTGTCATGATTACCCACAATGAGGCGCTGTCACAGCTCTGTGACCGGGTGATTCACATAGAAGACGGTAAAATCCGTAAAATCGAAAATTAAAAAAATCTCAATCCGGAGAGTTGTGATACGCACAAAGTCTTCGGGATTTGAAAGGAGCATGATTATAAAAATGAAAAATAATAACGGAGCGGCAATCCGCAGGCTGTCGGCGCGCAGTCTTAAAAATAACCGTATGAGGAACCTGTTCGTTATGATGGCGATCGTTCTGACCAGCGTGCTTTTTACGGCGGTCTTTTCCCTGACAAGCGGTATCATCCAGACCACACAGGAAAATACCATGCGGGAGATCGGCACAAGATCTCATGCGGGACTTAAAAGGGTGACGGAAGAACAGTACGAAAAAATTATCCGGGATCCGCTGATCAAAGATTATAATTATAATATTTATATCGGGAGAGCGGAGAATATTGTAAAACATTCGGCGGAGCTGCGTTATCTGCCGGAGGAAGCCTGGCTGAAGGAATTATTTATTACGCTGGAAGAAGGGCATCTGCCGGCCGGAAAAAATGAAATTGTCGTAGACACCTTTATTCTGGATGAGCTGGGTCTGCCCCATGCGCTTGGGGAAAAAGTGCCGCTTTCCTTCTCGTTTCAGGGAAAAGAAATCGAAGATGAGTTTATCGTGAGCGGTTATTACCGGGGTGACGGCATAGGCCATGCCAGCGAATTGTTTTTATCGGAAAGTTATTGGAAAGAATTAAAGGGCGGTCTGACGGATGAAGATTTTCAGGCGTGGGCAAAGCAGCATCCGGAAGATGCCGATGCCGGCCTGATGGCGGTAAACCTGTTTTTTGATGATAGTACGGATTTGGAAGAAAAAGTGATAACGGTAATCGAAAATGCCGGCTATGAACCGGGAACCGAAGTGCGTTACGGTGTAAACTGGGCTTATATGAGCAATCGCATGGAAGCCGCGGATCCGTTTGCCGTTATTGTATTTGCGGCGGTGGTTTTCATTATTCTGGTGACCGGTTATCTGATTATTTACAATATATTTCAAATATCCGTTATAAGCGACATCCGCTTTTATGGATTACTGAAAACAATCGGTACGACGAAGCAGCAGATTCACAGGCTGATAAGACGGCAGGCGGCTGTCCTGTCGGCAGTTGGAATCCCGGTCGGACTGATCGCCGGTTATGGAATCGGGAAGCTGATTCTGCCCTTTTCCATGCGGTTTACCGATCATGAGGGTACGAATGCGGCATTGAAGTTTAATCCGTGGATTTTTGTGTTCAGTTCTCTTTTTTCCGCATTTACGGTTTTCATCAGCTGCCGCAGGCCCGGAAAAATTGCAGGGAGCGTTTCGCCGGTCGAAGCGGTAAAATATACCGGTGCGGAATATAAGAAGAAAGGCGGGAAAAAGAAGGGAAAGAAACGGCGCGGTCGTTTCAGTCCGATTTCCATGGCGGCGGCCAACCTGGGCAGAAATAAACGATCTACGGTAATGGTTATTGCGGCTGTTTCTTTCAGTATCGTATTACTGGCGCTTATTACGACCGCTGTAAGCAGTTACCGGCTGGACCAGTATATGGAACATAGAATTGCGGGAGATTTTAAGCTCGGACACATCAATGCGATACTTTTGGCACCGAAAAGCGCGGAGATCGCCATAGAGCCGGATTATCTTTCTCTGGCGGATGCGCAGAAAGGTATCGAGGGCAGAAACGAAATGTGGATCTGCTTTGGAAACCGTCTGCTGATGGATGAAAAAGCAAGGGAGCAGTATCGGAAACTGGATGCGGAGGAAAAGTTAAGAAAAGATAATCCGTTCATTTCCGAAGCTCTGGAGCAGATGCTGAGCGGCGAAGAAACGAATATGGGAGGATATTTTTACGGATACAGCGAAGCGCTTCTCCGGAATCTGAATGTCCTGGAAGGAACGCTGGATATAGAAAAATTCATGAGCGGAGATTATATTCTGCTCGGCGCGCTGCACGGAAACGATCATATTACGGCGCAGGAACATGTCTGTCATCCGGGGGATAAGGTAACGGTGGAAAGCATTACGGAAGATTCCATATCTTATGAAGTTAAGGATGAATCCGGTGAGATGGTGGATATACGGTATGAGAATCTGGCTTCGAAAGAATATGAAGTCATGGCGATTGTGGAAATTCCAAGCAGTATGGATCTGCATCGCTATCTGCCGAATGTGTGCGATGCAATTCTGCCGCTGCCGGATATTATGGAACGGGGAGAACTTTTTGCGGTATCGTATCAGGTCGAAGAGGAATATCAGAAAGATTTTGAGGCGGCTGTTAAAGAATACGGCGATATGCACCCGGATATGGGATATATGTCCAGGGATTCCATCCGGAAAGAATTTAACAACATGCTGACAGTCGTTGCGACTCTCGGTATTGCGCTTTGTGCCATCATTGCTCTGATCGGAATCCTGAATTTCATCAATGCGATGGTAACGGAGATCATTTCCAGAAAACGGGAGTTTGCCATGCTGCAAAGCATCGGTATGACCAACGAACAGCTGAAGAAAATGCTGATCTGGGAGGGAATCGGTTATGTGGGAATTTCCGGCATTATCGGTCTGGCCGCCGGCGCTCCGCTGTCCTGGATTGTTTTAAGAGCGGTGAATCAGGTGCTGGCATTTTTTGATTACCGTTTCAGACTTCTTCCGTTTTTAATCTTAATCCCGGTGCTGATGGCCGTAGCGGTGCTGACGCCGGTACTCGCCTACCGCAATCTGAGGAAAAAAAGCATTGTGGAGAGATTGCAGGAGGCGGAATAAACGGTCATCTTAACGAAAGCGGTGCGGCTGCGCCACGGCCCTTTTACGGTACAATCAAATAGCTGCTGACCGCGTAAACGGTCTGCCCGTTATAGTCAAGCTGTGACCAGCCGTTATCCCCGACGGCGGTTCGTGTAAGCGTTTCTCCGTTGCGGAGGAGACCGACGATGGTATCGTCGCTTGCGGTGCTCGGTTCCGTCCGCAGATTTGTTTCCATTTTGGCCGTTACCTGCTCGTTTACCGGCGTATAAACGGGGCCCTGCGGAGGCGCCTGCTGTCCGGTATCGTTCATGTCGGTCGTCAGGTAGTTTGTGACCGCATAGAGCGTCTGACCGTTATAAATAATTCTTGACCAGCCGTTATGGCCGATTCCGGTTCTGGTGGCGGTATCGCCGTGAACCAGTCTGCAGACGACGGAGTCGTCGTTAAGGGTGCTCGGTTCGGAACGGAGGTTCGTTTCCTGTTTGGCGGTAACGGTTTCGTTCACTTCGGTAAAGATAATGCCTACTTCCGGATTGGCCTCCACCGCTTCGGCGGGCGTTTCATCCTTTGCTTCGGCTTCCTGTAAATAGCCGAAGTAAGCGATGTTGACGTCCGTTTTTTTGGAAATGCCGGCTACGGTTCCCTGGCTTGTATACTGCCACATATCATGGCGGCCGGAATAACTGGAAGAAGCGGTATCGGGATAAGGCTGATCCGGGTATTGGGCTACCCACATCTTATATTTTGACGCGAGCGTATCGGTGTTCCATTCCGCATTGCCTTCCAGTTCGCTTTTGGAAGCATAAAACATGGGCGTATAACCCGCCGCGGCAATTTCGTCCAGAAAAGCACAGGCAAGTTCCGTTCGTTGCGCCGCATCCAACCCGTTCTGCCGGCTGTCAGGCGACCGGAAATCTTCGCAGTTAAAAGCGACCGGGTAAGTGATTTTATATCTGGCAATCATATTTGCCGTGAAGGCGGCTTCTTCTTTGGCTTCCTCTTTGGTGATGGCGGAAGAAAAGAAGTAAGCGCCTATTTTAATGCCAGCGGCCTGTGCTTCCTGCATATTGTATCTGGCGGAGGGGTCTTCAAAAATTTCTCCGGTGGATTTGGCCCGGTACCCCACGCGTATCATGGCAAAATCCACGCCGGAAGATTTCACTTCCGCCCAGTCGATCGTTCCCTGATATTTGGAAACGTCGATCCCGAGTGTTATGTCGGATGTTTCATCTTCGTCGTTTTTGGAAACGGTTACTTCCGCTCCGGCCTCTTCGTTGCCCGATGCGGCGGAACCTTGCGGATCTTGTGTATCATCCAGCGCACCGACGGATACTTCTGCCTGAGCGGTGAGGGCCGGACGGGGAAGAGACAGTACGGTCTGCGGCGGATTAAAATAAAATGCGGCCGCTTCCTGTGCCGCATCGCTGTGACGGGAAAACAGAAGGAGCAATACGACGGCGGCAAGGCAGAACAGAGAGCATCCGGCAGCGATAAGGGAAAGCGCTTTCCGGGAAGATGCTTTTTTATGGGATTTGTGCTTTCGATTTTGTTTTTTCATGATGGATCGCCCAGCTTTCCTATATATTAGGCAAATGCCTAATATAAAAATAACATACTGATTTGGTAGTGTCAATATAAAATAAAAGCCGCTCAGACAGAGCGAAAACGTATCGATAAAAAACGATGCTCTGCCGGCGCGGCCTTCCTGTTTCATTCAAATTACTCCGCCTGCTCTTCTGACTTCAGCCAGTTAATATTCCGCATTTCGCGGACATTTTCCGGAAAATCAACTTCTTTCCAGATGGAGCGCGTACATTTGCTTCTGTGTTCGCATTGTTTGCATGCCATTTTATTTGCGTAACGGATATCGCCGTTTTTGCGGGTGGATTTTTTTCTCAGAATCTCTCCTGTCGGGCAATAGACGCGGTCTTTTTCCAGATCTCGTATAAAATAGCCTTCTGCAGCCCGCTCACGCATTTGTTCTTCAGTTAAAGTAATATCATCCTTTTTCATAAGATCAGTTCTTTCCTTCTGCCACGATATCCTCAATAATGGAAGTGATCGTGCTGATTGCGTCTCTTTGGGAACTCTTGCTCATCGCATTAATATAGGTGAGCCTTGTAAAATACAATTCCTGTATTTTTTCCACAAGCAGTTTCCTTGTCAGATCGTCTTCGTCCACGACAATACTGAATCCCTGAGCCTCAAAAGATTTGGCATTCAAAATCTGGTCGCCGCGGCTGCTGCCGGAAGGCAGAGGAATCAGAAGATTTGGTTTATTCAGCGCAAGAAGTTCATTAATGGCATTTGCTCCCGCTCTGGAAATGACGATATCAGCCATTGCAAAAATATCCTTTAATTCGGACTTAATATATTCGAATTGTTTATAACCTTTCGTAGTCAGAAGCAAATTGTCCATTTTTTCCTTGCCGCAGAGGTGGACAATCTGGAAATCATTTAAAAGTGCCGGCAGAGAATCCCGGACGGCCTGGTTGATTGCGGCCGAACCAAGACTGCCGCCGATTACCATAATGACCGGTTTGGAAGAATCAAACCCGCATAATTTATAAGCGGCTTCCTTATTACCGTGCATAAGTTCTTCGCGGATCGGAGAACCCGTCAGAACGGCTTTTTCGGCGGGAAGAAGCTTAAATGTTTCCGGGAAATTGCAGCAGACCTTTCTGGCAACCGGAATGCAGAGCTTGTTGGCAAGTCCGGGCGTCATATCGGATTCATGCACGATACAGGGAACGCCGAGAGAAGAAGCCGCTCTTACAACGGGTACGCTGACAAAACCGCCCTTGGAGAAAACAATATCCGGGCTGATTTCTTTTAAATATTTTCTGGCTTCGGCCATTCCTTTGATTACGCGGAAAGGATCCGAAAAGTTTTTCGGGTCAAAATACCTGCGGAATTTTCCGGTTGAAATTCCGTAATAGGGAATATCAAAATCCTCAATCAGTTTTTTTTCTATTCCTTCATAGGAACCCATGTAAAAAATCTCATAGCCCAATGCCTTTAATTTCGGAATCAGGGCAATATTAGGCGTTACATGTCCGGCCGTTCCCCCGCCTGTCAATACGATTTTTTTGCTCATATGAGAAAAGCCTCCTGAAAATAGATGTATTGTTTAGTTCGCGCCCGCAGCAATCTGTTCCAGTGCGCAGGCAAGCTGATCCGGGCAGGATGTGCTTTTAAAACCGCATTTGATTCCCTTTAATTTCTGAATGGCGTCTTCCGTTTTCATACCGGTAACGAGACTGGAAATTCCCTGTAAATTGCCGTTGCATCCGCCGGTAAACGAAACGTGCCTGATGACACCGTCTTCCACTTCAATGTTAATTGCGTTAGAGCATACGCCCTGCGGTTTATATACCATAACAATGACCTCCTTTTTCAACGGTTAAACCATTGACCCAACTATATCACAAATTTCTTACAGTTTCCAGTGTTTACAGGCAGAAATACAACAAATCCTACATTTTCAGCCGATACCGGACCTGCGAAAAAGGAAGAAAGTTATGGATGCCTTACACCCCCGGAATTATTGAGATTCTTATGCCCCGTGCCTATAATGGATTTATGAAAAGAAAAGAAAGGTGTGATTGACGATATGCTGCAAATAATATTCAAACACCCGGAATTTATGGTTCCTGTCTTGAGTCTGCTGTTTCTTAGTATTATATGTCAGATCAGTATGGGTGTGCTTTGTCATAAACTGATCTGGGAGTCGGAAAATATGTCTTCCACCGCAAATAAATCCTTACAGCAGTTAAAACTCAAATTTTCAAGCTGTTGTCAGCTTCACGAAGGAATGTCCAATATTTCCGTTTTTGTGGATAAGTATATGAATCAGTTGAAAATAGGCGGATTTTCGCTTTCTGCTCTGAAACATCTTTCCGGACAGCTTGTCCTGCTGTCCATTCTGATTTCCGGTATCGGGGCCTGCCGGGGAATCATCGCGGGGGAATCCATACTTTTTATCGTTCCTTATTATATCATCAGTTTTTTGGGATTATACTGCTATTTTGCAATTTCTTCTTTCGTTGATATTACAGGAAAAGTGCAGATACTGCGCACAAATCTGATCGATTATCTGGAAAATCATCTGGCGAACAGACTGGAACAGACAACGCTGGATTTAAAAATTATACAGGGAGAAGACGGCGCACAGGCCCCAAAAAACGTACGGAAAAAAGAAGATATACAGGTAGAAAAGGACGCTCAGACAGGAAAAAGCATGGCGGGGGAAAACGGCATGCAGATGGGAGAGGATAAACAGAACATGGAAATGACAGAACGGGAAAAGCCGGAAGAAGCGGTGCTTTCCCATACGGAAGCAAAAGAGCTGGAATCTCTGCTCAGGGAATTTCTGGCATAGGAAGAACGATTTTACAAGATCCGTTTTCATCTCATTGCTCATACCGACAGCGCCTGTTAAAATCCGAAAAATATGGAAGCAGTTCGCGGCTGTAAAGGATTGCAACCGTGAGTTGACAGATTTCCAAGCGCTATTGATAGCCATTTGCGGTATAATATATTACAATTTCTGCATACCAAAAAAATGGAAAGGGTGGATGGAACGATGACACTTGGAGAAAAGATATACAGGCTGCGTTCGGAAAAAGGATTGTCACAGGAGGCTTTCGGGGATATGCTCGGCGTATCCAGACAGTCCGTTTCAAAATGGGAGACAGACCAGTCCCAGCCGGAGCTGGAAAAGATTGTTGCGATCAGCGATCAATTCGGAATCAGCACCGATTACCTGCTAAAAAATAATATGGAAATTCCGGAAGGAAGCGCGGCGGGACAGGAAACGGAAACATGGTATGTGAGGCAGAAAAAACCACATTATGAATATAAGAGCAGAAAGACGATCAAAGGCCTTCCTCTCGTTCATGTGAATTTCGGGCTTGGTATATACCGGGCAAAGGGTATTTTTGCATTTGGAAATATCGCCACCGGCATTTTTGCGCTGGGATTTATTTCTGCCGGCATTATCGATATCGGTCTGCTTGCCGTCGGGCTGTTCGCCTTTGGTACGATAGCGGCCGGCCTGGTCAGCATGGGTACGGTTGCGGTCGGCTGTATTGCGATGGGCGCTTTTTCCATTGGCATTTTCTGTATGGGCGCGCTGAATTTCGGACAGTTCTGTTTTGGAGCGCTGTCCTATGGAAAACAGATCGCGGTCGGGGATGAAGCCCATGGACGAATTGCGCTCGGTTTCAGCCGGGCGGCGGGGGAACTGTATCAGGAAGTGAATAAGGATGGAAACTTCGATTATCAGACGATCGAAAGGCTGATCGATGAAAATGTGGCTTCGTACTGGTGGCCTTTCAGGGAATGGATGAAAGGGATCCTGCGGCTGATGTAATTAATACGGTTTTATTGACACTTATCCCATATTTTGTCATAATGAAGGCGCCAAAAGACAAAACCAGCAGATATGGGGGATAAAAATGTATCGTATTGGGATTTGCGATGACGATGAAATCGTCTGCACAGAGCTGAGCGGTATGATTGAGGGAATTATGGGGGAACTGGAGGAAAGATGTTCGCTGAAAACATGGTATTCGGGAGAGGCGCTGTGCGCTTATCTGGATGCGGGGAACGGATGTGATCTGCTTTTTCTCGATATAGAACTGCCGGGATTAAACGGTGTGGATGCCGGAAAATACATACGGGATAAACTGGACGACGGACAGCTTGCGATCGTTTACATTTCCGGCCATACGGGATATGCGATGCAGCTTTTCCGGCTTCAGCCCATGGATTTTCTGACGAAGCCGGTTATCCGCGATGAGGTACAAAGAGTGCTGCGTATTTTCTTAAAGAGCATGGAAAGACGCCGGTTCTTTTTGGAATTTCAGACGGGGAATCAGTATTACCGACAGGCCTGCGATGACATTATCTACCTGTGCAGCGACGATAAAAAAGTGCGCGTCGTAATGTCCCATGAGGAAAAGGAGTTTTATGGAAAACTGAAAGATTTATTGCAAAAACTGCCAAAACACTTCATGCAGATTCATAAATCTTTTATCGTCAATCAGGATTATGTTGTACAATACAGTTATGACAACGTGCGGATGGAGAACGGTAAAACGCTGAATATCAGCCGGCCGTATAAAAATGTGGTCCGCGAAAAGCTGATTCATGATAAAAAAGAAAGGGAAGCGTGGCAGAAAAAATGAATACCGGCGACATGATTTTAGAATCCGTAACAAATCTTTTCCGTATCTACATTTGCTGGCGTTTTATCAGAATTTTCTTCCCCGTGCTCCGCGTAAAAAATACATGGAGTTTGCGGGGTATGTTCTTTTTTATGTAATTACAATCGTAATTTATGTTATCTTTCAGACACCTTCTGTCAATCTGATTACAAATCTGGTATGTTTTTATGCCGTTATGCTTCTCTATGAAGGAAGCGGCCGGAAAAGATTACTGGCGACGGTTACGATATACAGTATCAATATGGTCTGTGATTTCTTTGCATATTCCCTTTTTGCAGGCAGTAAAGCCGTAAAGCATATATCCCATTTTTTTTCGATTGTGGCAGACTTGTTGATTCTGATATGTGAATTGATTGCCGAAAGAATACTTGGAGAACAGGCGAGAAGAGAATATACAAGGGGTTTGGGAATTATCATCATAGTTCCGTTAATGGGAATTATTATGCTGTATGTTCTTGAAATTGCAAATTTGGAAAACAGAGGACTGATGATAGGGGAAAGTCTCGGGATACTGGCTATGAATATCCTCGTATTTTATCTGTATCATACACATATGGACATGTATCAGAAATTACATGAAAAGGATGTTTTGGAACAGCAGGTAAAAGTATACGGCAATCAGCTGGAAGTTATCGAACAGACACAGGCCAAAGTCCGTTCCCTGCGGCATGACATGCACCACCATATACAGGAACTGCGGAGGCTGGCGGGAGGAAATGAAAAAAAGGAAATGCTCCGGTATCTGGATAAAATGGAAACGGCGATGACGAATGAAAAAGAATATGTGTATTCCGGTAATAAAGAAATGGACGGTCTTTTGAATTATATGCTGGAAAAAGCGAATGATGCGCTGAAACAGGTGGAAGTTCAGATCAGGAACCTGCGGAGTCTGAACGAATATTCTTTTGAGCTGGCCGTCATACTCGGAAATCTGCTGGATAATGCCATTGAAGCCGCCGGTCAGACGGAAGAACAGCTGCTCAGATTCCGTATGGAAGAAGAAAAAGGCGTGCTGTATATTTATGTGGCGAATCGATACAACGGAACATTATTGGAAAAAGAGGGCTGGCTGCTTTCCACGAAAAAGAACGGCAAAAATCATGGAATGGGATTAAAAAATGTGAGAGATATCGTGGAGAAAAACCATGGTGTGCTGGACATACGGCATGACCATGAAATGTTCGAAGTGGATGTCACTCTGTATTTGCAGAGTTTGTGTTAATTTCGGTGAGAATATATGTCATTTTCGAATTTAAAGGGATTTTCCTGTCAGAAAATGGTACGATGTAGCCGAAAGGAGGGGTGAGAAATGAAAAACATGGAAAAATGTAAAGCGTTGTATACAAAGCTTGTAGTGAAAATGGCATACAAGGCGGCGGAAACGGAAGTGAATACGACGTGTCCGTTTTATGGTTTCCAACCGGAAGTGCCGGATGCCGTTAAAAAACTGAGCAGGCTGAAAAAATGAAAGAACAGATGAAAATTTCCGGCACAGAATTGCTGATAAAGAAGTGCGATTGGCTGAGTGCCGAAGAAAAAGAAATTGTTTTGTTCGGGCTGATGCAGGGTAAGAGTTTATTGAACAGCGTTGCCATCACCATATTAATCGGTCTGCTGATGGGATTATTGTGGGAAAGCATTCTGTTCGTCATTTGCTTTCTTCCTCTTCGGAGATATGCGGGCGGATTTCACGCAAGGACACGGCGCGGCTGCCTGCTGTTTTCCGTGACGGTAATCGCTGCGGCATTTCTTGTCATCAAATATTTCCGGTGTGCGGACCTTATCACAGCGGGAATATCGTTAGTCTGTCTGGCCGTTTTATGGAAAATCGCGCCGGTCGGGAATGAAAAAAGAATGCTCAGTGAGGAAGAGAAGGTTTGCTTTGGAAAAAAGGCGAGAATCATTGCGGGTATAGAAACTCTTATTATGCTGGCTATGCTGCTGCTGGGGGAAACCGGATGCGCAGTAGTAATGATGTCCGCGTTTGCGACAGAGGTTTTATGTGCCATACTGGGGTATATAAAACTGAAAGAATTTGAAAACAAAAGAGAAAGAAAGGGATGATAAAAGATGGGAAAACAGAAGAAACTGGCCGTTATAATGTCGGCATCTATAATCTGCGCATCCGTGTTATCACATGGTTTGTCCTATTCCCGGAAAGTTTATCATTTCTGGCGCTCGGAACCGACAGGATAGTCAGAGAAAAGACGGAGATCATGCCGATGAGCGTTGATACTGTCATTGCTGATTCGGGTTCTTATGTAAATCATGATAATGGAATATACAAAAAGGGGGCTGTCGCACTAAGTAATTAGTGCGCAGCTCCTTTTCTATGCAAAAAAAT
>CAJUDZ010000043.1 GCA_910584965.1 uncultured Lachnospiraceae bacterium | reverse complement strand
TTTGCAGAGTAGTCATACGCTATGCGGCTATCAACGCATGGCGTGACAGGGATAAACGGCGGCAAAGGGAAATATCCTTTGAATACCTCACAGAAGAAAAGTTTTACCCATTCTGATATTGTCAGGAAAAGCAAAGAGGAATTTCCCAACCCTTATAACTGGAGTGGTTATATCGTCGGGCAGATTCTCTCCAAGCCCGAATATATGGGGCATACGGTAAACTTCCGTTCTCACAAGCAGTCCTACAAGGACAAAAATCCGGTTATGAATCCGCAGGAGGACTGCCCTTATGTTTTCCCTTGTGTTATATCCTTTTCCCAAGCCATTTTCTGAAATGGCTTTTGTTACGAACTCCCATAAGGGCAAAAATAAGGGAAAGAAAAACCCATGACAAATCATAACACAATATAAATCAGGCAGAAAGAATTGATTGAAATGCTTTCTTAATTTCTCCAAAAAATTCAATTAGCAAAGGAGAACTGAGATATGAAATTCATATATGCAGAATATAATATGTATCACAATAACGTTTATATAACTACTTTTTACATATATATTGCGGATTGACTGTAATGTAGCAGAAGATGAATTGCGAATTACTCCCTGCTCTCAATGTACGTTAGATGCTTTGGCAATGGGCAAACCGCTTGAATTAGTTTTCTTTATCATATGGCAAGATCCAGCCAATCACCCGTTTCGGTCACACGATAAAACTTGCCGCTGTCAATGTCTAACTTAATAACCGGAATAGTGCCGCTATCCAATACCGTTTACAGCCTCTCTGTATATTTTAGCGCGGCTTTATTCCATTGCTTTATAATCTCTTCCATTATTTATGTTACCCTCCTACTGATTTTGTCCTTTATAGGCGATTGCGAAACTATGTTTTCGAAAACTTCCGTTGTACAAAACAGACAATCACCGCATGGCACGCTTCCGCTGCACTGTCGCTCGCAGCGCTGCATAAGACGCCAAAGTACGGCGTCTAAACACCGGCGGCGGCACAGCTCCCTGCTCATGATTTGTCTGTTTTGCACAACTGCTGTCTTGAAATAATGCGTTTCGCAAATGCCTGATTTTGTCCCTTAACCAGCGTAACGGCCCGAAAAAAATCAGCCCAGCCTGATCTCTTCCCCCAGCTTAAAGGAATAAATAATTTTCTCCGCGACCTGTATTCCCTCTCCGGTGAAACGATATCCTGAAAGCTGTTCCAACGCTTCCGCATAGTAATCGAGCTGAGTCTGATATCGTCTGACCAGCTCTTTCGCCTGTTCGACCGCATCCGTTTTGTAATCGACGACCACATAGCGTCCCTCTTCTTCAAAAAAGACGTCGATGATTCCCTGAATGAGAACCGTTTCTTCTTTCGGAAAAGCCTCGTTCAGCCGATCGGCCGGAAGGCCGAGCACAAAAGGCTGTTCTTTATACAGTTTTCCCACGGAAGCGGCTTTTGCCATCCTTTTTGCGACGTTGCTTTCCAGAAAAGCCGCAATTTTCGATACGGAAACCGCCTCATAGCCCGCCTGCTGCAGCTTTCCTTCCGCCAGCATACGTGAAAGTTCCCCGCGCACCAGCGTTTCCCTGCTCTCTTTATCCTCCATTCCGGTCAGCAGCCGGAAATCGAACAGTTCCATCACTTTATGAAAGGCGCTTCCCCTGTCGGAACCGCTGACAGCCTCTTCCTGTTTCAAAAATGCGGGCAGATAGGGAACTATCTGTTCATCCTCATACAGGGAAAACGAAAAATCCGTCTCTTCCTGTATGCCGGCTTTTTTCAGTTCCGACACGGTCGTTTTGGTGTATAAATCTTTCAGATTTTCATACGGATACCGGTAGGAAAATTTGTCCGTCATCAATGTCAGAAGCGCCTGATCAATCCGGCCGGCATTTTTCGAATGCTCAGTCAACAACAGTTTCCGTCTGTCGTCTTCCCTTCCGACCGTTTCCCTCACCTTCGCTTCCAGCGTCTCTTCCCATTGCACAACGGATATCCGCAGTCTCATCTCTTCCTGATACAAGGGATTTTGACTTTCCGGGTCAATCCCGCAGAGCTTCCACAATTCGTCAAAGCATCGATTTCTTGCCGCCGCATAAAGCAGCACGCCTAAAAAGCTGTTCACCCTGAGAAGGGTGTCGTAAGCAAAACACTTTTCTTTTACCCATTGCAATGCCGACAGGGACAGAATCTTCTTTTCCGGCTGCTTTAACGTTCCCGTCAGAATCAGCTTTTCCTTCGCCCTCGTCATCGCCACATACAAAATTCGAAGCTCCTCCGCCAGATTGTCCTGACGCAGAACGGAGGCGATAAAATTCCTCCGCAGATTCCGGCTCGATATCCGCAGTTCAGGATTCACATAATCCACGCCGATTCCCTGATCTACATCCATGACCAGGCGCCCGCCCGCATCCCGGTTATTGAAAGTCTTGGCAAGCCCCGCCACAAAACAGATCGGAAATTCCAGCCCCTTGCTCTTATGAATGCTCATAATCCGCACCACATCGGCATTCTCGTCCTGTAATCCGGCTTCGCCGTAATCCACGTCATATTTTTCGAGCTGTTCGATATAACGAAGAAAATGATACAATCCGTAATAACTCGTTTTTTCATAATCCGACGCTTTCACGAGCAGCATTTCCGTATTGGCACGCCTCCGGCTTCCGCCCGGTTTCGCCATCACATAGGGCAGATAGGCGTATTCGCGGATGATCGTCTGCAGCAGTTCGTACACCGGCATATAAACCGTCATTTCACGATACCGCCGGATCCGGTCGAGAAATGCCCGCAGCCTGCCGCAAAGCGGCGCCTGTACGACGCCAGCGGCCGCTTCCCGTTCGGGCCGCGTCTCGTGAAAGACCGATTCGGCCCCGGCCTGGGCCGCACCGTCAACCGGCCCGTCTCCTATCTCTTCCGCCGCATCCTCTGCTGCTTCCGCGGCCGCTTCCGTCTCCGCATACAGCCTGACCGCATCATAAAGATAACGCTTTTTCGGATAGGCCGCCCTCACCGTCGCGATTTCTTCCTCCGAAAAACCGCCGAAATAAGAATGCAGCGTCCCGTAAAACGGAATGTCCTGCAAAGGATTATCCAGTATCTGCAGAAAATGCAGCAGTTCCTGTACTTCCGCCGCCGCGAAATAACCGGTCTTGGATGTCACATGCACCGGAATCCCTTCTTCTTCCAATATCTTCCGGAACTCTTCATCCCATCCCGAAGTCGTCCGCAGCAAAATCACGATATCCTTATAGGAAGCCAACCGCAGCTTTCCCGTTCCCCGGTCCGCCACCTGAAAGGAAGTAACGAGCTCACGGATTTTCCCGGCGATTCCATATGCTTCCTGTTGTTTCGCATTCAAAGCGCCCTCCGGGTCTTTTCTCTCCTCCGTCCGGTCTTCTTTTACCGCAAAAAGCAGCAGTTCCGTATCGGAAAGGTCTTTCTTTTCTCCGTCCGGATAAGCCTCGTCCGGGTCCGTTTTATCCGCGGAGACCTTTTCCGGGTAAACGGCGCCCGGATAGAGCGCGGCCTTTTCATCGTATACGATTCCCCCGAGCTCCTTTCGCATCACCTGTTCAAAAACAGCGTTCGTGCTGGTCAGCACCTGTTCTCTGCTGCGGAAATTTTTATGCAGATCGATGCGCAGCGTGTTGCCGCCGTCTGTCCCCTGATAGGTATTATATTTCTCCATGAAAAGTTCGGGCCTCGCCAGACGGAACTTGTAAATGCTCTGCTTCACATCCCCCACCATAAACCGGTTAAAGTTTCCTTCCGCCTCGCCGGAAATCGCTGATAACAGGTATTCCTGCACCAGATTGCTGTCCTGATACTCATCGATTAAAATCTCCGCAAAATGGCTCCTGTATTCAAGCGCCGTTTCCGTTGCTTCCACGCCGCCGTCCGCGCCGCGCCGCAGTAAGACCGACAATGCAAGATGTTCGATATCGTCAAAATCCAGAATGTTTTTCTCCCGTTTCGTCCGCGCAAACGTTTCCTGAAAAAGAATGGTCAGATCCACAAGCCCGCAGACGGCCTCCCCGCACACCGCCATCTGGCTCAGGACTTCTTCCGAAGACCGGGCAAAATAATTCTTCTGCAGTTCCAGTAACTGCTCTTTGATTTCCGTGCGGATGCTTTTGACAAGCTCCCGTTTCACCGCGGATACGGTCACGTCCTTTTTGGAAGACAGCCTGCCAAATGAAAGCGCAGAAAACCGCAGAAAACGTTCCTCATAGCTTTTCGCCGCAAGCAGACCCGCAATCTGTTCTTTTTCCTGTTCCAGCAGTTCCCCGTACATATAAGGGCCGTCGGGGGTCTCGCACAGTGCAACGCATTGACCAATCCGGTCACCCAATCCCTGCAGCAGCATATCAACCTGGCCCATCAGTTTCTTCATCCAGGAAAGCTCCGTCAGCGCATCGGCCGCCTGCCCTGGCGTATCGATCTGCCCCGGCACTTCATAGTCCCGCTTCCGCTCCCGCAGCCATTCTTCCGGGAACGGATTGCTCATGGCGAAATCATAAAGTTTGAATACCGCCTCTTCCACCGCTTTATCCCGGCTTCCGGTGCTGAAATATTCCATGCAGTTCAGAAAAGCGCTGTCTCCTTCCTGATAGCAGCGCTCCAGCACGTCGCTCATCACATCGTTTTGCAGCAGCTTTAACTCTCCTTCGTCCGCAATGCGGAATCCCGGATCCAGACCGATGGTATGAAAATGATTGCGGATGACAAACAGGCAGAAACTGTCGATCGTCGTAATCTGCGCGTTATGCAGAAGCGCCGCCTGTTTCTGCAGGTGCTCGTTTTCCGGCTCCCCTGCCAGCTTGTCTCCGATCGCATTGCTGACCCGTTCCCGCATTTCGGCCGCCGCCGCATTGGTAAAAGTCACGACAAGAAGCCGGTCGATATCCACCGGATACGCCGCGTCGCTGACCATTTTGACAATGCGCTCCACGAGCACCGCCGTCTTCCCGGAACCGGCCGCCGCCGATACCAGCAGATTGCACCCGCGCGTATCGATTACCTTCTGTTGTTCCGCCGTATAAGTAACGCCCATTCCAATCCCATGCCTTTCTTTCAGTCCGGCTTCCCGTGTTCTCAAAGAAGCTCCTTCTCATCTCCGCATGCCGCTTTCATCAAAAGCACCGCCTCGTCCGGCGGCAGATTTTCCAGTTTCCGCATCCCATACCCTCCGATTTCGGCATCATAGCCGCAAATGCTTTTGTAAGAGCAGTATGTGCAGGAGCTGTTCCCGTTCTGCTCACAGGGATTCACCGAAATGTTTCCCTGTAAAATACCGGTTCCCAGTTCTTTGATTTTATAATTTACATAATCTGATATTGTCTTGAGATCTTCTTCGCTCATGACGCTCGAATGAGCGGAAAAACTGCCGTCTTTTTTCCGCTCCACCGGAAGAATATCGGACTTCCCGGTAAGCTCTTTGTCCAACAGGCTGACGGCCCTGTCGTCGCTGTTGACGATTCCGGTCGTTTTCAGTTCCTGTAATATTTTCCGGTTCAGCTGTTCCGGCGTCAGCTCCTGTCCGTCCTCGATCATCGGATCCGCGATATGATAGTACAGCATCGCGGCCGGAACGACTTTTTTCTCCGGATGCTTTTTCTGCTCGATTTCCACCGCCGCATTCATATAGACGACGAGCTGTAACTGCAGTCCGTAATACAGCGCCGCCAAGTCGAACTTCCGGTTTCCCGATTTATAATCGATGACTTTCACATAGACGGTGTCCTCTTCCTCGCAGGTGTCAATCCGGTCTATCCGTCCCCGAAGCTTCATCTTTTCCTGTCCGGTCAGCGCGATGTTCACCGCGTCCAGATCTTCCAGCATGGAAAAAGACATCTCGAAATGTTCCGGCAAAAATGAGCCTTTTTGCAGCTGTATCTGTAAAGTCCGTACCGTTCTGCCCAAAATCCGCCGGATGCGCTTTAACAGATACTGGTTCCTGGCGCTGCTGTACAGAATCGTTCCGCCGTAAGTAACCGCATAGGCCTCGATCGCTTCGTCCAGCATTTTTTCCCCGTCCTCTTTCGGAAAATCAAACCATGTATACCCATGTTCCGCAAGCTTTTGGGCAAACAGCTCCAGCACGCCATGAAAAACATTTCCCATATCCACGTCTTCAAAGCCGTATTCCCCGCGTTCTTTCAGCATCAGCCCATATTGCAGAAAATGCGCGTAGGCACAGGCCGCGTATTTTTCCAGACGGCTGACGCTGTTTTGCAGCATTATGCCGTAAAGCGCCGTCGTCACCCGTTTCGAAAGCGGGCTTTCCCGATACTGATAAAAGGCCGTATCGACCAGCTGCCCGATCTGCGCCCGCCAGTCCGGATTGTCATAATAGCTTCTGAAAAAAGTGAAAAGTTTCCGCTGTTCTTCTTCCGAAAGCCGGCCAGCCGCATATTCCCGTAAAAGTTCCGTGAAAAACCATATTCCGTCCGCTCCGCCCGACAGCTGTTCTTCCATCGGGTAAAGCTCCGGACTCCGAATGGCAAGCCCCGGAAAAAGTTTCTGCATCGTATCGATCAGATAGGCGGGCCGCCTGCTTTTTCCGTCTTTTCCGACCTTCGCGTAAGATAAGTACAGCCGCTCCGAAGGCTTCGTCATATTCAGGTACAGATACAGCCGCTGAATATACATCTGCTGCCGCGGCGTAGGCGCAAGCTCCCAGCCCGACTCCTGTAAAAACTCCCGGTCGATATCCGAAATAATACCCCCGCCGCCGGTTCCTTTCGGAATGTTCCCGTCATTGATTCCCAGAAAAAAAAGCACCCGCACCTGTTTTAAACGGGTCCGCTCGATATCGCCGATCACCACCCTGTCCACATTCTGCGGTATCGTTCCGACCGTGATTTCCGCAAACCCGGCGTCCAGAATTTCCGCAAATTCCTTCAGCGTCATGGGCTCTTCCCTTAAAAGCCCTTCGATCTGATCCAGCAGATCGATGACCAGACCGTAAATCTGCCCATACTCCTTCGCCTTCGCCAGCTCTCCCTCCGCCTGGAACTTCTTTTCAAAGCGGGCCAGCTTCTGCTGCATCCCGTTCTGCACCAGAAAATCATACAGCGCATGCACCAGTTCCCCCGCCGTCCGACAGGGAAAAAGAATCGGCGCGAGCTGTTCCGTCAGTTTTTCCCGCATTTCGTTATACAGGGCGAGCGAAGCGATGCCGTCCTCCCCTTCCTCTTCCTTATAGACAAAAAGACTGCTCCAGCTCTTTTTTCCGCGAATCCCGAATCTGCGGACATAATTTTCCAGCCGGTCGATATCCTCCCGCTCAAAACCGCAAAGTCCCGTCCGGAAATAATGGAACACCGCATCCCTGCCAAAGTCCTGCAGCACAATCTGCAAAGCGCTGCGGATATATTCGGTAAACGGGTTAAACAATATGCCCCGCGTCTTATCCATGTAAACCGGAATGCCAAACCGGGCAAATTCCTCTTCGATATCGTTTCCGTATGTCTCCATGCTGCCCGTTACGACCGCAATATCCCGGAAATGCAGTCCGGCCGTTCCCGGATATTTCTCCGCTCCTGTTACATCCTCCGTTCCCGGACTGCCCGCCGCAGTTTCCCGTCCGGCCTTCTCTCCGTACAACAGCCGGTAAATCTCGATACAGGTCTGCCGGACTTCTTCTTTCGGCGTGGACGCTTCCCTCAAATGTATCCGCGTTGTTTCCCCGTCATAAGGAACGACCGGATAGCGGAACAAATGCCGCTCTAAATGCGCCAGCTCCGGGTTCTCCCGGAATCTGGGAAGTCTGCCCGTTCCCGTTTCGCAGACTGTTGCCGGAAGCATCGGAACGCCGGCCTCTTCACCAAGCCGCCGCAAATCGGCCGCCGTCTTTTTGCTCAGATGAAACAATTTCTGCTCTCCGTCCGGCTGAAAAAGATTTTCGCCCCCTTCGATCGTGATCGTCACAATGACTTTTCCGGCCAGCCGCATCAGCTCCTGGATAACCCGGTACTGAATCGGCGTAAAACCGGTAAACCCATCGAAAGCGATCACGCAGTCCCTGATGATTTCCGATTTCGGAAGCGCCTCCCGCAACCTGTCCAGCGTTTCTTCCGTAGTAATGAATTTTTCCTGAATATAGGACAAAAAGCCCGCATACAGCACCTGCAGATCTTTCAGCTTGTAATACAGCGCTCCGCGGCTTTTCGCATATTCCGCAAGCCTGGAAAGCTCTTCGACGCCAATGCCGTACTGCATAAACTCCGAAATGGCCGACTTGACCTCATGCACATAGCCTATTTTATGCAGGTGTTTTCCGATGACGGACAGCTTCTGCTGTTCCGTTTCCGCTATTTTCCGAAGAATCAGGCTCTTGCCCGTATCGTCCAAAACCGGCATGTCCATATGACCCACCTCTTCTAAAATCCGGTGCGTCAGCCTGCCGAAGCTCAAAACATCGATATTCATAATCCCTTTGTTCGGATGCTCCAGCACCAGATCCATCTGCGTCTGCATCGTAAACTGATCCGGTACGATCAGAAGGAAATTCCGTTTCGGCTCCCGAACCGAAGCCGCTATGATATCTTCATGCAGTTTTCTGCTTTTTCCGGCCCCCGAACCGCCTAAGTAAAATTGTAACGCCATGCGCCAGTTCCTTTCCTTTTCTGCTGCTTATATCCCGTTCTTATAAGACATCCCGGCCCCCCTGCATACCGCTTTCCAGCATCCTGGCACGCTTCGCCATCACCAGCGCCAGAATATCTTTGGCCTGTCTTTCCTGTTTCTGTAAAATGCACTGTCGGATTCCCGTAAACTGTCTTTCGAACGCATTCAGTTCCAGCTCCCGCACCCGCTTCTGCATCCGCTGTACCGTCATAGCCGCCGCCTGCCAGTTATGATGGCTGACAGCCTGTCCGAGCTTCATGAAATCATAACTTTTCAGAAATTCCAGCCGTTCCGTTTCCCTGTCGGACATCTTTTCCATCGCATTTCCCTCCCGTTCACAGAACCATTAACAACGTTCCCGCACCGATCAGCACGCATCCGAACGCCGATTTTACCGTAAACTTCTCATGCAGAAAAACAAAAGCCAGCACGAGTGTGATGACGACGCTCAGTTTATCGACCGGAACCACTTTCGAAGCCTCTCCGATCTGGAGCGCTTTGTAATAACAGAGCCAGGAAGCCCCCGTCGCCAGGCCGGACAATATGAGAAACAGCCAGCTTTTTCTGCTGATCGCAAAGATACCGCCCTGGGTATGCGTCAGAAAAACCATTCCCCACGCCATAATGAGCACCACCACCGTCCGTACCGCCGTGGCCAGATTGGAATTGACGCCCTCGATGCCGATCTTGGCAAGGATGGCGGTCAGCGCCGCGAAGACGGATGACAACATCGCAAACAGAAACCACATATCCAATTCCTCCCGCATTCTTCTCTCAGAAAGTTTCAAACACAACAGATTATGTAAACCGTTCCATATGCCGCCTCATCCATACAAACGCCGCAATACAGACCACAACGGAAAGCAGCGATCCCGCCGGCGCCGCGACGCCCATCGGAAGCAGCGATTCCGTAAAATATCTGGCCGCAATATAGGCAAGCGGAATCCGGGCGCAGACGATGGAAATCGAATTATGAACGAAGGAAATCATGGAAAGCCCATACGCACAGAAATATCCGCTGAAGCAAAAATGTACGCCCGCAAAAATACAATCCCACACATAACCGCGCATATACTGCCCGCCGAGCAGAATCACTTCCTGATCATCCGCAAACAATCCGACCGCCCCTTCCGCGGCAAACTGCATGATCACCGACGCGATCAGACCGAAAGATACTGCGATCATCGCCGCATATTTCAGCGTATCCCGCGCCCGGTCATGCCGGCCGGCGCCGATATTCTGTGCGGACAGCGCCGAAACGGCCGAGAGCATGGACGACGGTATCAGGAAAAGAATCCCGATCAGTTTTTCCACAATGCCCACCGCCGCCGCATCGTTTAAACCTCTGCGATTTGCAAAGACCGTAATCACGATGAACGCGATCTGGATAAAGCCATCCTGCACCGCCACCGGAACGCCCACCTTCAGAATATTTCCAAGAACTGCCTTTCGCGGCCTGAAATCGGCTCCGCACAATCCCGGAATCATCTTCCGCTTCCGAATCACGATGAAAGAAACGAGTACGCTGATCGTCTGTGAAAGCGTCGTTCCAAGCGCCGCTCCCGCCGTTCCGAGTCCCATCATGCCGATAAACAGATAATCCAGAACGATATTAAAAGCACAGGCAACCGCAATAAAATACATCGGGCTTTTGGAGTCGCCCATCCCCCGGAAAATGGAACTGATAATATTGTATGCCGTGATAAAAGGAATCCCGATAAAGCAGATCATGAGATAGCGGATCAGCCCTTCCACCGCCTCTTCCGGCGTCGCCATGACCGCCGCAATCGCATGCACCGCCATCAGCAACAGCACCGTGCACACGACAGAAAGGAACAGGAAAAGCACGACCGTATTCCCGACTGCCAGATTAACCTTCTGTTTTTCTTTCGCGCCGGCCGCACGGCCGATCATCACCGTAGAACCCATCGCCAGACCGACGATCATTACCGTCAGCATGTGCATGACCTGGCTTCCGATGGAAACCGCCGTTGTGCTTTCCACCCCGCAGTACTGCCCGATGATAAACAAGTCCGCCATCCCGTACAGCGTCTGTAAAAAATAGGAAAGCAGATAAGGCATTGAAAAAGAAAGAATCGTCTGAAAAACGCTTCCTGTCGTCAAATCCCTGTTTTTCATCCCTTCAATCCCCGCGCCTGTCTGTCCATGTCTTCCACCACAATATCATAAATCTCCCCCAGCGAGGCACAGTATTCAAGCAGCTGCCAGGGCTCGTTCGTATGAAAATGGACTTTAATCAGTTCTTCATCCCCCACCGCCAGAAGACAGTCTCCTTTAAAATGTTCCGTAATATACTCGCTGATAACGTCTTCATCCAGGTCTTCTCCCTCAATCAATAACTGTGTATCATACCGAAATTCCAACATCTTTTTCCTCCTTTTTCCACAAACAATTTCTTAAATCCCGTTTTAATCATAATACCTTTCTGATTTTACCATACAATTTTTTATACCTACATTCGATTATACCATTCCCATCGCCCTGTCACAAGTAAATCGGAAAAGCTGT
The DNA here is from genome assembly GCA_910584965.1 of uncultured Lachnospiraceae bacterium. Lineage (GTDB taxonomy): Bacteria > Bacillota > Clostridia > Lachnospirales > Lachnospiraceae > UBA3282. Next base: position 13,223 of record CAJUDZ010000043.1, on the reverse strand, counting down.
AATCAAAAAAACTGCCGCCCCGACAGATCACTCCGCCGGGACGACAGCTTCCGTTAAAACCGTTTGTCATGCCCTCTATGGTCAGGGGAATACGCGCCCCGGGCCATGATATTTGAACGATTTTCAGCGTTGTACTCGACGTCTGTCCGGTATCTGCGCCGCAGCTACCCTTTCAGGCCGCTGGTCGCAATTCCTTCCACGAAATACTTCTGCGCCGCAAAGAACAAAAGGATAACAGGCACTACCGCAAGAAACGACATTGCCATGACCTGTCCCCACTGTACAACGGATTCCGCATCCAGCGACATCCGTAAAGCCAGAGAAATCGGATATTTCCTGACTGAATTAATGAAGATCAACGAATTAAAATAATCGTTATATGTCCATAAGAACTGGAATACCCCCGCCGAAAACAGCGCCGGTTTCATCAGCGGCAGCAGAATCTGTATGAATGTGCGGAATGTACCGCATCCGTCCACATACGCGGACTCGTCCAGCTCTCTTGGAAGTCCCCGGAAGAACTGAATCAGCATGTAGGTAAAAAAGGCGTTGCAGGCCAGCGCCGCCTGAACATAAAACGGGATGTAGCTGTTTACCCAGCCAAATTTATTATATAGCGTATAACGCGGGATAATAATAACCGCATTGGGAAGCATCAGCGTCGCGATCAGCAGTCCGAACAAAAACTTTTTGCACGGGAAATGGAATCTGGCAAATCCATAAGCCACCAGGGCTGCCGAAATCACCGTCAGAATTGTGGTGGGTACCACCATAATAAAGGTATTCAGGAAAAACTGCGTATAGGTGATCTTCCCGGTACCCTTCCATCCGTCAATATAATATTGAAGGCTGAATGATTTGGGAAGCAGCTTAATGGAACTGTATATCTCCTCATTCGATTTAAATGTGGCAAAAAACATCCAGAAAATCGGATACAGCATAATCACGCCGATGATTACAATAATGAGGTAATCAATGAATTTTTTCAGCCTCTTGTTTTTTATTTTCTTCATATCAATAACCATGCCTTTCCATTAGAATTAAAAGTCACCCTGGTCTTCGTAGTAAACCCAGGCGGAGGAAGAACGAAACAGCAGAAGGGAAACTACCAGAATAATCGTAAATACCACCCAGGAAATACTGCTGGCATATCCCATTTTGAAGTTAGAAAAGCCTTCCTTATACAATTTCATCCCCAGCACATAAGTGGATTTCATCGGCCCGCCATTCGTAATAACAAATGCGGAAGTGAAATTCTGGAGCGCCTGAATGACCTGCATAATCAAATTAAAGAAAATAATCGATGTGATCTGCGGAATCGTAATGGTAAAAAAAATGCGGATTTTTCCGCCGCCATCGATCTGCGCCGCTTCGTATAACGACCGGGGAACCTGTTTTAAGGCCGCAAGGAACATAACCATAGAAGAACCGAACTGCCAGATTTCCAGGGAACAGATCGTCTTCAGCGCATATCTGGTATCGCCGAGAAAAGAGATCGTCGGAAGGGAAAGCGCCTGTAAAAAGGCATTCATAAGGCCGTTTTCCAGAAACATCAGTTTCCACAGAATCGCGATTGCAACGCTGCCGCCAAACAAAGACGGAATATAATACAGCGTTCTGATCAGATTGATTCCCTTAATATCGCGGTTTAAAAAAACGGCTACCGCCAGCGCCATAATCAATTTTCCCGGGACCGTATACAGTGTATAAACGATTGTAACCTTTAATGAATTCCAAAATTCCGTATCCTGTGTAAACAGCTTTACATAGTTTTTCAAACCAACCCATTCGGGTACCGCCCCGACCGTATAATTATTGAAAGAATAAAAAAGAGACATCATAAACGGATAAAGCTGTAAAACGAGAAAACCGATCAGCCATGGCGCAATATAAATAAAGGCCTGATAGTCTCTTTTCCTGTATCCTGTTTTTTTCACACCGCTTTTTGCAGATTTCATACCGTTTCCTTTCCTTTCCACACAAAAGGGGGCAGAATCTGCACCCCTTTTGAACAAAACCGCTTTTAATCTAATAATCCCGACAGAAGATTCAACGTATCTTCTGCTGCCGTTGCCGGATCTTTTGCACCGTAACCGATGCTCTCCACCGCATCAAATAGAATTTCTTTTGCTTCATTGGTCGAGGAAATCTTGTCATTCGGCGTACCGCCCATAGCTGCCGCTATATTGGCGCCCTCCATTGTCCACTCCGTTAAGATACCGTTATCGGAACAGATCTGCCTTGCCTTCTCGGTAGGCGGAACGCTTCTTGTCGTTCCGAGCGTCTCCATTGCCGTCTCATTATTAAAGAAGTAATCCATGAACTCTGCCGCCGCTTCCGGATGTTCGCTCGTCTTCGTAATTGCAAATACCTGCGGCGTATTGGAAGCCCAGCCGGCTTCCGCCGCGCCGTCAAGCTTCGGTATCTGTCCCGCGTAATATTCCACGTCGGGATTTGCGGCAACCATAACGTCCATCGTGGAAATATAAGTAAAGGTCGCAACATAATTGCCTTCAATCCAGTTGGTATCGTTTTGCAGCTCGTCGCCGCTGTAAGATGCCTGATAGGATGCCGGCGGTATTACGCCTTCATCAAACAATTTCTTAACATAAGTATAAACTTCTTCCAACTGTTCTTTGGTAATCCGTATCTGATTGTTATCCGGGTCCGCAAACGTACCGCCCGCCAGCTGTTTTCCATAGTTGAAAACGATCAGATTCGCGATATATTCCTTGTTCATACTCATAAGATACAGGTCGGGATCATATTCTTTTACCTTTTTTCCCATCTCAATCAGATCATCCCAGTCATAAGGCTGTGTGAAATCCAGTCCGATCTCGTCGGCAAGCGTTTTGTTCACCAGAAGCCCCGCACCGGAAATACCGCTCGGAAGTCCCAGCTGACTGCCGTTATACCTTCCGTTTATTTCCAGGGAAATATAAGCTTCATCAAAATTGCTCATATCCATACCGAGCTCCGCATAATCATAGAAATAATCTCCCGCGGCAACATAGGTTGGAAACGTTTCAGGATCTACCTGTACAATATCCGCCGCCGTTCCGGAAGCCAAAGACGTCGCCAGTTTATCATGATAGCCGTCATTTCCGCCATATTCCGCTTCGATGGTGATATTGGGATGAAGCGCTTCGAACTGCTCAATTACCGCCAGCGTCGCCTCCGCTCTTTCGTCGCCGCCCCACCATGCAAACCGGAGCGTAATCTGCTCTTCATCCGATGCGGTCTGCGCCGTTTCCGCCTCACTGTTATCTGCGCTGTTATCCGCATTGCTGTCCGATGAAGCGGTATCCTGCGGCGCCGCATCCTGTGAAGGCTGTTCGTCTGAACCCCCGCCGCATCCTGCGAGCAGAGCTGCGGTCATCGACAGGGATAATATAAGTGTCAATGCTTTTTTCTTCATATAGAAAACCTCCCTTTTTTTATTAAATTTATTTTATAAAAATAAAATTAATATTAAAAGGAAGGCCTCTTAACAAATTTCTTCTTTTTTTCACTTCTTCGTACATTATACACTCATTTTTTCACAAATTTCTTCATCTTTTGTACTCATTGCCATCCGTCGGAATGCTGAACTCCACCACGCATCCCCTGTTCTTCCGGCTCCGCACATGGATTGCGGACTCTTCGCCATAATATATTTTCAGACGGCTGTTTACATTCGACATACCGATGTGGCGCACATTAATTCTCTGGATTCTGTCCTGAAACTTCTGAATCTCTTCCGCCGTCATGCCAATACCGTTATCTACCACCCGGAAAATCACCCGGCCGCCGCGCGCAAACGCCTTGACCTTGATATATCCCGGCCTGTCACAGAGCCTTACGCCATGCACGATGCTGTTTTCCACAAGAGGCTGCAGCATCAGGCGGAATACGGGGAATTCCCACAGTTCCTCATCGATTTCATAATAAACGATAAAATCGCTTCCAAAACGCTTCCGCTGAATGGAGACATATTTTTTCAGGTACTCGATTTCCTGCCGCAGCGTAATTGGCTCCAGCGGATTTTTCAGCGCATACTGCAAGATTTCAGACAAATCCTCCATCATTTTGCAGACGGCATCCGCTCCGCCCACTTTTTTCATCTCAAATTCCACATTCTGCAATACATTGAACAAAAAATGAGGGTTAATCTGAAGCTGTAACGCGGTCAGTTCCGCGATTTCCTGTTCCTGCTGCTTCTGTTTCAGGCTGTCGTTCAGCTGTATATTATGCAAAAAGAGGTAGATGATGTTATTCAGAACCACATCATATTCATTTTTTTCTTCCTGTTTCGGCTCTTTCGGAAAATTACCCCGTTCCGCATCCTGAAACACATTGACCATATATTCGATGCGGTCAAAAGATTCTTTGGCCGTCCGGTACGCCAGGAGCATCAGTACGATCACACAGACGCCCATAACCAGAAAAAAGACACTGGCAACCCCTTTGATATTATCCCATATCACATCCTGCGGAATCAGCGATACAATTTTCAGCTGATAGCTGTTATCCCGGCTTTCATGAACCATATAAAACTTTTTCCCGAGCCGGAGCCACTTCCCGTCGCTGCCATCCGGAATCATTCCGGGCAGCGCTTCTTCCTGATCAGTTTCTTTTCCCGCATTCCACTGAAACAGGTATTCTCCCTCATTATTATAAAAAAGAATCGTTTCATTATGGTTGTACAGGATCTGGTTCAGCAGATTTCTGTATTTTTCAATCTCGATATCCATTACGACAATGCCGTCCAGAAGAAGCATTCTCTGGAAAATCGTAATCGATTTCTGCCCGTCCGTTCCGAGCACCGACACATAATTCCGTTCATCGGGATTCATCTGCAGATATATCTGAAGCCATTCCCGGTCTTTTTCCCCGTCAAATGTCGTCACCGCGCTTTCGGAGGAAAAAAATTTATCATACCCGTCCAGATACAGATAGACAGAATCTATATACGGATAGGTCTCCGTAATACTGCGCATCAGCGTCTTGATATTGCGCAGATAAATCGCTTCGCTGTAATCTATATTCGTATCCCGCAGCAATAACTTTTTCAATGCAAGCAGCATGGAAGAATTATTCGTCAGCTGGTCATTCTGGAAAATAACATTGCTGACTACGGAATCCAGACTCGTATTGACGCTGGAAAGCGTGCTCCCCGCCTGTGCATTCAAATCTTTCTGCATCTGTATCGTAACCAGTACCATACAGGCCAGAAACAATAATAACAGCGGAACCATCATCAGCTTACAGTAGTCATAAAAGTTCCGCCAGAAATATTTTCTCTTCATCCGTTTATTCCTTTACGGCTCCGGTATTCCTTAGGCGTCATCCCAAGATATGCCTTAAAAGCCCGTGAAAAGTTCTTTGGATTGTCATATCCTACGTAATATGCCACATCGTAGCTTTTAAACTGGATGTTATCAAGAAGCTCACAGGCTTTTTTCATCCGCACTTCCGTCAGATATTCCATGAAACCCTGTCCCGACTTTTCCTTGAAAATTTTGAAAAGATAACCGCTGCTCATGCCGACCAGCGCGGCCGCCTCATTCTGCGACGCCTCCCTGTAATTCTGTTCTATGTAGTTCTTCACTTCCCTGACAATCTGATCATAATAAGCGACCGGTGCATCCGGCATCGCATTGTTTTCTTCATCCAGTTCTTCTTTAATTTTTCTGAAACACTCTCTCAGTTCCTGGAATTTGATCGGTTTCAGCAGATAGTCTTCCACTTTATAATGGATTGCTGACCGAAAATACTCGTAATTCTGGTAACTGCTGATAAAAACAATCCGGACGGAGCCGCCTGAAAGCCGCTCGCACAATTCCAGCCCTGAAATATCCGGCATTTCAATATCGCTGACCAGCACGTCCACCTGATGGTGCTCCAGATATTCGACCGCCTTCCGCGCGCTCCTGAAATATGCTTCTACTGAAAATCCCATCTGCTCCCACGGGAAAAGATGCGCGATACCCTCCGCGATCTTTTCTTCGTCGTCAACAATGATAATCTTATACATGGTTCCCCCGCCCTGAATCATATGCCAAACGAAAAAACATAAACATCGGCATATTTTTATTCATTATAACAGAAGCGGCCCCCTTTTAACAACCGTTTTGCCCGATTCCACGATTTCCCATCCGGCAGACCACGCTGAAATAAAGCAGGTAAAAAACCCCTGTGCACAGCAGAAATACCCCGGCAGACTTTAACAGAACGATCCCGGAGCCGGGCAGCAGAACATGCAGCTTAAAACTTATGAGCGGCAGGCAGATACAAAGCAGCAGCGCCGCCATTCCCATTGGCATTGCCAGCCTGAACGCGGCCTGCCTTCGCAGAATGCTTCTGATCTGCTCCCGGCTTTTCCCCATCTCATACAGAATCTTCAGGTTTCCGCTTCCCCGCCGGATTTCCATCAGTATCAGAAGCGATGAAACAGAAAAATAAATGACGAAAAAAATAATGCAAAGACAGATCTGCAAAAAACCCATCCATTCCCGTACCGCCGGCTCATACAGCGGCATCCACGGCTGAAACTGCAAAATGCCGAACAGAAAAGATACCGCCGAAAATAAAATGCAGATACAGAATACCGAGGAAACCACCGCATCCGTCTCCGCGTTTGATAATACCCATGACATCGGAAACAGCCGGTCCTTCCGGTAGAAAAATCCGGTCCGCTTCCCTCTTTCCCGGCAGAGAAAGCCAAAAAAGAAACGATATCCGGAAAATACCGAACCAATCAGAGGAACCGCAATAACCGAAATAAGCGGAAATGCCGTCTCGCCCGGCAAAAAGGCGATTCCTGCCACTCCTCCAAAGAAACAGACGAAACTCCCCAGAAAAACCATTCCCCATCTCCGACAGTCTCCCATATTCTGAAATCCTCTGTTCCGCTTCCTTTCCCGTATCAGATCAATGATCTGCATTTTCCGAATCCTCCGGCGGATGATCAGAGAACAAATACCCTCAGCCAGAAGGAAAAAACAGAAGGAATGGAACACACTGCGCCCCGCAGACATATTTGTCTCAAAATCAAATAATGACAATATAAGTTTAAATGCTGCCAGCCCAACCGCCGCACCGACAGCAAAGCATCCTGATCCCATCATCCAAAATTCACCTAATAACACCGCTGTCAGCTCCTTCTTCCCCATTCCCAGCAATAAATAACCGGCAAACTCCTTCGCGCGCTGTCTCATCATAAAATCCTGGATGACGGATGTTAAGATAATTAATATCATGACAATCAATGCCGGTAATGATGCCGTCTGAAAGCCGGCAAGATTTTTTCCGGCCATCGCAACACATTCCGCCGCCTCCATAACCGCCAGCAAAATACTCACTGTCACAATATAAAGCAGATAATCCGCATAAGAACGTTTCGCATTCCTGATCGTCAGTTTAAAATAGAGCCAGTTTCTCTTCATAATTTTTTTCACATCCCTCCTCCGCAGTCCATGCTGTTCTCTCCAGAATACCGGCAAAAAAAGCCTGTCTGCTCATTTCTCCCCGTTCAAAAGATGTCCTGATCGTCCCTCCCTTCATAAAAAGAATGCGGTCGCAATAGCTGGCCGACAAGACATCATGTGTTACCATCAGAATCGTCACGCCATATTCCCGGCAAAGCATCGTAAAGATATCCAGAAGCTGTCTGGCTGAACCGGAATCCAGCGCCCCCGTCGGCTCATCCGCCAGAATCAAATCCGGCTCCACGATAACGGCTCTCGCACAGGCGCACCGCTGGCGCTGACCGCCGGATATTTCATAAGGATATTTATCCAGAACGGAAAGAATATCCAGTTTTTCCGCAATTTCATATATCTTCCTTTCCGTTCCGCCCTCCGGCGCTTCCCGCATGGAAAGTGCAAGTGCAATATTTTCATAAACCGTCAGCGTATCAATCAGATTATATTCCTGAAAAATAAACCCCAAATGTTCTCTTCGGAATTTGGCCTGTTCCTCCTCCGGGATATCCGTAATCTTTTCTCCATGAATTTCGATCGTACCGTCCGTAGGACTGTCAATCGTCGCAATCAGATTCAGAAGTGTCGTTTTTCCACAGCCTGACGCCCCCATGATACCGGTCAGGCTCCCCCTTCCGGATGCAAAACAATTACAGGGGAGATTTTTCTCTGCCGGATTTTCAATTTCAAAGCTCACATCACGCAGCACGGTTGTTTCCGCTTCCCCATCCCGATATCGTTTGGAAACATGCTCTACTTTCAGTACAACGGTGCCTTCTGCTCCCGGCTTTCCCTGTCCGGCGCCTTCATAATCCGGCGTTTTCTCTCCGGCATTTCCCGGATACTCCTCCCCCAGCCATTGCGCAATGACCCGGTACAGCACTTCGTCTGTCTTTTCTTTGATCTGCTCCGTCGGAATCCGCTCACCCGCAAACAATTCGTTCAGCGTGATTTCCAGTATCGTGCAAAGCGGAATAAACAATGACAAATCCGGCATGGACTTTCCCGTCTCCCATTTGGAGACGGCCTTATCCGTGATGCCAAGCCGCTGCGCGAGCTGTCCCTGTGTCATCCCCTTTTCTTTACGGCATCCGGCAATAAAAATACCTGTCTTCTGCTGATTCATTTCCCGGCCCCTCCTGTTTATCTTAATTTCTCAGCGCCGGCGGACACAAAACCGCGCGCCCCGAACACCGGCGTTACTCCTCTATTTTACAGAAAATTTACGAAAATAACACCTACTGACGGTAGAATTTCCGTCAGTACATTGATATAATGATGGGAAAGAAGCCCGCACGGACATTTCTCATAAAAATCTTTCAGGCGATTGCGAAACGATGTTTTCGAAAACTTCCGTTGTACAAAACAGACAATCAGCACAAGGCACGCTTGCGCTGCACTGTCGCCTGCAGCAGTGCATAAGATGCCAAAGTACGGCATCCGAACACCGGCGGCGGCACGGCACCCTGCTTATGATTTGTCTGTTTTGCACAACTGCTTTCCTGAAATAATGCGTTTCGCAATTATCTAAAATTTTTCAAGGAAAGGAACTGTCTGTGTAAAATGAAAGGAGACGCAGTCATGAACAGAACATGGTGGAAGGAAGCGGTCATTTACCAGATTTATCCCCGCAGCTTTATGGACAGCAACGGAGACGGCATCGGCGATCTGAAAGGAATCACCGGCAGGCTGGACTATCTGAAATATCTCGGCATCGACGTGATCTGGCTGTCACCGGTCTACAAATCCCCGAACGATGACAACGGATACGACATCAGCGATTATCAGGCGATCATGGACGAATTCGGAACGATGGAAGATTTCGACGAACTGTTGGCAAAAGCCCATGAAAAAGGAATCAAAATCGTCATGGATCTGGTCGTGAACCATACTTCCGACGAGCATCCGTGGTTTATGGAAAGCCGCAAATCCAAAGACAATGAATACCGCGATTATTATATCTGGCGGGATGGAAAGGGAGAAAAAACACCTCCCAACAACTGGGGTTCCTGTTTCGGCGGTTCCGCATGGGAATACGACGAAACGACCGATATGTATTATCTGCACCTTTTTTCAAAAAAACAGCCGGATTTAAACTGGGATAATCCGGAAGTTCGGAATCAGGTATTTTCTATGATGACATGGTGGTGCGAAAAAGGCATCGACGGCTTCCGCATGGACGTCATCAGCATGATTTCCAAAACACGGGAGATGCCGGACGGCAAAATCAACGGCCTGTATGGAGACTACGGCCCGTATTGTGTTCACGGCCCGAACGTGCACAGCTATCTTCAGGAAATGAACGAAAAAGTTCTGTCAAAATATGATATCATGACAGTTGGGGAGACCGCCGGCGTCACCACCGAACTGGCAAAACAATATGCCGGTGAAAATACGCACGAGCTGAACATGGTTTTTCAGTTCGAACATGTGGAAGGCGACGGAAAGTACGGAAAATGGACCGACGAAAGGATTCCCCTTACCACATTGAAAAAAACGCTCTCCCGCTGGCAGACCGAGTTATACGATAAAGCCTGGAACAGCCTCTTCTGGAATAATCATGACCAGCCGCGGGCCGTTTCCCGCTTCGGCGACGACAGGACGCAGTACCGGGCCGTTTCCGCCAAAATGCTGGCTACCTGCCTGCATATGATGCAGGGTTCTCCCTATATTTATCAGGGCGAGGAACTGGGCATGACCAATTATCCGTTCGAAAGTCCGGCGGATTTCCGGGATATCGAAAGCATTAACGCCTATCGGGAATGGTGTGAGAGCGGCCGCGTGCCGCATGAGATCTTCTGGCCCTGCATTATCCGGAAAAGCCGCGATAACGCCAGAACGCCGATGCAATGGGACGATTCTCCCCAGGCTGGCTTCACCACGGGAACCCCCTGGATTCCGGTTAATCCCAATTACAGCGAGATCAATGCAAAAGCCGAAACAGCGGACCCGGATTCCATCTTCCATTATTATAAGAAGCTGATTGCTTTACGGAAGCAGAATCCCGTTATGGTATATGGAAAATACGAACCGCTTTTGGAAGAAAGCGAAGACTTGTTTGTTTACACAAGAACCCTTGACGATGAAAAACTGCTTGTCGTCTGCAATTTTACCGACAAAGAAGTTCCTTTCACGATTCCCGGCGCTTTCATGGGAGCGCCCTGTCTGATCGCGAATCTGGAAAACCGTTATGATAAGCAGAATATCACACTCCGGCCTTATGAGGCGTTTGTTCTGCATTGCAAATAAAATATGCGGTCTGACAAAGAGGAAACCCCGGCATTTTCAGGGTTTCCTTTTTCTGATTTTATTGGAGATTTTCGCCGCCGTTTTTTATTCTCCTGCAAATAAGGGCGTTGACAGATACCTGTCGCCCGAATCAGGCAGTAAGGCCACGATAACCTTTCCCCTGTTTTCGGGACGCTTCGCAAGCTGCGACGCCGCATAAAGCGCCGCACCGGAAGAAATACCGATGAGCAGGCCTTCTCTGACGGCAATTTCCCTTCCGGCCGCATATGCGTCCGCATCGGATACCGGAATAATTTCGTCATAAATGTCCGTATCCAGCACTTTTGGCACAAATCCGGCCCCGATTCCCTGTATCGCATGCGCTCCGGCCGCACCGCCCGAAAGAACGGGACTGCTCTGCGGTTCCACCGCAGCCACCCTGATTTTCGGATTCTGCTCTTTTAAGTAAGCGCCCGTTCCGGTAATCGTGCCGCCCGTTCCGACACCCGCAACAAAAATATCCACCTTTCCATCCGTATCTTCCCAAATCTCCGGTCCGGTAGTCATCCGATGCGCCTCGGCATTGGCCGGATTATCGAACTGTCCGAGAATCACGGAACCGGGCGTGGACGCCTGCAGTTCTTCGGCTTTGGCGATCGCCCCCTTCATTCCCTTTGCGCCGTCCGTCAATACCAGCTCGGCGCCGTAAGCCCGCAAAAGCGTTCTCCGTTCCATGCTCATCGTTTCCGGCAGCGTCAGTACCGCCCGGTATCCTTTGGCCGCTGCAACCGCCGCAATGCCGATGCCCGTATTGCCGGAAGTAGGCTCGATAATCGTTGCCCCCGGCTTTAAAATTCCTTTTTTCTCCGCATCTTCGATCATATACAAAGCCGCCCGGTCTTTGACGGAACCCGAAGGATTCAGGTATTCCAGTTTCACCAGAATCGTCGCATCCGTAATGTCGTTTGCCTTTTCATAATTGACCACTTCCAGTAAGGGCGTGCTGCCGATCAGCTCCGCCGCACATTTTTTAATCTTCGCCATGATAACTTCCTCCCTTTGCCGCTAAAATCAATCCGTCTTCTTTTATAATCTCCCGAAGGATTCTCTTTTCCAGAGCCCTCCTTCTCTCAAAATGCGATATCACGTCTTCCAGCCCTTCATAATGATGCGCCTTTCCGTAAGGGGAATCCTTCAGAAAACGAAGCATTAACGGATACCACATTTCGTTCCCCTGTTCATCGCTCCGCTCCTTTTTAATATGGAGCAGATTTTCACGCACCTGTTCCGAGTCCAGATAGAGCAGACGAAATCCTTTTTCCTTCAAAATCCCGTAAGCTTCTTCGTAAAAAACACAGATGTCATCATCCGTCATCTGATAAAACAGCATCATGCTTTCAATCGAATTTTGGAAAAAGGAGCATTCAAACAAGCAGTCGCATTTGTCAAACCGTTTATATCTGTTCATGATCACATCATGAAAATCCGGAAAACCAACCCTGCCGTTATAGATCTCGCAAGCTTCCATTTCCTGATAAAAGGCCCTGTCCTCCGCCAGTATCTGCGTATAGGCCACGATATACCGGCCTTCTTCCACCTTCGTTTTCTCCCGGATTTCTTTTACAAAATCCGGATAGCGGCGCAGCACCGCCTCATACGCATCTTTCGTCATATAACTGCACCAGGCCAGCTCCACCGGAGATAAATCCCCTTCGCGGTACGCCCGGTACTCCGGCCGCTCCTGTGCCAGCCTGTTTAACAGCGTGCTCTTTCCCGTGCCCGGCACGCCTTCAATAAAAATATTTTTCCCCATAAACCCTCTCAATCCGCTCTCAATTTCCGAACCGCTTCCACGGACAATCCGGAAATGCCGGCAATTTCTTCCAGGGAATATGTATCCGCAGAAAGCATGCGGAAAGCGGTCTTCTTCATTGTATCTTCTACACCGGTGTTGTATTCATCCCTGCGCATCATTTCCATTTCTTTTTCTTCATCATATTCAAATATACTCATATAGACAGCCTCCGCACGGTTTTTTCTTAAAAAATCCGCTAATATATTCTCTCTGATACATTCGTCCACGGCACGCTCGACTGCCGTATCCAGTGTCAGCCCCGGCTGACCGGCATAACGGCGTACGCGCTCCACGTACAGCATATATTCTTTCAAAGCCTGACAGTTTTCTAACAGCTCCCGGTGATTCCCCGCATTATAAAGCGAGAGCAGAGCTTTCTTTTCCCTGAAAATCATCCGGAACACCGTATCTTTATATTCCCGGTTTGCAGTTGCAAAAACTGTTGCATTTTTCATTTTTCCTCCTTTACAGGAGTATTTTCCCCGAAATCTCCTGCTTTTCATTTTCATTGGGTATAAAAGCATAGATTTCTGAATAAAAGATGAACAGAATTTACTTCGAAAAATAGAAATATATATGCTTTAACGGCAGTATACCATACTTCAAAATGATATTCAATCCATTTTTACACAATTTTTCAAACATATATACCAAAAGCCGCGCCGCCGCCTGACTTT
>CAJUDZ010000042.1 GCA_910584965.1 uncultured Lachnospiraceae bacterium | reverse complement strand
CGCCGCTCGGCAGCGGCGATTACAAGAATGCTTCGCATTCTCCCCTGAAATGGTTGCTGCTGCGGCAATTTCCTATTATATAAAAATACAGGCGTGACAGCCTGCGTCCCGGGAATTTACCGCGGCAAAGCGCAAACACGACAGTCTGCGCTTTATCGCATAAATATTCCGCATCATTTCATAAACAAAATGCCGGTCTTATTTCCTGCCCGTCATCCCGCATCCGGCGCGCTTCCGGTTCCGCTATGAATTGATTTTCGAATACCCGAAGGCATTGGCAAATGCGTCGATCGGTTTATTATCCTTGCACAGAGAGCAGCTTTCGGAACTATAAGTCTTATAATCCGGAATGTCCGCAGTACTGAACAGGGAATTGACCGGAATCCCCATCACACTGTTCGCCGCGCTGAATACCGCGCTGATACCGCTGATAGAAGCGCCGTAATAGGTAAGCGTCTGTACCGCCTTCGTAACGGTTTTTCCCGTCGTCGCGCTGGCTAACAGAAGCAGTATGTTTTTTCCTTTGATCATGGAAAGATAATTATCCCGGAAAAGCATCTGTCCGGCCGAAGAATATTCCGGCGTGATAATATAAATCGTCTGGTGTGCATTTCTGGAATAGACGCCGGCTCTCGTCAGCTCTTCCGCCAGAAACGCGCCGATGATCTCACAGCCGTCGATACATACGATCGTGTCTACCACCATGGATACCATGATCTGCCTGCTCAGCTCTTTCGCCGTCAGGGACGCTTCGCTCAGACGCGTCTTCAGCGTCGTCATATCAAGAAAATAGTTGATATGAGAGCTTGGCGTTACAAAATGGCCGGGAATTGCCTTCAACTCGATATTGGGGTGGGCTTTGGAACTAATTCTGATCATTTCCTGCATACGCGTACCTCCTTTTTATGACGCGGCGGTCCGTTTTCAGAACCGGTATACGTCTTTTCTGTTGATAATTCCATTATACCGTTAATGGGATTATATGGCAATCATTTCCACACTGTTTTCGTTTTTCACGCCGGCCTCTCCGTCCTCCTGTATGCGCAAAGACACGCGGACATCTCCCGTCCCCGTTCTGCGCACATAGACTGCCAGATCGCCCTTGTATGTCTTTCTGCAATCGGATGAAAAAGGCGTCACATCCGCCAGATCACCGTTGTCGATACCCGCAAGACAACCGTCACCCAGCACCTGAACTTTCACTTCTTTGTCGTCGGAGATGACCTTTTTCCCGTTTTCATCCGACAGTTTTACCAGTATCTGATACAGATATCCCGGTCTGCGGCTGCAATCCTCCCAGGACTGTCCGGTAAGCGCATCCCGGTCTTTCCATAACGCCGCGGACAAACTTACCGCGGCTTCGTTTCCACAGGCCGTATCCGCGCCGTTTTCCATGATTTCCCTTACCGCATCCACGCCGCTTTCCGCGTTTTCGCAGGCTGCATCCTTCTCAGGACAGCCGTCTGCCGCAGCATCTGGTCCATCCTCCTTCCAGAGCGCCTTACGCTTTTCATATTCCGGCTTCGGGAATCCGGCCGTTGTCAGAAGGCCGGCCGACGAACCGTGAATGGGCCATCCGTGGGCCTCGCCCAGATAATCGATGCCGGTCCACAGAAACTGGCCGCAGATGTACGGATTTTCGGTAACCGCCTTCCACGCTTCCTCACTGTGTCCGTTTTCGCTTCCGAGAAATGTTTTGTCGGGAAAACGTTTATGATCATTTTCGTATAAATGCTCTTTATAATTATAGCCGACTACGGAAAGCGCATCGAAAAAGCCCAGTTCCGAAGAAAGTTCCGGGAAGGCCGCCGCAAGGGTTACCGGACGGCTTGTATCCTCTTCCCTGACAATGGCCGCAAGCCGGCCGGCCAGAACGGCAAGTCTTTTCATATTCGGCTTATTCGAATCATACTGTCTTTCCGCCGCCGGTTTGTTGGCGTCATTGTTTCCGGTCATCGTTTCAAACATCGGATGGCAGTACGGGTCGTTGGGGTAATCGATTTCGTTTCCGATGCTCCAGAGAATAACGCTGGGATGATTTCTGTCGCGCCGCACCATCGCCCGCAGGTCTTTTTCATGCCACTCCGGAAAATCCTCATAGTATCCCTGATGTTTCGGCGGATAGACGTTATGTCCGACGGACCATTTGTTTTTCGGATTCTCCCATTCGTCAAACGCTTCATCCATCATGAGAAATCCCATCGCGTCACAGAGCGCATACAGCTCCGGCATATGGGGATTGTGGCTGCACCGGATCGCATTACAGCCGCATTCCTTCAAGCTCTCCAGCCGGCGCTGCCATACTTCCGGCCGCATCGCCGCGCCGAGGCAGCCGCCGTCATGATGCACACAGACGCCTTTGATCTTCCTGTTGACGCCGTTTAAGTAAAAACCCTCCTCCGGGTGGAAAGCGATCGTCCGGATACCCACTTTTTCCTCCTGAACCAGATATTCGGCGCCGCCGTTCACCCGGTACCAGGTCTGCATCCGGTAAAGATACGGATCTTCCGGCGACCAAAGCCGCGGATTTTCCACCGCGCCGTCCTGTGTAAGTTTTCCCGTCTCTCCCGGCGGAAGCGTCATTCTCCCGGAAAATTCCGCCGCGGTCTGCCCCTCGTCGGAAAGCAGCAGCGTCCTGATTTCCAGTTCCGCATTTTCGTTTCCCGCGTTGACCGCTTCATGGGCCGCCGTCACCTGTGCGGACGCTTTTTCTCCTTCACCGGAAATCCCGTCCGTCCGAAATACACAGCCGTATTCCACGGGATGTACCGGCTCTTCCACAAGCAGCGTCACTTTTCTGGTAATCCCGCTCCCGGTAAACCATCTGGAATCCGCCAGATCTTCATGCACAACCTTCACGCTGATCTCGTTTTCCTCTTCGCCGAAAACCGCAAAACCGCTGATATCATAGGAAAAAGAAACATAGCCGTTCGGCCTTTTTCCAAGATAATAGCTGTTGCAGAACACCTGGCTGTTCTTATACACCCCGTCGAACACGAGGCGCACACATTTCCCCCTGTATTCCTCCGGGAGCCGGAAACGGCCCCGGTACCAGCCCGTTCCGCCCTGCAGATAGCCCGTTCCGCTCGAATATTTTGGGGAAAAAGGAGCTTCCACCGACCAGTCGTGCGGAACCGTAATCTTTTGCCACGCGCTGTCGTCATAGCCCTTATACCAGGCGCCTTCACAGTCTCCGAGATGAAAACGCCAGTTTTGTGTCAGTTCAATCGTTATCGTATTCACCGAAATCCTCCATTCTTACTCGTCTTTCATCGTTTATCCGGCCGGTCTTTATCCGCATCAGCCCACCCGGTATACCCTGACGCCGTGCGCCGGAACGGACGCCTCGATTCTGCCCGATACGGTGCGGCTTTCTTCTTTTGTCCAGAGTTCATACAGCATTTTTTCTTCTTTCAGTTCTTCCAGCGTTACCGACAGCGGCGCATCCTCGTCGCTCAGGTTAAACAGCGCGACGCACAGCCGGCCCGATACGGCATCCTCGTTTTTCCAGACGGCCTGTTTTTCGGTCCGCATGATCTGCGTTCCCCTGCTGTTTTCACCCATACAGTCCAGCAGATCTCTGTTCGTAAAAAGCGAAAGCGTCCATTCGTCGAGCAGCGTCAGCTCCGCACCGATCATGAGCGGAGAACGGAACATGCACCAGAGCGTCATCATCGTCTTCTGTTCTTCCCTGCTGAAATTCGTTGCCCGCTCCTGTCCAAATCCTTTGCCGAGCATGCCGACAGGAAGCATGTCGCAGTCCGGGAAACAGCCCTCCCGTACATGATCCTGCCACATCTCACAGCGGACAAACATCGCTTTTAACAGGTTCCAGTCATCCCAGAAATCATCGGTAATCCGCCACATATTCGCATAGCGGCAGTATTCCCATGCCCGGTCGATATGCGCAGGGCCGGGCGAAAGGCTTAAAACGATGGGACGGCCGCATTTTGCAATGGCACGGTGAAGCATTCTCGTCTCTTCCCAGCCCGAAAAATGTTCTTCCCGATACAGTCTGCTGTCACAGATATCGTCGCATTTGATATAATCCACGCCCCACGCCGCATACATGGAAAGCAGAGAATCATAATAAGCCTGTCCGGCTTCCGAATCCACCACGCCGTACATATCCGGATTCCAGATACAGATCGAAGAAGGATCCGCAATCTCCGCCGCCGTCGCCGCCGTCGTTCCAAACACCGGGCAGTTCTCATGAGCCGCTTTCCTGGGAATCCCACGCATAATATGGATGCCGAATTTCAGACCGAGACTATGTACATAGGCCGCCAGCGGTGCAAAACCTTTCCCGCCCGCCGAAGAAGGAAAACGGCCCGGCGCAGGCTGTAACCTTCCGTATTCATCCATCTCAACATCGCCGAAAGGAATGTACTGGAATCTGTCGCGCTTCGCCCCCGCGTCGTTGGAATACCACTCGATATCCACCACTACGTATTCCCATCCGAATTCTTTCAGATGAGCCGCCATATAATCCGCATTGGCTCTGATCTGCTCTTCGTTGACAGTCGTGTCATAATAATCGTAACTATTCCACCCCATCGGCGGCGTAACCGCAAAACAATCTTTGTTCATATTCATATCCTCCATATTCTGTTTTTATTTTATGCAGCGATTTTCCGCTGTCATTTCAGCACAGTCATCAGTGGGAAGAGCGCCCCGCGAACTCCATGACCAGTCCGGTCAAACAGGTATCCTCATACAATGTGCCCGGATACACATCCTCGATCACAAAACGGACTTCCAGACTCACCGCATTGGGCACGATAATATCCGCCGCCGGCAAAATAAAATACTGCGGCAGTATCGTATCTTCCAGTTCCAGATACGCATAGAGCTTCCCTTCCACATACATGGCGAACCGTTTAACGCGCCCGTTTTCCTCCCAGGTTTTCTGATTTTTCGCGTATCCGTTCACGATACAGATTTCCGTATAATGATATAGGGTATTCGCCACCGGTTCCGGATTATCCGGCGTAAACAGTTCCCATTGATTGCGCGGAAGAAAGGTACAGCGCTGGGTGCAGGTAATGCTCTCCCCGATGCCCGGTCCGTCCGCGCCTTCCGCCCAGGCCGCTTCCCGGCTCTGGTGCCGTACGTTGTCCGCCGCATATCTTCCGTCCGCCGAAGCAAGTTCGGAAGATGCGTCCGCCCCGGCCTCAAAATCAATACAGCCGCACCAGCTCGAACATCCGCTCCATTGCCAGTCGGAATAACCAAAATTCGGAGCGTCCTCATCCTCCTCCCAGGTACACCACAGATCATCCTCCGCGTCGTCTCCGTAAAAGAAATTCCGCACCTCCGGTTTTAAAACCAGCGGTTCCTCATGGTATCTGATGAACGGTTTATCGGGAATAATTACTGCCAGCGTTTCAAAGCCGTTTTCCTCCGCATAGGTTACGACCCGGCTGCGCTTTCCCTCCTGTCCCACACCATAGCAGATCAGAAGATCCGGCGCGCAGCCCTCAAAAACATTTTCCCCGATCACCGTTTCCACATCCGGAATCAGCACGCTGTAAAGTTTACGGTTACCCGCAAAAGCCTTTTCCTCCATCGTAAATGCGCTGTTCGGAAAGGCTGCCCGTTCCAGATCACAGCCTTCAAAGGCCCGCGCGCCGATGTTCTCCAGATTCGCCGGAAGCATGATATCTTTTACCCCCGTATTCCGAAAAGCCTCTTCTCCGATCAGCTCCACCGAATCGGGAAACAGTACGCCGTACATCTGCCTGTCCGCAAAAGCGCCCGCCGCAATTTCCTGAACCGGGACTCCGTTGATATCGCCCGGAATCAGCAAATACCACTCGCTTCCGTAACTGTCTCGGATTTCTTCCATATACTCCCAGAAATGCGGTTCATACTCTTCGGCAATACCGGTAATGACTGCATATTTTCCCCACCAGCCTGCTTTATACTCAATTTCATATGTAAAAAGCTGTTCCAAGAGCGGCGTTTCCGTTCCGGCCTCTTCTCCTTCCGCTCTGTCACAGGCGCTGTCACCGTTCTGCATTCCCTGCTCGTCCCGCGGCACATCTCCGCCTTCATTCGGCCCCTCGTCCCACGGCGCATCCCTGCCTTCCGTTTTCGATTCGGCCGCCGTACCCTCTGTTCCGGCATCTCTTTCCGACTCCCATGTGATCGCCGGGGGCAGAACCGCCGACAGGTTTTCCACCTCCTGTACTACGGGCCGGGATTCCTCCTCCTGTACTACGAGCCGGGATTCCTCCTCCCGCGCGCCGCATCCGGTGCATAATATCCCGCAGCCCATGCACAAAGCCATATATGTAAAAGAAAAAATCGCTTTTCCGCTTGTATTTCCTCTCATCATCTCACCCTTTGATGGCCTCAGCGGATAAGGGAGATACACGCCCCTGTTCACTGAGAATACGTTACCGGCATTGGGAAAATTATAGCACGCCCGCTTTAGCGCACGCAAGTATGAAACCGGTTTCATACCCGTCATTTTATGCGTAACATCTTATGCTGCCCCTGTGGACAAGAAGGAGCATCTTATGCTGCAAATATGCTGCAAAATTATGCGCCGCGGCATCGAAGCGGTATTATGACGCGGCGCACAGATTACCTGAATATCCAGTAAATTACCCCAAGCACCCAGCTCGTGAAAATCCCGTACAAAATCACCGGTCCGGCAATCGTAAAAATCTTACAGCCGATGCCGAATACCTGTCCTTCCTTCTGATACTCGATGGCCGGGGCCGATACGGAATTGGCAAACCCGGTAATCGGCACGAGGGCCCCCGCGCCGCCCCACTCGACCAGTTTCGGATAAATATTAAACCCGGTCAGCACAACGCTCAGCAGAACGAGCAGCATGGAACACCACGCGCCCGCCGTTTCCTTATCCAGTCCCGCCCGGTTTGCCGCATAGTTTAAAATAAACTGCCCGATACAGCAGATTATGCCGCCCAGAAGAAAGGCCTTCGCCATCTGCGCAAACAGATTATGCGTGGGCGTCGTCTTTTTCACCTGTTCCTGATACTGCTGTTTCTCGGTTTCCTGTACTTCCTGTTCCGTATTCTGATTTTCCTGCTGCATGCTCTTGCATTCCTGTTTCCCGTTTTTATTTCCCTGCTGTATGCTCCTGCTTTCCTGCTCCACGTTCCCGCTTTCCTGTTCCCCGTTTTTATTTCCCTGCTGTATGCTCTTGTTTTCCTGTTCCATGTTCTTCTCCTTCCTGACTTATGATAGATGCTCCCTTTCAGCGGACAAGGGGACACATGCCCTGATACCCTGATGGCAGCATCGATAAATAACGGGCGGCACACCCGCCTGCGCCGGGATTATCAGCCGCCGTACAGATAAACTCCCTGTGTAAAATAAACCAGGCTTCCCGCCAATTTTCCGAGCGCAACGGCGAGAATTGCAAAGCCAAGTCCGTGCCGGAAGCCGATTCTTCTTGAAAAAATCGGAATCGTGTCCAGCATCTCCGCGATCGCCAGCGCCAGACATCCTACAAAAATACCGGAAAAGAGGCCGAACAGAATCAACAGCAGATTTCCGGCCGCATGCCAGACTCCCGGCGTCGCCTGTTCCCCGAATATCCGATTGGAAAGCGCCCACTCTCCCAGTTTCCCGTAATCGCTGAAAACGCTCAGAAAATCGCCGGCCAACGTACCCAGAACAACCATTTCTTCCAATAGAAATATGTGTTTTGCAATGTGCATCTTTCCCGCAAACCGCGGTATCAGACCGACGGAAATCAGCACGGTAAATACGCCGCCCGAAACGATAAATCCAAAACTTGCTCCGAGCAACGCCATAAATATATGCTTAATGAACATCTAACACTTTCCCCTCTCTGTCCGCAGTCTCTATCAGAGCTTTGTTGACATCCGTTTCATACACCCGCATTTCCACCTCGATCGGCGTCGGGTCTTTGGTAATGCGCCGGCCTCCGATATGATTGAAAAACAGTATAATTCCGGCCGCCAGACCAATCGAATAACTGAGTTCCAAAATGCTGTAACCGTCGCCGGCCTGCCCCATAACCATCTCATACACTTTTGCGAATACATCGTTGATTCCGATATCATTGTGAAACGCCATGATCGTAAAGGCGGTTCCGAAAAAAGCGATGAGAGATACAAAGATGATTTTAGCCGTCTGCACCGGACTTTTGTGTTTGTCCACGTCGATGTGCTCGATCAGACTGTCCGCTTCACCGAGATTTTCTACGGTGATGTCCGGATAAATCTTATTGATCTCCTCTATCACCTTTAACATACTGATGACCTGTCTCTGGGGTTCTCCCTTTTTAAAGTGATGCAGTTTGATGGCCTTGACTCTGGACAGAACATTTTTATCGGTGCACGTCAGCTTACCGATGTCTTTCAGATAAACATCTTCCGATTGCAGCTCTATATTCTGTTCCGCCTTCAAATAGAGGGTCACGTTACTGGTTGACATAATTTTTCTGCCTCTTTCCTGACTTTCTTTTTTATTGATTTATTATGGATTTCATGGAGAAGTTTTATTCATTGGGATTTTCAGACATAAAAGGGATTTTCAGACATGAAAATTTCGCATAAAAATTTCTTGCTGCACAAGATTTCCGCCGCTTGCTTAACGGCCAGTCTTATGATATGATTTTGGAACCGGCCGCGATATGCTGACGTTTTCTGACCGAAATTGAATTGTACCGGAAAATTGCGGATGATACCCTCAGTGAACAAGGGTATGCGCGGAAAAAACAGAAAGGCGGCTCTGCCAGCATGATACAATACAGAACTTTATCCGAAGAAGAAATCACCCGGGAATTATTCGGGCATTTTATCCGCCGTCAGGTCGTTACGAAATGCCGGCGCCGCGAAAACGGCGAATGGGTGATCAAAGACGACCCGTTTGTTGATAACTGGAATGAAAAAGATTATCAGATCTTAATTTCCTGTCTGAGAAATACAATTCGGACAGGCGGCTTTGTTTATGCCGCTTTTCACGAAGATATGCTGAAGGGATTCGTTTCCGTGGAACCCGGTCTCTTTGGCGGTGAACACCGCTATCTGGATTTGTCGAGCATTCATGTTTCCGAAGATATGCGCGGTACGGGAATCGGCAAAGTTCTTTTTCTGGCCGCAAAAGACTGGGCAAAAGAAAAAGGCGCCGGAAAACTTTATATCTCGGCTCATTCTGCCGTAGAAAGCCAGGCATTTTACAGCAGAATGGGCTGTGTTGAAGCACGGCTTTATCATGCGGGGCATGTCGAAGCCGAGCCGTATGACTGCCAGCTGGAATGTGTGCTGTAACAATTCGTCACATGCTCAAAACCATCAGAAGTTCCCTGTACCGTTCCGTCTTATGGTCTATATCTTCCTGTGACACGCCATAATAGCGGTAGATATCTTTTACAACCGAATCCATGGCTTTCTTCTCTCCGCCGACATAGGAAACCGCAAGATCGCCGTACAGCAGATCGACTTCCATTTCCAGCCTGCCCCGTTCTTTTTCGGCGGCAAACAGATGATAATCCGTCGGGAACACTTCCGGCGGAATCGCATCGATTTCTTTCTCCCGCATGACTGTCCGTTCCTGAATCCGCTTTTCCCACTCCCGTACGGCTTCGCTGTCGTGAAAGTCTTCCGGCGGCGGGATTTTCTTCTCTTCCCGCAAAAGTTCCGGCCTTTTCCGAGAAATCTGATTATGCCTCCATCTGCGCTTCATCTCTTCGTAATTCCGATAAGAATTATTCATTTCAGCAAAACCATACCGTTCTTTTGCATATTGCAGCATTTCCTGCATCGTATGAGTTCCCGGCACGATGGAACGTTCCGCCAGCCTTTTCTTTCTCCTGTATCTTCCGTTATAAAATACCCGCTTCATACGCCGGAAAAGATTTTTCTCTTTTTTTCCGATGATAAAAACAGACGTCGGCCCGTCTGCCCCTCCGATTATGGAAACCGCAGAGGCCGAACGGGCCGGCTTTTTACTCAATTTACTCATTCACATATTCCCGCCTGCATCCGCCTAATCCAGAATCTGATACTGCATATATTCATACAGAAGCCGCGTTCCCTCGGTAATTTCCGGCGGAAGCAGCGCCCTTGCCACGAGCTTTAGTTCGTCGCTTTCGATATCCGTCCGTTTCAGATTTGCATAATCGCCGTCAATGCTCACTACCCGATACTGAAATGTATTCATAGATTTTCCCTTCCGCTCAATCTTCTCCTTCGTCATCCACGGCCGCCGCCACGCCGGAGACAACAGCGGAAACTACCGAGATAACAACCGGAATCAGAATCACCACAAAACCGCCTGCCAAAAGTAAAAATTCCATCGCAATCATTCCTCCTTTTTGTCCGATACCTATTATTTTACCCGAAACAAAGCCGAATTTCAACCGTGAAAAAGGCATTTTCCGGTTATGTTACGGTTATGCTGCGGAACACAGGGCACCCGGACGGAGAACGGTTCTCTGGCGGAGGCCCTTGAAAAGCGCCGGTACTTAGAGAAAAAGCGCAAGTCCGGCGGCTTGCGCTTTTGAACTTAGTACCGCTGCTGCTTTTCGTGGAGCGAAAGCGTGCCTCCAAAGAGAACCGTTCTCCGTCCGGGCGCCCTGTGTTCCGTATTCACTCCTAATCCGGCTGTCCTTCTCAGCGAAACTCCACTACCCGCGTCGCGATTTTTTCCTGGAAGCGGACATCGTGTTCCACAAAGAGCATCGTGGGCTGATAACGCAGAAGCAGATCTTCGATCTGGATTCTGGAAAAAACATCGATATAATTGAGCGGTTCGTCCCAGATGTACAAATGCGCCTGTCTCAGCAGACTGGCCGCAATCAGTACTTTTTTCTTCTGGCCTTCCGAAAATTCTTCCATCAGCCCGTCGAGCCGTGTCCGTTCCAGATCGAGCTGACGCAGAACCGCCTTAAAAAGGCTCTCGTCAAGTTCTTCCTTCTCGCAGTAGCCGCTCAGGCTTCCCCGCAAAAAGGAAGTATCCTGATCGATATAGGAAATGCGGAGGCCGCTCGCAGTCCGCAGCACACCGCTTTCCCGGAGGGCCGCCGTCCCCGGTAATTCTTCCGCCGCTGCCATGACATCCGTCTCCGGCCGCCGTGGTTCTCCTGTCACCTCCGCGATGTCTTCCGCCCGTTCCGCCGTCCCGGCCGGTCCGTTTGCCCGCAGAATCGCTCTGATCAGGCTGGATTTGCCGCAGCCGTTGGCTCCCCGTAAAAGCACCCGTTCGCCCTGCTGTAACGTAAAATCAAAATCCCGCAGAAGATAACGGTCTCCATATCCCAGGTTATATTTTTCGGCCCTGACCAGAATATCTTTGTGATGTTTCGCCGGCATGACCTTCAAATCCGCCGGCGTTTCGATATCCTGAAGCAGACCTTCCTTTTCCTCGATCTCTCTCCCGATCCGCTCTTCTATCTGCCTGACCCGGCTCTGCATCTTCTTCGTTTTGGCGCCGATATACGGTCTGGTCCCGTTTCCCCGGTCATGCTCCCTGATCGGATCATAGCCGATTTTGGTGCTTTCGTTATAATCGGCCCAGTCCCTTGCCCGGCCGGCGGCTTTTTTCAGCTTGCCGATTTCTTTCCGGTGTTTCTCGTTCTCGGCCATCTGAAAAGCGTCTTTCCGCTCTTTATTTTCCCACCAGGAAGAAAAATTGCCCTTCTGTACCTCGATGCTTACCCGGTTCAGTACCAGAATGTGGTCCACGCAGGCATCCAGCAGATCTCTGTCGTGAGAAACGAGCAGAAACCCTTTTTTCCGTGAAAGATATTCCTTTACAATCTCTCTGGAAGCCTGGTCGAGATGGTTGGTCGGTTCGTCAATGAGCAGAAAGTAATTCTCTCTGGAAAAAAGAATTGCGAGCATTACCCGCGTGCGCTCCCCGTGGCTGAGCGTCCCGAAGGGGCGGTAGAGCAGTTCCGCATCCATCTTCATTTTTTCCATCTCCATGATGACTCTCCACTCCTCGCAGTCCGGCGCAAGCTCGTAAAGAAAATCCGACATACATGCCGCCAGCCGCTCCTTCCCGATCTGATACGGAAAATAATCGAACGCCGCCGAAGACTGAATGCTGCCGCTGTATTCGTATTTTCCAAGCAGCAGATTTAAAAAAGTCGTCTTCCCCTTGCCGTTTCTCCCGATAAATCCCAGTTTCCAGTCGGTATCGATGTAAAACGATACCTGTTCAAAAATATTCTCAAAACCGCCTTCATAGCAGAATGTCAGATTCGATACACTTATTTTAGACATAAAATCCCGCCTTTCTGTTCCGGCAAAGCGCATGCCGGCGGACCTTCCCTTCCGGTGCACGTTTCCAATACAAAAAGCGGGATCTTCATTTTCAGGCATCAAAAAAAAGAGGGCGATACAGAAAACGACCCACTTTTGACAACATGACCGAAACGAATGCCGGTAGAAACCGCGCCCGCTGTATGAAAATACAGCATAACGCCCTGCCGCATTACTTTTTTCATCGTCTCCATGTTTCAAAAGCAGCTTATTTCCACATCTTTGCCTCTTTCTCCCTTCTTTGGCAGATATTCTGATGTGTATCTTAGCACATCCGTCTGCCGGATGCAAGTCATTTTTTATTCTATCGGAAATTCTATCCGTACAGCCTGAGCCACTGCACCATTTTCCGCCCGATTTTATAAATCGGCCCTTCCAGTTCCCTGCGGGCGTTTTTCAGTCCTCTGCGGATTTCAAGATGCTGCGGACAGTGCTGTTCGCATTTTCCGCATTCGATGCAGTTAGAGGCCGCGGAAGAATCCTTCCGGACCGCCGTGCACATGAAGTATTCCATCAGGGCCGCCCGAAATCCCTCGGTATATTTTCTGTTATAAGCCGCAAAAGTTCCCGGAATATCCACATTTTTCGGACAGGGCATGCAGTACCGGCATCCCGTACAGCCGACTTTGATCTTGGCATTAATCGCTTTTACAACGTTTTGCAGCAGTTCTTCATCGTCCCCGGTCAGTTCCCCGGACCGGGCTTCGGAAGCCGTCCTGACATTCTCCCGCACCATTTCCAGCGAGTTCATGCCGGAAAGAACACAGGTCACTTCCGGCTGGTTCCAGAGCCAGCGGAATGCCCATTCGGCGGGACTGCGTTTCACGCGGTAGGATTCCATCAGCTGTTTCGCTTCCTCCGGCAGAAGGCCCACCAGTTTTCCGCCCCGCAGCGGTTCCATGATGATAACGGGCAGATTTTTAGAAGCGGCATAGTGAAGCCCTTTCCGGCCTGCCTGGGAATGTTCGTCCATATAGTTATACTGTATCTGACAGAAATCCCAGTCGTAGGCATCCACCAGTTCGCAGAACATATCGGAATTGCCGTGATAGGAAAAACCGATCTGCCGTACCGCACCGCTCTTCTTCTTTTCTTCCAGCCACGCAAGGATGCCGAGCGCCTTTAGTCTTTCCCATGTTTTCACGTCCGTCAGCATATGCATCAGATAGTAATCGACATGATCGGTACGCAGTCTGCGCAGCTCTTCCGTAAAATATTTCTCCATGCTGTCCGCTTTTTTGATCAGATAATGAGGGAGTTTTGTCGCGATATTGACTTTGTCCCGGATGCCGTTCTTTTCCAGGATTCTGCCGAGCGCGTCTTCGCTGCCTCCGTACACGTACGCGGTATCATAATAATTGACGCCGGCCCGGTACGCCTCCATAATTTCCTGTTCGGCCTTTTCCAGATCGATCTTTCCGCCGCTCTGTGTAAAACGCATACATCCATATCCGAGTATGGATAATTTATTTCCGTATTTATCGGTACGATAGTTCATATGATGTCCGTTCCTCTCCTCTATAATCCATGACCCTGCCCGGTTCACCGTCCGCAGTCCCGGATACCCGCTGTTCACCGTATACCTACTATCATACAGTATGGAACGGAACATCGCAATCAAAACTTCTTAGCGGGTGAATGCCTAACAGGTACATACCTCCTTCCGAAGATGCAGCAGAATGCGTTTCTCCATCCGACTCACCTGCACCTGGCTGATGCCCATCTTTTGGGCGACTTCCATCTGTGTCTTATCCTGAAAATAGCGCAGTCTGATTAACTGCCGTTCCGTCTCATTTAATCCCCCCAGCAGCTGTTCGAGCAGCATATGGTTTAACAGTTTTTCCTTCTCCGTATCCTCGCAGACGCTGACGCCGCCCGCATGGTTTTCCAGAACCGAATAACCGACGCCGCCGGCTTCTCCGACCACCTGGTCCACCAGATAAATTTCATTTCCGTCGGACTGGTAAACCGACTTATAAATGGATTCCACTTCGATATTGGCGTCCAGCGCCAGCACGATATCCTCCACGCTCAGTCCCGTTTCCCCCGACAGTTCCTGCATGGTCGCTTCCCGGCCGTAAAGATGGGCCAGCCTTTCCGCCGCCTGTTTGATTTTCCAGCCGTTCTCCTTCAGCGTCCTGCTCACCTTTACCATGCCGTCGTCCCGCAGAAAACGTTTGATCTCTCCCTGTATCATCGGTACCGCATAGGTGGAAAATTTCACTTCATAGCTTAAATCAAATTTATCAATCGCTTTCATCAGACCGATACAGCCGATCTGAAACAGATCTTCCGGGTCATATCCCCTTTCCAGAAAACGCTTTACAATGTGTCTTACCAATCCCAAATTTTCTTCTATCAGTCTTTCTCTCGCTTCTTTATCCCCTGCCTGTGAACGTTCGATCAATACGGCAGTTTCTTCCATAACCAGGCTCTGCTCCTCTCTGATAATCTGAAAAATTCTGGTTCAGTCGGTATCCGCAATCCATGATGCGACACCGAGCTTTTTCACCATATGTACCGTCGTTCCCTGTCCCGCCCCGGAAAAAACTTCCAGATCGTCCATGAAAGCCTCCATAAAAGAAAATCCCATGCCGGAACGCTCCAGTTCCGGTTTCGTCGTAAAAAGCGGTTCCATCGCCTTTTCGATATCCGCGATGCCGATGCCGTTATCCCGGATCTCCACTTCCAGCACGTCATTTCTGATAAAGCAATGAATCCACACGCGGTTTTCTTCCCGGTCCTCTCCCTCATATCCGTGTATGATGGAGTTGGTCACCGCCTCTGAGACCGCCGTCTTGATATCCGAAATTTCTTCCAGCGTCGGATTGAGCTGTGTCACAAAAGCCGCTACCGCGGTTCTTGCAAACGCTTCATTATCCGAAACTGCCCGAAATTCCAGCTTCATCTCATTTTTTACTTCCGTACCCCGTTTCCAATTTACAATTTCGATCATGATGGCTCCCTTTCCATTCCTTTCTCTTCTTTCTCCTGAACCTACATAATTTCCACGACTTTATGTAATCCTGAAAGCATCAGGACGCGGCGAATACGGCTGTCCGTATTGATCGCGTATACTTTTCCGCCAAAACACGCAATCTTCTTATACCTCCCCACGATAATCCCGATGCCGGAACTGTCCATAAAGGTTGTCCGCTCAAAGTCAAACACCACGTTTCCTACTTTTTCATCCAGAATATATTTATCCGCCGTCTTACTTATGTAAACCGAATGGTGATGGTCGATCTCATCCGGCATCCTTATCATCAGGTAATTGTCAATCACTTTAAATTCTTCTTCCATTGTCCGTTTTCTCCTTTCCAATACTTATTTTCAGGTAATTGCGAATCGCATTATTTCTCAAAAAAAAAGAGAACAAAGCCGTTTCTTTGTTCTCTTTCGTATGTCATGTGATTCTTATTGACCGCTGCTCTTTATATGATTTTTTATTGCCGCCATGCGGCGTTATTGCTATTGGGAAGCATTCTCCAGCTCTTCCAGATACGTGATGGACTTGGTCGCCTTCAAAGTTCCCGGAAACAGCTCGATAACCTGTCTGTATGCTTCTTTGGCGTCCTCCGTCCGCCCGACGCTTCTGTAAGCGTCCGCCAGATAATAAAGCGCGTCCCCGTTAGAGGCATCATACTTGAAAGCTTTCTCGAAATTCGGAATCGCTTCCTGATGATTTACATGCGTATACTGCTCATACGCCGTGTCATAATAGGAATCTCCCAGCGTGGGACCGATCAGCGCAAGCAGCGTATTATATAATTTCTCGTATGACTCGGAAATTTCAATCTGTTCTTCCTGTCTTGTGACATCGATCTCTTCCAGATAATCCGCCACCGTCATCACATCAGAAGAATCCGTCAGATAAGCATCCGCGGCTTTCGTCAAAAGATCATAGTACTCCAGATTTCCGTCTTTTCCCATATAAGCCTGCAGATCCTGCTGAAGCGTCTCATTTTCTTCCCGGACGGAAGAAAGCTGCTGTTCCAGTTCATCGATCGTCGCGGACTTGGCATCCGACTGTTCGCTGACGTTTCGCAGTTCGTCATTGATGCCCGCCTTCTCCGTCTGAATACGTGCCGGCAGAATCAGGAACATGGCAATCGCAATTCCGATAACAAGACCGATACCCAGATTTAACAGGGAGCCTACGCCTTTCCCCTCCCGGACATTCGCGGGCTGGATAATCGTCTCGTTTCCGCTCTGGTACTTCATAACCTCGTTGGAACGGCTCTTTTTCTTACCGCCCGATTTCATACCTTCTTCCGGCAGAAGCATCTCGTCCACTTCCCGCAGATAACGGAGCGTCATCGTATTGTTGGAGTCGATCTGCATGCACTTTGTCAACTCTCTCTTGGCTTTCTCCCACTCTTCGCCGTTGATATAAAGAAGCGCAAGCAGCTGATGCGCACGGATAAACCTGGGATTCAGGGACAGCACCTTTTTTAACTGAATCACCGCCAGATCAAGGCTGTCCTGGTGGCAGTACGTCAGCGCCTGGTTATATTTTTTAATCGTCTGATTGATCGTATCGAGGCGGGTCGGATTCGTCTGTATCATACTGATATAATCGTCCGCTATATTTTTCTTGGGGCGCATGTTCTTGCTGATCACCCATTCGCTTAAAGCCGCCACGACCTCGCCTGTCTCAAAATAGACAAGGCCCAGTAAATTTCTCGCTTCCACATTATTTTTATTGAATTTCAAACTCTGACGCAGACTTGCGATCGCGCCGGTCAGGTCTCTGACATTTGCCTTTTCCAGTCCATCATTAAAAAATCTGTTGGAAATATATATGATTTTCTTATAAAGGGATACATCGGCGCCGCAGCTGGTACAAAAATCATGTCCGGACAGTTCGCATCCGCATTTGTAACAATTCATCTATGATAACCATGCCTTTCTGATAACCGTACCTTTTTCGTCACTCCAAATTATTCAGTACCTTTGATTCCTTTACCACCTTTACGACCAGATCGGCCATGTCCGTTAAATCCTGATTATAAATCGCTTCTTCCGCATCTTCTACCTCAAGACTCGGATGGAATTTTCTCAATTCTTCTTCAAAGTTAATCATGCGAGTGCCTCCTTAAAAGGGCTTTCACTTCGCCCGCCAAATATAATGAACCGACAATATACACTCTGTCCTTTGCTTCACGCCGCACGGTAAGATCCCGCACCGCGTCTTTCAGTGTCTCATATTCCCGTATCCGTAATCCTGTATATTGTCTGAAATAATCCGCAAGTTCCCGCAGCGGCAGCGCTCTTTTATCCTGAATCTCCGCTACGCCAATCTCATCGAACAGCCCCGAAACCGCAAGCATGTCCATAACGGCCCGGTATTGTTTCTCACGCACCATAGAAAAAAGAAGAAGTCTTTTTCCCATACAGCCGTCCTGTTCGACCGAACGTAAAAAAGCCTGTATGCCATCCGTATTATGCGCACCGTCCAGATATACCGACGGCATGATTTCTTCCATTCTGCCTTCCCAGCGCATCTTCTTTATGCCTTCCGCAAGCTGCTCCGCGCTGACGCCTGCCCTGTCTTTCAGCTGCTCGATGGCGGCCGCCGCAAGCGCGGCATTTTCTATCTGATATAAAGCTATGGTAGGCATACTTAACCTAATATAACCATAATAATTTGATTGGAGAGAAAAATCAATAGTTTTATCATGACTATTTATTTCTTTTATCGCCTGAAAAGATACGGGAAATGTGGAAGTTTCTGACAAATCCGCGCATTTTTCCAATGTTTCCGTCACATCCCGGTTCTTGTCGAAATAGACGACCGGAACGTTTTTCCGAAAAATTCCCGCCTTCTCCCGCGCAATTTCCGGCAGCGTCTCTCCCAGATATTCCATATGGTCATAGCCGATGGATGTAATGACGCACACCTCTTTCCGATCGATGGCATTTGTCGCATCCAGCCTTCCGCCAAGTCCCGTTTCCAGAATCATATATTCGACTTTTTCCCGCTCAAAAAGCAGGACCGCCATAAAGAAAAGAAATTCAAAAAATGAAGGATGATAAGACTCTTTCCGCAGCGCTTCCGGCATACTGCGCAATTTTTCCTCCACGCGCCGGTAAGCCCACAGAAAATCTTCTTCCGAAACCATTTTTCCGTTGATCATAAACCGCTCACGCATGCAGACCAGATGGGGCGAGACAAAAAGTCCCGTCGTATGGCCGGCTTCCTGTAAAATGGAACGCAAATAAGCACAAACGGAACCTTTTCCGTTTGTGCCCGCCACATGAATCACTTTCTGGCCGCCGGAATATCCAAGATGGCTTAAAAAGCGTCTTGTATTTTCCATGCTGTTTTTTTTGGTAAATTTCGGAATTTCCAGAAGATACCGCTCCGCTGCCGCATAAGACGCCGCGGCATCAGTTGTGTATGATGACACTTCCTTCTATCACTCCTTTTTCCACATTATATCTCATATAACAGGTATTTCTTTCGATCATAAGCTGTTCCGCGTTGACGCAGATCACGACGCCCCGGTAAATATTCCCGTCTATTTTAATTTCCGCGCCCTTGCTGGTCTCCACCATATCTTCGAGCTGCGTCCGTTCTCCCTCGATCTTGTCTAATTCCATAAAATACTGGTCTTTCAGCTTATCCCAGTCCAAAAGCTTCTTCTCCGTTGACTGCGGCGTCTGTGTACCGCGCATACGCTTCTCCCGGAGAGACTCCGTCATCGTATCGACCAGGTCCGCAATCTTTGCTTTAATTTCAGTCTCTTTCTTCCGGATTTCCAGCATTTTCTCATGCGTCTGCGCCTCGTATCCGCAATGAATAATCGTCTTGATCTCCGCGGCATTGCCGGCACAGACCGCTTCCACGCCTCTGACCGCATCGATATAACCGCCGATAATGGAACCCTTCTTTCCGGTCGCGATCACCTTGTCTTTCGAATAGATATTGGAATTCATGAAAACATTCGCCTGTACCGTGCCGCCGGCTTCCACCGTCGTATGCTCGATAAACTCCGCATATATATTCCCTCTCGCGGTAATCTTCGAACGGTTGCCGCCCTGAATGCCGCGGGACAGAATGATATCGCCGCCCGCATAAAGATTGGCAAGGCTCGTCGAACCGTGAATCTCTATATTTCTTCCGGCGCGGATAACAACGCCTTCTTCCACATTGCCATGTATGATAATATCTCCGAAAAACTCCACCTTACCGATAATCATATCCACATCACCGGTAATCTCGTGTACATTCTGGATGTCAATCTTGCCGTCCTTGACTTCGATCTTGCCGTCCATCTGCGCGTAATAAAACTCGTCTTCCCGGCAGATTCCCTTGCCGCGCATCGGCGGAAGATCACGATACAGTTTCCCCGGCAGAACATTTCCGAGTACCGTACAGCCGTCCACCGACTGCACCGCCTGATGATAAACCGCTACTTTCTGCCCGGCTTTCACATTGGGGAGCGCATTGATATTGGTATAGTCCACCGAACCGTCTTCCCTGATTTTGGGCGCGCCGTATTCTTCCGGTTTGAACAGATACTCAAAATATCCGTCCGCGCCGTCCTGTACTTCTCTTCCCCGCGCAACCAGGATTTCCCGCTCATAGACCTGTTTCTTAATGATCGCAGAGAGATTGGACTGGTGGAGCCCCTCTATGACGCCTTTTGACGCAAGATAATTGATCAGGGCCTGTTTCGTATATTCCATATCCGCTTCCGGCGGCGCAAGATAAAGCCATGCGGCCATTTCGTCCTCATCCACTTTCAGATAGGTTCCTTTGGCCAGATCAGAGCTTTCTTCCTCTTCGACTGCAACGCTTTGAGGCGCAGAAATTTCCGGCTCAGCCGTTTCTTTCAGCTTCGCCATCGCAAGTTTTAATCTATCGAGCTGCTCGGAAGAAAATTGTGTAGCCATGCGCCTCACCTCCTATTATCTCTATATAGCCATGAGCAAAACTCTACATATTCAGTATTTATGCGGTTTTGTAGGCATGGCAAGCCTCTTTTATCACTCCAAATTTATAGTAACAACCAGCTCCAAATGGTATAATTAAGTTGTCAAATCAATCCACCGAAAGGAGCTGATCGCTATCTACCGTCAGGAAATTTTGAAAGACATCCGTCTTTTTACTTCTCAGCCTGTTGCCAAGTTCTATGATTCGCTTTTTCTGAATCTTGACCTGTCCTCTATTCCGGAATTCCCTAAAACCGGAAGAAAAGGCTTTTCTAATCATGCTATGATCTGTTCCTTCATTGTTATGAAATGTGAAGGCTTTTCTATGGTCTCAGACCTTGTTGATTACCTCAATAACAACCTGCTCATTGCTCATTTTTGCGGCTTTGACATTTCTTCTCCGCTTCCATCTTACTGGACGTTTGACCGTTTCCTGAAAGCTTTCGATAACCAGATCCTTTCTGACATCATGAGATCACAGGTTTTATTCCTTTCAGAAAAAGGCATCGTTGATGCTTCCTTTATTGGTCTGGACTCGACTCCGATCTCTGCCAACACCTCACAAAACAATCCAAAAGCTTTTTTATCTAACAAATTTAAGCCTGATAATCAGCCAAAAGCTGATGCCGACTGCAAACTTGGTGTACATACCGCTTCAAATCAGGCCAACGAGAAGAATTACGAATTCTATTGGGGCTACAAAAATCATGTTCTTGTAGACTGTATCTCTGGTCTGCCAATCTACGAAATCACTACAACTGCTGAAGTGCATGATTCTACAGTTGCACTGGACATCCTTGCTGGTACACATACGTTTCTCTCTGTCACAGAATGTACCTTTCTTGCTGATAAAGGCTACGATACCAAAAATATCTACGATCAGGTCAAAAAACTTTATGACGGTGAATGTATCATTCCCTTAAACAAACGCAATACCCAAAATCCCAAGCTTCTTCCTCAGGGCAACCCTGTTTGTGAAGCCGGTCTTGCCATGTGGAAAGATGGTAAATTTTCCGATAATGGCCGTACCCGGCAAAAATTTTGCTGCCCCTTAAAGTCATCGAAAAATATGGATTGTCCATGCCATCACAAAAATTTTTATAACGGCAAAAAGCACCGTGGCTGCACGAAATACATTACGATTCCAGATGATCTAAGGCTTTCTATTGACAGGAATAGTAACTATTTCAAAAGTAATTATTCCCTTCGCACAGAATGCGAACGATACAATTCGCGGTTTAAAAATACCGGACAGGAACGTATGTGGGTAAGAAATAAATCATCTGTTACAAACTTAAATACTCTTGCCCACATCAGTTTACTGGCAGTAGCTGTTGCCGCAATCATTAACGGCGCCGACCAGTCCTATCGCAAACTGAAAGCCGTAAAACGAATTGCATGATTTAAAGCAATTTCATAAACACATTTTCCCGTAAGATTTGAACTTACGTTAGCTTTGCTGTGCCATAAAATAATCTTTTTTGATCTATTGGCAGTTGATGCCAAATCCTATTTTTAAATCAATGAGTTTTGCTCATCGCTCCTCTATAATATATTCTATACCAAAAAAACTATTATTTCCAGTCCTCCGTGCATAATTTTATATAAATATAAGATTATAAAAATGTAAAATTTTTCCCAGCCCTTTCTAAATTTTATCGCAATTTTCTGATATTAACGCAGGCGCCGGACGAACGGCCCGGCGCCCGGCCGCTATCGGGAAAGCTGCGCCAGACGGCTCTCCACCTGTTCCTTCATCTGTTCATATTTTTCCAGCTTAGCGCGTTCTTCCGCGATTTTTGCTTCCGGCGCTTTCGACAGAAACCGTTCGTTGCCGAGCATGCCGTTTACGCGCGCAAGTTCGCCCGCAAGACGCTCCTTTTCCTTCGTCAGCCGTTCGATTTCCTGTCCGATGTCCACCAGTTCCGCAAAGGGAATATACAGCGTGGCATTGGGAATGACAACCGATACGGCGTCATCCGCAATGCCGGACCGGTCCGCCTGAATCGTCAATTCGGACGCGCCCGCAAGCGAGGTGAAGAACAGCCGCCCCTCCGCAAAAACCCCGCGCACTTCTTCTTTTTCGCTGACTACATATACGGCCGCTTTTCTGGAAGGCGCAACGTTCATCTGCGTGCGCACGTTCCGGATGCCGCGCACCGCTTCCTTCATCAGTTCGATTGCCGACTCTTCCTTCGCAAAATTCCATTCTTCCCGGTATACGGGCCAGTCGGAAACCATGATCGATTCTTCTTCCGCCTGTATCGTGCAGAAAATTTCTTCCGTCACGAAAGGCATATAAGGATGCAGCAGTTTCAAAGCTTCTGTCAGTACGTTTTTCAATGTCCAGAGCGCCGCCGTCTTTCCCTGATTGTCCGATTCTTCCCTGCTGTACAGACGAGGCTTCACCATCTCGATATACCAGTCGCAGAACTCATCCCAGATAAAATCATAGACTTTCTGTACCGCGATGCCCAGCTCATACTGCTCCATATTGTCGGTTACTTCCCGGACAAGCGTATTCAGTCTGGAAAGAATCCACTGATCCGCCGGTTCCAGCGATTCCTTTACTTCATTATATGAAACTTCCCAATCCCTTGCGCCTGTTTTTTCCTCCGCCTGTTCCATATTCATCATGATAAAACGGGAGGCATTCCATACTTTATTCGCAAAATTCCGGCTCGCTTCCACTCTCTCGTTATAGAAGCGCATATCGTTGCCCGGCGCATTGCCCGTAATCAGTGTCAGGCGCAGCGCATCCGCGCCGTACTGCTCGATGATTTCCAGCGGGTCGATGCCGTTGCCCAAAGACTTGCTCATCTTCCGTCCCTGGGAATCCCGTACAAGTCCATGGAATAATACCGTATGGAAGGGCCTTTCCCGCATCTGTTCATAACCGGAGAAAATCATGCGGATAACCCAGAAAAAGATAATATCGTAGCCCGTTACGAGCACATCCGTCGGGTAAAAATAATCCAGCTCTTCGGTTTTTTCCGGCCAGCCCAACGTGGAAAAAGGCCAGAGCGCGGAAGAAAACCAGGTATCCAGTGTATCTTCATCCTGTGTTAAATGAGTGCCGCCGCATTTCGGACATACTTCCGGCCGCTTTTTATCGACCACAATTTCACCGCAGGAATCGCAGTAATACGCCGGAATCCGGTGTCCCCACCACAGCTGTCGGCTGATACACCAGTCCCTGATATTGTCGGTCCAGTTAAAATAGATTTTATCCATTCTCTCCGGAATCAGTTTGATATCGCCGTTCTTTACCGCTTCCGCCGCCGGTTTGATCAGTTCGTCCATCTTCACGAACCACTGTTTTTTGATTAACGGTTCAATGGTTGTACCGCAGCGATCATGGGTTCCCACGTTATGGGAATAATCCTCGATTTTCACGAGGAGTCCTTCTTTTTCCAGCTCTTCCACGATCTGCTTTCTCGCTTCGTAACGATCCAGCCCCTCGTACTTCCCGCCGTTTGCGTTGATGGTCGCATCATCGTTCATGATATTGACTTCCGGCAGATTATGCCGTTTGCCGACTTCAAAATCGTTCGGGTCATGAGCCGGTGTGATCTTGACAACGCCGGTTCCGAATTCCATGTCAACATACTCGTCCTCAACGACGGGAATCGCCTTGTTCACAATGGGCAGCCAGACCATCCGCCCTTTCAGATACGCGTATCGCTCATCCTTCGGATTGACAGCCACCGCCGTATCGCCCAACATCGTCTCCGGCCTGGTCGTCGCAAATTCCAGAAATTCCGTTTTGCTCGGCTGTCCGTTTTCGTCCACAAGGGGATATTTGATATGCCAGAAATGGCCCGCCTGTTCTTCGTATTCCACTTCCGCATCGGAAATTGAAGTGTTGCAGACCGGACACCAGTTGATGATTCTGCTTCCCTTATATATCCAGCCTTTTTCGTGCATCTTACAGAAGACTTCCGTAACCGCCTTATTACAGCCCTCGTCCATCGTAAAACGCTCTCTGTCCCAGTCACAGGAAGAGCCCAGCTTCTTCAGCTGGCCGATAATGCGCCCGCCGTATTCTTCCTTCCATTCCCAGGCCCGTCTCAGAAACCCTTCCCGGCCCAGATCTTCCTTCGAAACGCCCTCTTCTTTCAGCGTTTCGATAATTTTCACCTCCGTTGCAATGGAAGCGTGATCCGTTCCCGGCTGCCAGAGCGCATTATAGCCCTGCATCCTTTTGAAGCGGATCAGGATATCCTGCATCGTATTGTCAAGCGCATGTCCCATGTGCAGCTGCCCCGTAATGTTCGGCGGCGGAATCACGATGGTAAACGGTTTCTTTGTCCTGTCCACTTCCGCGTGGAAGTATTTCTTTTCCATCCATTTTTCGTACAGTCTGTCCTCTATGCTCTTCGGATCATAGGTTTTTGCCAGTTCTTTGCTCATAAGCATTTTCCTCCTGTGATGATTGTTCCGCCAAGCGGCGGCGGTTATGAGAATGTTTCGCCTTTCCCTGCAATGATTTGTGCGGCGGAGGTTTTAACCGCATAATAAAAGCCCTCTGCCGTTTCCGGCAAAGGGCGTTTATACGCGGTACCACCTTCGTTTATCACTCATCTTCCTCGTTTCCATCCATCCCGTATCCGGATGAAATCCCGGAAGTTTATCCGCTAACGGGGATAAGGCGGGAATGCTTACTGTACTTATACCGTTTCGGCATTCCGGTTCCAAAGCTACCTTCCGCAATTCCTCTCCGAAACGGCCTTTCAGCGGACGGCTGTTCTCTCTGACGGCGGACAATGCGTACTCCTCTTTATCATTACCTTTAACTGCCCCCGGCCCGAAATGCCGGGAACTGTATCTATTATCATAAACTATATGAAATCGGTGTGCGTTTGTCAAGTAGAAAAACTATCTGCGCACGACAAACGCATGAAGGCGCTCATCCCTTTTGCAGAACAATCAGTATCTTTT
>CAJUDZ010000041.1 GCA_910584965.1 uncultured Lachnospiraceae bacterium | reverse complement strand
GCATTCTCCCCTGAAATGGTTTCTGCTGCGGCAATTTCCTATTATATAAAAAATGCAGGCTGCCGGTCTCCGGTATCCTGCATTTTCTGTTTCTCCGCTTCTTTCGCGCTTCCGGCCTTCTCTCACGCCTTCGGTTCCTTTGCTTCCCTCGCCTTCGGTTCTTTTGCCCTTAAATCGCGCCGTCTGTCGTCGTGGAAACTGTCTATCATTTTTTCGATCAGCAGTTTTTTCAGATACACGTCAAAACCAAGCATGCAAATAAAGGAAAAAACCTGTAAAAACTCCTGGCTTTCTTCCGGCGCATCCAAAAAGGTGCCTTTGGCCGTCTGGAATTTCTCCGTAATATCTTTTTTCAGCGCATCGATCTGGCCCTGTTCCAGGCCGAAAGCCGTCTCATAAATCGTTTCCAGATTAAACGCATCCTTCGAACCGAAAAACTGCCTGGTGATCGGCTCTAACAGCTCCTGTATATCATTGATGGACAAAATGCCCTTGTAATAATATATGAATACCAGAAGCATGACATGTTCCCTGGAATATTTTTTCTTAAAGGGAGGCGGCAGCAGATCGTTTTTGGCATAATTGTTAATCATTGTTTTGGTCAGAATCTTGTCTTCTCCCGGATTTCTTGTCGTTCTTTTCAGGCGGGACTCCATAAAGGTCGTCACCTGGTCCATATACAGATCGATATTCGGAATGTCTTCGGCCTTGATATAAGTGATTCTGTCCAGACTGTCCAGAATGCTGTTCAGTAAATCTTCCGTCTTAATCGTCATTGCTTCCCGCTGCCTTTCTGATAGCCATAGCGCATATGGCTTTATTACCTGTCATGATCTCCATACTCTGTTTTGGTTCCATAATCTCTTACAGCATATTATATAGTTTTTATTACTACATGACAAGTCTTTTACATTCCAAATTCAGAGATCATCTTTACATTAAAATCAGGATATGGTATATTATGCTTACTAAAAAAGACTTATTCTGATGCCTGGCGTAATGCCGCGGACCGAGGGAAAGGGCTCAAATATCGCAGATTGAGGGAAAGGCATGGTACCCAGTATGAACAAAAAGATTAAAAGCGATTCCGTAGACCATTTATTTGAGGCGGTTCTCTGTCTGAAGACCAAAGAAGAATGCTATGATTTTTTTGAAGATCTGTGCACCGTCAACGAGCTTCTTTCTCTTTCACAGAGATATGAAGTCGCTTCTATGCTGAGAAATCACAGAACATATCAGGAGATCGCAGAAAAAACGGGGGCTTCCACCGCTACAATCAGCAGGGTCAATCGTTCCCTGAATTACGGAAACGACGGTTATGATCTTGTAATGGAACGGCTGCACAAAGATTGTGAAAAAAATGGCAAAACAGAAAAAAGAATTTAAAAGAAGTCTTTACATTTTCCATTACTTGTGTTATCCTATGATTGTTGTCAGAACAATAGATTTTTTAATATTTTGGAGGTATCTACGATGAACAAAGGTACAGTAAAATGGTTTAACAACCAAAAAGGTTACGGCTTCATTTCTGATGAGCAGGGTAACGACGTTTTCGTTCATTATTCAGGACTTAA
Source organism: uncultured Lachnospiraceae bacterium (assembly GCA_910584965.1). Classification (GTDB taxonomy): domain Bacteria; phylum Bacillota; class Clostridia; order Lachnospirales; family Lachnospiraceae; genus UBA3282. The sequence continues at coordinate 24,525 of CAJUDZ010000041.1, read as the reverse complement.
CATGGAAGGCTTCAAATCCCTTGAAGAGGGCGCAGCCGTTGAGTATGAAGTAGTGAATGGCGAAAAAGGACCTCAGGCAGTCAACGTAACAAAGTTATAATCTGCCAGGTTACACAACATACAGCAGTAAGAATCAAAACAGCAGACGTTTGAACCGCTTTTGAATATGGCTTACGCTGCGTGAACTTAATCAGTATTACGATGTGCCTTTTTTAAATACAAATGTTACATTTATTTAGAACTTGCATCATTGTCATAACGGATTAATTAAGAGCCTGTCCAGGACAGGCTCTTTTGTTTTGTTTCATCATCCGAAATCCTCCGCCCTCAGCGGACAAATTCCAGAATATCTTCAAATTTCATCGGCCCTCCGAACAGATCGAGCGCGCTGCCGATCGTCACATGAATCCTGCCGCCTCCGATCTCCCTTAGTTTACGCAGATCCTCAAAGGTATGAACGCCTCCCGCATAGGTGACGGGAATCCCGTTCCATGCGCCAAGCATTTCCACCAGTCCCGTTTCGATGCCCTGTGCTTTTCCCTCCACATCCACCGCATGAATCAGAAATTCATTACAATAGGAAGAAAGTTCATCCAGCGTTTTATGGTTCAAAATAACATCCGTATACTTCTGCCATCTGTCGGTTACAATATAGTAACTTTCATTTTTCAATCGACAGCTCAGGTCCAGCACCAGTTTTTCTTTTCCGGTTTCTTTCATCAGTTTATGCAGATTTTCAAAATCAATACGTCCGTCGCGGAACACATAGGAAGTCACGATCACATGCGACGCGCCGGCCTCAAGATACTGCGCCGCATTTTCCGGCGTAATCCCGCCGCCGGCCTGTAAACCGCCCGGATAAGCCGCAAGAGCCTTTAACGCCTGTTCTTTCGTGGCCTCATAATAATCACTCTGACGATGATTCAGCATAATAACATGCCCGTTTTTTATGTGATGTTCCTTATAAAGGCATGCGTAGTACGCCGCATCCTTTCCGGCGATAAAGTTTTCTGCCGCCGCATCCGACGCGTCTTTCAGGCTGCTGCCTACAATCTGCTTCACACAGCCGTTATGAATATCAATACATGGTCGAAATTCCATATTAATCCTCCGTCTCCATCCTTTCTCGCGCGAATATTTTAGTTTCGAACTGACATAATAACATAGGAGCAGAAAGCCTTACTTTCTGTTTGGTTCCATCAGGAAACTATATTCAGTAAAGGAGTGAAATCATGAAAAAAATAAAAACATTGTTATTTGTTTCTCTTATGGTTCTGACAATGTCCATGATGGCCGCCTGCGGCAGAAGAAATGATACTGCGGATAATACGGATATGAATAATTCCACGGCAGACACCGGCACGGCAGACAATGCAGCCGGCACGAACAACGCGGACAATAACGGAACAAACGATATGAATACCGGCAGCAATGGAACAGCCGATAATACCACAGGAACCGGCAGCACAAACGGAAATGACAGCATAGTCGGAAACAGTGATACCAATGGCACCGGAAATGACACAGACAGTAACGTTAATTCCGTTACAAACGGCGATACCAATGCGGACGGAAACGATTCCGTGCTGGGCGATGCCGGAAATGCAGTCGGAGATGCTGTCGATGACACCGGAAACGCGATCGGCAATGCCGTTGACGATGTGGCTGACGGCGTTGGAGATGTAGTGGACGATCTGACCGGCAATGACAACAACGATAACACAAACAACGGAAATACCACCGCAAACAACACAACGCAGCGTGGTACGAGCATAAACAGCACAAGCTCAAGGACAGGCGCCGGCTCTTCCAGAACAACCATGAACCGGTAACAGATGTTTTTTCAATGAAAGAAATGCTCGGGGCAGAACTGCCTCTGACAAAGAAGATTTGCTCAGCAAATCTTCTTTGTCAGAATTTCTCTATAATCGTCCCGTCCCGATACGCTTTTAACAGCTCTTCCAGCTGATGAATGCTTTCCCGCAGCTCCGCACCGATATCCGTATCCGCAATCTTCTGGCGTCTCATACTCGTTTCCAGAATAATCGTGTCCGAAATAATATCCGACTCATTGATAATTGCCGATTCCGTCGATTCAAAAAGCTCATGCGCCACAAGCAGCATGCCGTGCGAATTGGCTACCAGCGTATAACCTGCGATGCCCGTTTTGTCCTGATATGCTTTGGAAAAACCGCCGTCAATAATGAGCAGTTTGCCGCCGCATTTTACGGGAGACTCCCCTTTTTTCAGTTCCACCGGAACATGTCCGTTCACGATATGGGACTTTTCGGTATCCAGCCCAAATTCCACCAGAATTTTATTGATGATATCTTCCCTGTCGAGCAGCCTGTAATAACTGTTTTTCGTTTCCGCATGCAGTTCTTTTTCTTCCACAAAATAACGCTCGAAGGTCGCCATCTTGTCCTTTCCGAAAACCGGAGAGTTGGGGCCGGCCCAGATATACCATAGTATATCCTGTCCTTTCAGCTTTTCCTGTAAATCGTCATGAACATAATATCCCTTGCGGGCGTACTGCTCCAGAACATCGTAAAGCGCCTTTCCGCTGTACTCCTCCCCGTAGACATTTACTTTCCTGAAATTTCCTTCTTCATCCATCGGCATACAGCCGTGATAGAGCAGGTTGGAATTATATACTTTATAAAGGCTTCCTTTCGAAAACAGAAAACGGACATGTTTCTGCAGTTTTTCGCATTTGACAAAAGCCTGGCGCAGGCGTTCCATTACCTGTTCTTCTTCCGCGCTCAGTTCATAGGGCCGTTCCCTGTTTATGGTCGGGAAATCCACATCCCGCATATGATACGCTTTCCCGTCGATCGTCACCGTTTTTTTATCATAGTCCACATGGTGCAAAAGCAGTCTGTCCTTCATGCCAAATTCCGGTCTGCGCATGATCAGCTGCCCCTCCAGCTTAAACTGCAGAATGGCGACGGCCTTGTGCATTTTCATGTCAAGGCTCAAATCTTTCGTATCATACTGTGTGTTATATTTAATGGCAAAAGCGCTGCAATCCGTATCCCTGTAAGTTTCCATCGCAAACGTGGCAAGCGGTATCAGATTGATGCCGTAGCCTTCTTCCAGCGTATCCAGATTCCCGTACCTGGCCGCCATCCGGATAACGTTTGCGATACAGGCCAGATGGCCGCTCGCCGCCCCCATCCATACGACGTCATGGTTGCCCCACTGTACATCGACGGAATGATAGCGCTGCAACGTATCCATAATCACATACGGCCCGGGCCCTCTGTCATAAATGTCGCCGACGATATGCAGATGGTCGATCACAAGGTTCTGAATCAGGTTGCTGAGCGCCGTAATAAACTCCGGCGCCCTTCCGATTCGGATGATCGTATGAATAATTTCATTATAATATGCTTCCTTATCCTGAATCTCCGTTTTTTCCGTAATCAGCTCTTCGATAATGTAGGCAAAATCCGGCGGAAGCGCCTTTCTGACTTTGGAACGGGTATATTTGGAAGAAACGCGCTTCGTAATCTGTACCAGACGGTGAAGGGTAATTTTATACCAGTCTTCGATGCTGCTCTCGTCTTCTTCGCGCAGTACGATTTCCAGTTTTTCCTCCGGATAATAAATCAGCGTCGCAAGTCCCTTTTTATCTTTATTACTCAGGGTATTTCCAAATTCTTCATCGATCTTGCGCCGCACCGAACCGGAGCCGTTCTTCAGCACATGATTGAACTGCTCATACTCTCCGTGAATATCCGTAATAAAATGTTCCGTCCCTTTTGGCAGACTCAAAATAGCCTGCAAATTGATAATTTCCGTCGAAGCCGCCGCGATCGTCGGATACTGCTTCGCCAGACTTTTCAGGTATCTTTGTTCTAATACGTCCATCTGCTGCCTTCCCTGTTCCTTCTTTCCGCTCTCCGCTTATCCCATCCTGCGGTTCACACCGCCGGGCCTATGCGTCACACAGAGCCTTTTCCGGTGTTTATGACATCGCTCATATCATACAGGCCCGCCGGCTTTCCCGCAAGGAATTTAGCCGCCTGTACCGCGCCTTTTCCGAATACTGCTTTGGAGTAAGCCCTGTGCGAAAAGGTGATGACTTCATCCGCCCCGGCGAAAAGGACATCGTGGTCGCCCACGATCGTGCCGCCTCTGACCGCACTGATGCCGATTTCCTTCCGGCTCCTCTTCTCCCGCTTCGCGCTCCTGTCATAAACATAATCATATCCGTCATCCAGTTCATCCCTGATCACGTCCGCAAGTGCCAGAGCCGTACCGCTCGGCGCATCTATTTTCTGGTTATGGTGTTTTTCCACGATTTCGATATCGAACCCGGCCCCGCTTAAAACCGGCGCCGCCTCTTTTAACAGCTTCATTAACATATTGATGCCGAGAGACATATTGGCAGATTTCAAAACGGCGGTTTTTTCGGAGGCCTCCTTTACTCTGGCAAGCTGCGCCTCGGAAAGCCCCGTCGTGCAGAGAACACAGGGCAGCTTTTTCTCCACGCAGTAGTCAAGCAGCGCATCCACCGCCGCCGCCGTGCTGAAATCGATGAGCGCATCCGCCGCAACATCGCATTTGTCGATATCCGTAAAAACGGGATATGCGTTATGGCCGTCGTCGAAAGCATCGATTCCCGCCGCGATCTCTATTCCCTCATCCGCCGCAATCAGGCCGCTGATGGTCTGCCCCATCTTCCCGTTACAGCCGTGCATGATTACTTTTATCGTATCCATTTTTTCCTCCGTTCCGGAACGTCTTACACTGAAGAGACGGGCGAAATATCCGTTTTCGCTCTGCCGTCACGGAATCTGCGACGCTCCGCACAAATTCCGGCTGAACCGGTTCCGTTTTCGAACCGGATTGTCTGTTTTCCCGTCTGATTACAGAATGCCGTAATTTTTCATCGCAGCACGCAGTTTTTCCGCATTCGCCTCTTCCATTTCGCAAAGCGGCCGTCTTAAAGTTCCTCCGCATCTGCCCATCATCGCCAGAGCCGTCTTTACGGGAATCGGGTTCACCTCGCAAAACAGCGCGTCGCACAGCTCGATGGCACGCAGCTGTTCCCTGCAGCTTCCTTCCACATCTCCCTCAAAAAACTTCGCGCAAATATCATGCGTCTGCTTCGGTGCCACATTGGACAGCACGGAAATAACGCCTTTTCCGCCGAGTGCCAGAATCGGAACGATCTGGTCGTCGTTGCCGGAATAAATATCAATTTTCCCCTGCGCAAGAGATGCCAGCTTCGTGATCTGCGAAATATTGCCGCATGCTTCCTTGACCCCCACAATGTTGTGCACCTCGCTGCACAGCTTCACGACCGTCTGCGGCAGGATATTACAGCCCGTCCTGCTCGGTACATTATATAAAATAATGGGAAGTTTTACGGAATCCGCTATTTTTTTATAGTGCTCATACAGCCCTTTCTGCGTTGCCTTATTATAATAAGGCGTTACCAGCAAAAGACCGTCCACCCCGAATTTCTCGGCCTCTGTGGAAAGATAAACCGCCGTTTCCGTACAGTTTGAACCCGTTCCGGCAACGACCGGAACCCTTCCCTTTACGGTTTCGGCACAGAATTTAATGACTTCCAGATGTTCTTCATGAGTCAGCGTAGAAGACTCTCCGGTCGTTCCGCATACGATAATCGCATCCGTTCCGTTCTGAATCTGAAATTCCACAAGTTCCGCGAATTTCTCAAAATCAACTCCGCCGTCTTCATGAAACGGTGTTACGATTGCAACTCCTGCTCCTTTAAAAATTGCCATACCTTTTTCCTCCTAAACTAAAAGCTGACCCAAATGAGTCAGCTTTACTTTTCTAAATATTTGCTTTCTAAATATTCGGATAGCGCCCCATCTGATTCGATGACAGTCATGCAGCTCTTAACTGCATGCCCAAGAAAAAACAAGCAGGTCATTCTCCCTTTCGGCATTTTCTCCTTTCAAAATGTTTCTTCTGCGCCTGCCGCATCCACATATTACTCATAAAAAATGCAACCTCTATCAACTATTATGTACGATTGGAATTATCATAACACCGAACCGGCCTTCTGTCAAGGCATCGCGTCATATTTCGCAGTATCCGCAGGCGTTTTCTTCTTTATTTCCGAAGCCCCTGTCCGTTCGCCGTCGCGATCTTCGTCACCTCGTCCGCCAGCCCATAAACCTCTTCTTTCGAAGTTGCGCCCGTCATAATGATATCCATATCTTCAGGTTTACATAACAATAAATTTTTCAGTTCTTCCACAGATAGGATATCCATATCCAGCAGTTCCAGCACTTCGTCCAGAATCAGCAGACTGCATTCGCCCGTATTCATGACTTTTTTGGCAAAGTTTAAACCGTTCTTAATATTGTAGATTTCTTCCGCCTTTCTTTCATCGGAAAGGCTTTTGAAATTTTCCTCTGATTTTTCGAAGCGGAATATCTTGATTTCCGGTTCCAGCCGCCTCACATACTCCGAGTCCGAAAGTCCTCTGCCTTTTAAAAAACGGATAATTACAACATCTTCTCCCCGGCACGCCGTCTGAAGAGCCCTGCCGTACGCCGCCGGAGATTTTCCATGTCCTTCACCGCTGTAAATATAAATCATTCCTTTTTTCATATTGCACCTCGAAAATAACCGCATCGTAAAATCTGATGCTAATCATAGCACAATTATGACGAAAACGCAATGTTTTATCACTTCTTTCCTGTCTGCCGCTTTCTTTTTTGTCCGTACGGTCTGCGGTTTTCCGATGACGGCCTATTCCTGATCTTCCTCCACCATCTCCAGTTTGCTGACCGAAACTTCATAGGCGGTCCGCCGCTCCAGCTGGTCTTCGGAGATTTTTTTCATATATTCCCTGCTCTGGATTCTTCCCCAGACCGCACATCTGCTGCCCACCTCAAAGGTGCTCGCGTACCGCGCGTTCCTTCCCCAGCAGATACAGGGTATGTAATCGGATTTTCCATAGGGTCTGTTGACCGCCAGCAGCAAATCGGCAATTTCCCTTCCGAGGGGCGTTTTCCTGTAAATAGGCGCTTTACAGATATAACCGTCCAGGAAAATCTGATTGGTTTTCGCACTCTCTTCTATATCATCTACAAATTCAATCTCTCTCGCAAATACGGAAAGCACTAATTTATTCTTCTTCTCTTCATGCCTGTTATAAGAGCGGAACTGTCCCGCGATGCTGATCTTCATGCCCTTATAATCATCGTTCACATCCAACAGTCTTTCCGATACCATAACGGGAATGATATCCGTGGAATCGCTCAATCTGTCCACACTGATATCCACCATATAGAATCCTTCTCCGAAAATTTCGTGACTGAACTGAAAATCACCTGCTATCTCGCCCATTATCGTCACCTGGTTGTTTTCAATTACCTTATCTGTCATGTTTTGTTCTCCCTTCTTTGTTAAAGAATCTTACGCTTTAAGAATTTTTCCAGTAATGTATTATCAGTATATGTGCCTGCTCCCGGATTAGAACTGTCAGGGATCGCGTAATGAAGGGCGCGCGGGGAATGCAGGACAGGCCGGGGCGTATGGGTGGTTCCTTTGTCGGCACGCTTCCGCTCCGCGAAAAAACGTAGTGGTACTAAGTTCAAAAGCCGGGAAAACGCTTTTTCACTAAGTACCAACGTTTTTTCAAGGGCCTCCGCCAGGAACCACCCATACGCCCCGACCTGTCATACATCTCCCGCCCTGCCTTATACCTTCCGGCCCGCCTTACATCTTCCGTCCTGCCTTACACCTCCCGCCCTGTTTCCGCAGCGCGCCAAAACATGCCAAAACCGCCTCATTCCTTACTTGCAAGATTCCCGGCGGAGTGTTATACTGTGTCTTTGGTGTGGAAAAATCATTTTGTAAATCACTGGTTTCCGGGCAACGCCCTGTTCCGGAAGCCATTCAACCTTTTCAGAGAGGAGTTTTATATTTCATGAATACAACACGAGAAGATGTCAGAAATGTTGCGATAATCGCCCATGTTGACCACGGTAAAACGACGCTGGTCGATGAGCTTTTGAAACAGAGCGGCGTATTCCGGGAAAATCAGGAGGTCGCCGAACGCGTCATGGATTCCAACGATATCGAGCGGGAACGGGGCATAACGATTCTTTCCAAAAATACAGCCGTTATGTATAAAGATGTGAAAATCAATATCATCGATACTCCCGGCCATGCGGATTTCGGCGGCGAGGTAGAGCGCGTTCTGAAAATGGTGGACGGCGTAATCCTCGTTGTGGATGCTTTCGAAGGCCCCATGCCTCAGACCAAATTCGTTCTGAAAAAAGCGCTGGAACTCGATCTGTCCGTGATCGTATGTATTAACAAATGCGACAGGCCGGAAGCCAGACCCCTTCAGGTCGTCGATGAAGTGCTGGAACTTCTGATGGATCTGGATGCCAATGACAAACAGCTGGACTGCCCTTTTGTCTATGCTTCCGCCAAAGCGGGCACGGCGACTACGCAGATCACCGTCAAAGGCAAGAATATGACTCCCTTATTCGATACAATCTTAGAGCATATTCCCGCCCCCTGCGGCGACCCGGAACTGGGCACGCAGGTTTTGATCAGCACCATCGACTACAACGAATATGTGGGCCGCATCGGCGTCGGCAAAGTGGACAACGGTTCGATCAAAGTCAATCAGGAGGTCGTCATCGTCAACCACCACGAACCCGATAAACTGAAAAAAGTAAAAGTCAGCAAACTGTACGAATACGACGGATTAAATAAGGTAGAAACAAAAGAAGCGGGCGTCGGTTCCATCGTCGCCATTTCCGGCATCTCCGATATTCATATCGGGGACACGCTCTGCTCACCGGACAGACCGGAACCGATTCCGTTCCAGAAAATATCGGAACCGACGATCGCGATGCACTTTATCGTCAACGATTCACCGCTCGCCGGACAGGAAGGCAAATATGTGACGAGCCGGCATATCCGTGACAGGCTTTTCCGGGAGCTCAATACGGACGTTTCTCTCCGGGTTGAAGAAACCGAAACGACAGAAGCCTTTAAAGTTTCCGGCCGGGGCGAACTGCATCTGTCCGTTCTGATCGAAAATATGCGGCGGGAAGGCTATGAGTTTGCTGTCAGCAAAGCGGAAGTTCTCTATAAAACGGACGAAAACGGCAAAAAAACCGAACCGATGGAACTGACTTATGTCGATGTGCCGGAAGAATTTTCCGGTACGGTCATTGAAAAACTGAGCAGACGGAAAGGGGAACTGAAGAACATGGGACAGGCCTCCGGCGGCTATACGAGACTGGAATTTTCCATTCCTTCCAGAGGGTTGATCGGCTACCGCGGGGAATTTATGACCGATACGAAAGGTAACGGCATCATGAACAGCGTTTTTGACGGATACGGCCCCTACAAGGGCGATATCCAGTACCGGAAGCAGGGCTCTCTTATCGCCTTCGAAGCCGGAGAAGCCATTACCTACGGCCTCTTTAACGCCCAGGAACGGGGCACGCTTTTCATCGGCCCCGGCACGAAAGTATATTCCGGCATGATCGTCGGACAGAACGGCCGCGGAGAAGACATCGAACTGAATGTCTGCAAAAAGAAACAGCTCACGAACACCCGCTCTTCCAGCGCGGATGAAGCGCTGCGCCTGACACCGCCCAAAGTGCTCAGCCTGGAACAGGCGCTCGAATTTATCGACACCGACGAACTGCTGGAAGTGACTCCCCAGAGCCTGCGCATCCGCAAAAAGATTTTAGACCCTACACAGAGAAAGCGCGCGGCCATCTCGGCCGCGGCAAAAGCGAACTAAATGCCGAGCGCAATCGTTGCAATCCGGAAATAGATCAGCAGCGAAATCGCATCCACAATCGTAGTGATAAATGGACTCGCCATCACGGCCGGGTCCATTCCTATTTTTTTGGCAATCATGGGCAGCGTGGAACCTACCACCTTTGCCACAATAACGGCCAGGAACAGCGTAACGCTGACGACAAGGGCCACACGGATACTGACCCTGTCGAACACGAGCATTTTGACGATGTTGCAGCCTGCCAGCGTCAGACCGCATAACACGGCCGTGCGGATTTCCTTCCAGACGACCTTGAACCAGTCCCCGAACTGGATCTCGTCCAGAGACAGACCGCGGATAATCACTGCGCTCGCCTGACCGCCCGCATTTCCGCCGGTATCCATCAGCATCGGAATAAACGCGGTAAGCACCACGTATTTGCTCAGCGCGTCTTCAAAAGAAGAAATAATCTTTCCGGTAAAAGCCGCGGAAATCATCAGCAGCATCAGCCAGGGAATGCGTTTCTTCCAGGATTCAATAACACCTGTTTTCATATAAGGTTTATCCGACGGCACGATCGCCGCCATTTTCTCGATATCTTCCGTCGTCTCTTCTTCGAGAATATCCACGACGTCATCGACCGTAATGATGCCGACAAGCCTGTCCTCATTGTCCACCACAGGCATCGAAGTAAAGTCATACTTCTTAAACTGTCTCGCCACTTCCTCCTGGTCCATCATGGTATGAAGGGAAATAATATTCTCGTTCATGATATCGCCGATCACCGCATCCGGCGCGCTGAGCAGCAAATACCGGAGCGCCACCGTACCGACGAGCGTCCTTTGCTGATCGAGCACATAACAGATATTGATCGTTTCGCTGTCAACCCCGACCTTCCGGATTCTGGCGATAGCCTGTTCCACCGACAGCGTTTCTTTCAGATCCACATATTCCACCGTCATAATGCTTCCGGCGGAATCTTCCGGATAGCGCAGCAGATGATTGATATCTCTCCGCGTTTCCGCGCTCGCATGGGCCAACAGCCGCTTCACCACATTGGCCGGCATTTCTTCCAGGAGATCCGTCGCATCGTCTGCCATCAGGTGGTCGATGATGCCCGCCGCATCTTTTTCCGACATGGAAGTGATGACATACTGTTCCGTTTCGATTTCCAGATAGGAAAAAACATCCGCCGCCATGCTCTTTGGCAGGATGCGGAACAGCTTTAGCAGCTCGTCCTGTTCCATTTTCTCCATATATGCCGCGATATCCGCCACATTATACCCCGTGATCTGCTGTCGAAGTTTCAGATATTGCCCCGTATTCAGTAATTCCAGTATTTCTTCCATATCAACTGCCTCCCTTCCTGCCATCTGCGGTATCGGCAGCCATGCCGCGCGTCAAATAACACCCGTTTTTAAATTGAGATGCCCGCCTCTATAACCTGTAATATGCGCTGCCCGTTTTTTCAATCAGCGCCTTTCCGGCCGTCGCTTCCGTAATCTCTTTCCTGACGGAATCTTCCTCTTCATAAGGAACCTTCACCTTCAGAGTGACCACATCCGTATACGACGGCTCCTCTATCGCAATTTTTCTTATGCCCAGCAAATATTGTATCCGGCCGATGCCGTTATAATCTGTTGTAATTTGAAACTGCGTACCATAACGCATTGTACATATCGTGCTCGCCGCAATTCCCGCCTGAGCGGCCTGCGTATAGGCGCGCACAAGTCCTCCCGTTCCGAGCAGGGTACCCCCGAAATACCTTGTCACGACAATGACCGCATTGCGTACCTGCGTGCCGGCCAGAACTTCCAGAATCGGCTTTCCGGCCGTTCCCGAAGGCTCCCCGTCATCCGAAAAACGCATGAGCTGTCCCCGCTCTCCGAGAATATACGCATAGCAGTTATGCCTTGCGTCCCAATACTTCTTTTTCATCGATTCGACAAAAGAAAGCGCCTCTTCCTCCGTTTCCGCCGGACTGACAGTTCCGATAAAACGGGACTTCTTCTCCTCGATCTCTCCGCTCCCGCCCCGTTCCACTATTTTGAAAGGTTCTTTTCTGTTTTCTTCTTCCATTTTCGATAATCACACCTTTCTTTCAATCTGACCGCATGCCTTTCTCTTTGCCGTCTTTTATCTTAACACAGGCGGGAATAAAAGTGTATAAAATTGTGAACAATTCTTAATATATCATGAAGATGGCATAAAATTCTTCCTTTCACAGCCTATTTGGGTTATAATAACGTTTAATGGATTTTACGAAAGGCATGGTATTGATATGAATTATAGCAAACGGGGTGTCCGTAAAAAACAAAAAGCACTCAATGCAAAAGGCGGCAAATGGGGCAGAAAGCTCGGCTTTACCTTTGTTCAGGTCTTCCTCCTTTTTATGATCTCAGCCGCCATACTCGGAGTCAGCGCAGGAATCGGCGTTTTTAAAGGCATTCTTGCGACAGCGCCCGATATCGGGAATATAGATGTTACTCCTTCCGGTTTTTCCACTTTCGTATACGACATCGAAGGCAATCAGACCGCCAAGCTGGTATCCACGGATTCCAACCGTATCCCGGTCAGCATGGATATGGTTCCGGAAGATCTCGCACACGCTTTTGTAGCCGTCGAAGATGCTCGTTTTTATGACCACAACGGCATCGATATCAAAGGTATTCTGCGTGCCGCCGCGATCGGCATCCAGAATAAATTCCACTTTTCCGAAGGCGCCAGCACCATCACGCAGCAGCTTCTGAAAAACAACGTTTTCACGGACTGGACAAGTGAAGATTCTTTTGCGGACAGGATGAAACGTAAAATACAGGAGCAGTATCTTGCGCTGGAACTGGAAAAAATCATGGAAAAAGACGATATTCTGATCAATTATATGAACACCATCAATCTCGGTCAGAATACGCTCGGCGTACAGGCGGCTTCCCTGCGGTATTTCAACAAATCCGTCAGCGACCTGAACCTGTCCGAATGCGCCGTTATCGCAAGCATCACCCAGAACCCGACCAAATATAACCCGATCACGCACCCGGAGAAAAATGCGGAGCGCCGCGAAAAAGTGCTTCGACACATGGCCGAACAGGGCTATATTTCTCAGGAGGAATACGCCGAAGCGATGGCAGACGATGTATATTCCCGCATTCAGATCGTCGATTCGGAAAACGGCGAATCTACCGTAAATACATATTTCGTAGATGCGCTTACGGATGATGTATTGGAAGATCTGATCGCCGCCGGCTATAATGAAACACAGGCTTATACGCTTTTATACAGCGGCGGCCTGAAAATTTACTCCACACAGGATCCTGCAATCCAGGCCATCTGCGACGAGGTGTTCGCCGATGAAAGTAACTTCCCGGAGAATACGAAATGGTATCTGAACTATGAACTGACCACCGTGGACAAAGACGGCGAACGAAAGAATTACAGCACCGAGATGTTCCGCAGTTTCTGGCGGGAATCCAAAACCGGTTATAACCTGATTTATTCTTCACAGGATGAAGCTTATATGGATATCGACCTGTATAAAGAGGCGGTTCTTGCAAAAGACGAGGAAGTCTTTACCGAAACGATTTCCTTAACGCCGCAGCCTCAGGTCTCTCTCGTGGTAGAAGACCAAAGCACCGGATATGTAGTTGCAATGGAAGGCGGACGCGGCGCCAAATCGGGAAGCCGGACGCTTAACCGGGCAACCGATACGGTCAGACAGCCGGGATCCACGTTTAAAATCGTATCCACTTACGCCCCCGCTCTGGACAGCGCAGGGCTGACCCTCGCCACCATCATAGACGATGCGCCGTTTAATTATGCCAGCGGCCGTCCGGTCGGCAACTGGTACGGCGAGGCATACAGAGGCCTTTCTTCCCTGCGGGACGGTATACGCGACTCCATGAACATCGTTACCGTTAAGGCGCTGACCTGGATTACGCCGCAGCTCGGTTTCGACTACCTTATGAACTTCGGCTTTACCACGCTGGAGGAGCGGAAAGAAATCAACGGAGAAATCTTCTCCGACATTCAGCAGTCACTGGCGCTGGGCGGCATTACAAACGGTGTTACCAATGAAGAATTGAATGCGGCTTATGCCTGCATCGCAAACGGCGGAACTTATATCAAACCCAAATTATATACGAAAGTGTTAGACCATGACGGCAATGTCATTCTCGATAATACGACGCCTCAGTCCAAACAGGTAATCAAGGAAACGACCGCTTTTCTGCTTACGGACGCTATGGTAGACGTTGTCACAAGCGGTACGGGCGGCTCCGTTAATTTCGGCAATATGGCCATCGCCGGCAAAACCGGTACGACCTCCGATTACAACGATGTCTGGTTCGCGGGCTACACACCCTATTATACCGCTACTACCTGGACAGGTTTCGATAACAATGTAAAACTGTCCGGCGATGAAAAGAACCTGGCCAAAAAACTATGGCGCGCGGTCATGGCCAGAATCCATGAAGAGCTGCCTAGCCAGTCCTTCAGCGTCCCGGCCGGCATCGTCACCGCCACGGTATGTTCCCGTTCCGGCAAACTTCCGATCGACGGACTTTGCAACGGCACGCTGCGGACGGAATATTTTGCGGAAGGAACCGTTCCGGCAGAAACATGCAACATTCACTACTCCGGACCGATCTGTAATTACTGCCAGCTGCCCGCTACGGAATTTTGCCCGTTCAAAGTGGACGGCGTCCGGGAACTGCCTCTGATCGAAGACGCTTCCCTGTTAAGCGGCTCACCAAACGCGATGACGGAAGTTGTCAACGAAGACGGTTCCGTTTCGACCGTACCGACAGCGCAGACCGATAACGTATGTCCGCATAACATGGAATTTTTCGCCAATCCGGACTATGAGCAGATCATCGCGGCACAGCAGAACGAAATCAACATCCGAAATGCGGAAGCGGCTGCAGCGGCCGCCGCTGCGGCACAGCAGGCGAATCCGGAAGCACCGGCTCCGCCGCCGGCACAATAAAAAATCGCCGCCCGGCGGCGGCGATTATGAGAATGCTTCGCATTCTCCCCTGAAATGGTTTCTGCTGCGGCAATTTCCTAATACTGTTACGGCAATTTGCAAAGGGTATCTGACACTGTCAGATACCCTTTAATTCTTTGATTTTCTCTTCCAGATCGGCGATGCCGATCTGTGCATTTCTGACGGCTCTGCACTGTTCCTCGTATGCTTCCTCAGGCTCGGAGCCATGCTGTTCATAATACCGCCTGCCGATCTCCATGTAATTCCTTTTGACGACTTCCTCACAGGTATTGATCTGGCTTCTCAGGTTTGCAATTTCGGCTATCTCCTTCGCCTTATCCGTAACCTCTCTTCCCTTTGCGGAAATCGTTTCTCCCACTCTTGTGACAAAACTTTTGTCCATACCCGCTTTTACCTCCTTTTCTCAGCTACTTCGCTGTCCTCCGTGCCGCCGCTTCCGGCACCGTTTCATCGCTCATGAAAGCAGACGCCTTCGCAGACTTCTCAGATTCATCTTCATCATTGCATAGTCCGCGTCCACTTCCCGGTTCCTTTCCGGCGATATTCCCGAATGAATATAAAAGGTATCCATTCCCACCTTCTTTGCTCCCGCAATATCGCTGTCCAGATCATTTCCGATCATCAGGGAACATTCCGGCGCTATCCGGTATTTCTCCAACAGTATTCTGAAGAACCGTTCATCCGGCTTTTTAACCCCATGATCGGATGAAATCATTATCCCGTCAAAACAATCCTCTATTTGCAGATACCGCAGCTCTTTTTCCGTAAAAATACGCTGTGCATTGGACAGCAGATAAACCCCTCTGTCCATTCCGCGAAGGCCCTGCAAAAGCTCTCCGGCTCCTGCATATAACCGTAACTGACGTGTGGAAAGCGCCCTGAACATCTCACCGGTATGAAGAACCAGTCCGTCCGAAGGTTCCACGCCTCTTGCCATATATAACTCCCGGAATACCTCTTCTATCGGAATTTCAGGATAAGACTCATGGGCATACAGCCTCTCCTCCAATTCCCGCTTTCTGCCCTGCTGCCCTGCCTCCTGCTCCTTCTCTGATACCAGCTTATTATATAACGCCTGTAATTCATCCGCCGAATACACCGCTCCATAATAGCCGTAAAACAGACTCATCTTATGCCATAACATCTGCTGTTTTTCGTCTGTCCTGATATCTACAAGCGTACCATATAAGTCAAAAATATAATTCTGATATAATTTCATTCTTTTAATGGATTCCCTGTAATGATTTTCTCGTATGGCGCCAACATACCTTCCGTTATCTTTGGCTGAACCTTGTCTTTTGTTAAAGGATGTTTTAACAATCCGCCAACCAGTCTCATAAACAAAATGATATTCATTTTTTTCCAGGGAAAATCATATAAGCCGTTCTTTTTATAGAAACGGTGGTCAGCCTGCATCATCCCCTGCATCTCAAAAACGAGATCCCGAAAAATCTTTCTGCCGCCTACTCCATAAAAATTCTCATTTACGGTGATCCTGTGCGTCAGGGCGTAAGCCAGTTTATCCGCACAGAAAGCGGGCGAATCCGCGCCGACACCCTCGTTGGTTGCAATACCCGCCAGAAAGTTCCTTCCCATCTGGCTTTTTGCCTCCAGTATCATCTGCAGATTTTTCTCCTGTGAAAATTCACCGTCAATCAGGTACGCGGTTGGTTTTCCCGCCGTTACCGCACGATGTCCATTGCAGAACTGCCTGTCATCATACGTTTTAAACAATGTTCCCATCGAATGATCTTTGATGGAAAACGCGTACACAATGCTGTCCGCCTTCTGGATTTTCCGCAGAAGCGCGTCGAAGCCGTCCTGATAAACACAGGTTCCGTCCGCCGCACAATGGAAACATCCGACGCACCCGCCCTGAAAATCAAAATTCCGCAGATTCACAACATGACTTTCAAAGGGCAGTTCTTTCCGGAAATCTACGATCATCCGGCGCAGCCTGCTGTTTTTTTCGGCGCAGTCAGTTACGATAACAACCCGATATTTCCGGTTTTTCTCGTTAAGCGGCGTCCTGTCCGGCTCCCTTTCAAAAGGAGATGTCTCTTCCAGTATTATATGTTTGGTATAATTCCAATATGTAATGACTTCAAGCTGTCCTTTTTTCGTTAAAAGATCGTTCATATCTGCGGAAAATCCACGTAAAATCCGCATTCCCATATCCCTGCAGTTATCCTCGATATAACGGTGCGCCGTCACGTCATAAAAATGCTTCGATGTCGTGATCTGCATCATATATCTGCCGGAAACATCGACGTTTCCCTCCTTCATAAGCGTCATAAACCGATGGAGCTGGGAAGGCACCGTAAAAGCATACACCGGATAGGCAAACAAAATTACCTGTGCATTTCGCACCCCTTCCTTTACAACCCACATATCCTGCTCCAGCGCATGGATCTGGGCGCCCGCATGAATAACTTCAAATTCATCTTTCGGAAATTTTCGCTGCAAAAACCGTATCGTCTGATATGTAACACTGTTTTTCCCCTTAGGACTTCCGTTGATTACCAATACTTTCATAATTCCCTCCGTTATCCTCTGTGTAAAATCCGCTTTGAAATTCCACTCTTATTGAATGGTCACATCGTGCGTAATCAGATAATAGCCGCCCTTCAATTCTTCAATCGTCCAGTCAACCCGATATGTAGATGCACCAAGCTCCGACATGGCTTTATCCATATACCCTTTTTTATATTCATCCGTCTGATAAGCGCTGTATACATTGTTAAACAGCACCTGGCCGTTTATGATATTGTGGAAACTGAATCTTCCCTTTCCGCCGTCAACTACCTTTTTATAACAGTCGTTATAATATTCATCCAGCGTCTTCAGGTTTCCGTCCGCGCTCAGCCCCAGATCTTCCAGGCTGCGTCTTAAATCATTGGAACCGTCGTTATCGTCTTTATTATCATCGGAAGACGCCTCCAGATTCCGGAATACAACGCCGTTACAGGGCGGCAGATTTACCGAAAGATCCTGTCTTAAATGGTTCGTCGCATAATCCCCGTCCGACTTATTGAAATATTCATAGGAACCCGAACCGCTGTCATCCCATGTAACATCCACATTATAATAGCCGTCGTCCAAAGCGACGATATTCCAGGCATGGCTCTCCCCCGCATATCCTGTACAGTAATAACAGGGAATGCCAAGCTGCTGTAAAATATACTGAAACGCCCTTGCATATCCGGCACATACGGTCTTCCCGTTTACAAGCGCGCTGTACGCACTCTGGTTCATCGGTGCGGAAGCCGCATAATCCACATTGGCAACAAGACTGTCATGCACATATTTTTCTTTTTCATAATTGCTCTCCAGCGCCTGCGCACCATCGGTAATCTCTTTTACTTTTGCCTCAAAAGTACTCTTGGACTTCGACAGATTCCCTGCCGTGGAATTGAACTGCAGATCGATTTCCACGCATTCGCCGTCCCTTTTAAACTTGCAGGCATAAGCCGTATCCATCCAGAACAGTTCCGGATGATCGTTATAAACCGCGGCAAATACATTCTTGATCCCGCCTGCGGAAATATTCTCCACCGGAGCGAAACTTTCGTTTAACGCCAGCGCATTCGCATAGATTTGCCGGTAAAGATGCTGCCCTGTCTCATCCAGCATCGCATAATACGGATAAAACCAGAGATCAAATGTAAGGCCGTCCCCTGTTTCCCCGACGCCGAGCTCGCTCTGAATCTCCTCGGCTTCTTCGTCGTCTATCTCGCTGCTTTCATCCTGAATGGGCTGATAGCCGCTTCTTCCCGCTACTCCCGGAGGCACGATAATGCCATAAGTTGCCGGATCGATCTGCACGCCGGCGTTCTGCGTCTCCTCCGTATCCTGACTGCTCACGTTCGATACCGGCATCGCAGACGTCGTTCCATGTCCCGGCTGTCCTTCCTCTTCCCCTTCCTCAGGTAAGATAACATCTGTAACGGGTTCGTCCTCCCTATCCGCAGCGCCTTGTTCGACATTGTTTCCCGGAACGGGGCTCAATGCGTAATCCTCGTTCTCATTCAGCTTCAATACACCCGCAATCCGCGTTGACATTTCCGGATTAACCGCGCACAAAACAATGACCCCGCAACATAAAATGAAAAAAACAAGTATTCCGTATAAAATTGTTTTGATAATTTTCATTGCAGTATCCACGCCTTTCTTCTGTCTTTCAATATTCCCTTGCGATCTCTTTTACATCATATAACCGCTTAAAGCTTTCCAGCTCTTTTTCATTTCTGATCAGCATGACCTCTTCAAATTTTCCGCTGTTGGTATCTTTGAACCCGGCCACCTGTTCCCCCGTACAAATGCTGCATTTCAATACGGGTTTATATTGTTCCCGATCATACTGCCGGACGGTCATGACCGGCTTTTTCCCAAATCCGAATCGCATCTTTTCCCCATGCCTTCCTGCCTCGCTGTTCTTCTCATACTATTATATATCAGATACGGCAAAATGCCCAGAAAAAAATGAAAGAAGCCCATTTCCTCCCTCCACTTTAACGTGCTCCATTCTTACGGATTTTTTCTTTTACATACTTTCTATGAAAAACGATCATGGAACCCCCCGCCATAACGAGGCCTGTCACCACCATGAAAACCACTCCCGGCACTTCTCCCATAAGCGATATAACAGGAGAAAATATGTGCAAATTCAGCGTCGTTGACCACATCAGATTTACCGTTACATGAATCAGTACCGGTATGCAGACATTTCTCGTGTAATAATAAAAATAGCCAAACACAATCCCCGAAATAAAAGTATGCAGCATCATCATTGGATACAGATGTGTCAGCGAAAAAATGCTGTATAATACTAAATTTTCCGTCACACCTGCAGAGATTTCCGTTACTTCCGCCGCTGTTCCACCCATCATAACCTGTACCACAGTAATCATATTAAAAAAAGATAACCCGACCCCCGATACAACTGACAACAGAATAATCCGCATTTTCGGTTTTTCTCCGGAAGACAGGGGAACAGCCTCCGCTCTCCGGCTCATATAAAAAAACAGGATTCCCATGATCAGCACAGACAAAAATCTGATTATATATGTATTTTGAAATAAAACACCCAGGAATTTCATGGAGAAAAGCCATGCACAGACCAAACCTATACACTTTAACAGCGCTGTCGTCTTCATATCGTTCTTCCCTCATTTTCTTCAAAACGCAGCCAGGCGTTTCCATGCACGGATTCAAACCGATTCAGATATCGTACAAAACAAATACCGGAAACACTGTAAACATCAACTTTTTCGCGAAATTAAAAAGAACGCGGGACGGATTTAAATACTTTCCCCGCAGAAAATTGTTGTCTGACTATTTGTAATACAATTATACTTTTTCCGACATCTCGTGTCAATCCGGAAAGGTCTTCTGCCGATAAAGATACGCTGACAGTAAAAAATCGGAGTTGGCGTACATAAAAGGTGTGTTAAATGTTATTGACACAATGTTAATTTTCAAAAACTCATAAAATGTGTGTCTATATTGACAAATTGACAACCCAAATTGCTTGAAGCCAAATAAATTATATTGCAGACTGTAAAAAAGGAGGAAATGTGAATGAAGTTTAACGAAAAATTATTAAAACTCAGAAAAGAAAAAGGACTCTCACAGGAAGAACTGGGAATGGAAATGCAAGTATCAAGGCAGACAGTTTCAAAATGGGAGGCCGGACAGTCATATCCGGATTTTACCAGATTGGTCATGCTAAGTGATTTCTTTGATATGACTTTAGATGAACTTGTAAAGGATATTGACGTGCAGGAAGTAAGGGAAAATTCTTTTACAAATGAAAAAATAGATTCTATTTATCGGGTTTCCCAGGATGTGAACTCTATTCTTCGGAACAGGACTCTCAGAGATATTCTAAAAGGGATAAAATGGTTTATCGTGGGCGGTTTCATATTTCTATGCCTCGGAATCGCAGTTTCACTTATACTGCATTTTATTTTTCCGGAATCCAATACATTTTGGCGTACTTATTAACCGCAGACCATGTACCCGGGGAGGGTGCATAACAGGCTATGAAATCCTTCCCATTCTTTCTCCCATAAAGCATTTTTTATATATTGACAATCGGATAAGACTGCGGTAGTCTATATGACAAGGACTACTGCAGTCTTATTTGAAAGGAGTGTATACTGCATGGGTAAAGAAACTGTAAAGCTTTTCGATTCCGAATTAAAAGTTATGGACATTCTTTGGAAAGAAGGGGATGTAAAGGCAAAGCATGTTGCAGATGTTCTTACGAAAGCGTTTGGCTGGAATAAAAACACTACTTATACGCTTATTAAACGTTGTATAAAAAAAGGGGCTATTGAACGTTCCGAACCTGATTTCATATGTCATGCGCTGATTCCCAAAGAAGAAGTACAGGAAGCCGAAACAAATGAGCTGATTAATAAAATTTATGATGGTTCCGCGGACAAGTTGTTTGCAGCTCTGTTAAGCAGGAAAAAACTCTCCGCTGAAGAAATTGAAAAGCTGAAAAAAATTGTTGCGGAGTTGCCTGGAGAAAGGCAGGGTTATTAGTATGACTTTACTGAAAATGAGTTTTTTCGGGGCTGTTTTTATTATTGCGGTTGTGATGATTCGGGCAATAGCAATAAATAGTCTGCCCAAAAAAACATTTCTTGTTTTATGGGAAATTGCGTTATTGAGGCTGATTATTCCATTTACTATTCCGTCTGCCTTCAGTATATATTCGCTAATTAATTACAGTATATCCACGCCCGCATTTTATGAGGCGGAAACAGACATTACCTCTCCCATATCACGGGAATATTTTATGTTGATACAAGGCACGGAGCATCCGACAGCAAATATGCCGCCTGTTTCCGTTTTGTTTGTTGGCTGGTGTATTGGAATGATACTTCTTGCTGCATTTTTCACGGTATCTTATTTACGCTGCCGGATTGAGTTTCGGGCAGCTTTACCGGTCAATAATGCCTATGCAGAACAATGGATAAAGGAATGCCCTCTAAAACGGCGGATTTCGATTAAGCAATCGGATAGAATTTCCACACCGTTGACTTATGGCATTTTACATCCTGTTATTTTAATGCCGAAGCAAACAGATTGGAAAAATATAAATCAGTTACGATATATTTTCTCACATGAATATGTACATATTTATCGTTTTGATACGCTTACAAAGCTGATTGCCGCATATGCCCTTTGTATTCATTGGTTCAATCCTTTTGTCTGGCTAATGTACATTCTTCTCAATCGTGATATTGAGCTGGCATGTGATGAAAGTGTTATACGGCAATTTGGTGATAAATCAAAGTCTGCCTATTCGTTAATGCTTATCAGTATGGAAGAAAAGAAAAGCGGGCTGTCACCGCTTTATAATAATTTCGGCAAAAATGCTGTCGAAGAAAGGATTACCGCAATTATGAAGACAAAACATACAACGGCCGTTACTCTTTTATCCGCCTTCCTGATCATATTTGTCACCGTTAGCTTGTTTGCCACATCCGCAACAGCTTCAACTGATCGTAAAACAAATCCTGCGCTTACGGCCAGTGACCCGACAACAAAAACAGGTGACATCGCCGCGGACAAAAAAAGCGCTATGGCCATTATCCATGAAAGCGCAGATATCTTCTATTACGAAGACGGCGCACCATATATTCACGATATCCTTACAAACAATACCGACAGTGCCATTGTGGAAACACAATACTGTATGTTGGCTTACAGCGAAAACGGGTCGCCGCTAAAACTATATTGGAATTTCCTTGACAGCAGTACGGAAAGCAGCTTTGAAAATATCGTTCGGACAAAAACGAACATTTTACCCGGTCAGACCGAGGAATACCGCGGCGGCTGGTCACTATATGATGGTGAAATCATGAAAGACTTTCCAAAAGTCGGAAACGGCGAAGCGAATCAAACTGCATATTCATTGCTTTGTTTAGAGCAGGTTGTTTTTGAAGATGGCACAGTTTGGAATAACCCGGACTATGAAAACTGGTTTAAGAAGTATGCGGGGAAAGAAATGGATATAGATGAATTACGAAATTATTATCCATATGAATACAAGATTGTATCAGACTGAACACCGGAACCGCAAACTATGCGGCGCCCCCGGTTCCCCGTAAAGGAACAGGAAAAAGAAATTAGAAGGTTCATTTGCAGTAATATAAAAATCCATCCCCCCACTCAGGATATCGCCATGTTCTTGCTCATATTGACATATAGGTAACTTGTTGCTATAATCAAAAGCGTAACAAGTTGCTAATAAGGGGGATTGTATGAATTTAGATGATTTGACTAAAAAATTTTCAAGTTCTACGGAGAACCAAAGAAAGGCTATTTTCAGCACATTATTTATTGCCGGAAATAAGCTGCAAACGCTTTTTGATAACCATATTCCAGAGGTATCTTTAAAGCAATTTATGTTATTGTCAATCGTCAGACAGTCAAAGGAGCAGCTAACATTTACCCAATTAGGAAATTTGCTGGGCTGTTCAAGACAAAATATCAAAAAGTTAGCCGACGTTTTGATGAAAAAAGGGTTTATTACCATTCAGCAAAGCCCGCACGATACAAGAGCTATGTGTATCTGCCCCACAGAAAAGGTAAATGACTTTTATATAAATGATTTTTCACAATACCAGGAGGAATTAAAATATCTTTTTGAAGTTTATACGGACAAAGAGATTGAAACTCTTTTCATTCTTTTAACAAAACTGTATACCGGAATAGAAAATTTAGAAAAGAAGGCTGCAATTTTGCAACACGATAATGGGTTTGGAAAGTACGGCAGAAAGTATAATCAATGATGCAGTGAAAGAACAGTCATTAAGCATAGACGCAGTATCGGGAGCTGCGGTCAGCAGTAAATATATCTTAAAAGCTGTTGAAAACGCAATAGATAATTAAAGAGGGAGGTTTAAGCAGATGAAAACAATCATAATTTACAATTCACAAACAGGGTTTACAAAACGTTATGCCGAATGGATAGCGGAAGCAACGGGGGCTGACTGCCTTGAATTATCAGCCGCAAAAAAGAAAGATTTGGCTGCATACGAAGCAATTATTTTTGGAGGCTGGGCCTGTGCAGGCACCATCAATAAAATTAGTTGGTTTAAGGCAAATATAGACAGATGGGCCGATAAGAAACTGATTGCATTTTGTGTTGGCGCAAGCCCGATAGAAAACCTTGAAATAGAAATAGCTCTTAAACAAAATTTCAACGAGTCGGAACAGAAAAAGGTAAAAACATTTTACTGTCCGGGAGGGATTAATTATGAAAAAATGTCTGCACCGTCTAAACTGATGATGAAAATGTTTGTAAAGATGATGAAAGCCAAAAAAGATAAGACAGAAGCGGAACAAATAATGGTAAAAATGCTTTCTTCGTCTTATGATATTTCAGACAAAAAGTATATTGATCCCATTTTGCAATATCTGAAAGTTTGATAACTTGACAATATCAACTGAGGGCTAAATAGAATAAACTGTATCGTTTACTCTGATTTCTATTTTCTTTTACTTTCCTATTTTTAAGTGTGATATAATATTATATAGAAAGCAGGTGAAAAAAGCAGCTCTGCTTATCAACGATTTAAGAAAGCTGTGTACAGATGATACTATTATATAATGACTGCATATGTTATAAAACGGTACCTTTCTGCACTGTGTTGATAGTTTCTGAAAATAAAAAAGGCCGCTGATTGTCTGTTAAGGTAATCGCTACCTAAAAGTAAACAATATTCAGTTTTTACATCATTTTTCTGTTCTGATTTTC
>CAJUDZ010000040.1:15827-26499 GCA_910584965.1 uncultured Lachnospiraceae bacterium | reverse complement strand
GGACAGAGATATCGCGATGGTATTCCAGAACTACGCTCTGTATCCTCATATGTCTGTATATGATAATATGGCATTCGGTCTGAAGCTGAGAAAAGTACCGAAAGATGAAATCGATAAGATGGTAAAAGAAGCAGCGAAGATCCTTGATCTGACTCCGCTCCTTGACCGTAAGCCGAAGGCTCTTTCCGGTGGTCAGAGACAGCGTGTTGCTATGGGTCGTGCTATCGTTCGTAATCCTAAGGTATTCCTTATGGATGAGCCTCTTTCCAACCTGGATGCTAAACTTCGTGTGCAGATGCGTATAGAGATTGCTAAATTACATCAGAGACTGGGCACAACGATCATCTATGTAACACATGACCAGACAGAGGCTATGACGCTGGGTACAAGAATCGTTGTTATGAAAGACGGCGTTGTTCAGCAGGTAGATACGCCTCAGAACTTATACGAGAAACCGCAGAACCTGTTCGTTGCAGGATTCATGGGTTCACCGCAGATGAACTTCCTTGACGCGGTTGTTGAAGTAAGCGGCGACACAGCAAGCCTGAAGGTTGCAGGAAGCAGCATTCCTCTTCCGGCAGATAAATCCAAGAAGCTGATCAGCGGCGGATATGCTGGAAAGACTGTTACATTCGGTATTCGTCCGGAAGACGTATATGATTCACCTGCATTTATCGAATCTGCGAAATGCGTATTTGAGTCTACCATTAAAGTTTATGAATTGCTCGGTGCAGAAGTATACTTATACTTTGATCTCGCTGAGTTCCCGATTACAGCAAGAGTAGATTCCCGTACAACGGCAAGACCTGGTGATTCAGTTAAATTTGCGTTTGATGTTGAAAAGATTCACGTATTTGACAAAGAGACAGAGCAGGTTATCACAAACTAATCACAGTTATGAAAGGGGATGCGGCAGCATCCCCTTTTTAATCTTACAGGAAATTGCGGCGGTGTAAACCATTTCCAGGCAGAATGAGAAACGTTCTCAACTCGTCGCTGCCGGGCGGCGATTTATTAACATATAGGGAAGGGAGTATGGACATGATATCAAGTCAGGTTATCAGAACCAGCATTGAAGAGTTAAAATCCATTACCAAAGTTGATTTATGTGTATTAGATTTAGAAGGGAACATTGTAGCATCCACTTTTGAATTAAATGATCTGGCTTTAAATCTGATTACGGAATTTGTGGAGTCACCGGCAGACAGCCAGGTAATCGGAACGCATCATTTATTGAAGATACTGGATGAAGGAGAACCGCTTTATGTGCTCGATGCAAGAGGGGTAGGCGAAGACACTTATATGGTCGGAAAGATCGCAGTCAGTCAGCTGCAGAATCTGATTATAGCCTATAAAGAAAAATATGACAGAAATAATTTTTTCCAGAATCTGCTGCTTGATAATATGCTGCTTGTGGATATTTATAATCGTGCCAAAAAGCTGCATATCGAAGTAAACGTGCCGAGAGCGGTTTTTCTCGTTGAGACCGGAAGTGAGAAGGAAAGTCCGGCTTCGGAATTGCTGAATGGGATGTTTTCCTCTCAGATCGGCGATTATATTACGGCGGTTGATGAGAGCAATGTGATTCTGATTAAAGCAATAGAGCCGGAAGAAGATTATGAGGTATTGGACCAGACGGCGAATACCATCGTAGATATGATGAATATGGAAGCAATGATGAATGTCCGTGTGTCATACGGTACGATCGTGGAAGAACTGCGGGATGTATCCAAATCTTATAAAGAGGCAAAAATGGCGCTGGATGTAGGCAAGATTTTTTACGCAGAGAAAAGAGTCACGGCTTATAACAGACTGGGAATCGGTCGTTTGATTTATCAGCTTCCCGTAAATCTCTGTCAGATTTTTATCAATGAAATTTTCGGAGCGAACGTGCCGGATGAATTGGATGAAGAAACGCTGACCACCATCAATAAATTTTTTGAGAACAATCTGAATGTATCGGAGACATCCCGACAGCTGTTTGTACACAGGAATACGCTTGTTTACCGCATTGAAAAACTGGCGAAGAGTACCGGGCTGGATATTCGGACCTTTGACGATGCGCTGACTTTTAAAATAGCCCTGATGGTTGTAAACTATATGAAGTACCTGGATTCTTTGGGATATTGAGAAAACAGGGAAAAGAAACGGTATGAGATGCCAGATGAGAAATCATCTGGCATTTTTTGGTATATCCGACATATATATAGAATAGAGAGAGGTGAGAAGATGTGCCAGAAAGAAATTATGTACCTGGGGCTGTTTTATCAGGATGTGAGAGAACAAAACGCGGGTTATCTGAAAGCGGATAAAAAGGGAGATATATTTTGCCTGGAACTTCAGGTCAAAAAGCTTCCGGGAACAGTCACGGGAAATTTTCCGATACGCTTACAAAGTGAGACAGGCTGGCGGGAGGCGGGCATGCTCATTATAAAAGACGGGAACGGAAAATGGAACGGAAGTGCGGCGGAACAGATTCTGCGGGCCGAAGTTATTCTGTCTGATACGAATAGAATAAAAGGAGAAAGCCGGTCGATCGCAGTTAATAACGCGAGGGAAGAAAAGCGTGAGGAGACGCAGTACATGACAGAAAAGCGGGAAGAATCGTCATATATGGCGAGAAAACCCGAAAAGCGGCCGCCTACGGAAAGACAACGGGAGGAAGCGCCGCGCATGGCGGAACGGCCCGAGGAAAGGCGGCGCATGGAAAGCCAGTGGGAAGAAGTGCCGCGCATGGCGGAACGACACGAAGAGAAGCCGCGCATGGAAAGCCAATGGGAGGAAGCGCCGCACATGGAAGAACGGTCCGAAGAAAAGCCGCGTGCGGAAAGACAGCATGAAGAAAGGCCGCACATGGCAGACGAGTGCAAAGAATGGTCGTTCATGAAAAAACAGCGTGAAGAGAAGCCGTTCACGGCAGAAGAACGTGAAGAGAGGGCGCGCATGGCGGAACAGCGCGAAAATAGGCCGCCCATGACAGAACCGCATGAAAAAGGACCGTTCATAGAAAACAGATTATTCCAGAAAACGCTTACAAAGGCGGAGTGCCTTCCGACCGGAAGACAGGAGCATATGCCGCTGTATGAAAATAAATGGGAGCAGCTGCTCACGACTTATGAGCAGATTCACCCGTACGGTGATAACAGAATCTATATAAAACTGGAACCGAAAGACTTTATTGTTCTGCGGGAAAACTACCAGCATCTTGTCAATAACAGTTTTCTTCTGCATGGTTTTTATAATTATCGTTATCTGATACTTGGCAGGGAAAAAGATTTCTATCTCGGTGTGCCGGGCGTATTTTATGAGAGGGAAAAGATGGTGGCGCTGATGTTCGGATTTGAGGCATTTGAATGTGAGGGAGGAGGTGCGGAAGAAGGTAAATTTGGTTATTATTTGAGGAAAGTAGAGCTTTAATATAGTCTGTACGGGTGAAATATGCTATAATATGCGAAAGATTATATTTTGAGTAAAAAGTTGAAAGGATAGCGCTTTCAACTTTTCATTTGAATATTGCGGAAGCAGACTGACAGGTGTAAACAAATGAATATTGCGGTATTAATGAGCGGCGCAGGGTTCGATACGCAGAAAAGAATGATCAACGGCATATTGGACAGCGCGCTTCCGGAAGGAATAAACGTCTATATTTTTACATGTGACGGATGGTATTACACGTCTCGTTTTAAATATGAAAAGGGAGAATACAATATTTATAATCTGCCGGATTTTGCACAATATGACGGTGTGATTACAAATTTGGAGACAATTCATGATGTGAAGGTCAGACAGGCGTTGATTGACCGGATCAGACAAGCCGGCGTTCCCTGTGTTTCCATGGCAGTCAAAACAGACGGCGCGCTCAATATCTGGATGGAAAATGAATCGGGCATTCATGCCATCGTGGAGCATCTCGTGGAAGAACATCGGGTGCGGAGCATTTTTTATATTTCGGGTCCTGTGGAAAACCAGGATGCGAAAGAAAGGCTGGATGCGTACAGGCAGGCGGCGCGGCAGTACGGGCTGGAATGGGATGACCGGCTGATCGCATACGGTGATTATACATATAAGAGCGGTGTTCAGGCGGTAAAAGAAATGCTTCAGACGGACAGGCCGTTGCCGGATGCTGTTATGGCGGCGAATGACTATATGGCGGTCGGTGCGGTTCTGGCGCTGAAAGAAGCCGGTTATCGGATTCCGGAAGATATTCTTGTGACAGGATATGATGACAGTTCGATTGCGCAGCTGAACCATCCACGTCTGACGACAGTCAGGCGCGGCGAATATGCCGCGGCCGAAATTGCCTGTCGGACGCTGATGGAAGCAATACGGGGAGAAAATCCCCGGCCGGAACATATCGTTTATGGAAAACCGCTTTTTTCACAATCCTGCGGCTGCGATAAAAAACATAGTTATACCCATGCGGAATTACAGGAAATATACGTAAAAAAGTCGGTGGAAGTAGACGACAACCTGGAACTTTTGAAATGCTGTGCGGCGGAGTTTACCGGGCTGGAAAATTTTGATGATTTTAAGGAATGCGTACAGCAGTATATCAGGCTGCTGGCTCCCGAATATTTCTATTTGTGCATGTGCGGAAGCATAGAGGATTACTTTGAAGAGCTGGAGCGCATGGCGGAAGGAAAAGAACGCGGGCGGGATGAAACGGTTTATACGGAAGAAGTCTGGGTTCCCCTCGCTTATGAAAAAGGCGTTTTTAACAGCTATGAAGGATTTCCCCGGAATGAATTGCTGCCGCCTTCCTGCAAAAGCGGAAAACGGGGAAATTTTTATCTGGTCATGCCGCTGCATCATCAGGAATACTGTTTCGGATACTGCGTTGTAGGAAATTATCGTCCGGCTCTGGAGGGACGCTTTTTCCGACATTTCATCCTGAGCCTTGATAACGCATTGGAAACGGTGCGCAGACAGGATACGATGAACGCCATGCTCGGACGTCTGAGCAAAATGTGGCTTTATGATGAGCTGACGGGAGTTAATAACCGGGCCGGCTATAATAAATTTGCGCCGCGGATTCTGGAAGAGGCACAAAAAAAGCAGCTTCCGATTGCCATTATTTTTGCAGATATGGATGGGTTGAAAACGGTCAATGATCTGTATGGACATGAGGAAGGAGACGCCTATATTAAGGCGATGGCAAATATTCTGGAGCACAACCGCAGGCATGGGGAGCTGCTGGCGCGGTATGGCGGCGATGAGTTCGTTATTGTCCTGAACGATTATTCAGAAGACGGCATCCTGGAATATATAGACAGGATAAAAAATGCGATCAGGCAGTATAACGCCCGGTATACGAGGGCTTATAAACTGGATGCCAGCATTGGTTATTTTCTGGAAACGGATGCGGAAAAAGCAAGTCTGGAACTTCTTGTGGAACTGGCAGATCGGAATATGTATCAGATCAAAAGAGAGAAAAAAGCGGCGCAGAAGAAACAGAACTGAGCCGGCCGAACGATATGAAAAAGGAGGCCGGTTCATTTTAAAACCGCGCGCCTTCTCTCGAACCGGCCCCATACACGTTACCTTTACAGTTGACTCCGCCAGGCACCCTTACGGCACATGGAAGGTTCCACTTAGTGCTGCTGTGTTCCCACCCTGACACGGTTCATGGATTCCCATTGCGTAAGACCCGAACTTCAACGCCACTTATAAAGGGCTGCTGCACAGAACAAAGCCCTCAATCAGGCATCACCCCTACTGGAGCGGATTGTAGGTACAGGGCACCGCTAACGCCCCGGCTGCGCGATTTAATAAGTATATCGTTTTTTCGTCGTTTTGTCAACTTCCATTTTTGTCATTTTCGGCGTCATTCTTCGCGTTTTTGTTCCGTATGCGAAGTTCTTTAAAAAAAGTTTTGAGCATATCCGAACAGGGTTCCTCAAGAATCCCTCTTTTGACCCGGACCTGATGATTAAACTGCGGCATTTCCAGAATATTGAGAATAGAGCCGGCACACCCGGCTTTCGGATTCATACAGCCGATGACGACTTCGGTAATGCGCGCCTGCACGATGGCGCCGGCGCACATCTGGCATGGTTCCAGCGTTACATAAAGCGTACAGTCTTCCAGCCGCCAGTCCCCCATTTTTCTGCTGGCTTTTTTGATGGCGGTGATTTCCGCATGGGATAACGTGTTTTTATCGGTATTCCGTCTGTTATATCCTCTTCCGATAATGTGATCCTGATATACGATAACGCATCCGATGGGCACTTCTCCCAGCTTATAAGCCTTTTTGGCCTGCTTTATGGCTTCCCGCATGTATTTTTCGTCCATTTCCATTGCCATAGATTTCCCTCATTTCTGCTTAACCGGAGAACCCGGATATCCCGGTAAAACAGGTTCAACGTGGATGCCGCCGGTTTTGGGACGGCTTCACGGGTTCTTCTTACGCAAGTGTATCATATCGGGCCTGGAAATGCTATTGGTTTTCATTATCGATCATTCTGTAACCGATGCCGATTTCCGTAAAAATGTACTGCGGTTCTGCCGGGTTATTTTCCAGCTTTCTTCTGATATTTGCCATATTGACGCGAAGAATCCGGTTATTGCTGTCCGCGAAGGGGCCCCAGACGTGGGAGATGAGAGAGTCGTATGTGATGACCCGTCCCGCGTTCTTGGATAAAAAAGTCAGGATTTTATATTCGATCTGCGTGAAATGGATAATTTCCCCGTCGATTGTAATAATATGTTTTTCGTAGTCGATGACGAGGCCTCCGGCAATATATCGATTCTGCGCAGAGGAAAGCGGCCCGCTGCCGGAAGCGGACCGGCGTAGTGCGGTACGGACACGGGCCATCATTTCTGAGGTACCGAAAGGTTTTGTAATATAATCATCCGCGCCGGCATCCAGCGCCTCCACTTTTTCCCGCTCCTGCGTCCTGGCGGAAATGACGATAATCGGTATATTGCTCCAGCTTCGTATTTTCCTGATAACTTCGATTCCGTCCATGTCGGGAAGCCCCAGATCGAGAAGAATCAGATCGGGACATTGGGATGCGGCAAGGGATAAGCCGGTTTCCGCATTAAGTGCATACATGACTTTATAGTCGTTGGACTTTAAAGTGGTCATGATGAAGTTGCAGATGTTGCGTTCGTCTTCGATGAGTAAAAGCTGTTTTTTAGGATTCATATGATGTCCTTTCTTTTGGCAGGGAAAAGTAAAATTCTGCTCCGCGTTCGTGATTGCAGACATCGATTTTGCCGTTGTGCGCCGTAATAATGGTTTTGCAGATAGAAAGGCCGATGCCCATGCCTTTGTTGGAATCGGATTCCGAACTGCCAATATAGGGGGCGCCGTCAAAAATGGCATGCAGACGGTCTTGTGCGATGCCGATGCCGAAATCTTTGACATGGAAGGTGACCGTCTGGCTGTCATCTTCCACATAACAGAGAATCGGTTTTTCGCTCTGGGAATGAATGATGGCATTTTCCAGCAGATTCAGCAGAACCTGTTCGATCAGAATCGCATCCATCGGAATGATAAGCAGATCGTCAGGAACAGAGGCAGAAACCTGTGCATCCGGGATTCTTTTTTTCAGCCGGAGCATGGCGGCGGAGACAACTTCTTCCACGGATTCATCGGTCTTTTTGACTTTGGATGACTGATTGTAAATTCTCGTTACGGATAACAGATTTTCCACCATGTTTAAGAGCCAGTGTGCATCTTCCTGAATATGCGTAACAATAGCGTTTTTTTCCTCTTCCGTCAGCGAACCGCCGTTTTCCAGATAAGAAGAACTGGCGCCGATAATGCCGGTAAGGGGAGTGCGCAGGTCATGGGAGACGGCGCGGAGAAGGTTGGCGCGCATTTTTTCTTTTTCGGCCTCTGATAACAATTTATCCCGTTCGGCGATCAGTTTCGCCTGTTCTTTCATATTTGTCGTCATCGTGCTGGTAAAAAGGGTGACAGCGAGCATTTCCAAAAAGGTGATCGGATAACCGGCCAATGTAAAATTCAGTGCGAAATAAGGATAGGTAAAAAGGAAATTGACGCAGATGACTGCGATAACGGAGGAAAACACGCCGGGAAGATAACCGTCCGTAAAGCGGACGATGATAATCAGAGCCAGAATATAAATCAATGCGATGTTGCTTCCGTTATTCGGGACGAAATAAAAGAAAAGAAAGGCCAGCGCAGTCGCCGCCGTCAGACAGGAAGCTGTAATAATGAGATTTGAAATTTTTCTGGATTTCATGGTGTACGCGCCTTTCTTTCCGTCAGAGAATATCTTTTCCACACGGGGATAGATTCATTATACCTTTTTTCTGCAAAAAGGAAACGAAAGGCGCGCTAAGAAAATGCTAAAAGAAATTTTAGTCCGTCAAGGCACAGCCGGACCGAAAATGGCGTAAAATCTTCCATATGATAACGGCCGGAAGGCTGACTACCAGATAAACGGTACTGAGAAGGCCTGCCAGACCGCCGATAATTGCAATAATCATCATGCCTATGTTCATAAAACTGCCTCGCTTTCTGTTTTTATCTCTTTGATTTTGTCTGCACGCTTATTATAATAGGGCAGTTCGGAGATAAAAACAGAAAAAGGCGTTTCTTAGCATAACCGTAACGGAATGCAAACAAATATTTAGCAAAGAATTAGCAAAGTTTTAACATCGGGCAATTTGCCTCAATCGTCTGCATTTGTGCCGTTTACCACTTCACGGTCGTCTGGAACAGGGCTTTTTCAGGAAGGCGGCCGGCATTGTCTCCTTTGCATTCATCCATGAAAGTATCGTAATCTACGATATAGATATGAACGGTATCCGTGTTCCGGTTGTAAACCGAATAGACTTCCGCATTTTCTCCCTGGGAGTCCAGGAGCTTGCCGTCGGCATCCGTGATGGCGATAATGTAGTCAAATGGATCCGCATGTTTGGGCAGAATCAGCTCAGCCATGATTTCATACGGCGTCTTGATGACGTTTGCAATACCGATGCCGTCGTCGTTTGTCTGCATGAGTTCTTTCGTCTGTGTGGACGATTGATTCATCGACACGGGAATTGTGTATTCCCACGGCCCTTCATAAACTTTTTTCTCCGGTTCATATATTGTGACAGGGTATCCGTCGGCTGTCTCCGTTTCTATTACGCTGGCGGTTTCGTTCAAATCATGCCAGAATTTTTGGAGGGTAAAAGAATAGGTAAATTCCGGGGGCAGCGATTTCACATCCAGCGTTCTTCGAAGCGTATCCAGCTCTACGCGGATAACACCCAGGAAAGTGTGAGAATCCGCATAGTTTCCTTCAATGCTGTAAGGGGTGGAAAAACCGTTTTCTATCGAACAGTAAACAATATCCGTAGGATAAAGGGTTGAATCTGCCTGTGAAAAATCAAATTTCTGAGCGCTTAACATGTTCAGAACATCATAGGAGAGCATATAATCCTTCATGTTTTGAACTCTGTTAAAATCTTCCGGGAATCCTTCTTCGCAATATATTTCTACGGAAAAGTACAGAGCCAATTCCGAATAGCTGGCTTCGGAAAGCGTAACGGTAACGCCGTTTACGGTTTGGGAATAAGCGTTTTCATTGGAACCGGACGCTTTTGAACCGGAGTTTTCAGCGTTGGCATTTTCAGTGCCGTTTTTGGATTCCGATGCGGCGAGCGGCACGGCGTTTTCGCTGTAATCACCGGAATAGCCGATATCCTTTTCCACCAAACGGAAAATTCTTCCGATAAAAGGTATTTTGCCGGCAAGCACGGGATTGGAAAATCCCCAGAAGCCAAAGGCGATAAGGAACGCGGCGGCAAGTCCCAGAAATAAGTATTTTCGGTGACAGTTTTGTATCTTAGTATTTTTATTCATTTTTACAGTCCCCTTTCTGATCTGTGCATAAGCATCCTCGATGCCGTATTTCATTTCAGGCGTGACTTCGGGTGTAAAATGGAGAATATCGTATAAATCGGAATCTCTGTATTCTTTTTTCATGAAGAAGCGCCTCCTTTTCTGGCCGATGTCATATAGCCGCTGTTCTGAAATCTTGCTTTCAGTTTGAGTTTTTCGCGGTGCATACGGCTCCGAATCGTGTTTTCGTTGATATGCAGAATATCCGCAATTTCTCTTGTGGTCAGTTCTTCGCCGTAATAGAGCTGGAAGCAGAGCCGATTTTCGTCAGACACGAAGCTGAGAAGTTCATGAAATCTGAAAAGCGGTGTATCGATTTCCTGCGTTTCATCGGAGAGCGTTTCGGAAACCTCGTCCAGCGGAATATAGTTTTTATTCCTGTTATAAATATGATTACAGTTATTGAGCAGGATACGAATCAGCCATGTTTTAAAATAACGCGGCTCCTTCAGAGAAGAAAGATGTTCGTAGGCATCCAGAATGGTATCCTGTATGGCATCCGCGACGTCGGCGTCCTGTGAAAGATAGCCGTGGGCAATACGAAGCATGGAGTCGCTGTGTTTATCCATCAGCGCTATAAAAGCTTCTTTATCGCCGCGCATTGCCTTTTTGACAAGTGTCAGCATATCCGGTCCTCCATTCCCATAATAAAGTTTTGGATTATAGATATCGTATCATCCGTATACATATTAGAGAACAGGAAAAATACTTTTGTTGCAGTAAAACAAAAAAATGGTATAATGTAATAAATACCAAAGAAAAACAAGCGACTGCGAAGCAGGCATTTGTTTTTCTGGTATTTATAACGAG
>CAJUDZ010000040.1:0-15727 GCA_910584965.1 uncultured Lachnospiraceae bacterium | reverse complement strand
AGCGCGGAAAGCGCGTCTTTGCGAGTGAAGCGGGAGAAGAAAAACAAGCGACTGCGAAGCAGGCATTTGTTTTTCTGGTATTTATAACGAGCAAAGGTCCGTTGAAAACGGACGAAGAGCGCGGAAAGCGCGTCTTTGCGAGTGAAGCGGGAGAAGAAAAACAAGCGACTGCAAAGCAGGCATTTGTTTTTCTGGTATTTATAACGAGGGGGATGGGTTTTATGGGCGGACAGGAAAAAAAAGAGAAAGCAGAAAAAAGAACCGGAGCAAAGAGTTTAAGGGTGGATATTCTGGTTTTGTCTTTGCTTCCGATTTGTATTCTGGGTTCGGAAATAATTGCGGTTATTTATACGTTTTTGAATAAAAGAGTGGATTCTTCCTTTTTCCGTAAAATTATAAATCAGGTGTATATTTTTACGGGCTGTACGATTGTGATTACTTTTATTATAGTGATCATAATGGTCAGCAGAATCATCGCCGCGCTGAAACGTCTGGCGAATATCCTGACGGCTATGGCAGACGGCGATCTGACACAGAAAATCGATGAGAAAGACTTGCGGCGCAGAAATGAGCTCGGCAGCATCGCAAGAAGCGCAGATTTGCTGAATCATAAATTGACGGAACTGGTATCGCAGTTTACGGGGGCTGCCGATATGCTGAATGAGTCTGTCGTCAATATGGAGCGGATTGCGGATTCTACTGCGCAGGCGGCAGATCATGTTACTTCCAATATGCAGGAGATTACGAAAGAACTCGGCGATCAGTCGCAGCAGACAGAAAATGTAGCTGCGGATGTGGAGCAGATCGGCAGAATGATCGAACAGTCTTCCGATACGCTTAACGGTCTGCGCACCGATATGGAAATGATTAAGGGAAGCGGTGCCGAAGGCATGAATACCGTAAGCCGGTTAGAGAAGGTCGATGAAGATGTGAGCACGAGAATGGAAGTCATTGTGCGCCAGACTAATACGACGAACTCTTCGGCACAGCAGATTCGGGCGGCAACAGAGCTGATCGCTTCGATTGCGGAGGAAACCAATCTGCTTGCGTTAAATGCGTCGATCGAAGCGGCGAGAGCCGGAGAGCAGGGAAGAGGATTTGCGGTTGTTGCCGATCAGATTCAGAAGCTTGCGGAACAGTCGAACCATTCTGCAGCCGCGATCGATAAAGTCGTTCAGGAGCTGCTGGAAGATGCCGGGAATGCGGTCGCTACGATGGATGAAATACAGGGAAGCATTCAGAAACAGAATGAAACGGTAGCCGAAGTCAAGAATGTCTTCTCAAAGTTAAACGAAGAGATTCTGCATTCCGTCAGAAGCATCGACGCTATTGCAGAAAGCATGACGGAGCTGAACGGTTCCAAGAACGGCCTGGTAGAAGCATCGGAACAGTTGAATGCGATTTCCCAAAACTCCCTGGCGGTAACGGAAGAAACGACGGCTGAGGCGGAAGAGCTGGATTCTTCCATTACGATAATCAACGAATCATCCACAAAACTGCGGGAATGCGCGGATGAATTGATTATGTATATCAAGTTTTTCAAGACAAATGAAAATTACCAATAAAAATTGAAAATTTAATAATGCAGATAAACTAAAAAATTGTTCAAACAAAAAATTTAAATAATTTAAATTGGTAGTTGACGGGATGCGCTGAACTATATATAATTTGTTTCATGTGGAGACGTATCGAAGAGGTCATAACGGGGCTGACTCGAAATCAGTTTGCCTTTCGGGGCACGCGGGTTCGAATCCCGCCGTCTCCGTTTCAGAACTCCCTGTGAGCAGGGAGTTCTTTTGCTTTATGCAGTATTTTAAAATGCAATGGAGAAAATAAAAAGGAGG
Source organism: uncultured Lachnospiraceae bacterium (assembly GCA_910584965.1). GTDB lineage: Bacteria > Bacillota > Clostridia > Lachnospirales > Lachnospiraceae > UBA3282. Next base: position 13,883 of record CAJUDZ010000040.1, on the reverse strand, counting down.
ATTACTGAAATGATATGGTATGTAAACGCGGCGGCATTCCGGGACGGCAACGGAAGTAAGGAAATGCCGTTTAAGCACATGAATACGGCGGCACAGGCCGCACAGCCCGGAGACGAAGTCATCGTGGCTCCTGGCATTTACCGCGAATATGTCAATCCGAAAAACGGAGGCAGAGAAGATGCGCGTATCGTCTATCGCAGCGAAAAAGCGCTCGGTGCGGTGATTACGGGGGCTGAAGAAATCAAATCATGGGAAAAATACCAGGATTCGGTATGGGTGTGCCGTATTGATAACGGGGTATTTGGAAACTATAATCCATATACGACGTTTGTCGGAGGAGACTGGTATTTTGCGCCGCTCGTGCGGCATACGGGTGCGGTTTATCTGAATGACCGTCAGTTATATGAGGCGGAAACGCTGGAGGAATGTATCAAAGGAGAAATCTGGCCGCCTTCCTGGGAACGGGAGCATTCCGTCTATAAATGGTACACGGAGCAGGACGGAAATGAAACGGTCATTTATGCGAACTTTCAGGGAAAGGATCCGAATCAGGAAAAGGTGGAAATTAATGTCCGCCGGAACTGTTTTATGCCTTCCGAAACGGGCATTGGTTATATTACCCTGTCAGGCTTTAACGTGAACAAAGCGGCTACCACATGGGCGCCTCCCGCCGCTTATCAGGACGGTATGGTGGGACCTCACTGGTCAAAAGGCTGGATTATTGAGGACTGCGAGATCAGCAACAGTAAATGCGCGGGAATTTCGCTCGGAAAATATTACGACCCGGAGAATGACCATTACTTTACGAGAAAGCATGTGAAGAGTCCGACGCAGATGGAGCGAGATGCGGTGTGCCGCGGGCAGTATCACGGATGGCTGAAAGAAAAAGTGGGAAGCCATATCGTTAGAAGATGTCATATCCATCATTGTGAACAGGCCGGTATTGTGGGACGCATGGGATGCGTTTTCAGTATTATAGAGGATAATCATATTCACCATATCAACAATATGCAGCAGCTTGGCGGAGCGGAAATAGCAGGCATCAAGTTCCACGCCGCGATCGACGTGATTTTCCGCCGCAACCATATCCACCACAGCACGATGGGGATCTGGTGTGACTGGCAGGCGCAGGGAACCCGTATTACGCAGAACCTGTTACACGATAATTACGCATCGGAAGACACGCCGATGGCACAGGGCGCAATGGAGAGTCAGGATATTTTTATCGAAGTGGGACACGGTCCGACGCTTGTGGACAATAATATTATGCTTTCCAAAGCGGCGGTGCGTCTGGCGACACAGGGCGTTGCCTGCGTTCATAACCTGATGCTTGGCTCTTTTACATTAGTGGGAAAAGGGACGGATATGACGGTAGAGGGAGTAAACCAGCCCCGCTATACGCCTTATCATATCCCGCATCGCACGGAAGTGGCGGGATTTATGAGTATTCTGCATGGCGATAATAGAATTTATAACAATATTTTTATTCAGAACTGGCCCGTTCGCACAAAGGAAGAGGACATCAGTTCCCGGACGAGAGATAATCAGGTAGTCGGCACCTGCGTGTTCGAAGGATATCCGGATTATGACGAATGGATTGGCTGGTTTGACATGGACAAACAACCGGATATGGGAAAACTGGAGAAATATCATTTTTCACATCTTCCGGTATGGATCGATGGCAACGCTTATTTTAACGGTGCAAAAGCCTGGTCAAAAGAAGCGCATCATCTCGTAAACGACAGCGATAAAGTTGTTGTGGAGCTCATCGAAACGGACGGAAAATATATTCTGAAAACAAATGTATACGAGTTGTTGAAAGATTTTAAGACAGGTATTATCAACAGTGACATTTTGGGCTATGCGTTTGAGCCGGAAGAGCGGTATGAGAATCCGGACGGTTCTTCGATTATTTTTGACAGCGATTATCTCGGGGAACACCGCGGCATAGCGGCGCTTCCCGGACCATTTGCAAAGGCGGAAGCAGAATATGCTGTATCATTATACTGATTTTAACGCGTTCGACGGTATTGTCCGATGTGCGGAACTCCGACTGAACAACGTACTGAACATGAATGACGTTTCCGAAATGCGTCTGTTCATGAACGGTATCGGTAAGGCGGTTGTAGAAAAACTGAATCTGGCTGGTGAAGAGGAAAAAGGCCAAAAAGTGGAAGTTTTTTTTCATAAAGAAATGGAAGAAGAATTTCACTATTCAGCCTATGCGGCCTGTTTTTCCAAATACAGGGACGATGCTTCCCAATGGGAACGGTACGGTCATCTTGGACAAGGCGTTTGTATTGCTTTTCATGAGACACCCATGAAGAAAATGATCGGCGGAGCGGTATCGTTACAGACTGTATATTATCAGGAAGATATGCGGGAGCATCGACTGGTGAATGAATTTTATAAATTGGTGAAAGAGACGACGGAATTTTCGGAAACGATGCCCGGATTAAAAGAATTGATGCAGGATGCCTGGATACAGTCGGCGGCTTTCAAGCATCCGTCATTTGCCAGCGAAAAAGAGTGCCGGCTGGTTATTTCACCCTTTATTCTGAACGAATTTGTGGTGGAATCCAAATACCATGTCGCGCAGGACAGAATAAAAAAATATTATCCCCTCGATCTGAACAGAATGTGCGGTAAACTCGGAATGCACATGGCCGATCTGATCGGAGAGATTATTATCGGTCCCACCTCGTCCCAGTCGATTCCGATCTTACAGGACTATCTGGACGACTGCGGGCTGAATGTGCTGCGAAACCGCATCAGCATGTCGGACTGCCCGCTGCGGAAGCCGACGTCATAAACAGCCATAAGAAAACCCCTTGTATGCCGCCATCCGGTACACAAGGGGTTTTTTCTCAGTTGCGGTATGTGGGAGAACGCGAAGCATTCTTATAATCGTCGCCGCCGGGCGACGATTTTTTATTTTACCGTCACCGAAGTAATATGGGGATTAACGCCCTCATACCAGTAAAGGAATCCTTCCATATCGACGGTATCCCCGATATTCAGATCCTTTACGGCAGCGTATACATCCGTCGTCTTGTCGCACAGATAAGATTCTACGGTAAACGTATAAGTCTGGCCGTCCAAAGAAACATTGAAGTACAGGTCGTCGCCGTCCTGACCGGAACCGTCCCAGTTATACAGGAATGCGACATCGTTTCCGCTGCCATCCTGGCCGGCCGCTTCAACGGTCATGCCTTTGAACGATACGAATTTATTCTGGTGGTTGATCAAATCGTCGCTTCCAAGAAGGGAAGTAACGTCTTCCGGTTCGGCAACATAGTTTCCGTCTACGATTTCAAAAGATGCGTCGATAATTTCGACTTCCCCGGACCATTCCGCTTTAAATCCGGTTACTTTGATCTTCGTTCCGGTCGTCAGCTTTTCATAATCCGCTTCGGAACATGCCATATTGTACAGGAAATATCCGCCGTCTTTATCCTGCGCGTAGACAGTAGCCTGATCTTCCCACCAGGACTGTTTTGCCTGTACATAAGCCTCAATGACAACTTCGGAATCGAGCGCAGCGGCAGCATATTCCTCATAAGTCATAACGCCTTCGGACTTTACATCTTCCGCTTCTGTTTCCGCGGAACCGGCCGCTTCTGTTCCGGCATCCGTATTTTCTGCCTCGGAAGAGCCTCCGTTCAACGCACCACAGCCGACGCATGCGAATACGAGTGTCAGCGCCATAAGCAACGATACTAATTTTTTCATTTTTTCTCCTTCTGCCGTAAAAACGGCATTCCTCCTCTTTGAGATGATGTGGTTGATAAACTTCGAGATAATTATACATGATATCCTGGATAAATCAATAGTATTATTGCCGATTTCTTCTCCTTTTGAAGGCATGGAAAGCAAGATAAAACAGGATTAAAATCCATGTGCCGGCTAACGATGTCAGCAAAATGACGGATGTTATTGGCAGCGCGCCGAGTTCGGCCTTCCCGGAAGCGGCGGGGGTATTTTTGCCGCCCTGCCGGTCAAGGCGGTACAGGGAGAGCGTATCGAGGTATAATTTTTCAATAAAAGCATCATCGACGGTCTGCCCCCGGTTGACGCTTTTGACCGTCGTTTCGATCAGATGGCCAGCGGCATCGCGCAGGGAGGTGGAACCGTTGAATACAGGCGTCACAAAAGTATTTCCGACATTGTCAAGCAGCAGGCCGGCCGCCTTGATTTTGATGTCGTAATAGGTGGAATTGTCTTCACCGCATCTTGACAGGTAATCCAGATATTCCGGAGAATTCTGCGCTTTGGAAGTAACGGGCACGTAGCCTTCCGTTTCCGAATAGGCGATCTGGACATCGTTGGTCAGCAGATACTGGGTAAACAGCCAGGAAGCAAGAACTTCCTGCGGATCGGCTTTGTTAAAAATGCAGACGGAGGGGCCCTGGGAAATCATTTTCGGATTAGCGGCGTCGAATTGCGGGATCGTCATGACCGTCGTTTCAAATGCCGCGATCTTGTCCGGACTGATATCGCAAAGAGGCGCATCGCTTCCCATCCAGGTTGCCCCGGCCGTGGAATCCACGGCGAAAATACACTGGCCTGCATTCAGAAAGTTGGCGGGATAGCTGGAAATCTTAAAGGTGGAAAAAGCGCCGCTTTCGGCATGTTCCGCAATCGTATACAGCAGACTTTCCGTCGTGTCGTTAAAAAGAAGCATTTCGCCCGTTTCGGTCGAATAACCGGCATTTAACTGTTTTAAAGACTGAATCATCATATTATCGGTCGATTTATAGATAAAAGGAATCAGGACTTTCTGGCCGTTGATAAGATAGTTCCCATCGGAATCCTGCGCCATTGCGGCCTCGGAAACTTCCCAGACAAAGTCCCATGTGAGAACATCGGGCAGCGTGTAGCCGAGCGCTTCCACATAGGTCTTATTGATGTAGCAGGCTTCGGTAGAACGCATATAAGGAAGTGCGTAGTAGTGTCCGCCGAAAGCGCATTCGTCCAGAAACTGCGGAATAATTTCTTCCGTTTTCGGAGAGTCAAACGGGAGATCTTTTCCGCCAAACCCGTATTTTTCATCGGAAAAGAGATCTTCCAGGGGAACAACGAGGTTTACGCCGGTCAGATAAGTGGCGATATGATCCGGGTATGTGATGCAGACATTGGGCGTCGTGTCCGTTGCGATGTTGGTGATGACATCATTGTAAATCTTTCCGTAGTCCGTATACAGCCGGAGATTGACGGTGATATTCGGATATAATGTTTCGAAGTCTGCGATCGCTTTTTCATAAATATCGGTCTGGGTTTTGTTGGTATCGTTTTTGGCCCAGAAGGTAATTTCGTACTCGGAGGACGTATCAAATTCCTCCGGGATTTCAAAGGCCGCAAGCCCCTCTTTGCCGTGGCATCCGGTCAGCGCCGTACAACAGCCTGCGGTCAGCGCCAGAATGGATAAAAGTCGTTTGTATGTTTTCAACCTTTCAGACCTCCTCTCGATACGCCGGCCATAATCTTGTTGCGGAAAATCAGAAACAGGACGATCAGCGGAACCGAAATGACGACGACGGCCGCCATCATTGCCGGAATATTTTCCCGGCCGAACCCGTTTTCCCGTATTTCCTGAATGCCGTTGGATACAAGAAAATATTTTTCATCATCGGTAATCAGCCGCGGCCAGACATAGGAGTTCCAGCATTCGATTACCTTGAGAATGGCAATCGTAATTAAAGTCGGCTTGGAAATCGGTATCAGGACCTTCAGAAGATATTTAAAGTCCGATGTGCCGTCAACTTTTGCGGCGTAATAGAGACTGTCCGATACCTGTTCGAAATTTTCCTTCAGCAGATAGATATAAAAAACCGAAGTAACGGAAGGCAGAATCAGCCCGGCGAAAGTATTGCGCATGTTAAGGTTCGTAACGGTGACGAAGTTCGTGATGATTACAAGCTCGTTTGGAATCATCATTAAGGAGAGGAAAAGGAGGAACACGATATTTTTTCCCCGAAATTCCAGCCTTGCAAAAGCGAAAGCGGCGAGCGTGATGACGATCATCATAACGGTGGTGGTGATAACGGTAAAAACGACCGTATTCAACAGATACCGTCCAAGTGAAACTGCGCTGAAAGCCTCCGCATAGTTTTGAAGGGTCGGAGACAGCGTATAAAATTTCGGAATGTATTCCGAGTTGTAAGCGCCGTAACTTTTTACGGATGTTAAAATCATCCAGTAGAAAGGGAACAGCACGATAACGGCCCAGAAGGCCAGAAAAAAATAGGTAAAAACACTCTGTACCGTTTTGCGGGTGCGGGCTTTTTGTTCAATCTGCCTGTAATCCATATTGACTCCTGTCTGTCTGCTCCCGGCAGACACTTTTGTTTGAATGTCGGAAATGTACGGCATTCCGAATTGTTTATGCCTGATCTCAGTAATGTACTTTTTTCCTGCTGATTAATAAGTTGATGCAGGTAATCGTCAGCACGATTGCGAACAGCAGAATGGCCGCCGCGGAAGCATAGGAAGGATAGCCGCCGCTGTCGCCGTAGAGCATATCGTAAACATATCCGACAATGGTATTCATTTCCGCAGCGTTCAGGTTGGTTCCGAATAGGGCGACGACATCGCTGTAAGCTTTAAATGCGCCGATAAAGCCCGTAATGATCAGATAGAAAATCATCGGAGAAATCATCGGGAGCGTAATGCGCATAAAAATGCGGAAGCGGGACGTACCGTCCACCCGGGCGGCATTGTAATACTGCCGGTTGACTGAAGAAAGCGCGCTCGTCAGAATCAGTATTTTAAAAGGCATGACGACCCAGATCGTATAAAAGCACAGGACAAACATTTTTGCCCAGTATGGCCCGTCGATAAAGTCTACCGGGCTTGCGCCGAACCAGGAAAGAATCAGATTGATAAAACCGTCGGAATAGGCGGTCTTTTTAAAAAGAATCATGAATACAAGGCCCACAGCCAGCGTATTTGTCACATAAGGAAGAAAATAAACGGTCTGGAAAAGATTCCGAAGCGGTTTGACGGAACTGAGCCCGGCGGAAATAAGCAGAGCGATTCCCGTCGAGAGCGGTACGGTGATGATAACAAGAAGAAACGTATTTTTCACGGCCTGTAAAAAGTAAGGGTCGTGAAGAACATAGGAATAGTTATAGACGCCCGTGCCGAAATACGTCTGGGAAGCGGAATTGTAGCCTTCCTCAAAAGAATATACAAAAACGTCGATTAACGGATATACCATAAAAACGCCGAGAAAAAGAACTGCCGGTAAAAGATACAGCCATGCCTTTAAGCCGCTGCCGCTGAATTTTTTTTTCATATGCTGTCTCCATTTCCGCCCTGTCCGTTGATCAGGGCAAAGGCATTAAAACAGAATTCTTTCTTCCGTTTCATGATCGAAAAGAAATACCTTGCGGGGAACGAGTGAAAACCGGACTTCCGTTTTGGACGGATCGATTTTGCTGTCGGCGCCGATAATGGAGCGTATGGCCGGGTTCAGGGAAGCCTCGTTCCGGGACACAATGCTGATATCGCGGCCCATGACTTCCACACCGCCCGCTTCACAGCAAAGGGGCCCGTTATCCTCCAAAAGGAAACCTTCCGGTCTGATACCGGTCAAAACCTTGCGGTCGGAGAGGTTTTTTGTATTTAAAACGACATCTTTGCCAATCAACAACCGTCCGTCTCTGATCTGCCCTTCGAAGACGTTGATCGGAGGCGTTCCGAGAAATCTGGCGACAAACAGATTGGCGGGATTGTCATAAACTTCCTGCGGTTTTCCGATCTGCTGTACAACGCCTTCTTTCATGACGACGATCATATCGGAGATGCTCATGGCTTCTTCCTGGTCATGGGTCACAAAGATTGTGGTAATCTTTGTTTCTTTCTGGATTCTGCGGATTTCTTCCCGTGTCTGGAGCCGCAGTCGGGCGTCCAGATTGGAAAGAGGCTCGTCCAGCAGAAGAACTTTGGGCATTTTGACGAGTGCGCGGGCGATGGCGACACGCTGCTGCTGGCCGCCGGAAAGCTCTCCCGGCCTGCGCTCCATCAGCTCGTCGATCTGGACGAGTTTTGCCGACTGCACCGCTCTTTCGAGCATTTCGGATTTGGACAGTTTATCTTTTCCCTTCAGATTCTGAAGCGGAAAAAGAATGTTCTGTTTTACAGTCAGATGCGGGTAAAGGGCATAATTTTGGAAGACCAGGCCGATTCCCCTGTTTTCCGGCGGCAGATCGGTAACGTCGTCTTTGCCGAAAAAGATTTTCCCGCTCGTCGGTTTCATCAGCCCGCTGATCAGGTTGAGCGTTGTGCTTTTGCCGCAGCCGGATGGGCCGAGCAGCCCGATCAGCTTTCCGTCCGGTATTTCGAAACTGAAGTCATTGACCGCAGTAACGTCTTCCCGTTTTTTTCTGTCCCGGTTCGGGAATTTTTTTGTCAGATGCTGTAAGGTTACTTCCATAATGAACAGGCCCCCGTGTTTTCTATTTGTCAGTACAGGTTACGGTCCGGCCGCCGCCCGGACGAAACGGGATTTTTTTAGACGGCATGCAGACTGTATCATGTTCACATTGTACTGAAAAAAGGAAAAAAGGTCAAGGCTGCAATCCGATTCGGGAGGCGGGAGAACGCGCAGGGCATCGTTTTTATGAAAGCGCGTTTCCGTTTTCCGGACGGGGTGTTATCACATTGTATCGCAGTAACGGAATAATTTTGTTGTGATACTTTTTAAAATATTATATAATTTAATAAATATGTGTGCTTTCCGGAAAGCAGGCAGAACATATGAAAGAGAATATTTAAAGGAGGAATCGGAATGAAAAGAATCGGTATGCTGACCAGTGGTGGAGACTGCCAGGCGCTTAATGCGGCGATGAGAGGCGTCGTAAAGTGTCTGTCGTGCAGTGGAGAAGATGTGGAGATTTATGGATTTTTAGAAGGCTATAAGGGCCTGATATACGGCGATTTCCGTATGCTGACGGGAATGGATTTTTCGGGTATCCTGACGAAGGGCGGAACGATTCTTGGAAGCTCCAGAACACCGTTTAAACTGATGCGGGAGCCGGATGAGAATGGTCTTGACAAAGTGGAAGCAATGAAGCAGAACTATTATAAACTGAAACTGGACTGCCTTGTCATTCTGGGCGGAAACGGAACGCATAAGACGGCTAATATGTTAAGAGAGGAAGGCCTGAATGTCGTAACACTTCCGAAGACCATCGATAACGATCTGTGGGGAACGGATATGACATTCGGTTTCCAGAGCGCGGTTAATATTGCAACGGACTGCATCGACTGTATTCATACGACGGCGGCTTCCCACGGACGTATTTTTATCGTGGAAGTAATGGGACATAAAGTCGGCTGGCTGACGCTGAACGCCGGCATGGCGGGCGGAGCGGATATCATTCTGATACCTGAGATTCCTTATGATATTGATAAAGTGGTCAAGGCGATTAACGGGCGGATGGCGCGCGGCTCCAAATTTACGATTATGGCAGTTGCGGAAGGCGCGATTTCCAAAGAGGACGCCAAACTTTCCAAGAAAGAATATAAGGAAAAGATGAAAAATTATCCGTATCCCTCCGTTTCCTACGAGATCGCGGACCGCATTCAGAAAAAGACCGGACAGGATGTGCGTGTAACGGTTCCCGGACATACCCAGAGAGGCGGAAGTCCGTGTCCGTATGACCGTGTATTTGCGACGCGTCTCGGTGCGGAGGCCGGAAAGCTGATCTTAAAGGGTGAATACGGTTTTATGGTAGGCTATAAGAACAGAGAAGTAGTTAAGGTTCCGCTGGAAGAGGTTGCGGGCAAACTGAAAATGGTATCACCGGACGCAACCATCGTTCAGGAAGCAAAAATGACGGGCATCAGTTTCGGTGACTAAAGAATATGTCAGGAATGGGAGATTTATATGTCATATACGGCGCTGTACCGGAAATTCCGGCCGGATTGTTTCGAGGACGTAAAAGGGCAGGAGCATATCGTTACCACACTTAGAAATCAGATTAAGGCGGGAAGGGTCGGGCATGCTTATCTTTTCTGCGGGACGAGAGGAACGGGGAAAACGTCGATCGCCAAGATTTTTGCCAAAGCGGTAAACTGCGAGCATCCCGTGGACGGAAGTCCGTGCAGAGAATGTCCGACATGTAAAGCCATTGCCGCGGGTGTCAGCATGAACGTGATCGAAATCGACGCGGCATCCAACAACGGCGTGGACAATATCCGGGAGATTGTCGATGAGGTGTCCTATTCTCCGACAGAAGGAAATTATAAGGTTTATATTATCGATGAAGTTCATATGCTTTCCATAGGAGCCTTTAATGCGCTTTTAAAAACGCTGGAGGAACCGCCCTCCTATGTGATTTTTATTCTGGCGACGACGGAGGTCCATAAAATACCGATAACGATACTGTCCCGCTGCCAGCGGTACGATTTTCGGAGAATTTCGATCGATACGATCACGGACAGACTCCGGGAACTGATGGAAGTGGAACAGATTCAGGTGGAAGATAAGGCGCTGCGCTATGTCGCAAAGACCGCGGACGGTTCTTTCCGTGACGCGCTCAGCCTGCTCGATCAGTGTATCGCTTTCCATTTCGGGCAGGAACTCACTTATGATAAAGTGCTGGATGTGCTCGGCGCCGTGGATACCGGCGTGTTCAGCCGGCTGCTCGGATTTGTGGCGGAGCGGGATGTACAGGGCTGTATATCCCTGCTGGAAGAAATTGTTATGCAGGGCCGGGAACTGACCCAGTTCGTTACGGATTTCACATGGTATCTGCGGAATCTGCTGCTTGCGAAGACTTCGGATTCGATCGAGGATATTATCGATGTGTCTTCCGAAAACCTGCTCCGGTTAAAAGCGGAAGCGGAGAGTATCGAAACGGACAGGGTTATGCGGTATATCCGGATTTTTTCCGAGCTGTCCGGGCAGATTAAATATGCTTCGCAGAAAAGGATTTTGATTGAGATCGCGCTCATCAAGCTGTGCCGGCCCGGAATGGAGGCCGATGCAGGCTCGCTGGCTGACAGAATCCGTATGATAGAGGAGAAGCTGGAAAAAGGAACAGCCCTGGTTCCGGCCGAGGGAGCGCCGGCCGCACGTCAGGAAAACACGCCGGCCGCGGAAACGCCGGTAAAACGTGCGCAGCTTGAAAAAGCCGTGCCGGAAGATATTAAGAGAATCGTGGGCAGCTGGCCGTCCGTTGTCGGTGAAACTTCGATGCCGATGAAAAAATATCTGAAAGAAGCCAGACTCAGCCTCGGCGGGGATAACAGACTTATGGTAGTGCTGGAAGACGGCCTGGCATCGGATTATTTTCTGAAACAGGAAGAAAATAAGAAACTGCTCGAACAGATCATTTCCAATGTGGCCGGCAAGGAAATCGAAGTGACAATTCAGAGCATACGGAGCGATCGCGACTTTGCACAGGATTATATTGACCTGAGTCAGATCATCCATATGGAAATAGAAGAAACAGAATAAAAAGAAAGGTATAGGTATTGAAATGGCTAAGCGTGGAGGATTTCCGGGAGGCGGAATGCCGGGAAACATGAACAATCTGATGAAACAGGCTCAGAGGATGCAGCGGCAGATGGAGGAAAGCCAGAAAGAGCTGGAAACGAAAGAATTTACGGCCAAAGCGGGCGGCGGCGCGGTGGAAGTGACCGTAACCGGGAAAAAGGAGATCGCCAAAGTAAAATTATCACAGGAGGTCGTTGATCCCGACGATGTGGAAATGCTGGAAGACCTTATTATGGCGGCGACAAACGAAGCATTGCGTATGGCGGAAGAAGCGAATGCCGAAATCATGAATAAAATGACCGGAGGACTCGGACTGGGCGGAGGATTACCCTTCTGATGGACTTGTACGGCGGACATATCAATAAATTAATCGAAGAACTGGCCGGGCTGCCCGGAATCGGGAACAAATCCGCGCAGAGGCTCGCTTTTCATCTGATCAATATGCCCAGGGAAAAAGTGGAGCGGCTTGCGGCATCCATGGTGGAAGCCCGGACAAACGTCAGACATTGTAAAGAATGTTTTACCCTGACCGAACGGGAGCTCTGCCCCGTCTGTGCCAATGAGGGAAGAGACCATAAGACGATTATGGTCGTTGAAAATACGAGAGATCTTGCGGCCTATGAAAAAACGGGAAAATATGCGGGTGTCTATCATGTTTTGCACGGCGCAATTTCTCCGATGCTCGGAATCGGTCCTAACGATATCCGGTTAAAAGAGCTGATGCAGCGTCTGCAATCGGATATTCAGGAGGTTATTATCGCGACCAATTCCAGCCTGGAGGGCGAAACAACCGCTATGTATATCGGTAAACTGATTAAGCCGACCGGCATAAAAGTGACCAGAATCGCCAGCGGCGTGCCGGTGGGCGGCGACCTGGAATATATAGACGAAGTGACGTTATTGCGTGCGCTGGAAGGAAGAACGGAATTATAAGAGGGAATGAAGATTTCCGGGCATCGAAAAAAGCGTCCGGGAGCATGGATGCCATTCCCTGAAGAATGAGCAGGAGGATGATAAATCATGGCGATGACAAAGAAACTTTTTGGAACGACACAGGACGGCTGTGAAGTATATGCTTACACGCTGGAGAATGCGAACGGCATAAAAGCAAGGCTGATCACATATGGCGCGACGCTCGTGAACCTGTATGTACCGGATAAAGACGGCAGCGTGGAAGATATTGTGCTGGGTTATGACAAACTGGAAGACTATTATAGTAATGAGAGCTTTTTTGGTTCCACCATCGGACCGAGCGCGAACCGCACCGGAAACGCGGAATTTCGGATTGACGGCAAAACATATCAGATCGAAAAGAATGACGGGCCGAATAACCTGCACAGCAGTATTGCAAGCGGTTACCATAAACGGGTATGGGAGGTGGCGGAGACGGGCGAAACAAGCGTTACCCTTTTCCTGGAAGCGCCGGACGGCGATATGGGATTTCCCGGTAATAAAAGAATTACAATGACTTACAGCCTTTCCGATGATAATGCGCTTCAGCTGAAATATCACGGAACGTCCGACAAAAATACGGTGATCAATATGACGAACCACACGTATTTTAATCTGAGCGGACATCAGGCCGGTAAAATAGAAGACCATATCCTGATGATTCATGCGGGCAATTATACGCCGGTTGTTCCCGGCTGTATTCCGACCGGAGAAATCGCGCCGGTAACGGGAACGCCGATGGACTTTACGAGTCCCAAACCGATCGGCCAGGATATCGGGGCCGATTTTGAGCAGTTGAAGCTTGGCCAGGGGTATGACCATAATTTTGTCATCGACGGCGCCGACGGCACGCTCCGGGAAATTGCGACGGTGGAAGATCCGAAAAGCGGCAGAAAAATGAAAGCGTTTACAACCCTTCCCGGTGTCCAGTTTTATGCAGGAAACTGCATCGGTGCCGGAACCGGAAAAGACGGCGTACCTTATGGGCCGAGAGTGGGAATGTGTTTGGAAACGCAGTATTTCCCGGATACGATTAACCACCCGGATTTTCCGTCCAATGTTTTCGGGCCGGACAGGGATTATGAAGCGGTGACGGTTTATCAGTTTGTATAAAAAACGCAAAAAGAGTTTCCGTAAAAAGAACGGGCTGACACGCCGGCCGGATATTCCGGCGGAGTCAGCCCGTTTTCATATCGTGTGTCCGGCTGATGTAGGAAAGTCATACGTCAGCTGCCGCAAGCCGAGAGCAGTCAGCACCGGGCAGAGGGAACAGGCAAGGCAGATGATGATTGCAAAGAATAAAGTAAAGGGAGATTAAGCAAAATTGAATAGAATTGTGTATGCGTTTGTGGTAACCTGATGACATTGAATAATTTAACAAATCGTTAAGGAAAGAATCGAAGGTGGTGCAAACGAAAAAGCAGCT
>CAJUDZ010000039.1 GCA_910584965.1 uncultured Lachnospiraceae bacterium | reverse complement strand
AAGTGGAGGTAGTAACGATTATGATGAGTTTATTTGATGACGAGCAGATTATGAGAACTTATACGAAAGACATTGAAAAAGAAACGGAAAGAAAGACAGCCGAACAAATGATAAGAAAAGGGAAAATGACACTGGAGGAAATTGCGGATTGTGTATCTTCTCTCTCATTTGACGAATTAAAAGAACTTGAAGCCGAAGTTATGCAGCCCGTGTAATCAATCGTATCAGCCAAAATAAATATATTAACAGCGTAAGGGCATATAGAAACTGAAAATCTATATGCCTTTTGCCATTAAGGTGGAACATGAGTGATCACATTCAGACCACTATATTTTTTTAAATCTATTATTTGGATATTTCCGTGAGATTTGGTTGAGATTTCTCCGTTATAATGGCATAATAATAAAGAAACGACTGTCAGAAAGGCAAGGTTATTTTATGAAAGAATTTTTGATTTTTACAGACGGCGACGTCGATCTCCCCGCCCCTTATGATGCGGAAGTCGGCATGCTGCCTCAATATTACTATTTTGATGAAAATATGGTTTACGGCGATGAGCAGATCTTATCCAGAGATGAATTTTTCAGACAGCTTTCTGACCGCAGAGCCTATACCGCAGGCGTCAATCCTGATCTGGTCACAAGGCGTTTCGAGGAAACAATACAGGCCGGAAAAGATATCCTGTGCATTGCGGTATCCTCCGGTCTGAGCGGTTCCTATAATACAATCTGCATGGTGGCAGACCACCTGAAAGAGCAATATCCTGAAAGCAATATCGTCGTCATCGACTCCCTAAGCGCCTCTCTCGGAAGCGGTTTTCTGTGCGTCGATGCGGTTGAAATGAAAAAACAGGGGAAAACCTTGTCGGAAACGGCAGAAGAAATCAGAAAGCGCATCGAATTGATCGATATTTTTTTCGTCGTGGACGATTTCAAATATCTGGTACAAGGCGGGCGCGTTTCGCCGGCGGTAGGCAAAATCGGTGATATTCTCGATATCAAAGTAATCCTCACCATGAAAGAAGGCCGTATCGAGCCTTACCGGAAAAACCGCGGTATCAGCACCGCGCTCCGAAATATCCAACGCCTTGCCGGGGCAGGGGAAACGGCAAGACTCGGAGCCATCTACGTCGGCAATCAGGAAATGTTCGATAAATGCAAATCTCTTGTAAATGCCGACAGCGAAGCGGCGCTGAATCTGATTGTTTCCTCACATGTCGGCCCCAATGCAACCGGAATCGCCATCGAATGGGCTGACAGAAGACCATTCTGAATCTTCCGGCACAGTCAAATAAAAAGCAGGCGTACGCTTTTAACGTAATCCTGCTTTTCTTTTCAGAAAATAAAACTTCCATTCCCATTCCGTATTCTTTACAAGCTTTATTCCGATTTCGCGCATGCGGCCGTTCAGCCGGTGATACATCACATCCTGCCCCCACGGAATGCCGAGAATATATTCCCGCTCTCTGTTCGTCAGGCAGGAAAGGATCTGCATAAGCTGCTTTTCATCTTTTTTTATCCACCGGCCGAATGGACATTCCATATAAGCGTTCTCTTCTCCGTCCTCAGCAATGGCTTCCATCAGCGTTTTCGGAAACTGCGCTTCCTTTTTCCCATGTAAAAGTTTTATCCCTGGGGCTTCCTCCTCTTCGGGCAGTTCGGAAAGCAGAATCTGAGACTGTATCAAATGCCTGTATACCGCCTTTTCCACTCTGGCGCGCGGAACCGGATAGGACAGTTCCCGCATGATCTGCTCCACGGAATATCCCCGATCGGTCAAATGCCTGATCGAGCCGCCCGCCGCCACATCGAATACAAAATCGGACAGCGCGGCCTCAAAATAGTTCTCGTTTCCGTCCTTCATCCGCTGTTCCTCCTCCTGCCTGTTCATTATTCTCTCAGCCTGCGGCTCCTCTTTTGAAGTGTAGCATACTTTGGAACGGCCTTCAATGTTTTCACCTTTCTGATTTCACTTCTCCCGTCCGGATTTCTGCCACTTGCCGTATGATTCATGACAATCCGCTCTTTTTATCGTATGATATAAGCACAACGAATCATCGCGAAGATTCATGACCAACGTTTTGCGATTCATCAGGCAGAGCGGGAAAGGAGGTCTTTCATGAAGGTAGAACTTCAAATATCCGAAAATATCGACGAGCCATACATCGTCATTCATTCCAATAAAATGACCGCACAGATACAGCAGATCATGGAAATACTCCAGTCTCCCGGGAATGTTATTACGGTGATGGATAACGACCAGCTCATCGTATTAGAGCCCTCGGAAATCTATATGCTCCGCATGGAAGATGAACGTTTGAACGTATATTGTCAGCAGAAGAAATATGTTTCCGGCAAAAGACTTTACGAGATGGAAAAAATTCTCGGCAGCACATTTATGCGGATTTCCAAATCCACGCTGATCAATCTGAAACAAATCAGCCGCGTGGAATCATCTTTTCATGGCTCTATGCTTGTGATACTGAAAAACGGAAATAAAGATTATATTTCCAGAAAATATCTTCCGGATTTTAAGAAATATCTGGGGATTTAAAATCTGAATATTCAGGAGGTGTATTTATGACTTTAATGAAAAGAATTATAAATAATTCCATACAGGGAATCAAAATTTCCTGCATGATCTATCTGATCGGCAACATGGTATTCGAATATTTGAACCACGGTACGCTCATCATGGAGAACTGGGCTTTCTCCAAAGAGGTCTTCAGCACGGTGCTGATCGGTATCGCATATTCCGCACCGACCGAAATTTATCGTAACGACAGCCTGCCCTTTCCCTTGAAATTTTTGTTCCATATGGGCATCGGCACTACCGTTTATTTGATCGTGGGATTCCGTGTCGGCTGGATTCCGGTACAGATCGGCTGGGGATACTGTATCCTGATTATTCTGTTCCAGCTCTTCGTCGCCGTTCTGATCTGGCTTGCCTATGCCTGCCACTTTTATAAACTGGCCAAAAACATGAATGAAAAAATACTGGAAAAGGAGAAAGAGTCCTGACGGACTCTTTCCCCGATTTTTTTCTTATGCCTTAAATTTTACCGCCGTGCCATAGGCCATCACTTCCGCCGCACCCTGCATTACCGCTGCGGATGCATAACGAATATTGACTACCGCATCCGCGCCGAGTTTTTCTGCTTCTTCCACCATACGCTTGGTCGCCAGCGCCCGTGCATCGTTCATCATTTCCGTATACGCTTTTAACTCGCCGCCCACGAGCGTTTTAAAGCTCTGTGTAATGTCGCGGCCGACATTTTTGGACTGGATCGTGCTTCCTTTTACCATGCCGAGCATTTCCAGTTCTTTTCCACTGATGTAATCAGTATTGACTAAGATCATCTTCTTCTCCTCCTTGAATCTCTTTCCATCTGCTTATTAATGTACCGATCATTACTGCCGACAAAATAAGAGGCACTACGACCATCAATATTTTGAATCCGGCAGGAATACCGGGAATTACCATAAAAAATACCGCAGTTCCGATATAATATATGACCATAATGACCGCAATCATAATCGGGGCAATTATTTTACGAAAATGTTTCATTCTGCTCTCCATTCCCAAACACATCCCGAAGCGCTCACGCGGAAAGGAGCATCATTATGCCAACGCAAAGCCGCAAATCTGCATCTGCCCTTCCTGCGTCTGTCCTTCCGCCGGCCGCCTTCCGCGTTTTATATATCAAGTTCCGGCGGCACATCCAACTCTTCGGAAACGTATCTGCCGTTTTTCTTCCGCTGTCTCACACACTCCGTCAAAAGATATTCGATCTGCCCGTTGACCGAGCGGAAATCGTCTTCTGCCCAGGCCGCAATCGCATTGTATAATTTGGCAGAAAGCCGGAGCGGCACTTGCTTCTTGCCTGTATCACCCATACTGGACGTTTCCTTTCTCTCAACCTGCGAACTTTGAAGCCGGGACGCTGTCAGCGTCGAAACAAATCCGCGGTTGAAAAACCTTTCAACTTATCCTGCTGCTAAATCGTTCCGGACCGCCGGATTTAATATAAACTGCCCGAATTTACGACCGGCTGCGCGTCACGGTTGCCGCAGAGAACGACAAGCAGATTGGATACCATCGCCGCTTTACGTTCTTCATCCAGCTCTACGGTATGATTCTCATTCAGACGCTCCAGCGCCATTTCCACCATGCCGACCGCCCCGTCCACGATCATCTTTCTCGCATCAATGATGGCAGACGCCTGCTGCCTCTGCAGCATTACCGCCGCAATTTCAGTCGCATAGGCAAGATAAGTGATTCTCGCTTCGATAACCTCCATGCCGGCCTCCTCGACCCTTTTCTGAATTTCGTCCCGAATCCGCGCCGCCACGATTTCGCTGGAACCGCGCAGACTGCCTTCATCCGCCACGCCGTCTCCGGTCGTATCCACATTCGGCGCCACATCGTAAGGATAGATACGCACGATATCCCGGAGCGCGCTGTCACATTGCAGGGACAGAAATTCTTTATAGTTATCTACCTCAAATACGGCCTTTGCCGTATCCACCACGCGCCATGTAACCGCAATGCCGATTTCGATCGGATTACCCAGGCAGTCGTTAATTTTCTGTCTGCTGTTGTTCAGCGTCATCACTTTTAATGATATTTTTCTACTGGCCGCCTCTGCGCCCGCTCCTGCCGTTTTGCCGGCGGCAATCGCCAGCATGGCCGCCGAATCGCTCACATCCCCGCTCTGGCTCAGTTTCGTTTTCGCGGCCGGATTGACGCTGGAGCAGAACGGATTCACATAATAAAAACCGGCATCCTTCAAGGTTCCAACGTAGTTGCCGAACAGTGTCAGCACGAGCGCTTCCTGCGGTTTTAATACTTTAAGTCCTCCGCATAGAATCGAAGCCAGAACGATCAGTACAAACCCGGCAATCAAAAACGTCGGATTCTCTTCGTTTTCTATCATGACCGCCCCGAAAATCACTGCGGCAAACGCCAGTATGAACAGTAACATGATACCCAGCAATGCCGCCATTCCATGCTTTTTACCCGTTAAAACTTTCTCTTTCATACAATACCCATCCTTTTCCACAGCCTGCGGATTTTAAATCCCAGGCATCATTTAAAAAAATATTATCATTTCTTATTGATATCATTATGATATCATATTGAATATTTTTGTCAAGTACAAATTTTTCTTCCCTTTTATGCCATTTAGTGCTATACTGGATTCATGCAGGTATAGTTCATCGGTAGAACACTAGCTTCCCAAGCTAGGGAGGGGGGTTCGATTCCCCTTACCTGCTTCAGAAAGTCCTTAGTCCAGCCTCGACCGGAAAATATGGGAAATGATTGGATATTAAAGACAGAAAATCCGTGAGCACCGAGGTGTCACGGATTTCTTTGTTATTTTCGCTTTGGTTTTCTGCATTTACCATGATATGCAGTCACTTTTTCCTGTTTTCCCTTAAAATCACATCCAAACTCTGCGCTGCCAGCCGGTCATAGTACCGGTACAATTTCTGCACGCCGTTTTCCAGAATATAATAATGACGGATATAAGGAATCAGCAATATCATTAAAAATATAATCAGTATAAAAAGAGCCGGCTGCGGCGCAATCAGCGTGCCCAGAATGGCGAGCATCGTGATCAGTGCGAAAACTGCCGTTACGATCAGGTGGATCAGCCGTTCATGCCGGAAAAAGCCGATCTGTATCAGCAAATCTTCCATGCGGCATTTCCGTTCCTGCTCAGACATGGCATCTTCACCCTGTTTCTCCCACTTCGCTGACTGCGCTTCCATTTCTTTCAGATAACACTTCAGCCGTTCTTCCATTACAAATGCCTGTGCCTTTCTCGTCTGTTTATTTCTATATCTTCCACCCCTTCAATTACACTGTGGACCGCATTATTTTACCATCCGTAATTCCTTCTGGTAAGCCGGATATTCCTTTTTTTCCGCTGGCATCGGAAGCCCCCCCTCCATCAGCGCGGAACCATAATAGCAATTTCCGGTCTCCGTATCTTCATACAGAGCATCCGCCGCAAGTCCTTTTAACTTCACATAAGTTATTGTCATGTTACCATGATTCTCCAACAGCACGACATTCAAAAGCACAGTTTTTTTATCCTTCGCCGCGAACATCCATGCCGCACAGGCATCCTGAAATGGATTCGACAGACGATAGTAATAACCGTTTTGAATCAGATCCGCGTACTTTTTATATTGTACGATCTGTTTTTTAATTTCTTCTTTTTCCGCTTCCGTCAAACCGTCCGTAGCAAGCTCATACCCGAAAGTGCCTGCCATCGCCACGACGCCCCGCGTGTGCAGGCTCGTGCTCCGTCCTGTCTGGTGGTTCGGTGAAGCCGACACATGGGAGCCGACCGCCGATACCGGATAAAAGAAAGAAGTCCCATATTGAATCCGCAGTCTGTCCACCGCATCCGTATTATCGCTGCACCAGATCTGCGGGGTATAATACAGCATCCCGGCATCAAACCGGCCGCCGCCGCCGCTGCACCCTTCTATCAGAAGGTTCGGATATCTCTGCATCAGCTTTTCCAAAAAATCATAAACCCCAAGCATATAATCATAGGTTACTCTGCCCGGACAGTTGACTGCGGAATATACTTCCGCAATGCTGCGGTTCATATCCCATTTGACATATTCGATATTTCCCTGGTCCAATATGTCACATATGTGTTCGAAAATTAATTTTCTTACATCCTCCCTGGAAAAATCAAGCATCAGCTGATTTCTGCCGCGTACCGGCTTTCTGCCTGGAATCCGCATGGCCCAGTCCGGATGCTCTCTGTACAAATCGCTGTTTTCGGAGACCATTTCCGGCTCAATCCAGATACCGAACTTTACGCCGGCGTCATTTACGCCCCTGATCAGCTCGCCAAGCGTACAGCCCAGCTTTTCTTCATTCACGCGCCAGTCTCCCAGCCCGCTGTTGTCATCATCCCTTTTCCCGAACCAGCCATCGTCCATCACGACCATGTCGATACCAAGTTCCGCCGCGCTCGCTGCCAGCTTCAGAATTGTCTCCCCTGTAAAATCAAAATAAGCGGCTTCCCAGCTGTTAAGCAGTATGGGCCTTGCCTGTCTGCTGTACTTTCCTCTGCAAATATGCTCCCTGATACAGCGATGGTACCTTTGCGACAGCTCTCCCAGCCCGCTGCCGGAGTAGGTCAGAATCGTCTCCGGAACGATCAGCTGTTCTTTTTCCGCCAGCGGATAATGGAAGTATTCGCTTTGCAGTCCCATAACAGCCCTTGTCTGGTCATACTGGTCTTTTTCCGCCTCGAACAGAAAATTTCCGCTGTAAACAAATACCATACCATAGCATCCGCCATAATCTTCCGTTGTACCCTTCTTTGCAAGAATGACCGCCGGATTATACTGATGGCTCGATGTGCCTCTGCGGCTCCCGATCGCATAACTGCCATGCACAATCTCTGTACGCTGCAAATTACGCTCCATCGCATGTCTTCCATAAAAGCTGAGCAGCTCATAGTCGCCTGTAAGAAAATCCAAACATGACGATGCTGCTTTCTCTATGGTCACAGCATCCTTACCGCGGTTTACAATGACCGCGCTTCTTGTAATGATATCTTCTTTCTCAAGCACGCCGTATAAGAGCCGTACCTGTACGCCGCTTACGGCGTCTTCCAAAACAATTTCCAGTGTCTGCGCATCCTCTTCCTCCGCATAAACCGCCGGAAGTCCCGGCAGCTCATACTTGCCTTCTTTGATCTCATGGCTGACATAACGCAGATCACAGCAATCCGAACCGTCCGCATTGTGAATCACAAGCGCACTGTTTCTGTAATCCCCCACACCCAGCACCGGATATTCCTGTGGCAGCGCATCCAGCGAATACGTTCTGTTGTCGCCCGCATCCGCCGGATTGCCGGAAAAACCTCTGTCGTAATAAGTCAACAGGTAATCCATATCGCCGGATATACTGCTCCCATAATACAGGTGCAGCAAGAAGCCGAGATCATCTACTTTCATCTGGTAAGTCGTATGTTCCGTATGCAGCGAAAAAATCTGCTTCTCACGTTGATAATGAATCGCCATAATTACTCCTGTCTGCCCGCCCCGCGGACGTTTTTTACTTTTACTATTATTTTACCGCACCATTCACAACACCGTTCAAAATCTGTTTCTGGCAGATCAGATAGAACACCAGAATCGGAATCAGCGACAGCAGGTAAGACGCAAATGCCAGGTTATAGTTCGTTCCAAACTGTGACTGGAAATTTAACTGTGCAAGCGGCAGCGTGTTCTGGGAAGAACCTGCCATAATTACGAGCGGCGTCATAACGTCGTTCCATACCGCCAGCGCCGTGATAACCGCGACGGTTGCGTGCATCGGCTTCATAATCGGGAAAATAATCTTCCAGTATGTGCGCCAGGTGGAAGCGCCGTCTACTCTGGCCGCCTCTTCGAGCGCCAGCGGAATATTCACAAGATACCCCGAATACAGCATGACGTTCATCGGCATATAAAATACGACATACAGAAGAACAACACCGAACCAGTTTGCCAGTCCGAGTTCCGCCGTCTGCTTTGCCAGAGGCATCATCAGAATTGCGAAAGGCACGAACATACCGCTGACAATGAACAGATAAACAAAATTATAAAACTTGCTTTTTTTATTTCTTCCTAAAGTATACCCCATTAAGGAGTGAACCATAATCGACAATACTACGGTTGATACGGAAATCAGAAGACTGTTCCGCAATGAACGCCAGAAATCCGTTACTTCCATCGCCTCCCTGAAATTATTAAGGCTCCAGGTCTTCGGCAGGGATAAAAGGCCGCTGATGCTGTTTGTCATTTCCGAAGGCTGCTTAAACGCGATAATGATCGTCATATACAGCGGAAAAATAATCGTCGAAAGGCCGAGAATCAACAGCACCATGACAGTTTTATTCGCTTTAACTGCACTTGTTGTGTTTTTCATAACTGCTCCTCCTTTGATCCGGAAAATTTCATCTGCGCAACAGAAATAGCAACGATTACGATAAAGAATACAACCGCATTCGCACTCTGGAATCCGAACTGTCCGCCTGACATACCGTTGTTATAAATCAGGTAGGAAATGGATTCCGTGCTCTGTGCCGGACCGCCCTTTGTCAACGCCATGATCTGATCGAATACCATCAGGAAGTTCTTCACGCTGAGCACCATATTGATTGAGAAAAACGGAATGATCAGCGGGAAAGTCAGCAGTTTGAACTGTTTCCATCCGGTCGCGCCGTCCAGGCCGCCCGCCTCATATACGTCTTCCGGAACCGTCTGGAGACCGGAAATATAAATAATGGTATTCATGGCAATCGCCTGCCACGCGCACACGATCATAATACCGATCCATGCCTTGCTCGGGCTGGAAAGAATACTCGTGCTCATGCCTTTCAGGCCGGCCATGTCTGCCAGTGCAGGCAGAATGTAAGTAAAGAAATAATTGAAAATATAGCCGACAACGAGGGAACCCAATATATTCGGTAAAAAGTATGCCCCGCGGAAAAATCCTTTCGCGCGGATTTTACTGTTCAATCCAAGCGCAAGAATCAGGCTGATAATATTTACCACGATCGTCGATACAACCGCCAGTTTAATTGTAAACAGGTAAGATTTTCCAACGCGGGCATCGGAAAACAAATCAATGTAGTTTCTGAATCCAACCCAGTCATATTTTCCGAACCCTCTGAAATTCGTAAAGCTGTAAATTACACCCCGAATCAGCGGAATCGTATTAAAGCAGACAAACAGTGCCAGAATCGGAATTGTAATCAATAAAAATGTTCTTTGTCTGTCATTTTTCGAAGAAAATATTTTCATAATTCAATTTTGCTCCTTTCTGTGTCAGGAATGATTTCCCGGACGCTTCCTTTCTTTTCTGTTATGAGCCTCCATTTGCCGCTTCATAATCCTGTACCATACGGATAATGTCTCTGTTATACCGCTGCCAGTTCGCATCAAAGTTTGACAGGAACTTATCCGTATCCTGTTCGATCAGATAAGTCTGCAAAAGCGCATCCACAGACATCTCGGAAGGATAATAATGATCCTGGTAATCCGTCATGTTTCCTGACTCGATAAAAGCAAGCATACCGTCCAGCATGGGTGACAGCTCGAAATCTCCCGTTTTGCAGGGAACCGCATTCTGGTCGTTAATATATTTCTGCAAATTTTCATCCGCATACAGGAAGTTCAATACTTCATAGGCCGCCTCTTTGTTCTCACAGTCGGCCATCACGCAGAATCCCAGGTCGATACCGGAATTTAATGTCCGGTCATCCGCCGAATCGCTTGCCGGCATGACAAAAGAGTCGATATTCAGATCGGGATTTACGGACAGAATCTGCGGCGTCGCATAGCTTCCGATCATATACATTGCCGATTCGCCCCTTGCAAAGGCCGTACAGGCATCGTTATAGCTGTATGCAAACGGCCCTTCCGGCCCATACTGCAAAAGCTGTAAATATTTTTCCGAAAGCTCTCTGTATTCTGTCGTAAAATTCGTCTGTCCCCTGTTTACCTGTTTGGTCGTATCCGAAGGTGAAAGCTCTACCGCCATCGCATTCCAGGGCGCGAGGCAGGTCCATGTATCTTTAAAGCCAAAATATAACGGAAGAATCCCTTCGGCCTGAATCTCGCCGCACAGCGCCTGAAGTTCATCCCATGTTGTGGGAATCTGCCAGCCGTGTTCTTCAAACATATCTCTGTTATAAAGAACGCCCGCGGCATTTGCCACATACGGTATAATGTAAGTTCCGTCAGTCGGAACCAGTTCGAGCGCTTCGGCTATGTCCAGATACCCCTGGTTTATGTACTGCATTCCTTCATAACCCGAAACGTCTGACAGAATTTCCGCATCCACGAAATAGGAATAGTTGATATCTCCTCCGATTCCGATGATATCCGGATAATCCTCTCTGATAAATCTTGTCTTCAAAATCGTCATTGCATCGTTGGGGGAGCTAATCGTCAGATGGATATTGTCGTGCGTCGCATTGAACTCTTCTTCGACCACCTTGAAGTAATTGGCCGCTTCCGGTTTGTACTGCACAATTTCAATTTCGATCTTTCCATCGTCTGAAGAAGCTCCGCAGCCTTGAACCGCCAACGCCGCCGCCGCACAGCATAATGTCAGTTTCAGGCATCTTATTCCTTTCCTTTTCATAGCTTTTCTCCTTCCCTGTTTTAGTAAAAAAATTTTAACATACCTTTATGCGACGTGTAAATAACACTATTTTGTACATTTTATGTCTTTATGCTATTTTTATGTTATTTATTTGAAGTAATGTAGCATTTTGGCATATATGGTGAGAAGAGGCTCTTACCCGCGGACACAACCTGCGCACATCAACGGCAGCTTCGCAAAAATTCTACGGTCTGCTGTTCAAATCTTTTTCGTTTGAAAGAATACCTTGAAATTCGGGTATTCTTCCTGTAAACTTTATACTATGTGAATATTATGCGATAATCCACTTGTCCATCTGGGATATGGCATCATAATACAAAAAAGAAAAGAGACATGCATGAGCGAAGTGATTTTTTCAGTTTTTCCAAGCGAAAATTTTGTCGATCTGGGATTGTACCAGTTCGGATGGGAACAGTGCGACCCTTCCCATTCGTTTGGACCGGCGGCAAGAAACCACTATCTTTTCCATTTCTGCCTGTCCGGCACCGGGACACTGTACGCCAATAACTCCAAAGGAACGACTGACACTTACCAGATCAAAAGCGGGCAGGGATTTATGATTTTTCCGCATCAGATCTGCACCTATATTGCGGACCACGAGATTCCCTGGGAATATGTCTGGATTGAATTTGACGGGCTCCGCGCTAAAGAAACCGTAGAACTGGCCGGGCTTTCTCCCGATCAGCCGGTTTACAGGGCGCGCTATAAAGATATTCTGGAATCCATGAAACAGGAAATGTTATATATTGTCAACCACAAAGACGAGTCCCCTTTTCACCTGATCGGACATCTTTATCTGTTCATCGACAGTTTCGTCCGTTCCGCCACTTCCGGACAGGTCAATAAGGGGAACAGTTTACGCGACTTCTATATTAAGGAAGCCTTTTCTTTTATTGAGCAGAATTTTCAGAATGATATTTCCATTGAAGAGATCGCTTCTTTCTGTGGGCTGAACCGAAGCTATTTCGGAAAAATTTTCCGGGAAAATACGGGGAAGTCCCCACAGGATTTTCTGATTTCCTACCGGATGACCAAAGCGACGGAACTGCTGAAGCTGACCGGACTGTCCGTCGGAGACATCGGAAACGCCGTGGGCTATCCGAACCAGCTCCACTTTTCCAGAGCCTTCAAAAATACTTACGGAATTTCCCCCAGACAATGGCGGAATGAAAACAGCGGAAGCGGACAATGGGAATCTTAATGACGCCGGCCTTTTATTTTCCGGTCGAAACACTGTCCTGTACGATTTCCACCGTCCGCGTTCCCACCCGCAGCGTATAGGTTCCGCCCTGTACGAGCGCCGGGCTGCTGAACACGACGGACGCGCCTGTTTTGGCCGCCGTATGCCGGTACAGCTCTTTTCCGTCCGCATCGGCGATCACGATTTCGCTGCCCGCTTCATAAGATTCTTCGAACAGACAGCGGAATGAACATTGTCCGGAGCTTTCATCAAAAGTCTCCGCCATGCCGGAACTGCCGACTGCCAGAACGATTCCGCCCGTAATCTTACAGACTCCGTCGTTTTCCTTCCCATAATCAAGCGGCCCGTCGTCGTCTTTTACGGGACCGTCTATCACAATTTCACCGCCTTCGATCAGAAGATTACCGTTGGAGTCCAGACCGTCGCCTTCCGCATTGATATGCAGCAAGCCGCCTCTGATGATCAGATTCGGCATCGTTTCCACGATATCCTCGGAAGGCTTTTTCTTCTGTTTGTCCTCACCGCCATTGGCATTGATACCGTCGTCTTCGGCATAAATATCGAAAACGCCGCCCTCTATGATCACCTGATTCGCTTCCAGCCCTTCCTCCGACTCCGCAATCGTGAAATTCCCTCCTGTAATAAAAAGCTCGTATTTCGCCTGAATGCCTTTTCCGGCGGCACTGATCCGGAAATCGCCGCCCCCGATTATGACGGAGTCCTTTCCCTTGACGGCGTTTCCCACAGCTTCCACTTCGATTTTTCCGCCGTCAATGCGAAGGCTTCCCTTCGACTGAATCCCGTGATTCAGCCGTCCGATTACAAGAAGTTCACCGGCCCCTGTAAGTAAAAGATCGTCATTCGCGTATATGACCGCGCCGTCGCCGCCTTTCTCCTTCTTTCGGCCGCTTTGCAGCCGGTTTGCGGTTCCTTCCTCCAGCAGTATTGTCGTATGTTCTGCATGTTCTATATAAATGGCGGCGTCCGACGGATTCTCAATGTGAACCCCGTTCAGTTCCAGAAAGACAGCGCCGTCGTCTTCACAATCCACATAAATCTGACCGTCTTCCAGCTCTCCTTCTATCCGATAGCGGCCGCCCTGTTTAATCCGCACGATACTGCCGTCCGCTTCCGCACCTTTCCCCGAAATGACGGCTGCATCCCGATGCAGCGCAATCACCGTAAGTTCCGGCGCCGCGGCATCTTTCCATATCACATATAAAAAGAATGTCAGAATGCAGCCCGACAGCAAGGCGGCGAGTCCGAAGAAAATTCTAGTTTTTTTCCGGTGATGATATCCGTCTTTCATTGTATACCCCGTTTTACTTTTCATGTGTTTTCCCATTAATCTTTTATTTTACAATCGTTTTCTTTACAGTTATTTATTATTACGGTTCCTTACTCTGCGTTTTCGGATTTATCCTTCCCACCGGCACTTTTTCAAATCCACATGCCCTTCGTCTTTAAACGGCACGCCTTCTTTTTGCAGCAGGAAACGCTGTTCCCGCCAGCCGGGAACAAGGCGGCCGGCATGATTGACGACCCGATGGCAGGGATAATCGCCGTAATACTGCGCCATGCCGAGCACCTTCCCGACAAGCCGCGCATTCTTATCCCGGCCGATCAGCTTCGCAATCTGCCCGTAAGTTGCCGCCTTTCCTTCCGGTATTTCTTCCACGACGGAAAGAATTTCATATATCAAAGCTTCCTGTAAAACCGTTTTCTTCACTTTACAACTCCGGATTTCCTTCCTGCCGGCCGGCTTTTTGGCAGAGCGGAATGATTCCGCTCTTACGCCTTTTCCTCATGGTAACACAAATCCCGGAATTGTTCAAAAGAAATCCCCGACAACCGGTCTTCCTGTGTGTGCCGGTCTTCCTGTATCGACCGGTCCTCTCCTGCCGGCCGGCTCTCCGCATCCCTCAGCCGCACGGACAGCGTCCCGGCGGACTGTTCTTTTTCCCCGATAATCAGCATAAACGGCACTTTCTCAAGCTGCGCTTCCCGAATCCTGTATCCCAGCTTTTCGTCCCGCAGATCGATCTCAGCACGAATGCCGGCCTCCCTGCATTTTTGCAGGACTTCCATTCCGTAATCCCGATGTTTGTCGGAAACCGTCAGAATTTTCGCCTGCACCGGCGCCAGCCAGACCGGAAATTTCCCGGCATAATGTTCGATCAGGATACCGATAAACCGCTCCATCGAACCGTATACGACGCGGTGAATCATGATCGGGCGGTGCTTTCGGCCGTCCGCCCCCGTATATTCCGCCTCAAATCTCGCCGGAAGCTGGAAGTCTAACTGAATTGTGCCGCACTGCCATGTCCGGCCGATGGAATCTTTCAGATGGAAATCCAGTTTCGGCCCGTAAAAAGCGCCGTCCCCCTCGTTGACCACATAGGGCATGCCGAGCGACTGCGCCGCCTGTATGAGCGCATTCGTCGCAAGCTCCCATTCTTCTTCGCTTCCGATGCTGCTTTCCGGTCTCGTGGAAAGCTCCACAAAATAGGAAAATCCAAACTTTTCGTATACTTCCTGAATCAGCCGCATTACCTTCTGAATCTCCGGAATGATCTGTTCTCTTGTCATAAAAATATGGGCATCATCCTGCGTGAAAGCGCAGACCCGCATCAGACCATGCAGCTGGCCCGATTTTTCATTGCGGTGAACCAGCCCCAGTTCCGCAAGACGCAGCGGAAGATCCCTGTATGAACGCGGCTCATTTTTGAAAACAAGCATGCCGCCCGGACAGCTCATCGGCTTAACGGCATACTCTTCCCCGTCCACGGCCGAAGTATACATCTTTTCCCGGTAATGCTCCCAATGGCCGGATGTTTCCCATAACGTTTTTTTCAGCATGACCGGCGTTGAAATCTCCTGATATTCCTCCCGCATATGAATCTTTCTCCAATATTCGATCAGGATATTTTTCAGAACCATTCCTTTCGGTAAGAAAAAGGGAAATCCCGGTCCTTCTTCCGACATCATAAACAGGCCCAGTTCCTTTCCCAGCCTCCTGTGATCTCTCTTTTTCGCCTCTTCCAGCATATGCAGATAATCTTTTAAGCCGGATTTTTTCGGAAAAGAAATGCCGTAGATCCGCGTCAGCATTTCGTTTTTCTCGTCTCCGCGCCAATAGGCCCCCGCGATGTTTAAAAGCTTTACCGCCTTCACATAACTCGTATTTACGATATGCGGCCCTCTGCAAAATTCCGTATAAGCCCCCTGTCTGTAAAAAGTCAGTTCAGGCGCTTCCTGTGCGGATTCTTCCTTCATCAGTTCTTCGATCAGTTCCTTTTTGAAGCATTCTCCCTGCGCTTCCATATGCGCGAGCGCTTCCTCTCCGGAAACCGGATACACCTGTAAAGAAAGGGATTTTTCGGCAATCTCGTACATCTTCTCTTCCACCGCCTTCAGATGTTCCTCTTCAAACGGAAAAGAAAACCGGAAATCATAATAGAACCCGTTTTCAATCGCCGGTCCGATCGCGCACTTTGTGTCCGGATATAATTCTTTGACAGCCTGTGCCAGCATATGCGCGCTCGTATGCCAGAATGCCTGCCGCACCTCCTTTTCCTCAAAGTTTCCTTCATAAACTTCACCGTTACTTCTCAATACCTTCATGTTCAAGCCTCCTCTGTCTCATTGTCCTGTTCCTCTGCCAACTACGGAAAATGCCTCTGCATTCCCTGAACATAAAAAAGAAAGCTGAAAAAAAGCACCCACGGATACGCTTAACGCATATCCAAGGGTGCATCATCATGCACGGTTCCACCTTGACTTTTCACTTCGGATTCCAACAAATCCTATCCTTTAACGCAGGCATACGGCTGTGCTTTCAAAACGGATATCATTCCGGCCCGATGACCGGTTCGGGCACTCCCTTTCCATTTCTTCCGCACAACAGCTCCGGATTGGTTTTCGTAAACACTGGGCATAGATGACTTTCACCTTCCGCCATCCTCTCTGCATGCTTCCTGTAAACTACTCTTTCCGTCATTGCTTTTTTATGTTTGATCTAACATATCACAAAGAACATTGTCCTGTCAAGACCGGATTTTAAATATTCTCTTACCCGTCAATATCCCCGGAAAGTCCCTTTCTTATCCCGCTTTACCTCATAAAGCGCCTCGTCCGCACGGTTCAGAAGATCAGAGATATCCGTATTCCTGTTGTCAGTCCATGCGAACCCTGATGAGGCGCTTATGGTTCCGGTCTGCGTATCTGACAACGCGACCTGATGCCTGCCGAGCAGCTCATAAAAGTCATGCAAATATCCTACGATGTCGTCGCTGCTCCTGCAGTCAAAGATGAGCATGCAGAATTCATCGCCGGAGCGTCTTGCCGTCAGGAAATGTTCCTTCGGCATAAACTCCATTACGGAGGAAAAACTTTGCAGATACCGATCGCCCACGTCGTGGCCGTATGTATCATTGATGTCTTTAAAGTAATCCAGGTC
Source organism: uncultured Lachnospiraceae bacterium (assembly GCA_910584965.1). Classification (GTDB taxonomy): domain Bacteria; phylum Bacillota; class Clostridia; order Lachnospirales; family Lachnospiraceae; genus UBA3282. Next base: position 9,733 of record CAJUDZ010000039.1, on the reverse strand, counting down.
AAGCATTACCGCAGCACAGCCTTTTCCTTCCGGTATATTGCGAAGAATTTCTTCTGTCATCTTTTTAAAATATTGATATTTATAAAGTCCGGTCAACGGGTCATGGATATTTTCATAACGCATCTCTCGTTTCTCCATGATATCGCCGGTCACATCGATGATTACGCCCAGCTTTGCTTCCGGAGATTCGGACATATGGATGCGGATATACCTGTCTTCGCCGATCTGGCAGACGTCTTCCTCTCCTTCGACAGACGCTTCCGTAAGCCGCTTCATATAACCTTCAAACGACGGCACGTCTCTGCACAGCGCCGCAACCTCCCTGTCCGGAATATTCAACAGCGCGCCGAACCCTGATGTCACAAATACGTAAGGATCTCCGCTTCCATACCGGAAAGCCGCAAGCGGGATTCCGCTGACCTCAATAATATCGGAAACACGATCGGAAAGGCTGATAATGCGCTTTACCATTTTGTTGATTCCGCCGCTCAGCGCCTGAAATTCCCGATTGCCGCCCACATCTATCGTAATATCCAGATTGCCGTTCGTTATCTCTGTCAGTTTTTCAATTATCTGATGGATTCCGCCGATTACTTTCCGTCTGGCAAGGTATATCAGGAGCAGAATAACCGCGATCATAACAAACAACAGGTAAAGAAAAGTATGCAGCGTATTTCTGAACAGCTCCCGGAACAGAACATCCGCCGGAAGCGCGGCGCAAAGTAGCACATCGTCATACCGCTCGCTGACCACATACATCAGCCGGCCGTCTTTTCCTTTCCGGTAAGCGCCGTCCGTACAGTCAAGCAGCTTCTCCAGCCGGTAACAATCCCCCCGGTATTGCTGTAAGAGGCCGCCGGAATGTCCCAGCATAATCCCGGTATCATAATCCATGACATAAAGTTCCTCTTCCACATTCATCGGAAACCGGAAGAAGATATAATCGTAGGTGTTTCTCGACTGTGCTTCCAGCTGCCGTTTCGGTTCAAAACCGACCTGCACAACCCCTTTTCTTCCGTTTCTGGCAACCCCGACATACTGCATTATTTTGTTTTCCGCGGCGTTCGGCTGAGGTTCCTGAATCAGATAAGCGCCTTCCACATCGCTTTCCAAAAGCGCAAGAAAGGCGTTCGTCTGCGGATGTTTGCTCATATCGATGCCGACATATTCGGAAACGGAACCGGCCACGATAAAGCCGCTCTCATCGATTACATGCAGCTCATCCACATTGAGAAGATCCGCCAGATACTGCATTTCCACCACGCTCAGCGACAATACATCCTCTCTGTCCAGAACATAAGCCGCCGCTCTCGCCCTCGTCAGATAATCCTCATCCAGACTTTCCTTCATCAGCGCAAGTTCCTGCCTGTTATTTTCCAGCGTATGTATCACCTGATCTATCTTTGTGCGAAAAGTAACAAACTGGCGCGCCTCCAACGTATGCCAGTAAAACAAAAAGTTGATGAATAAAATCATAAAGCTGGCCACCGTCAAAATCGCGATCGCATATTTGATAAAAATTTTCTGCATTCAGGCATCCTCTTTATATCCGCTCACTGTGTTTGTTTCAGTATAACATTTTTTGAGATCGGAAACGTTCCCTTTTTTTCGCATATTATCCTGAAATTTCGCAAACATCATGATATGAAAAATACCGCCTTCACAATAGGCTCCGATATTGCCGCCGATCTTATCCGAAAAAGCCAGCACGCTCTGCATTCCCAGGCCGTGTTCTCCGCCCGCCCTGCTTCTTGGCAGTCCGCTGCGCTCGTCAAACCGTATTTCCTGTTCATACGCATTTTGCATATGAATCAGCAGATGATCCTGCAGACAGTGTATTTTTACATCCACGTATCGTTTTTCTTCCTTCAGTTCTTTTACGCAGAACAGCGCATTTTCAAACAGATTGGCGACGACCGATGCGAGTTCATAGCCGTTGACCGGCACTTCTCTCGGCACAAGGATGTCCCGGTGTACTTCGATACCCAGCGTTTCCGCTTTTTCCGTCATGTTTTTCAACACCGTATTTACAATCAGATTATCGCAGTACTTCGTTATACGGTTTTCATCCGCCACATCGTTTATGTATTTCGTCACTTTCCGGATTTCTTCATATTCTCCCTGTTCCAGCAGCAGATCAACCATGCCGGAATAATGTCTCATATCATGTCTCAATATTTTCAGGTTTTTCTCCGCCTGCTCGACCAGATAATACTGATTTTCCAACCCCTTAATATAGGATTTGAAAAGCACGTTTTTCCAATAGGCACTCTTTCTGTTGGATTCGCTTTCCACATACCGGAACACGATCACATAGGATACAAACATCATAACGATAAAAATCAGGATTCCCGGCACGCTTTGCAGATTATCTTCCAGCCTGCACGGATACATGGTAAGAAACGCAAACCCACAGTAAAAAAGAGCCGGAATCAGACATAACAGCCACCAGTTCTGCATAGAGCCGACACTTTGATATGCGTGCCATATATCCCTGATCTTATTGACAAGAAATAATAAAATGACAAGATGTATCAGAACACTTCCCGCCAGCGATAAAACAACCCTGTTCGTATAAATATATAAAACAGAAGATACGATCGTCCCGGCGAGCACATAATTCGACGCCGTAAGCCCGATAAACAAGACCATGCTGTTTCTCTTTTCCGCAATCAGAAGCCCCGTAGACTGAATCAACAGTATCTGGAAAATCGTGACCGCCAGATAAACGCCGTCGCTGTCAGAGAACAGGTTCAGTTTCATAAGATCCGTCACGCTCAGCATCAGAAAGGAAACGATACAGATTCCCGCTGTTTTCCACCGGGAGAACCGGTGAACAATAAACAGATAGATAAAAAACATAAAAAAAGCCTGCGCTGTCATATACGATATATTTTTGTAAAATTCCATGCCTACTCCCTACCTGTACTGCTCTGTCACAAAATTTAAATATTCCCTTTTCACATCCGCCGCCCTCGTCTTGCTGACCGGGATGCTCCGCCCGTCTTCCATGCAGCACAGGCCCTGTATCAGACTTTTAATGTAATTCATATTCACAAGAAAGGATTTATGAACCCTGACGAAGCTGTCGTCCTCCGCAATCTCTTTGATTTCTTCATCAAACGATTTTCTGATGAAAATGCTCCTGACACTACGGCCGTCCGTCAGATGTACTTCCAGCGCCCTCGCGGAATTTTCGATATATACGATATCGGAATAGGAAACGGACACAAGGCCCTCCCTCGTTTTTACCGGATAGCGGATATCCGGAGAAGACATATTCCGGTTCATTCTGACATACGATACGGCATAATCCATCGCTTCACAGAAAACCGCCTCGCTCACCGGCTTTAGCAGATACCGCACCGCATGGACGCCATATGCCTCCAGCGCGAACTCATCGGAGGATGTAATATAAATGACGACGCATTTTCCGCTCTCTTCCAGCAGGCTTCCGATATCGATTCCCGTTATCTTCGGCATAATCATATCCAGTATATAAATATCTGCCAGCTCTTTCCGTAAAATCTTATGATAAACCTGCGAAGCGTCCGTATACTTCTCCACTGTAAACTCTGAGCCGGCAGTTTTCCCGTACTTTTCCAGCAGCCGTTCCACTTTTATCAGATCTTCCATATAATCGTCACAGATTACAATTTTCATAGTCTCCTCTTTGCTCCATTTTCGTCTATTCTCCTGATTCCATCTGCATCTTCCGGTATTGAAGCGGCGGCATTCCGTAATATTTCCGGAACATCTCGCAGTAATAACTGCCGCTGCAAAATCCATATTCATAGGCGATATCCGTAATACAGGCGTCCGAATACAACAGCGGGGAAAGGCTCTTTTTCAGCCGCATCTTCGTCATATATGCGACGGGCGTGTCGCGAAGATATTTCCGGAAAAGCATGGAACACCGGCTTTTACAGCAGGCACCGGCCAGCGCAATATCCGAAAGCGCGATGGGCTGGGCAAAATGTTCCTCCATATAAGCCATCATATTCCTGAGCGCGGAAAGCTCCCCGTTCTCTTTGACCGGAAGCCTGCGGTCTTCATGCAGTCTGCCGTATAAGATTTCCATGACGGACAGAAAATTTTCCATCGCCCGGAACCCGCACAGCGCTTCCTCTTTATCTGCGGCATAATCCTCGTAGAGCGATTCCAGCTTCTCCAGAATTGCTCCCTGCCAGCCGTCTTTTCCCAAAACCAGATACGGATACCGCGAATTGCGGACGATATACTCTATGCACGACTCATAAAACCACTTGTTCCCCTGTAACAGTTCCGGCAAAAACAGGATACAGAGAAACTCGCATTCATTATGCTCCTCAGAAAAACCATAATGAAGCTGTCTGCTGTTCACCATAATGCCGGTATTTTCCGAAAGCGCAATCAGCTCTCCGTTCACATTGTAAGTCATCTCCCCCTTTTTGACGAGAATAAACTCCAGATCTTCATGCCAGTGGCTGATCGCGGAATAATTCGGATAGGTCGATAAAATACCGTGCCGGACATAAACGGGAAACAATGGATTATTATAGGCCACCGTCTCGGAAAAGTCCATATTAAAAGCCGAACAATATTTTGCATCCCTGTCCATATTCTCCCTCCAAAAAGAAGATTGTTATATAATTATAGATTATTCTGAAAGAATTTGAAAGGATAAAATGCTATTGTTAAATAAAGATACAAAAAAACGCGAAAGGAATGAAAAAATTTATGAAAATGACAAACAGAGAACGGAGAGACGCCGAACTGGCCTATATTTCGGACGACAGTATTTTCGAAGAACAGATCATATGCAGGAGACTGCTTCTAAAACTGAATTTTATGGACCGCTCCGACTTTGCCGGAATCAGCGAAATCGTCAAAGAACTGTTTGGCCGGTCGGAAGGCGCTTTTGTCAATCCGCCCTTTTACTGCGACTATGGAAAGCATATCGAGGTCGGTAAGAATTTTTTTGCCAATTATAACTGTACGCTGTTAGACGTGGCGCCCATCAGAATCGGCGATAACTGCCAGATGGCTCCGAATGTGGCGATTTACACCGCAGGCCACCCCATCCACCCGGTGACCCGCAATTCCGCCTATGAGTACGGTAAGGAAGTGACCGTCGGGGACAACGTCTGGTTCGGCGGCAATACCGTAGTCTGCCCCGGCGTGCACATCGGAAACAACGTCGTCATCGGTGCGGGCAGCGTCGTAACAAAGGATATTCCGGACTGGTGCATTGCGGCCGGCAATTCATGTAAGGTAATTAAAAAAATAACAGACGATGACCGCAGAAAACTGTTCCGCGACGAAGAAATCGACGAGGAAGCGTGGGCGGATATCGTGTCGCGGTGTTCTTTCGAAAATCCGTAATTTTTTCCGGGCTGAGTCTGCGACAGACATTTCAGGCTCAATTTGTCACAGACGTTTCGGGCTCAATCTGCCGCGGACATATCCGGCCAGATACGACAGCCATTTCCAACAACGAGAACAGGAGCGTGACCGCACAATGAACTACATACAATCTTATGACTCACCGCTTGGCAAAATAACGCTTGCCGGCAACGGAAAAGAACTGACCGGCTTATGGTTCGACGGCCAGAAATATTTTGGCAGCACCCTGACCGGAACGCCCGTCAGGGACAGCTGCCCGGTTTTCGACCAGGCCGCATGCTGGCTGGACATCTACTTCAGCGGAAAAGAGCCGGATTTTACCCCGCCGCTCGCCCTGAACGCGACGCCTTTCCGCAAGGCCGTATGGGACATTCTGCTCACAGTTCCTTTCGGTCAGACTACGACCTACGGAAAAATCGCGTCCCGGATCGCGGCGCAGACGGGCCGGCCGCATATGTCGGCACAGGCGGTCGGCGGGGCGGTCGGCCACAATCCCATTTCCCTGATCGTGCCCTGTCACCGGGTCGTCGGCACAGACGGAAGCCTGACAGGCTATGCGGGCGGCATAGACAGAAAAACGCGTCTCCTGCTGCTGGAAAATCCGTGCGCATTCGGCGAATAAAAAAGAGGCGCACGCACGCCGGAAATATTTCCGGTTTATTTCACCGCATCAAAACCGTTTTGCAGATCTCCGATGATATCATCAATATGTTCCGTACCGATGGAAAGCCGGATTGTATTCGGTTTAATTCCCTGATCCTTTAATTCTTCTTCCGTAAGCTGGCTATGGGTCGTAGTCGCCGGATGGATTATCAGGCTTTTCACGTCGGCAACATTTGCAAGCAATGAAAAAATCTGAAGATTATCAATAAATCTGTGCGCTTCCTCCATGCCGCCTCTGATTTCAAATGTAAAAACAGAACCTCCGCCGTTCGGAAAGTATTTCCGAAACAACGCGTGATCGGAATGTCCGGGCAAGGACGGATGATTAACTTTCTCAACCTGTGGATGATCCGCAAGGAATTCCACCACCCTTTTTGTGTTTTCCGCATGCCGCTCCAACCGCAGAGAAAGCGTTTCGATTCCCTGAAGAATCAGAAAAGCAGCAAACGGTGAGATCGTCGCACCGGTATCACGAAGCAAAATAGCACGAATATATGTCGCAAAGGCGGCCTGACCGGCTGCTTTTACAAATGATATGCCATGATAGCTCGGATTTGGTTCTGCAATGGCCGGATATTTTCCGGATGCCGCCCAGTCAAATCTGCCTGAATCAACGATTATACCGCCCAGGGTCGTTCCATGCCCACCGAGAAATTTCGTAGCGGAATGCACTACAATATCGGCTCCATGTTCAATGGGACGAATCAGATACGGCGTACCAAACGTATTATCCACAACCAAAGGCAAACCATGCTGATGCGCAAGTTTTGCAAGCGCATCGATATCGGGGATATCGCAGTTCGGGTTGCCAAGCGTTTCGATATAAATCGCTCTGGTGTTATCCTGAATGGCTGCTTCTACCTCGGAAAGATCATGAATATTTACAAAACTCGCCTTAATGCCGAACGCCGGAAGTGTATGCGCCAGCAAATTATAGCTTCCGCCATAAATCGTCTTCTGCGCGACAAAATGTCCGCCATTTTGTCCGAGGGCTTCCAACGTATATGTAATTGCCGCCGCGCCTGAGGCTAACGCCAGCGCCGCCACGCCGCCTTCCAGAGCCGCCATTCTCTTCTCCAGAACATCCTGCGTGGAATTTGTCAGCCTTCCATAAATATTTCCGGCATCAGACAGATCAAAACGGGCGGCCGCATGAGCGGAATCCCGAAATACATACGAAGTGGTTGCGTAAATAGGGACTGCACGGGCGCCGCTCGCCTGATCCGGCTTCTCCTGTCCCACATGAAGCTGTAATGTTTCAAACTTATAATCAGACATCATATCTTCCCCTTTCTTTTGAACACATATCTGCATTGTCAGCATTAACCAATTTGACTGGTATTTATTGTAAGGCCAATTACCTACTATGTCAATAGGAAATATAGGATTTTAGAGAATTATCTAAACAATCTTTGCCGCATACGAAAAGAATCTTCCGGGAACCTCCAAATTCCGCCTCCGAATTTTTTTTCCATTTTTTTAATAAAATCTATTGACACACACATACAACAGTGATACAGTAGTAGAAATTTAATACTTCAAACCGTTGAAGCGGAGATAACGGCAATCATGCCCATACAGAGAGCCTGGGAGGCTGAGAACCAGGCAGGAAACAAGTTGTCAAATGGACCGCTGAGGGCGCAGTCAAATGTGATTTTCACAGAGTATTCTGCGACGCTGAAGGCAGGCGTATAAATGCCAGGGATATGTTTGTATCCTGATAAGTGCACGGGTCATGCCGTGAATCGAGGTGGCACCGCGGATAGTGTCGTACTGTATCAGTACCTGTTCGTCCTTGACAGAGCGTATATTCTGTCAGGGGCGTTTTTTATTTGTCTGAATCTCTTCTGGCACGGAATATAAATCAAAATCATATGGAGGTAACCATGAAAAACGAAAAAATCCCTTACAAAATATTTTTAGAGGAAAGCGAGATGCCAAAGGCATGGTATAATCTGAGAGCAGATATGAAACAAAAACCGGCTCCGCTTTTAAATCCCGGTACCTGTCAGCCGATGAAAACCGAGGAACTGGCAGGCGTTTTCTGCGAAGAGCTGGTTGTACAGGAACTGGATAATGACACTCCTTTTTTTGAAATTCCGGAAGAAATCCGCAATTTCTATAAAATGTACCGCCCGTCCCCGCTTGTCCGCGCTTACTGCCTGGAAGAAAAGCTTGGCACACCCGCAAAAATCTATTATAAATTTGAGGGCAATAACACCAGCGGAAGCCACAAACTGAACTCCGCCATAGCGCAGGCCTATTATGCGAAAAAGCAGGGGCTCAAAGGCGTAACCACCGAAACCGGCGCCGGACAGTGGGGCACGGCGCTTTCCATGGCCTGTTCTTACTTCGGCCTCGACTGCAAAGTATATATGGTGAAATGTTCCTATGAGCAGAAACCTTTCCGCCGCGAAGTAATGCGCACCTACGGCGCATCGGTAACGCCATCACCGTCCCCGGAAACCGAAGCCGGGAGAAAAATACTCGCCGAGCATCCGAATACGACGGGAAGTCTGGGCTGCGCCATTTCCGAAGCGGTCGAAAAGGCAGTATCGAACGACGGTTACCGCTATGTGCTTGGAAGCGTGCTGAATCAGGTGCTTTTGCACCAGTCAGTGATCGGTCTGGAAACCAAAGCGGCTCTGGACAAATATCAGATAAAACCGGACATCATCATTGGCTGCGCCGGAGGCGGTTCCAACCTCGGCGGCCTGATCGCGCCGTTCATGGGGGAAAAGCTCCGGGGCGAAGCAGACTACCGCATCATCGCCGTCGAACCCGCATCCTGCCCGAGCTTTACGCGCGGCGTATACGCCTATGATTTCTGCGACACAGGAATGATCTGTCCGCTTGCCAAAATGTATACGCTGGGCAGCGGTTTTATCCCTTCCGCAAACCACGCCGGCGGACTTCGTTACCACGGTATGAGTTCCACGCTGTCCGAGCTGTATCACCAGGGACTGATGGAAGCAGTCAGCGTAAAACAGACCGAGGTATTTGAAGCCGCAGAATATTTTGCACGGGTGGAAGGCATCCTTCCCGCCCCGGAAAGCTCTCACGCAATCCGCGCCGCCATTGATGAAGCAAACAGATGCAAAGAAACCGGTGAAGAAAAAACCATCGTATTCGGCCTCACCGGTACCGGTTATTTTGATATGACAGCTTATCAGCATTTTCATGATGGCGAAATGAATGATTATATTCCCACTGATGAAGAGCTGGCAATGTATCGCGATAAGCTTCCGAAAACAGACTGAAAAAATCGCCGCTCGGCAGCGGCGATTACAAGAATGCTTCGCATTCTCCCCTGAAATGGTCTCTGTTACGGCAATTTCCTAACAGAATAAAAAATCGCCGCTCGGCAGCGGCGATTACAAGAATGCTTCGCATTCTCCCCTGAAATGGTCTCTGTTACGGCAATTTCCTAAATAGTATAAAAAATCGCCGCCCGGCGTAATGCGTACAAAAAAAAGAACTATGACTGATATCATAGTTCTTTTTTACTGCCGGCGACCGGAATCGAACCGGTACGGGAGGTTAGTCCCGCAGGATTTTAAGTCCTGTGCGTCTGCCAGTTCCGCCACGCCGGCATATTCAAGACAAAAACGCGAAGCGTTTATCTTAAATAAGTGGGACCTATAGGGCTCGAACCTATGACCCTCTGCTTGTAAGGCAGATGCTC
>CAJUDZ010000038.1 GCA_910584965.1 uncultured Lachnospiraceae bacterium | reverse complement strand
ACGTTTGTTGGATGTGGGAGCATCACCTTTCTGGTTTTTTTCGTAGCCAAGGGATACATCCAGTTCCGCTTCCATAAGTTCCTGAAGGATATCTTTGAAGCTGTCCTTTAGCAGGCTGTAAACATCAGCCACGCTGTTAAGGTTGTTATCTGCAATAATCTGTCGTATTTGTTGTTTTGTTGCTGGCATAAAAATACTCCTTTTCGATAAGAATTGTCATATCTTGATTCTTACCAAAAAAGAGGTATTTTTTTCCAAAGACACAAACTATTTTACACTACCCTAAAAGCCAGCCCACTATCCGGACTGGCTTTATTAATTAAAAATATGATTCCCCGACCTCTCAACTTCATCCATTACTTAAATATTCCCTTTAAAGTATCTGCAACTTTAGATACCCCATCCACGGTCAGCTTAGCCTTTACGCCATCAACAATTTTCATGACAACATCATCTGGCAGATCAATGCCTATTACGTTCTCTACTACCTTTACGGGCTCCTTTTCAAACTGCTCTTTTCATATTGGGATTTTTTGAGACCTCTTCTACAATTTTACTGATATATCCTTTGATATCCATTGCTTAATCCTCCATAATCTTTATACCCGGTGCGTTTTTCTTTACAGATTTTCCTATTTATAACACCGATTTTATTATGCTTTTATTGTACAATACATTTTTAAAAAGTTCAATATACCCTTGTCCACTGAGGATAGGGACAAACCATATATATGCCATATTCTATAACAAAATAAAGACCTTTCGAAATGTAACACCTCGAAAAGCCTTTATTTTCAATAATTTAGAGCTGCTGACGGGAATCGGACCCGTGACCTCCGCACTACCAATGCGACGCACTACCGACTGTGCTACAGCAGCCTGTTCCGCAGACGTTTAAAACCCGGCGGAATCCATCCGCGTCGGCTTTTATCCGTTTGCCGAATTGTATTGTATCACAAGACATTTTACTTTGTCAATACCTTGTCCGGATTCCGCTGAAAATTCCGGAATACGGTCCGAAACGATTCGAAATCCATTACTGCACAGAGAGTTCTTTCAGCAAATCTCCTAATCTGCGAATCCCTTCATCAATCGTTTCACAGTCAGCATTCGTATAATTCAGGCGCATGGTATTGGTATTTTTCCTATTAATATAAAATGGGTCGCCCGGTACAAATGCCACTTTTTTATCTAAGGCTTTGGGAAGCAGAGATAATGAACTGACGCCCTCCGGCAGAGTCACCCACAAAAACATCCCCCCTTGAGGCCGGGTGTACTGAACGGTTGGCGGAAAATAACGCTCCATGGCGTCCATCATAGCCTGTGCCTGTTCTTTGTATAGCTGCTTGATTTTGGCAATATGCGCTTCATAGTCGTTATGTTTCAGATAATCCCAGATCAGATATTGCGCAAAAATATTTGTATGCAAATCGCTGGCTTCTTTTGCAACGGAAATATGTTTTAACAATTCCTGATCGGCGCAGATCACAAATCCGACACGCATGCCGGGTGTAACGGTTTTGGAAAATGTTCCGAGCAGAATACTGCCCGGCAGTCTGCCGGCGCCGATATAAGGAAGCCTGACACCGTCAAAACGCAGTTCCCCATAGGGGTCGTCTTCAATCAGAACGATTTCATAATCTTTTAAAATTTCGTAAATGCAGTTCCGGTTTTCAAGCGAGTAAGTAAGGCCGGTCGGATTCTGAAAATCAGGAATGGCATATACGAATTTAATATTATTTTGTAACGCTGTTTTGAATTGCTCTATGTTCAGTCCGCTTTCCGTTAATTCGACAGGATAAAAAACCGGCTGATACTGTGAAAAAGCCTGAATAGCTCCCAGATAACTCGGCTTTTCAATAATTACTCCGTCCTTTGCATTCAATAAAACTTTTGAAATAAGATCAAGCGCCTGCTGTGAACCGGTGGTAATCAGAACATTATCCATCGTAAGCCGCAATCCAAAATTTCTGTTATACCGCTCCGCAATATATTGACGCAGTTCGGGAAGTCCTGCCGTAATCGAGTATTGAAACAGAGCGCTTCCATATGTTTCAACAATGCGTTCCATCGACGCCAGAAGTTCCTCCTGCGGAAAAGACACCGGGTTCGGCAGTCCTCCCGCAAAAGAAATGATATCCGGGTCAGCTGCGGTTTTCAAAATACTTCTGATAAAAGACGGCGGTGTCGATTTAATTCTGTCGGATAATAACTTTTCCATATTGACTGCTCCCTGTTTCATTCTGATTTGCTCTTCCAACGCTGTATTGGCTCTGTAACGGTTCCGAAATTTCCGAAATCCCTGTCGGTAAAAAGATAACATCATTATAATCTTGAAAATCGAGCCGAACAATAGTAAAATTGTATGCAAAACAATTTTGGCAGTCAACATGCAGACAATTCAATGTGGAGGAATCATCATGTCCGTAAATTCATTTGATAATTATCCAATGAGCTGGAAACCCGATCTGAGCAGGACATCAGGCCCGAAATATCTGGCATTGGTCAGCCTGCTGGAAGAAGATATTAAAAACGGCCGGTTGAAGGCAGGAACAAAACTGCCGCCGCAGCGCGAGCTGGCAGACTTTTTAAATGTAAATTTAAGTACCATATCCAGAGCGTTCCGATTATGTGAACAAAAAGGACTTTTATCCGCCTCTGTCGGAAACGGTACTTATGTCTCAGCGGATGTGACCGCAGAAACGATACTCCTTTGCGGGAAAGAAAGCGCCCGGATGATCGATATGGGCGCTTTGGTTCCGCAGATTGCCGGCAGCCATAAGGTCAAGCAGTATGCCGAAGGACTGCTGAAAAAGCCGGATGCCCTGAAACTCTTTTCTTATGGAGTCCCGGAGGGCACCGCCAGACAGCGCCAGGCCGGTGCCGTCTGGCTTCAAAAATCAGGATTCCACACGGATATTCAGCATTTGATTTTAGCAGCGGGCGGCCAGAATGCCTTAACCGCGGCGCTTGGCGCATTATTACAACGGGGGGATAAGATCGGAACCGATCCGTCAACCTATCCCGGCGTTAAGACCGCCGCCAAGTTATTGGGAATCCATTTATTACCGATTCAGCAGAAAAACTTGGAAATGACAGAAGATGGAATCCGCTACGCAATTCAAAATGAACATATAAAGGGGATTTATGTCATTCCGGATTTTCATAACCCTACTGCCCATATCATGTCTGTAGAAACAAGAAAGATGATTGCACGAGTAGCACAGGAAAAAGATTTGCTCATCATTGAAGACGGAATCAACAATCTTCTGGAAGAAAAGCCATTGCCTCCGATTGCAAAATTCGCACCGGAACAGGTTATTTATTTGTCAAGTCTGTCCAAAACCATCTCCGCCGGCTTGAGAACCGCTTATGTTCATGTACCGCAAAGATATTATCAGATCGTAACAGAAGTACTGTACTCCATGAATATTTCAATTTCTCCCCTGCTTGCGGACATCTCTGCCGGGCTTATTGAGAATGGAACGGCCGATGAAATTCTCAGGGAACGACAACAGGAGATCATGAAACGCAATTTCATCATCAACGAAATGCTGCATGGTTTCGTAACCGAAAGTCAGATTACAAGTCCGATGAGGTGTATACGTTTACCCGATCATTTTACCGGAAAAAGCTTCGAAATCTGCGCAAAGCAGGCCGGTGTTCAGGTATATGGCGCCGAGAGGTTCACGGTGGGCAATAAGGCCGCAGAAAAATTTGTCAGGATTTCCGTCATTACGCCGCCGGCCATTCAAAATTTAGAGGAAGGAATATACCGTTTGAAAAAAATACTGGCGTAACCGGAAAGTCATTCCAAATCAGGCAATACATCCCCGGTTACCAAAGTCTGTATGCCCTGCCGTTCATTTTCGAATAGCCGCCTCTCTTTTTCGTGCAGAAACTGAGAGGAAAGATTTAAAAATATGTCTTATAATACAAAAGATCAATGCCTGATATGGAAATCGAACATGATTTTATAGTTGCGCCAAAGAGGCGGAAAAACCCCGCTGTAAATGGGACAATACGGAAATTGACAGAAATGTTGGACAACGGAGGGACTTATGGACGAAAAATTTAATATGTTTATGGAAACGGTTGACGAGCGTTTCCGCAGCTTTGTAAACCAAATCAACGAATACCTGACGGAAAACGGCTGCAAATGCGACATAAAATCGCAGAAAAGCGGCTATGTTGTGTCCTATGTGCTAAACAGCAGCAAAAGGACTCTGGCAACATTCATATCCCGTAAAACGGGAATGAAGCTCCGCATTTATCCCGAACATATACAAGAATACCAGGACTTTCTTGATATACTGCCCGAAAAAGTAAAAAAGGAAATCAGGAAAGCGTCTGTCTGCAAACGGCTTATCAATCCAAATGACTGTAATCCGAAATGTATCATGGGATATACCTTTGTGCTGGATGGTGAGCTGTATCAGAAATGCCGTTACATGGCGTTTCAGCCTTCATTGAATGAGGAAAACAATCCATACATAAAACAATTCTTAGAAAAAGAATTGCAGGCAGGCTCATGAAATATCCTGGATTCAAAAATAACTTTCGGTGAATATTATATTTAAAAAGAGCGGTGGCAAGTTCCGCTCTTTCTTTTTTAATCCTCTAAGTACTGCTGAATGTGTTCCAGTACCCTGTCAATCTTGCTGTTTTTCTTCTCTACGTCCTCACTGTCCCTTGCTTCTTTCAAATCGTCTTTCACGAAGTTCATAAGCAATTTCATTTCTTTTTCACTGATTGCCATTTCGTCCATTACCTTCAGCATTCTGTATTCTCCTTTCCGTTAATCAAATTTACTTGCCTCATCTGATAATACTATTATAAACCACTTTTAGTTTATTACCAATGCTTTTATTAGACTTTTTCTGGTTTATTTTCTACATACTTTATTATATTTCCCGGTTGCATATCTAATAATTCACAAAGCTGTTCTAACGTCTTTATTCCTATCATTTCCCCCGTCCTCAACTTCTGCATAGCGGATTGACTAAGTACATTTTCCTTCAATATTCTGGTACTGTTATAGCCTGATTCCTTCAGCGTTTCTATCACATCTATCTTATATGCCAACATACATAAACCTCCTTTATTTTATTGTAATTTGATATAGAAAAAAAGTCAAGGAAAATAATCCAAAAAAAGTTTAAAAAAGGCTTAATATCAAACCAATATTAGTTTATAATGATATTATCAAAGGAACAGAGGATAAGGAAAATGCATTTACAGACAAAAAAACAGTTATCAAAGAAAATAGGCAGATTACAGTAAGAATTAAATCTTTAAATTGGCAAGGCGCGAGATACGGCTTAGAAGCGGACGGGAAAATAATAAAAACCGGTTCAGAGCAAATTATCACAGAAATGTACGGCAACTTTTAACCACACCACCCACCCGGCGGGGTTGCGCCGGGAGAAATAAGGGAAGATATGGAAATAATCAAAAGCAATGAATACGAAGAAGTATCAGTTATTCTTAAAGTCGGAGAAGATTTTCATACGTATGATTTGTACAATTTCATGGGTACAAAAAATTTAAGTATAAACGCCGAATCATTAAAGCGTATCGCAAAACGAAATGGTTTCGATCAATGGGCTTGGTCAGGTCATTATAATGAAAGCACTGGCGAAGTAAAGGCTTCATTTCTGAAAGCACTGTAATAATATGCCATGTTCTTTTCGTTGACATGCGTAATATACATATTGTAATATAATTTGCACAAGTCTGAACAAGATAACATCATGTGGAGGTACATCATGAAAAAGATTCGCTGCGCACTATATGACCGTGTAAGCACCGACTTACAGGTGAAAGACGGCCTGTCCCTTGAAGCTCAGCGGTATGCCCTGACAAACTATGCTATTTCACATGGATATGAAATTGTCGATTACTACACCGACGAAGGCATCACCTCCCGGAAAAATATGCAGAACCGCAAAGAGCTGGTGCGGCTGCTTAATAATGTTAAAGCTGATAAAATCGACCTGATTCTTGTGACAAAACTCGATCGCTGGTTCCGTAATATTAAAGACTATCATAATACACAGGCCATTCTGGAAGCACATAACTGCAACTGGAAAACAATTTTTGAGCAGTCGACACTACTACCTCAAACGGCCGCTTTGCTATTAATATTATGCTTTCTGTTAATGAAAATGAATGCGACCGTGATTCCGAGCGTATTCGTGAGGTGTTTGCTTATAAGCACCGAAACGGTGATATTCTTTCCGGAAGACATGTCAGCTTCGGGTACAAAGTTGAAAATAAAAAGTTTGTAAAAGACGAAAAAACACAGCACATTGTAGAAGACTTCTTCTCACATTATTTTACGGTCTATTCCAAACGCGATACAATGAATTATATTCTGACAAAATACGGTTCTGATTCCCCGCCGCAGACTACTCTGCATTACATGTTTAAAAGTCCTGTATACTACGGTCACATGTACGGACGTGACAATTTCTGTGACGCTCATATCAGCAAAGAACAGTTTGATAAGATTAAAGAAACCGGAACCCTGAAAACATACACCAGAACAAATGAAACTTATATATTTTCCGGCCTTATTAAGTGTCCCTTCTGTGGTAAAAACTTCACCGGATATCGGCATAAAACTGTTAAGAAAAGCGGGAAAGTACATATCAGCCCTGTATACCCTCAGTGGACAAGGGGATACACGGTCGGAAAAGAATCTATTTTAGCCTCTGCCACGTTGCTTTCATTCCGCGTACGTCCAGTACGCGTCAATCAAGCGCCTTGCAGAGACTAAAATGGATTTCTTTTCGACTCTTCGACCCTGTCCATAGATATTTGAGTGATTTTCAAGGCAGACGATTGAGGCGTACCGGTCGTACGCCGATTGAGGACAACGCTGAAAATCGTTCAAATATCATGGAGCAGGGCGTGTATCCCCTTGTTCACTGAGGGTATCATTGCAAGCAGAAAAACCGCGCTAAATCTTTATGCCGCGGCGGTATCGAGGTATACAAGAGCACATTTGAAAAATATATGCTTGCGAACGTGGACCAAAAATTACAGGAATTATCCGAAATGCAGATATCGTTCCGGATGTCTTTTCAAAATAATTCACAGCCTGACCCGGCAAAAGATATTGATAAGTTAAAAAAAGAACTGTCGCGTCTCAATCTGCTGTTCCAGAAAGGGCGCATTGAAAAGAATTATTACGATAGCGAATATAATAAACTGTCAGATAAGATAAAAGGTATTTACATAAATCTGGATACACGCAAAATATGCAGTTTTAATTTTTTATATTAGTAGGTGTACTAAACAATAATCTACAACCCTTCCTGCAGGTATACCGTCATAAATAGACGGCCTTTCTCAATTTTGTCTTTATACGCTGAAGCGCATTATCCGTAGACTTTTCATCCCGTCCGAGTACTTTCGCAATCTGGGCATAACGCATCCCTGTCAGATACAAATCCAACACCTGCTTTTCAAATCCGCTCAGCTCTTTCTCTATCGTTTTTTCGAGCTGTTCCAGATTCTCCCTGTCGATCACCATTTCTTCCGGGCTCAGCTCCGATTTTCGTGCGAGAATGTTGACAAGCGCCGCATCCTCCTCATTTTCCCCCGCATTCTCCCGAACGGTGGCATACAGGGAAATATAAGTATTTAACGGGATATGCTTTTGCCGCCTGGAGGCCTGTACCGCCGTATACATTTGCCTGGAAATGCACAAATCGGCAAATGTAAAAAAACTCGCGTCCCTGCCGCTGTCGAAATCCCGCACGGCCTTAAAAAGCCCTATCATGCCTTCCTGAATGAGATCATCGCTGTCGGCTCCGAGAATGTACATGGATTTCGCCTTGCTTTTAACCAGATTTTTGTATTTGTCCATAATAAAGTCGATGATGCCGTCTTCGCCGTCCCGCAGATGAATCATCAGTTCTTCGTCACTGTACTGCTGATATTCTTCCTTCATAAATACGCCCATCCGCCTGTCTTTGCAGACATCCCGGTTCATCGCCCGCTTTACGGCTCCCCGTTTTGTCAGTATTCGTACCGGTACTGATTTCTTCCTGATTCCGTATCATTTTTTCCGCCGGCTTCCGTTCCGGTATCGGCTCCGGCCTTTCTTCCGCCGGCAATATTATCTGCACCGTCTCCCGTTCCGTTTCCGTTTCCGGCATGATTTCCGCCGTTCGTCCCATATCCGGTTCCCGCTCCGGTCGTTCCGTTTCCGGTCTCTCCTCCGGCCCCGGTTTCCGCTTCGTTCATTCCGTTTCCGGCCTCTCCTCCGGCTCCGGTTTCCGCTCCGGTCGGCCCGTTTCCGGTCTCTCCTCCGGCCCCGGCTTCCGCTCCGGTCGTTCCGGTCCCGGTCTCTCCTCCGGCTTCGGTTTCCGCTCCGGTCGGCCCGTTTCCGGCCTCTCCTCCGGCTCCGGTTTCCGCTCCGGTCGTTCCGGTCCCGGCCTCTCCTCCGGCCCCGGTTTCCGCTTCGTTCATTCCGTTTCCGGCCTCTCCTCCGACTCCGGCTCCAATGCCGTTTTCTCCGCTTCCCGTTCCGCCGTTCTCTCCGGAACCGGCCGCACCGGAATCCGTGCCGTTATTGCCGCCTTCGGCATTCGTTCCGTTCCCGGTTCCGTCATTTACACCGCTATTGATTTCGCTGCCGCTGCTCCCGGTTCCGCCAATGCCGGCATTGCCGCCAACCATCGTTGCAGCTCCTGCATTTGCTCCGGCGTTTCCGCCGACGCCTGCTGCCGCGTTCGTACCGGTACTGCCATTGACTGCGGCTCCCGTATTCGCCGCATCATTTCCCGTGGAAGCAGCATTTTCTTCCGATGTTTCGGCATCGTCTTCGTTATAATATCTGACAAGTTCTCCCGCAAAACGCTCCGCCAGAATCTGATATCCCGCTGGATTCCCATGAACGCCGTCCGGCATATATTCCGTAATGACATTAGCGTCATGAGAATCGAGAACATTTGAATTATAGAGATCGATCAGTTCAAAATCGTATTCATCTGCAAGCGTCTGTATGACCTCCACAAATTCCTTCTGCGGAAGCAGGTATTCCCGCTCGCTCATCAGATAGTCCTGGAGGACATTGGGCAGCGGCGTGGCAAAGAAAATCTGGGCATCCGGATAATTTGTCCGCAGACCGCTCATCAGCTCATTCAGATCGCCGCAGAATGTATGATAAGCCCGTTCGTCCAGACTGCCGAATTCCTCATCGGATACGCAGAAGCCGTCGTTTGTTCCGCCCATGACGATGATGATATCGCTGTCCGCCGGAATTTCCGTATAACGGTCTACAAAAGCATCGGCCCAGTATCTTCCGATGGACGAACCGCCGATTCCCAGGTTATAAACTTCTTCCGCACCCAGCAGCTCCTGTAACTTTGCAGGATAAGCATACTGCTCATAATTTTCTTCGCCTTCCAGATTAGCCGCTTTGGTAATGCTGTCGCCGAGACAGGCGATCTTTGTCTGGGAAAAATCGTACTGGTTTTCCGCAATCCATTCTCTGTCCGCCTGGTTTACTTCCAGCGTTTCCTGATAGGAAGTCCTCCATTGTTTCCGTTCTTCCAGCGTCATATCCGGTTGTTCATAAATAGGCCGCCATTCATCAAAGATATCGTTCGATGTCATGTCGCCCTCATAATAATTGATTTCGCCGTTGTTTTCCGAAACGCCGCCCATCAGAAAACCGAAATCGTCGTTGCCGGAAACGCTATTTCCGGAAACGGACAGACCGTCATTCTCCGAAACGGAGCCGTCAAAAGCCCCGTCGTTTCCCGATATGGAACCGGCAAAAAGCCCGTCGTTACCGGACACTGAATCAGGAACATCCGCTTCATTTCCCGATACGGAACCGGGCTGACCGGACACGTCATTGCCGGAGACAGAGCCATGCTGGCCGGACACGTCGTTGCCGGAAACAGGGCCGTACTGGCCGGACACGTCGCTGCCGGAGACAGAGCCATGCTGGCCGGACACATCACTGTCGGACACCGTATCGGACGAAGCGGCGCTGTCGGATACGGAAGCGTCATTGTTCTCCGAACCGGTTCCCGACGCCTTTCGGTTCTGCACTTCATTGGCAGCGTTGACAGTCTGGTCAATAAATGACTGCAAAGCCTCCACATCTTCCTGCAGGTCGATAATTTCAACCTGCATTTCCTGAACGCGGTTCTGCGCTTCGGCATTCCGCGCCAGAATTTCTTCTTTCCGCTGTTCGAAAAGCGCTTCTTCTTCCGCCTTTTTCTCCATATAACCGGAATACGCTCTCAGCCCGGCCACCGCCGCAAGAAGGGCGGTCATTACAAATACGCCTATTAATAAAAAATCCTGTAGTTTTCTCATTTCACCATCCGCTGTCTCACAATCTCATATGCAAGGATTCCCGCCGCTACGGAAGCATTCAGGGAATCAATATCCCCTTTCATCGGGATGGCTGCGGTGAAATCGCATTTTTCCTTCACCAGTCTTCCCACGCCGTCGCCTTCACTTCCGATTACAACACCGATCGGCCCTTTCAGATCCAGCTCATACATTGTCCTGCCGTCCATATCCGCACAGACAAACCAGAGTCCTTCTTTTTTCAGTTCATCGATCGTCTGCCCCAGATTCGTCACTTTCGCAACCGGCGTATAATTCAGCGCCCCGGCGGATGCTCTCGCGACCGCCGCCGTCAGCCCCACCGCCCGGTTCTTCGGAATGATGACGCCGTGTGCTCCGGCCAGGTTGGCGGTTCTGATAATCGCCCCCAGATTATGCGGATCTTCTATATTATCCAGCAAAAAAAGGAACGGCGGCTCGTCTTTCTCTCTCGCCGCTTTCAGCATGTCCTCCACTTCCGCGTACTGATACGCCGAAGTACAGGCGATCACCCCCTGATGTTTTCCGGTTTCCGAAAGCTGGTCAAGCCGCTCTTTTGTCACATATTTAATCAGGCTGTTCTGCTTTCTCGCCTCCCGTTTAATCGTCATCACAGGACCATCCTGACAGCCGTCCAGCACATAAAGCTTATCCACCGTTTTCCCGGAACGAAACGCCTCGATAACTGCATTTCTTCCTTCTATCATCATTTCCGTATATCCCATTATTATCCCTCCAGCCGCCCGGCTCTTCCACATCAAAGCCGTTCTTTTCATATCAATCCGCTCCCTGTTCCGAACGGCGCCCGTTGTTCTATATCTTCATTTCCAGTTTGTCAAAAGCAAGCCCGATCAGCGTAAGCATTCTGTCCATCTCGCCCTGCAGATACAGATAGCCGATCAGGGCTTCCAGACCGGTCGCCCTGCGGTAATCGGCGACGGAAGCATTCTTGGCGGTAGTGTATGATTTTGCATTTCTTCCTCTGTGATAAACTGCTTTTTCTTCTTCAGTCAGTTCTTCTTCCAGCGAATCGATCATCTTCGCCTGCATTCCCGCATTCACGTAACGGACCACCATTTTATGCAGCGTATTGGCCGGACGGTTGGCCCGTTCCACCACCACGGTACGAATGATAAGATCATAGACCGCATCGCCGATATAAGCAAGGGTAAGAGGTGAATATGCCCTGATATCCACCTCCCCGCATTCAAATTTCTGTTTGACCGCTTCCAAAAAAGTTAAGCCCTCTTCCATTTTACTCCTTCTCTTGTATCCTCCAAAAGGATTCCACGTTCGGAAAGCATATTGCGGATTTCATCCGCCCTTGCAAAGTTCTTCGCCTTTCTCGCCTCCTGGCGTTCTTCTATCAGCCGTTCGATCTCGTCGTCGAGCATTTCATCCTCTTTTTCCACAAGAAGACCGCAGATATCGGAAAGCATCAAAATGTTCTCTTTTAATGCTTTGATCAGTGCCGCACTGCTTTCTTCCGACACATTGGTGTTGGCGAGCTTCACCAGTTCAAAGATAGCGGAGACGGCATCGGCCGTGTTGAAATCGTCTTCCATTGCCTTCTCAAATTTGGTTACGAATCCTTTTGCTTCCTCCACGCACTTTTCTTCTTCTGCGCGCAGCATATCGCCCCCAGCTTTTTCCAGCAGGTAATTCAGGTTGGAAACGCTCGTGACAATCCGCTCATAACCGTTCTTCGCCGCCTCCATCAGCTCTTCGCTGAAATTAAGCGGGCTTCTGTAATGGGCGGACAGCATGAAGAAGCGCAGCACCTGCAAATCATATTTTTCTCCGATATCCCTGACCGTGAAAAAGTTGCCTGTGGATTTGGACATCTTTTTATGATCTATATTCAAAAATCCGTTGTGCATCCAGTATCGTGCAAAAGTCTTTTCATTTGCCGCCTCGGACTGTGCAATTTCATTTTCATGATGCGGGAAAATCAGGTCTTCTCCCCCCGCGTGAATATCGATTTCATCTCCCAGATATTTTTTGCTCATGACGGAACATTCGATATGCCATCCCGGACGTCCTTCGCACCAGGGAGACTCCCAGTAAGGTTCTCCATCTTTCTTAGGCTTCCAGAGCACGAAATCGAGCGGATCTTCTTTCTGGTCTTCTCCGGATACGAGCAGAGAACGGTTTCCGCCCTGCAGATCGTCCAGATTTTTATGGGACAGCTTTCCGTATTCCCGGAAACTCCTTGTCTTAAAATAAACGGTTCCGTCCCCCGCCACATAGGCATGCCCTTTTTCCAGAAGTGTCCTGATCATATCAAGCATTCCGCCGATTTCCTCGGTAGCTTTCGGATGGACCGTCGCCGGCTTTACATTGAGGGCTGACATATCCTTTTTACACTCTTCAATATACCGCTCAGATATGACAGAAGGTTCCACGCCCTCTTCCTGGGCTTTTTTAATGATTTTATCGTCCACATCCGTAAAATTGGACACAAAGTTGACCTGCCAGCCTTTATACTCCATATATCTTCTGACCGTATCGAATATGATCATCGGTCTGGCATTGCCGATATGAATCAGGTTATAAACGGTGGGCCCGCATACATACATGCTCACCTTTCCCGGCTCGTGCGGCTCGAACTCTTCCTTTTTTTTCGATAATGTGTTATAGATTTTCATAATAATAACCATGCCTTTCTCTGAGCTTGCGAACTTCGAATCCAGGACGCTGTCAGCGTCGGCACAAATTCGCGATTGAAAAATCAGTACATCGGTTTCAGCCCTGCTTCTCCCGCTGCTCCCGTGCTTTCTGTTTATCCTGTGCTTCCCGTTTCCCCCGCGTTTCCCGTCCGGCCGTCTGCTGTGCCCTTTTCAGCACGCGAACTTCCTGTTCCAGATCGATCAGCCGGTTAGCCAGTTTTTCGTTTTCATGCTGTAACTGTGCCAGATCTTCCATCACCGGGTCGGGCAGATGAACCTGATCCAGTTCTTCCTGCGGCAGCGCAACGTTATGGCGTTTCACGACCCTTCCCGGCACGCCGACGACGGTGGAATCGGGCGGCACCTCTTTTAACACCACGCTTCCCGCGCCGATCTTGCTGTTGTCTCCGATGGTAAAAGAACCGAGCACCTTTGCGCCCGTGCTGATCAT
This sequence comes from uncultured Lachnospiraceae bacterium, assembly GCA_910584965.1. Classification (GTDB taxonomy): domain Bacteria; phylum Bacillota; class Clostridia; order Lachnospirales; family Lachnospiraceae; genus UBA3282. The sequence continues at coordinate 14,581 of CAJUDZ010000038.1, read as the reverse complement.
GACATTGTTGCCGACGGTGGGATGCCGCTTTCCCTGTTCTTTTCCTGTTCCGCCAAGCGTAACGCCCTGATACAGGGTAACATTATCGCCGATCACGGTGGTCTCTCCGATGATGACGCCGTTTCCGTGATCGATAAAAAATCCTTTACCGATCCGTGCTCCCGGGTGAATCTCAATTCCCGTTTTACGCGCGCCCCTCTGGGAAATCCACCTGGCCAGGAAAAAATGTTTTTTTTCATAAAGACGATGTGCCGCGCGGTAATATAACATTACCTTAAAACTCGGATAAAGAAATACTTCCATATCGGAATGAATCGCCGGGTCCCGCTCTCTTATGACTTTTATTTCTTCCCGTATGTGGGTGATAAATCCCATAACCGTAACCACACCTTTCCTTCAGTCTATATGAGCAGAATATGCAGTATAACCTGTTTGTGTCAATCGGTGCTGTCTCCCGTTTCTTTCTCCGCTATACGGCCGATAATTTTTTTTCCCATTCCCGCAGAATTAACTCGCAGCTGTCCACATCGATTTCCTCTACCGCGTCCCTCAGCCGCATATATAATTCTTTCTGCCAGTCTTCATAATGATAATGGTTCATTTCGCGGATTACTTCTTCCATCCGGTCCATTTCCAGATCTTCCAGCGCCATGCGCATATCCGTGAAATGCTGCTGTAAACCGGCGGCGGAAACGCTTTCCTGCCCTCCGGTCTCAGCCTTCATATCCGGTAAAAACGGCTTAAACACGAACCGGTATCCCAGATATTTCTCCAACAGTCTGTCCGTATTTTTATGTATAAATTCAGAGTCCCTCGCATTTCCTGCCTTTTCTAACGCCGCTGCCCGTTCGGACAGCGCAATGGCCCCGATCTGTTTGGAAGAACTCTTCAGCGCGTGGACTTCGATCGTAAAGTCAGTCCAGTTTTCCTCTTCTTCCAGCTTTTTAATCAGTTTCGCTTTTTTCTCGATCGCCTTATAGTAAACTTTTAACACCGACCAGAACAGCTCCTCGGTCCCCAGAAAATTCAGCGCATAGGCCACATCCAGATCGCCGACCACGATATGGGCATTTTTCGGATCCTGCTGTGCTATGCCCGTGCGGGTTTTCTGGATTTTTTCTATGGGAAGCCATTGTTTTACTTTAGAAATCAGTATACGGAGTTCTATCGGTTTGGCCACGAAATCATTCATGCCCTCCTGACAGAACCTTTCCTTTGTTCCCTCCACCGCATTTGCCGTCAGCGCAATGATCGGCACATCGTTATATTCCTGATGGAAGCGGCGGATAATACGGGTCGTTTCCACGCCGTCTAACTCCGGCATCATATGGTCCATAAAAACAATATCGTAATGGAACCTTCCGATCTTGTCGATGGCTTCTTTCCCGCTGGACGCCGTATCGACCTGCATTTTAAGCGGCTCCAGAAGCCCCTGCGCCACCGTCAGGTTGACCGCGTTGTCATCCACAATCAGCACTTCCGCATCAGGAGCGATAAAATCAAACTCGCCCGCCTCCGCGTTGTTATTATCAAACTGCTCTTTTTCCTCATTCAGTATCATGGCCGCCGACAGCACGAAAAGCGGTTTCTTTACGATATGAAGATTATTCATTTCATATTTTGTCGTATTAAAAAAGTCAACCAGAAGAGTCGCCGTAATCTGCGGATTTTCCCTGACAAACGCCTCCGCCGCCGTCGAAAACATGGATTTTTCGATAAAAAGAAAACATTTTTTCTCCGTCCTCAGTTCGGCAAGCTCTTTGTCCGAGCGCAGTTCTTTATATTCCACGCCCAGCTTTTCCACATCCTGTCTGAAATTATCCCTGACATACGTATTGGACATCAGACTCACCACCATACGGGAATCCGGCTCCCTGACGCAGGTACACGGCGTCTTATCCACCACCTTCTGCGGAATCACAAAAGAGAACTTACTTCCTTTTTCATATTCGCTTTCCACCCAGATTTCACCCTTCATCAGGTGCAGAAGCTGTTTGGAAATCGCAAGGCCAAGCCCGGTTCCTTCAATATTACGGTTCCGCTTGCTGTCCAGCTGCTGGAAAGAGCGGAACAGTTTAGGACGGTCTTCCTTTTTGATGCCGATTCCGGTATCTTCCACGGAAATATTCAGTTCTATATTGCCGTCATCTATCTGCAAATAATCCATTTTCAGTGTGATTTTGCCGGCATTTGTAAATTTCGCCGCATTGTTCGCAATGTTCAGCAATACCTGCTTAATCCGGACATTGTCTCCTATCAGCTTGCTGGGCAGATTGGGAGAGATATCGAGGAGCAGCTCCACGTCTTTTCCTTTCAGCCTCGTCATAACGATATTCGCAACATCGCTGATCACGGACATCGGCTCATATTCTTCCACATTGATATCCATTTTGCCGGATTCTATTTTGGAAAAATCGAGAATATCATTGATAATCGTCAGAAGCGATTTTCCGGCTTCCTTAATCTGATTGATATAATCTCTGGCCGCCACAGGCAGATCTTCCCGCAGCGCCATTTCCGCCATACCGATAACGGCATTCATGGGCGTGCGGATCTCATGGCTCATATTGGCAAGAAAATCGGATTTCATATTCGATGTTCTTTCTATGTCCGCTTTCGCCTGATAAACCAGATACTGATTGCTTGCCATATCGGATAAAATTTCCACCATCGCCGAAAGAAGATCCGCCGCGCCGTTAATCTCTTCCTCGCCCACTACTTTCACTTTTTCAAGCGCTGCCAGAAATTCATCCGGATCCGCCCCGATTTCCGAAGCAATGATTTTCATTTTCACCGGGTCGGGCATTTCCGAAATCACCTGGCCGCCGATCACACAGCCGACCAGCTTTCCTTTTACCATAATCGGAGACGCAAAGTTCACGAGCCCGGAATAACATGGGTACGCGGTAGGTTTTCCTTCCCGCAGAGCCAGCTCCGTTCCCGCCTTGTTGCTCTGCGCACAGAGCATACACCCGACCGGGGAATTTCTCATATAATTTTTACAAAAATCCGAAAAATTAGAACCGTCCGTAACTGCGACGCCATTCGTATCCGTTGTGATCACGGCCATGCCGGTCAGCCTCGCGAAGGCATCCTGCATTTTCTGCAAAATATCCCTGCTGATCAGGTCGGTCAGATATAAATCATATTTCATTTCCATAAGGCAGTCCCCTTTTATATACGATCTGTCCCGCTGTTCCCACCATCAGCTTTAACCGATAATCTTTGTAATCGCTCTCATCAATTTTTCATGGTCAACAGGTTTTAATAAGTAACTTTGCGGCTTCAGGGCAAGCGCCTCCTGAATTTTGTCGCTATCTGACACACCTGTCAGAAAAATAACCGGAATATCTTTTGTCGCTTCATTGGCACGAATTTTCTCCAGAATTTCCGGCCCGTTCTCTCCGGGCATCTCATAATCGAGCAGAATCAGACTCGTTTTCTTTCGTTCCAGAAACTTCATCGCGATCTTCCCGCTGACGGCGGTCGCCACATCGTAATCGTCGCGAAGCTGTTCCTTCAGCATCTTTAACATCAGCGGGTCGTCGTCAACCACCAGAATATGCGTGCGCTGGGATGCCGAAACCTCCGGCAGTACGCCGGCCGTCTCCGTTTTCACCGCGCTCTCCTGCCGGCCTTCGACAGGGGCCGGCTTCTCGATCTGAAACGCTTCCCGCAGTTCTGCCAGTTTTTCTTCCACATCCGCTTCGGAAATACCCAGTTCCTTCTCCCGCATCCTCAAAGCGCTTTCTCCGTGATATAACTGCCACTCTTCCATAAATTTCGTAATGTCTTCCTGAATGGTAAAAACCGTATAAGGCTTCACCACCGCCAGATTCGTTACATTAACGGCAATCCTCTCAAAGTCATCACATTCCTCTTTGGCGCCGACCACCACGAACGGCACGCCGCTTTTCCGCAGAATATTTTTGATATGAATCATCTGATTCATATTTTCTCTCGTCTCATTCCCGATACAATACACAAAAAGCTCCGGCCTGAAATATTTTATATGCCGTGTCACATCATTAAATCGCTGTGATGTCGAAACAAGCTCAAAGCTGTCATCCATTTGAATAAAAAAATCATCGATCAGAGTCGTATTTTTTCCTGTGATCAGTGTTTTATATTTCATTTCGCTTCCTCCCGGGCCGCATTCTTCTATTCAAAGATAGTAGCATATTATGCGGCTTTTGGCAAGAATCTATCCGGCCCTGATGCGCGTCTGGCCGCAGTCCGCATCCGCCATGCGGCAAATCGTTCATATCGGACGGGCAGCCTGTACATCATTGTACGACGGATGCGGACTGCGGCCAGACGCGTATCAGGGCCGAAAGAATGTCTTGAATAATGCCTTCTACCGCTCTCCCTTACATCCGGGGCAGGACGCACAGTCTCCCTGTTTTGTCACGTCGCGGTCATAGAGTTCCGCCGGCGAGGTGAGCAGACAGACGGCCTGCGCGGATATGCCTTCCCCGGTTCCGGTAAAGCCAAGCCCTTCTTCCGTCGTCGCCTTCACATTCACCTGTGCGGGTTCAATGTGCAGCGCATTTGCGATATTTGCGCGCATCGCATCGATATGCGGCCGCATCTTCGGCGCCTGTGCGATAATCGTCGCATCGATGTTTTCGATCAGAAAAAGATGTTCTTCCAGCAGGCCGCCCACATGCTCCAGCAGTTTGACGGAGGAAATCCCCCGATAGGCCGGATCCGTATCCGGGAAGTGCTTTCCGATGTCGCCGAGCGCCGCGGCGCCAAGCAGCGCATCCATGACGGCATGCAGAAGCACATCGGCATCCGAATGGCCGAGCAGCCCTTTTTCATAAGGAATCTCCACCCCGCCGATGATTAATTTCCTGTCATTGGTCAGACGGTGTACATCGTAACCCATTCCAATTCTCATTCTGCTATTCCTCTCTTATACTTTTTATGCTGTTTCCTGTTTCTTTTGACCGGCTCTGTTGTTGTGTCTTCTTTTTATTACGGCGCCTTCTCCTCTATCCTCTTTATTACCTTTCCATAAAAAAGAGAGGACAGAATCGTTCCCACGCACCATCCCGCCGGCCACGACATCCAGATGCCGGCCGAGGCGAACCAGGCGGAAAAAAGATATGCGAGAATGACCCGCAGAATCAAATCCGTAAAAGTTGCTATCATAAAATACCGCATCGACTCCGTGCCCCGCAGAACGCCGTCCGCGATCAGCTTAACGGCGATGACGAAGTAAAAAGGCGACACAATCCGCAAAAACAAAATGCCGGTCTCCATCGCCTGACCGCCCGTATTTTCCATGAACAGCAGCATCATCGCCTTTCCGAAAAAGAAAAAGCCCGCAAAAAACGGAATCGTCACACAGACCGCCATTCTGATGCCGGCCCGGTATCCCTCCCGGATACGTCCGGGCAGTCCCGCACCCAGATTCTGCGCGGTAAAACCGGATATGCCGTTTCCAAGCGTGGTGAGCCCCGTGATGATAAACGTGTTGAGTTTCACCGCCGCGGAATAACCGGCGATCACATCGGAACCATAGGAATTGACGAGTCCCTGAATAAAAATATTGCCGATGGAAATAAAGCTCTGCTGTAAGATGCTGGGAACGGCCACGAGCGCTATCTTTTTTAATATCGGCAGGGAGAAGAGTTCCGCCTTTCCTTCCGCCTTCACTTCCGCAAGCCTGCGAAAGAACGCAAGAAGCGCCAGCACACAGGCCGCTCCCTGTGCGATAAACGTCGCCCAGGCCACGCCGGCCACGCCCCAGTGAAATACCGCTACGAACAGCAAATCCAGCAGAATGTTCCCGATGGATGAGCCGATCAGAAAATACAGAGGCGTTTTGGAATCCCCCAAAGAATTAAACATTCCCGTTGTAATATTATATAGGAAAAGAAAGACAAAGCCGCCGATATAGATTCGCAGATATAATGCCCCGTCCGCAAAGATATTATCCGGCGTCTGAATCATCCGCATCATCGCCGGTGTGGTAAGCAGTCCGGCCGCCGTCAGAAAGACCGATAATAAAAACCCGGTCAGCAGCGTCGTGGAAACCGCCGTTTTCATTTTCCGGTACGATCTGGCGCCGAAAAGCTGTGAAATGACCACGGAACAGCCGATATTACAGCCCACCGCAGCCGCCATAAAAATCATCGTAATCGGATAAGAAGCGCCCACCGCAGCGAGCGCCTCTTTTCCGGCAAATTTTCCGGCAATCATACTGTCCGCTATATTGTAAATCTGCTGAAAAGCCACACTGATAAACATCGGTATGGTATATTGCAGCAGAACTTTTCGGGAGTCTCCCGCCGTTAAATCCTGTATCATAATCCTCCCCTGCCTTTCTCAGTCCGCCGCGCTCAGAATATAATCAAGCAGTCTGTCCGCCACCTCTTCCTTGCTCATGATCGGAAGCTGCACGGTATCCGCAGAAGAAATCAGCGTAACGATGTTCGTATCCGTTCCGAACCCCGCTCCCGCCTGCCTCAGATTATTCGCAACGATCAGATCAAGGTTCTTCTTTTCCAGTTTCTTTCTGGAATTTTCCAGCATATTCTCCGTTTCCATCGAGAAACCGCATAAGAACTGGCCTTCCTTTTTATGTGCTCCAAGAAATCCCAGAATATCCTCGGTGCGCTCCAGTTCCAGCGACATCCCGCCGTCTTTCTTCTTGACCTTCTCGTCCGCCGCATATTTTGGACGGTAATCCGCTACCGCCGCGGCCTTAATGATAATATCCTGTGTTTCGGCACAGCCTTTGACCGCTTCGGCCATTTCCGCCGCCGATTCCACATCGATAACGCAGACGCCAAAAGGCGGTTCCAGTTCCGTCTTTCCGCTCACCAGCGTAACCTGTGCACCGCGCATCATCGCCGCCCTCGCGATGGCATATCCCATTTTTCCGGTAGAATGATTCGTAATATAACGCACCGGATCGATCTTTTCCCGCGTGGCCCCGGCCGTTACCAGTATCCGCCTGTCCGTCATATCCTTTGGATACAGCGCCCTGATGATATATTCCAGCAAAAGCTCCGGCTCCGGCATTTTTCCTTCCCCGATATCGCCGCAGGCGAGGTACCCCGTCGCCGGTGTAATAACCTCCATGCCGTATTTCTGCAAAAGCTTCATATTGTCCTGAACGATGGGATTCTGGTACATCCGCGTATTCATGGCAGGCGCAATTATTTTGGGGCACTGACAGGCGAGCAGCGTCGTCGTCAGCATATCGTCCGCAATTCCGTGCGCCGCTTTGGCAATCACATTCGCGGAAGCCGGCGCCACCATCACCACATCCGTCTGCTTTGCCAGAGATACATGCTCCACACTGTACTGAAAATTCCTGTCAAACGTATCGATCAGGCATTTGTTGCCCGTCAGGCTTTCAAAAGTAATCGAATTGATGAAGTTCGTCGCGTTCTGCGTCATGATAACGGTAACATCCGCTCCGCGTTTTTTCAACATGCTGGCAAGTGAAGCGGCCTTAAAGGCCGCAATGGAACCCGTCACACCGAGTACGATATGTTTTCCCTCTAACATTTTGCTTTCCCTTCCCTGCTACTCTGCATTTTTCCAGTAAATCAGACCAAGACCTTTTAACGTCAGTTCATTATCGTGAATAATCTTCCGTTTGCAATGAGGCACGATACAGCCCGCCAGTCCGCCGGTTGCAACGACTGCTGCCTCAAATCCCAGTTCTTCAAAAATCCGCTCGATCATGCCGTCCAGGCAGGACGCCTGTCCCATCACGATGCCGCTCTTCATGCAGTCAATGGTATTCTTTCCGATCACCTTCTTCGGCGCTTCCAGACTGATCTTCGGAAGCTGGGACGTCCGGTTGACGAGAGAATCCAGCGAAACTTTGACGCCCGGCAGAATCATGCCGCCGACATAGTTTTTCTTTTCATCCACCACGCTGATCGTCGTCGCGGTTCCCATGTCGATCAGAATGATCGGCGCACCGTAATATTTCAGACCGGCCACCGCATTGACAATCAGATCGGAACCGACCTGAGCCGGGTTATCCATCAGAATATTCAGCCCTGTCTTTACGCCGGGACCGACAAAAAGCGGCGTAATATGCAGTAGTTTCTCGATGGCCGATCTGACAATATTATTGAGCGGCGGCACAACGGAAGAAATGATACAGCCCGTGATTTCTTTCATATCAATCCGATACAGATCCAGAAGTATTTTAAATTCCACGACATATTCCAGTTCCGTCTTGGCGATATTCGTCGACGTTCTCTCCACAAAATAGATCTTCTCCTGCTCCAAACAGCCGATGACGATGTTGGTGTTTCCGATGTCTACTGCCAGTATCATTTTTCCGTTTTCCTTTCTGTGATGCAGCATAATTGTTTCTTTATCATATTCGGGCCGCAGAGGAAGACAATAAAGACTTCCTCTGCAGGGCCCTCTGAAAATGCAGGTACTTACTGCCCTTTAATGGGCTTTACCTTCATCAGCGCCAGTCCCACGCCGCCCGCAATGATCGCGGCAACGACCGCTTCCACGACGCCGTTAAAGCTGATAATTCCCATGATCGTATCGAACACCGCTTCTCCCGCGATGCCCAGCGCCTGTGCATATGCGTCCTTATATAATAAGAAGATACCGCTCATCACAAGCAATGTATTGGTGAAGGCTCCCGAAAGTCCTGCATAGGCGAGCGCAATATTCGTGGAACCTTTTTTATGTCCTGCAAAAGATAACGCGGCAAAAAGAAGCACACCCGCCGTAATGCCCGCTCCCATGCTGATCGTCACACAAAGACCGCCGCTTACTTTTCCCTGTAACAGACGATTCAACAGCGCGCTCAGGGAAAACAGCAGAATCAGTGACGCCGCAAGGTTAATGACAATGCGCCATGCCTTCTGGCCGCCCTTTAACAGCCTGTGCACCAGCAGATAAACATAATACGGCACGACGCCGACCAGTATCCGCGGCACAAAGCAGATATAAAGGCTCTTGAAAATGCCGGAAACGCCGACGATATTCGCCGCAAGCACCGGAGAGAATACAAAAGCCGACGGTGTAACCGCCTTGAATGTGTTGTTGATAAAACTTGTGAAACCAAATACGAATCCTAAAAATGCACCTTTCTTCGGTCCGAGAAATAGCGCTCCCAGGATGACAGGGATATGAATGATGGTCGCGTTGATCACAATCAACGGGATATATCCCAGGGGTGTGAATGCCATTATCACAATAATGGCGGTGAACAGTGCAGTCAGCACCAGTTCATAGGTCTTTTCATTTTTCATGGTACGTTTCCTCCTGTTATTATTCTCTTAAACGAGATACAATACGGTGTAATCATACCACATTGACAAATATTTGACAATAGAAAATTTGGCTGGTGAAAAGTTGTGCTGGTGAAAAGTTGTTGCGGGGATGTCGGAAAACATTATGCCCCCGCCAGAATCGAACTATATACCTGAATTATCTTGTTTTGTCAGGTAAACGCCGAAATTACTGTAACGCTTTACCGAATTTTTATCAAGCCTGATAAAATCCCATGTATCTTCATAAGTTCCCCTTACGGTAAAGGAGCTTTCTCTCATGAACCGGACAAACTCCTCCGGCTTATCCGCATATTCTTCGTCAAATAAGTCTGCCAGATCATCTTTCTCCTTTGGGGTCAGATTTGCCTGATTATACAGAACATGATCCATATTGGATGAAAAATAGTACACGCTGTACGGTATCGTCTTTAAGACCGTATGAAGTTCTAACATCCGTTCAACCACAGCCGCTTTCTTTTTGTTTCTTTCATTCATTTTGTCCACATTTTTTGTATAAATGCCATCATCCATATAGATTGGATTTTCTGTTTCGAAGAAATGAACCGCATCTTCTTTTAGAAAGAGTCCGTCGGTATCAATAATATGAACTACTTCCATAAAATGCTCCGTTTTAAGGTGATACTTATCCTTAAAAGCCTTTACCGTCTTCCCGATTTCATTCCTTATTTTATATTCATCAATATCAAAACGCGTTGTAATGTCCCCGTCAGTAATTTGAAAGCGGACTTCCTCGGATTCGAGGACTTTTTCCAGCACACCTTCCAGACAGGTTTTGTCATTTATCCCCTCAACAATAAATAATATGATTTTCTTCCTGGTCATTTTAATTCTCACCCGCATTTCGAAAAGCCCGCCGGATGGAACTCTGGCTGGTCGGTTCATACACACATTCATCCTGGCCGCCTAGCAGAATATCCTGATAATAAACATCCCTGAGATTATTAGAACCCTTTACATTCTTAAACCGGATATATCTGTTATTTTCATTCGCCGTTGAAAATACAATGCTCTTTTTATCCAGCACTTCCAGAGGGCGCAGATTATGGGAAGTAAAAATCAGCTGTCCCTTTGCGCTTTCCTGCAATACGGTCAGTATCTCTCCGAGCAGATATTCAAAAACACCCGAATCCAGTTCATCGATCGCGACTGTTACCGAAGGATCATTGAACATTTCGATCAGACTGTATAAAATATAAATCAGCTTCTTAATGCCGTCCGATTCATATCTTAACGGAATTTCATTTTCATTTCTGACGGAAATCAATTCGATAATTTTCGAAGGCTCTCCTTTTTCATCAACTCTGGTTCCCCGGTCCGCAACCCGGAGCGACATATCGGGTATTATCTTCGTAATCACCTTGTCGATCACCGTAAACCGGTTCGCAATCAGTTCACATGCTTCCTGGGGAACAATCGTTTCGTCCGTGAGTTTTATGCTCATATTCATCGCCTTCAGGTTTTTCTTATCGTCTTCCAGCCAGCAGAACGACATCGGCAGTAAAATATTCGCATTTACAATGCTTGCCTGAACATTGCTCAGTTCAAATAATTTTGCCACGCCATACATCTGAAGCGAATCCAAAATATTTATGAGTTCTTTATCAAATCCCTGTTTTTTTCTGATATCGCTCATTTTTAAAAGAGAAAAAATAAAAGAAGCACCGGATTTGTACACCGTATTTTTTAAGTAACGTAATTCGTCGGCAAGTTCTTTCTCTTTCCCAATAAACTCCTTATATCTGATTTCAGGCCCGAAAATTGCGTCATTTCCGTTATCATAGCTGTATTCTATGATGCCGTGATATCTGTTGCCCTTTTCCTGATTAATTCTTTTATATTGCAATTTTTCCTCCGCCAGATATACCGGAGATTCTATGAAATGCTGCTCTTCACCGGACACTTCCATGTCCCCCGGCATTTTACGCATCTCTTTTGTTTTAAGCGCCACAGCGTAATGAATCAGATAATTACCGTATTTTTCACTCTCCAGGCTGATTTCATAATCAATTCTGGCTGTAGAAACTCCTGCCCGGATAAATCTGTCCATATCTTTCCACAACCTTCTGCCGCAAAGCAGCTGCTTTAAAACATCAATGGAAAAAATAAGCGTAGTCTTCCCGGAGCCATTCTGTCCATAAATGCCCAGAATATCCGCTTTTTTCCGGAGAATATCATCATATGTGCTGCATACAAAACGCACTTCTCCATGAGCCACATTTTTCAGATTTTCAATGGTTATCTTCTGCATTCTGCACCGAAAAGGCATTCGACAGTTCATATGGTTTTACCTCCTGGAATGATACTACCTATGTTATACTATAATCCGTTCATTCTGTCAAATCAAATCAGAAATCGAAATATTTTATTCCCTTTTCTGATTTAATTCAATTTTTTCCGTCAACTTTCCGCCCCCGAACCGCCTCCCGCACTTTCCATACAGCATATACCCGCCCACCGCCGCCAGCGGAATCAGCCAGATAAAATAGCCGAGACAATACCGCGACAAAGATTCCCAGAGAAGCTGAAAAGCACAGCCCCCCAGCACATATATCCGGATAAGAGACGCCTGCGGATATTTTTTCCCGTCATAAACCGCATAAAGCCCCGTAACAAACACGGCGCAGTACAGAAACAGCATGCCGCCTGTCGAAAATTTAAAAACCGCCGTTCTGAGCGGACTGTCATAAAAGGCCCTGTATGCGTCCTCGTGCGCCATAATTCCCTGACCCGCGCCTTCCGTTCGGATGATTTTCCGGGCTCCAAAAGTCGGATCCAGCCACTGGTACTGCGTCTTTTCCAGAAAAAAGGAAAGGCTCCGCCTGCCTGTCAGATATTCCTGCGTAACGGTAAGGATACGCCGGACGGCGTCCCTGCCCGCCGCCTTCCCGTCCCGGTTATTCTCGACAAAAATATCCCCGTAGGAGCCATCCTGGCTTCCCGGCCCGCCAGACCCTTCCGTCGAAGTCAGCCCCATATAAATCGTACAGGTCACCGGAATCGGGTCGGCTTCCCTGGACACCCCCGTAATGCCTGTATAAACCATGTTTACGGTTTTCATCGAGACAAATACCAGCCCGGCTGTCAGGGCGATGACAAGCAGATATTCGGCAAGTCTCTTTTTTCCGCCGGCCATTACCAGATATAACGCAGACGCCGCAAAACCGATCGCCGCGGACTGGTGCATCAGAATGCCGAGCGGAAAAGAGATCATCATTATGACCGCGTAACGGCGCTTTCCCGTCTCTTGCCATGCCGCGGTCCCATACAATCCGAGAGAAGTCAGAGCGATCGACCATAAAGTACCGTAAATGAACGTAATATAGACAATAACAGGATAACATAACAGCATCATCAGCGAAGTCAGCATTTCGACCACGGGATTTCGAAAAATCAGCCGGGAAGCCCTGCAAACACTGTAATAGATCAGGAGCGCCGCAAACAGGTTAAAAATCTGAAAAGAATACAGATGATCGCCGAAAATCCTGACCGCTATGGACACAAACAGCGCAATACCCCGGTTTCTGTGGAAAACGGAAAAATATCCCGCGTCAAAAGGCTCGTCCAGTACGCCGGCAAGCCGTCTCGCCTCCTGATACACGTCAAACTGGTCATAAAAAGGCAGTTCATCGTGAAATAAAATCCAGCAGATTCCCGCAAGCGCAAGCGCCGCTCCGCATCCGTAAAAAACAATCCGGGCGGCCTTCTCTCCCCGTTCCGGCCGTGCGCAGATCCGCTCCAGAAACGCGCATAACAGCATTACCAGGACCGCTGTGCCGGCGGCAAAGCCGCCATAAATATATGGCGTATGGCTGACAACGGACTTGGCATGTCCATAATCATAAATATCCGTCTCACAGTGCATAAAAACGGACAGCACAGCAAGCATTCCGATAAACGCCGCAAACAAAACCGCAATCAGGCGGGACAAAATCATACCGGATTTTTGATTATTCATGGGAGCTCCTCCTTCTCATCGAATCGCTTTTTCGTCTCTGAATGTTCCAAAACCATATGCCGCCGAAAAGCAGGCAGAGAACGGAAAATGCTTCCGCCGCCCGCCAATGCCGCGGTTCCCGGAATACGAGCCTGAATGAACCGCTGTAAGACGCCGGCACGATCACCCGCACTTTTCCCGGCACATCGAGCGATATGTCCAGTTCCCGGCCGGTCTGCACGTCCCGGCAGATATATCCCGCATAAGGAAGCTGCGGCATGTCAATATGGCTTTCCTCCTCCGAAAGGCTACTGCATGTTACCATATGCGCCCCTTTCTCAAATCTGTGCTGTGTTATCTCCAGCAGACTGCCCGGAACGGGCGCCGTATCCGCGCAAAAATCAGGAGGCGTGCCCTCCGGCAGATATTCCGCATCCCCGCCGTAACAGGAATCCAGATCCTGCGCATCGACATAACGTTCCGACGGCGCACAGCGCGTAAAATCATACAGAAAATAATCCGCGGAAATCAGCGCGACGGCACAGATAACAGCAAGAAGACCATAGCATACGGACCGGTTCGGCATATCCTGCAATAACATCGCAAGACATATCGCCGTAACAGTGAGAAAAAAACTGCTGACGCCGAGAAACCGCCACGGAAGCTGAATGTTCCGCGTAATCAGCCGGAACAGCCCGTTCATCTGCTGGATAAAATCCCAGGGAAACCAGATCGTGCACATCCATAAAGAAAGCGCCGCAGACAACATGCTGAAATCCCCGATCCGCACGATAAGTGACTTCTCTTTTCCGCGGTACAGGCGACAGCCAAGATAGCAGAAAGCCGCCAGCGAAAAGACGCCGAGCGCATAATTCCGTTCCTTTCCCGTCTATGTGAGTAACTAGGAAAAAGAAAAGCCGCATTTTAAGCGGTTTTCCCTGTTTTTTATTCATCCAACTTCTTCCCCTGTTTCCTTGTCTACAAAAGAAATTTTCAGTTCACATCCGACCGCTTCCGCGATCGCTTTTAGTTCTGATTCCTTAAAATCTCCGCGCTTCAGCTTATTAGAGAAGTTTTGCCGTGTCTGGCCGGTTTCCTCTGCTACATTGTACATTGTTTTCCCGGATCTGGTTACGGCGATTCTTATTTTTTCGGCCGTGTTCAGGTTCGACATATGATCACCTTCTTTCTGTGTTGTGTGCTTATTTTACAATATACACTTTAGAATGTCAATAGGAAAAATAATATTTATTTTTTATTGATTTTCTTTACATTTTTACTTGACAAAATACATTTTCTAGTGTATAATGTAAACATAAGATGAAACAAAGAAAGAGGGGAAATAAAAATG
>CAJUDZ010000037.1 GCA_910584965.1 uncultured Lachnospiraceae bacterium | reverse complement strand
CCCGTGGAGGCGGCCATAAGGACAGGATTTTCAGACCAGAGCCATTTTACAAATTATTTCAACCGGTTCATAGGGCTTGCGCCGGGTACTTACCGTGAAATATTCTCGGAAAAAGACGGGGATAGCGTGAATGAAAATACCATTCACGCGGAAGAACCGTCCGCAAAGCGGACTTGCTGCAAGCAGCATTCTTCCCATGCACTGCGAGATATCGAAAGGAGGCACTGAATGGGGAATAGGAGATCAGCCGGACATCTGGCGGCGCTGTTCACCATCATCGTCTGGGGGACGACATTCATATCCACCAAAGTGCTTCTTGTGGATTTTAGGCCGCTGGAAATACTGTTCTTCCGCTTTGTTATGGGATTTGCGGCATTATTTTTGGTTTGCCCGCACCGTATGAAAGGAGTGGGCCGCAGGCAGGAGCTGACTTTTGCGATGGCGGGCTTAAGTGGGATATGCTTATATTACCTGCTGGAGAATATTGCGCTTACATACACAATGGCGTCTAATGTAGGAGTCATCATCTCGGTTGCGCCGTTTTTCACGGCGATGCTGTCACGCTTGTTCCTGAAATCGGAAGGGAAGCTGCGAGCAAATTTTTTTATAGGCTTTGTGGTGGCGATGGCGGGTATTGTGCTGATCAGCTTTAACGGCTCCCGTATGGAACTGAATTCGGCTGGGGATGTACTGGCTGTCCTTGCGGCATTTGTGTGGGCGTGCTATTCCATACTGACAAGGGAGATAAGCAGCTTTGGATACCCGGTTATACTCACCACACGGAGGACGTTCTTTTATGGAATTTTGTTTATGGTCCCGGCATTATTCTTTTTCGATTTTGAAATGGGGCTGGAACGCTTTGCAGATTTGACGCATCTGCTCAATATCTTATATCTTGGGTTGGGAGCGTCCGCACTCTGCTTTGTCACATGGAACCTTGCGGTGAAAGTGCTTGGAGCGGTTAAGACCAGCGTTTATATTTACATGGTTCCCGTCATAACGGTTGTGACTTCCGTGCTGGTGCTGAAAGAGCCTGTGACGTGGGTTTCCGTTATGGGGACGGTTATGGCAGTTGCGGGGCTTTTCCTTTCTGAATATAACGGGAAGGGGAGTGGGAACAGTGAATGCGCCTGCGGTAAGGACAGAGGAGCAGGAGAAGAAATAGTATAAAAAATTACCAATCTGCACAATAGATTCAAATCCTCAGACGACCTGAAATCAGCTTGTGCGGGAGAGAAAAATTCTACTATTTTTTGACAAAAGTAGGAAAAAGTGAACTACCGACGAAAAAAGACAGTACTTGATTTCATGGAATTTCAGAGGTAATTTAGTGCAAAAGAGGAAAGATTTAAGGAGGAATGAATGATGCACTATACAGGAACCATATGGAGGCCGCCTTATGAGGCATCTTCCCTGCTGCTGGAAGTTACAGCAGGCTGTACGCACCACAGATGCAAATTCTGTACGCTATACGCAGACCTGCCTTTCCGGTTCAGGATGTCGCCGATGGAGGACATAGAAGCGGACCTGAAAGAGGCGCAGAAGATGTACCGCTCATTTTGTGGCAGGAAGGTGAAACGGATTTTTCTGACCGGGGCGAACCCTTTTGTTCTGAAATATGACAGGCTGATGGAGATTGCAGGACTGGTACACAAATATTTTCCGGGAATGGAGAGCATTGGCAGCTTTGCAAGGGTGACGGACATTACCCTGAAAACGGATGAGGAACTGGATGCTTTGCACGGGGCAGGCTATGACGGGCTGACAATCGGCATTGAGACAGCGGATGATGAGGCGCTGCGGTTCATGGATAAAGGGTATCTGGCTGATGACATACTGGATCAGTGCGGACGGCTGGACAGGGCAGGTATCCGTTACAGCTTTTTCTATCTGGCGGGCATATCCGGCGCAGGGCGTGGGGAGGACGGGGCAAGGGCAACCGCCGCTGTATGCAATAAGCTCCACCCGGCTCTGGTCGGCGCAAATATGCTGACCATCTACCCGGATTCAAAGCTGTATAAGGAAATCCGGCATGGGAACTGGCAGGAGGAAAGCGAGACAGAGAAGTACAGGGAAGTCCGCGCATTGGTGGAAGGGCTGGAAATCCCCACGGAATTTGCGGCGCTTGGCGCATCCAATGCATTTCAGCTTCATGGAGTGCTGCCAAAAGATAAGAAGAAACTGCTGGCGTTTCTTGATGATGTCATAAAGAATGTGGGCGAGGATGAATTGCGGCGTTATCGTGAGAGCGTTCATCATTTGTAGGAGGTGATCCGGATTGCATTTTACGGGAAGGACGTGGAGGCCGCCCTATGAGGCGAATTCCGTCATCATACAGGCAGCTTCCGGCTGTACTTACGGGAAATGCCGTTTCTGCAGCCTTTACAAAGACGAGTGTTTCCATCTGTCCCCGCTGGAGGAGTTCGAGGAAGATCTGGCGGAGATTAAAAGCTATCAGCCCTATGCGAGGCGCATCTTTTGGACAGGGGCGAACCCGTTCGCCATGAGTTATGAGAATTTGAAGCTCCGGGCGCTTACGGTGCGGGATTACCTCATCAAATGCCAGACGATGGCCATGTTCGCGAGCATCAGGGATATAAAAAACAAGGAAGTGTGGCAGCTAAAAAAGCTCCGGGCGATGGGGATAAACGGGCTGACCATCGGAACGGAGAGCGGTGATGATAATACGCTTGCGCTGGCGGGCAAGGGATATACGACGGCTGACATACTGGAACAGTGCCGGAAGCTGGATGAGGCGGGAATTGAATATTATTTCGTTTATATGACCGGGCTGGCGGGGAAGGGCAGGGGATACTGGAACGCGGTGAACAGCGCAGAGTTGTTCAGTCAGCTCAATCCTTATTTTATCTCGGTAGATTCCCTGACGCTGTTCCCGGATACGGAGCTGTACCGCATGGAGCAGAAGGGGCAGTTTGCCCCCGCCGGGGAGAAGGAGCGCCTGGAGGAACTGCAGGTGTTCATCAAAAATTTGCAGATACGGATGCACCTTTTTGCCAACTCCGGTTCAAACTTTTACCCGGTCACCGCCTATCTGCCGAAGGAGCGGGATTTTGTGGTCAGCGAGCTGCAGCACATCATAGATACGGTAAGTGAGGCGGAAATGACACAGTACCGCAGAAACCTGAAATCTTTAGGATACCCTCAGTGAACAAGTGGATACACGCCCTGTTATGGACTTCATTCGCCATATGCGGCGGTCTGCCGGCATAAGGCGAAGCCGTTGCCTTTCTGCAGACAGGCCGGCCGGTCTGATAACGGAAATATTCTGCATTTCATGCAGTCAAATTAACCATTCACGAAGCAGATGTTAAAAATCCCTTTTATTTTCCGATAAATTAGTTGGAGATTGGAGCTGGCAAGACATATCCGGGGCATGGAGGCGCAGAAGCAGCCCATCGTCATTTTCGTAACAGGGTATGAAAAATATGTGTATGACGCATGTGATGCAGGGGCGTTCCAGTATCCGGAAAAGGCGTAGAACAGTGAAAAGGGTCTCCAGTACCAGGCAGGAAGGAAGAATGTATGGCAGCTAATATTTCAAATTATCCTGTACATTTGCAGGATGGTCTTAAACTCGACAGGGATTGTTTGAAATCTCGGGGAAGTCAAAATAAAAACCCGAAAGTATTTCACAGGGATTTTTTAGAAGTTTCCCAATTATCGAAAAACAGGGGAATCTTAATGGATAAAATTCAGCATACGGTGGTGCAGCCCGCGGCATCGTTCCGCGATATGAGGGCTGGAATATTAAAAGAAATCAGGGAAGAAAAAGGGCAGTATGGTTATTCGGATGTTGTGAATGCCTGTGGGCTGAGCTATGCAAGGCTGTATTCTGAAATTGAACAGCGCCATGAAAAGGAACAGTATTATAAGGCAGCAGATGGAACACTGTTGACAAAGGAAGAAGAAATTGAGTGGCTGGATATGCAATATGAGCAGGAAGTGGCATGGCAGAAATCCTGTGCCGGAATAGCAGCCCAGGGGCAGGTCTTTCAGGGGAATATTCCTGAAATGCCAACAAAAGCACTGGAAGAATTGGAGGACAGCTTTTATCAGGCGAAAGACGCCTATATGAAGCTGTACCGGGAAGGCGGGCAGATGGGGAAGCCGCCTGCTTTGCAAAATTACATGTTTGGCAATGGCCGGATGTATGAAGTGCTGAACCGATTAGGCAACTTACAGGGCAGGGTGGAATAATGCAGATTAACAGGAGGGCATTTTCATGAATATCAAAAGGAATCATTATTTGAATCAAATTTCTTATACGGCAGCGATAGATGAAAACGCATCAAAGCCTGATGGTGACCGAAAAATTGAGAGTGGCACGAAGTCTGGTACAAACAGAGATACCGTGTCAATTTCTGTAAAGGGACAGCTGTTTTACGCTGAACAGAAGGCATCCGATTCAGAAATGGGCTTAATAAGAATAACTTCTGATTTGGATTCATTCAGAAGCGCAGTAAAATCAATGAATGATCCTCTCCCTGTGGACTGGGCAGCAATAGTTGACCCATATCAAACATTTACGAATCTGGCTAAAATAGAGTCCCGTCTTAAACAGTTGGCAGACCCATCCGTTTCCCACAATGATGAGGATATGGAACGGGTTGCGGATGCGTATGCAAAGAGTAAAATTGACATTTTGATAGAAAAGAAGAAAGCTATGTTGGAAGCAGGAACGGCAAAAAGCAGGAGTGAAGAATATGCCGAATATAAAACAGCATATGATGCGTACCATTCGGGAAACGGTGATAGTATGACAGCGATGATGACAGGTGATACAAAAAAGGCTTATAACATATATAAAGATATTATCGATGGGACAGCAGTCTCGGCCAAAGACGAAGAATTTCTTATGCTGTATAATCGCACAATGTATGTTGGAGCAAAAGGCGAGCACATACGAAAAGCCGAAGAACTGTATTATGCAAATAGTGGGAGGTACACAGGGCGCTGAGAGCGGCGGCAGGGCAGGGGATAAGGGCTGGCAGGAGTGAAAATATATGCAATACTATCAATGTGATCAATACCCGGTCGAGTTCGTGTTGTCGGAGAATATTAATAAGCATTTTGATGCTCATAACCATGTGGGCCATTATGTCATATCAGTGGTGATGCAGGGAACGGTTACTGTTTGTTTGGATAATAATGAAAAGGCGTGTCGTAGAGGCGAGGCATTTATTATCCCGCCCTATGCTGTACATTCCGTGCATCAGGGAAAGGATACGCGCCTGTTGTCCATGTGTATAGGAACTGCTTTTATAGAAGAGAATGATATGGAGACGGCAGAAAGCATCCTTCAGGAACTTTCAGGGGATGCAGCATCGCAAAGGATTTTCGGGAAAGAGCAGGGAGATAAATTATTGGTTTCCGTGCGGGAGGTTTACCGCCACCGGAATGCCGGACGGAAAGAGATGGATTCGGGCATAAAAATTCTGACAGATAAAATTATCAGCTGCCCGGAACAGGAACTTTCGATAGAAACATTGGCAGCTGATATTTTTATCAGCAAATATTACCTCATAAGAAAATTTAGAAACAGTGTCGGAATGACGCCGCATCAGTTCTGCATCCAGAACCGCATACGGAAATCACAGAAGCTGCTGGATGGGGAAAAGGCGATCGGAAGAATTGCTGTGGAAATGGGGTTTTATGATCAGAGTCACTTTGACAGGGCTTTCCGGAAGATTGTCGGGATATCTCCGTCGGAATATATTCATTCCAAAAAGCAGATAGTGCAGAGTACATAGGGCAATTTTTTACAAGACATGATTGCTTCCGTGGAATATGATTGAGACGTAAGACAGATCAAATATTTTATCGGAGGTGCAGAATGGATACATTTGAATTGTTTAACAATGAAAAATTAGTTTTACCGGAAAAAGAGACTGACTTTGTGGAGCTCGAATGGACAGAGCATCCAACTTTTAAAGGGGTGGAACTAAAGCACATCATCACGGCGAAGGATACGGACGGGATGTTCAGCTTCCATTTGGTGCGGATTGCTGCCGACTGCAGTATTGGGAATCATATCCATGAAACGCAGCTGGAAACGCATGAGGTGATAAAGGGCAGCGGAAAGTGTATAAACGCAGGAAGCATCATTCCGTATGAACCCGGTACAATATCCGTCATGCAGGCCGGTGTACCGCATGAGGTCATTGCAGGTTCGGAGGGGCTGTATCTGTTTGCCAAGTTTATGCCAGCTTTATGCTGAACGAAATAAAAGGATAAAAGGCTGACCGCCGCTATGGTTTTATTCCATATGCGGCGGTTTCCATTTATAGGATAAAACAGGATATGATAAGGCAAAGTTGCATATTTGTAAAAAAAATGATACACTTAAAAAAACACTTTAATAAAGTATGGGTGATGATATGGATAAGAAGAAAATAACCAATATGGAAGTAAAGAAGAAAAACAGGAATGAGGTTTTCCGTTATATCTGTAAACGTGGAACGGTATCAAACCCCGATATCTCATATAACATGAAGATCAGTCTGCCTACGGCGACGCAGATCACAAAAGAACTGATAGCGGAAGGTTTATTGGAGGAGAAAGGAGAATTGCAGTCAACCGGAGGAAGAAGGGCGAAAGCCTTATCGGCAGTTGTCGATGTCAGACTGGCGGTGGGGCTGGATATTACCAAAAACCATATTGCGCTGGTGCTTACCAATATCGTGGGAGAGATCTTAAAATATGAGCGCATTCAACAGCTATATATCCCAGGAGAGGCTTATTATCGGGAAGTTAATGAAAGGCTGGAGCATTTTCTGGATGAAAGCGGCGCCGACAGGAATAAGATTATAGGGGTGGGAATCTCTTTTCCGGGAATTATAGATATGGATAAGGGACAGATGACTTATTCTCATATATTAGGTGTAGAGGCTGTGCCGCTTAATGCAGTAAGCGCTTTTTTTTCCTATCCATGTTTTTTCATTAACGATGCCAATGCAGGGGCCTATGCGGAGGGGGTCCATGTAGATGCGGCGGAGCGGTTTTTCTATCTTTCATTAAGCAATACGGTGGGCGGAGCGATTTTTGATGGAGATGAACTGATACAGGGCAAGAATTTCCGATGCGGCGAAGTTGGACATATGACCGTTGTTATGGATGGAGAAATATGCTATTGCGGGAAAAAGGGGTGTCTGGACGCTTATTGTGCCGCATGGCATTTGTCTGATGCGGCGGATGGGAAACTGGAACAGTTTTTCTGCCTGCTCGATCAGGGGGATGCAGAGGCGGCAAAGGTATGGGATTCTTATACGGATTATCTGGCTATTGCAGTAAATAATATTTACATGGTTCTGGACTGTGAAATTGTTTTAGGGGGGTATGTAGGAAGCTGTATGGGTACGCACCTTCAGGAACTATGGGATAAAGTGGCCGGAAGGAATACTTTTGGAGAAAAAGAACCCTATGTGAAAACCTGTAATTATAAAGTGGCCGCAGCCGCACTGGGAGCAGCGCTGAAAGTGATAGAGATGTTTGTCAGCCAGATATAAAATTATGATGAAATAGTATTAAAAAGAGGTTTCGAAAATGAAACTTCTTTTTAATTTATTAGGAAAATTGCTGTAATCGTAGAGGTTTTCCAACAAGAATTTACGAAGTAAATTCTTGGAACGCAGGCTGCTGAGCCTGCGTTTTTTTATGTGCACTTTTCATGGAAGTGAAGATATTGTTTTGGTGAAAATAACGAAAGCGTTGAATTTTCAGAAAATATCTTGACAAAATGAGTTTTTAAAATTAATATAAAATACATAATAAAACTATTTAATAAAGTGATAATTAAAGTTGCATATAAAAAGGAAAAAACATAAAAAATTTAAAGAAAGATGGAGGAAGCAATCATGGAAGGAAAAATGAAAACAGCGGTAATGTTGGGGATCGGTCAGATGGGATTTGAGGAGAGAGATATCCCGAAGGCAAAAGACAATGAAGTGCTTGTCAAGCTGGAGTATGTGGGAATCTGCGGCAGCGACCTGCATTATTATGAAACAGGGGCAATCGGTGACTATGTGGTAAAGCCGCCTTTTGTGCTTGGCCATGAACCTGGCGGAACAGTTGTGGAAGTGGGGAAGGATGTGAAGCATCTGAAAGTCGGTGACAGGGTTGCATTGGAACCGGGCAGGACATGCGGACACTGTGAGTTCTGCAAGACGGGTCGTTATAATCTCTGCCCGGATGTGGTCTTTTTTGCGACGCCTCCGGTGGATGGGGTATTTCAGGAGTATGTGGCTCACGAAGCAGACCTTTGCTTTAAGCTGCCGGATAATGTAAGCACGATGGAAGGCGCATTAATTGAGCCTCTGGCAGTTGGCTTCCATGCGGCAATGCAGGGAGGCGCAAGAGCAGGACAGACAGCGGTTGTCATGGGCGCAGGCTGTATCGGTCTGGTGACAATGATGGCGTTAAAGGCAATGGGCGTTTCAAAGGTGTATATCGTGGATATCATGGAAAAACGTCTCCGGAAAGCACTGGAGCTGGGGGCAGACGGCATCATCAACGGAGCGCAGACAGACGCTGTGGAAGAGATAAGGAAACTGACGGACGGGAAAGGCTGTGACCTTGCAGTTGAGACCGCAGGCACACAGATAACCACAGTGCAGACGATACATATGGTAAAGAAGGGCGCGACAATCGTTTTGGTAGGTTACAGCAAGAGCGGGGAAATGACGCTTCCCATGAGTCTTGCACTGGATAAGGAACTGACGTTCAAGACGGTATTCCGTTACCGCCATATTTATCCGATGGCGATAGAGGCTGTTGCGGCAGGCAAGGTAAACCTGAAAGGCATCGTAACGGATATCTTCGGGCTTGATGAGGCACAGAAAGCCATGGATTACAGTGTGAATAATAAAGCTGATATTGTAAAAGCAGTCATTCGAATTGGCGAGTAGACAGAGAGCAATAGACAGAAACCCCGGAAACTGCACAGCGGATCGTTCCCGGGGTTTTTCTATGGATCCGGAAATGCAGGGATGGAGGATTTATAATAGAAGAGGATTGTAATGGAGCAGAAGAATACGAATGTAAAGGTTCCGTTGATCAGTAAGATCGCTTATGGCATGGGGGATGTGGGATGTAATTTCAGTTGGATGTTTGTGGGGAATTTCCTGATGATATTCTATACGGATGTTTCGGGATAGGGATGAGCGCGGTTGCCGGATTGATGCTGTTCTCAAGATTCTGGGATGCGATCAATGACCCGGTGATTGGCGGATTAAGTGATAAAACACATACGAAGTGGGGGAGATACCGCCCCTGGCTTTTAATTGCCGCGCCGCTGACAGCGCTGGTATTGATGATGACTTTCTGGGCCCATCCGGACTGGTCATCGACTGCAAAGATTGTGTATATGGCGGTTACCTACTGCATTCTGGTATTGGGCTATACCTGTGTCAACATTCCTTACGGAACTTTGTGCGGTGCGATGACACAGAATATAGAGGAGCGGGCAAAAATTAACACATTCCGTTCCGTCAGTGCGATGATTGCAATCGGCATTATTAATATCATAACAGTGCCTCTGATTGCGGCGCTTGGCAAAGGAAATGACAGGAGAGGCTATCTTTTGATCGCTGTCATTTATGGATGTATTTTTGCGGCATGCCATATCTTCTGTTTTGCAAAAACGAAAGAAGTCGTGGAAGTACCGGAGAAAGAAAAAACTTCCCTGAAAGTACAGCTATCCGCTGTTGCAAAAAACAGACCGTACATGATCGCGGTAGCAGGGCAGTTCCTGTTCGGAGTGACACTTTATGGGAGGAATGCGGATGCGCTCTATTATTTTACATATGTGGAGGGAAACCAGAATTTATTCAGTACCTATTCCCTTTTTATCATTATCCCTTCCATCATTGGCGCAGCCTGTTTCCCGCTGGTATTCAGACTGACAAATAATAAAGGGCGCTCGGCTTCCATATTTGCGCTGCTTACGGGAATCAGCATGTTCTGTATGTACTTTTTTACGGTTGGGAAATCACCCGTTCCGTTTTATCTGTTCTCATGCCTGGCACAATTCTTCTTCTCGGGATTTAACACAGCGATTTATGCGATTGTACCGGATTGCGTAGAATACGGCGAATGGAAAACGGGGCTCCGTAATGACGGTTTTCAGTATGCTTTCATTTCTTTGGGAAATAAAATTGGAATGGCGATCGGGACTTCTGTACTGGCGGGCGTTTTGGGCAGCTTCGGATATGTGGCGAATACACAGCAGAATCCGGCCGTACTGGCTGTGATCAAGCATTCGTTCACGACAGTTCCCGGCGTGTTATGGATCATAACAGCGGTAGTCTTATATTTTTACCGCCTGAATAAAAAAGCCTATAACAAGATTGTGCAGGAGATTCAGGAAAGAAAGGAGAATGGCAGACATGTTTTTCCTCTTACAGGAAACCGGGAGCAGATATCATGTTGACAGAGAAGGAAATTGTAAACCGGAAAGAAGAGTATGCGGCAGTTATCGGAAGATATTTGCACCGAAATGAAGCGGTAACCCGGGATTGCTTTTGTGTATTTTGAGTGATATAGTAAAAGGCGATGAGCGTACTGTTTCATGCAGGGGCAGCGAGTTTTCGCCTGCGGCTCAAATTCGCAGTTTATAGAAAGGCATGGTTATCGATATGAATGAAAATATATTAATAGTCGATGACGAAAAGGAAATAGCGGATTTGATTGAGGTCTATCTGAAAAACGATGGCTATACGGTATACAAGTTTTATAATGGCATGGACGCGTTAAAATGTATTGAAGAAACAGAGCTTGATTTAGCCATTATAGATGTGATGCTGCCTGACATAGACGGTTTCCATCTTTGCCGCAAAATCAGAGAAAAACTTTATTATCCCATAATCCTTCTTACTGCCAAAACGGAGGATGGGGATAAGATAATGGGACTGACGATCGGGGCGGATGATTATATAACAAAGCCGTTTAATCCATTAGAGGTGTTGGCCAGAGTAAAAACACAGTTGAGGCGGTATATGCGTTATAATAACCTTGCCGGGAAAAAAACTGTTGAAGCCAGCGAATATGATATTCGGGGATTGGTGATCAACAGAGATACCCATAAGTGTTATCTGTATGGGAAAGAATTGCAGCTTACGCCTATTGAGTTTGGAATTTTGTGGTATTTGTGTGAACATCAGGGCATGGTAGTTCCGTCAGAGGAGTTATTCGAGGCGGTGTGGGGTGAAAAATTCCTGAATAATAACAATACCGTCATGGCTCATATAGGGCGTCTGCGGGAGAAGATGAACGAATCGGCAAAGAAACCGAAATTTATAGTAAATGTGTGGGGAGTTGGATATACCATTGGAAAATAGAGTGTTTAGGAAATCGGATGATTTCAGGCAGTTTAAGGAAAAGGTTTTTTTCCATACAGTATTGCTTGTCGTGATTGCAGTTGGCTGTATTTATCTTCTGTATTCCATTCTTTTGAAAGGCAGATTTGCAGACTGGATTGTGACATTAAACCAGAAGGTTTTCAGGCTGGATTATACTGCGGCGAGAACCCTGCCCGGAGCCGTCCGTTCCGGTCTTCACCTTGTGTTTTCAGGCTGGATTATACTGCGGCGAGAACTTTGTATCAATGGACATTCCGAAACCATATAGAATTGGCATTAGTAGTTGGGTTGGCGCTGGTTTTTTTAATTATATTCCGCATTTACTTAAACTGGTATGCCAAATATTTCATAAAGATCAATCAGGGGATTGATGATATAGGCCGGGAAGACGCAGGGGAGGTGTCCCTGCCGCCGGAACTGTCAGCCACGGAAAAGAAAATAAATACAATCAAGCATACCCTTGAAAAACAGAAACTGGACATGAAGCTGGCAGAGCAGCAAAAAAATGATATGGTCATGTATCTGGCGCATGATCTGAAAACACCGCTTGCTTCCGTTATAGGCTATCTGAATTTACTGCGTGACGAAGGACAGATATCCGAGGAACTGAGGCAGAAATATCTTTCTGTTTCACTGGATAAGGCAGAACGGCTTGAAGAACTGATCAATGAGTTTTTTGAAATAGCAAAGTTTAACCTGTCGAATATAACGCTCCGGTACAGCAGAATAAGTCTGATGCGCATGTTTGAAATGCTCCTGTATGAATTTCAGCCAATGTTCCATGAAAAGAACCTGAATTGCAGCCTCATGATTTCGGAGGATATTATGATAAGGTGCGATGCGGATAAGATTCAGCGCGTATTTGATAATATTCTGAAAAACGCGGTTATCTACAGCTTTGAGGGGACTGACATAGAAATTGCTGTTGTCGGAAAGGAAGAAAATGTAGAGATCACATTTACAAATTGCGGCGATACCATTCCGGAAGAAAAACTGGAACGGATATTTGAACAGTTTTACAGGCTTGATGTTTCCAGAGGTACGAGCGGCGGCGGGGCAGGTCTGGGGCTTGCCATAGCAAAACAGATCGTTACGCTTCATAACGGGTCAATTACGGCAAGAAGTGAAAACGAAACGGTTACATTTAAAGTCATATTACCGGTTTCGTAGGTAAATCGTAAGAAATACCGCAGAAAATCAGCAGAATACTTTATGTATAAACAAATAAACGACACTCCTGTTATTGGTACAATCATAGTGCCAAAAGCAGGAGTGCTTTTTTACTATGGTAAACTTGCTGTAATCGCAGTTCCGTTTGCTGTACAAAAAGAGGAGGAGTCGTTTATATGTCAAGAAAGAGGCTGACACAGATATTTCCTTTTCTGCTTCCGTTCCGTAGATGGCAGAGAAAGAAATTTTTTTATTTACAAATGTGGAAAGACGGGTGCCGGTATGCCAAAAGGGCAGCTGACAAATCATTGCCTTACACGGTATTTGAAACCTCAATACGAATGCTGAATGAAAACAGCGGATTTGATATGCAATATCAGATAAACAAGGTTCACAATTTAAAACTCGCCGCCAGGACGCTTAACCGGGTCGTTATCGAACCGGGTGAAA
Organism: uncultured Lachnospiraceae bacterium; assembly: GCA_910584965.1. GTDB lineage: Bacteria > Bacillota > Clostridia > Lachnospirales > Lachnospiraceae > UBA3282. The sequence continues at coordinate 15,789 of CAJUDZ010000037.1, read as the reverse complement.
CTTTTTCTTTCTGGCAGCTCGTAAGATGGGCGGACCGGGAGGAAAAATACAAGGACGGATTAAACCTTATCGATGGGAAAATTGCTGTATCATACGGCGGAGGTCTGTGTATGCTGAGCGATACGCTTTTCTGGATGTTTCTGCATACGCCGTTGACGATTGTTGAACGTCACGGACACGCGGTTAAGTCGTTTCCATCAACGGAAGAAAACATTCCATGCGGAACGGATGCTGCGGTGGGCGAAGGCTGGCTTGACCTGAAAGTCCGGAACGGGACAGATAATACATTTCAGATTGAGATTAGTTTTGATGATAACGATATGTATGGACGTATTTTGTCAGAACATGATGTGGGTCTTGCGTATTCCGTTTTTAATTCTTCTGTTTTTTACAGGAGAAAGGGCAAAAAAATATATCAGATTGCGCCTGTCTGCCGCAGGGAAACGGACAGCGGTACCGGAAAGCAGACGGAAAGGGAGTTGTATGTCAATCAGTGTGAGATAGCTTACAGGCTTCCAGATGAGATAAAAATAGAGGAAGGCGGTGTAGAGAATGGATAAAAAAAGGATAGCCGTTATTTTCGGGGGCAAATCCGCAGAATATGAAGTGTCGCTGCAATCTGCATGTGCGGTTCTGGACAATATCAATACGGATAAATTTCATATCATTCCAATCGGAATCACCAGAAACGGGGAGTGGTATCACTATACCGGAGACAAAGAGAAGATAGGTGACAATACATGGTTTGAAGACGGCAAAAACCTGTTTCCGGTTGTCGTTTCGCAGAGTTGTTCTGTGAAAGGGTTTATAGAGCTTGATGCAGACAGTTACCATGTTATAAAAACAGACCTGGCATTTCCGGTACTGCATGGAAAAAACGGTGAAGACGGTACGTTGCAGGGACTGTTCGAACTGGCGGGAATCCCTGTTGTCGGCTGTGATACGCTTTCATCAGCAGTCTGCATGGATAAGAACCGGGCGCATAAGCTGGTCAGCCTTACCGGAATATCGGTTCCCAAATCAGTAACTTTCAGATGTTCGGGTAAGGAAGCGGCGTTGAAGGAGATTGAAGAAAAGCTGGCTTATCCGCTTTTTGTAAAGCCTGTCCGTGCCGGTTCATCTTTTGGAATAACAAGGATAACGGAAAAGAAAGAATTGGACGCCGCTGTAAGCCTGGCATTTGCATACGACGCGGAAGTCATCGTTGAGGAGGAAGTAAACGGGTTTGAAGCGGGCTGTGCCGTACTCGGCATGGATGCACTGACCGTAGGAAGGGTTGACGAAATCGAACTGTCAGGAGGATTCTTTGACTACACTGAGAAGTATACATTGAAATCCTCGAAAATTTATATGCCAGCAAGAATTGGAGCAGAAGCGGAAAAACGGATACAGGAAGCGGCGGTAATAATATACAGGGCTTTGGGGTGTTCGGGCTTTGCAAGGGTGGATATGTTTTACACACCGTCCGGGGAAATTATATTTAATGAAGTAAATACGATTCCAGGTTTTACGGACCACAGCCGCTATCCCAATATGATGAAGGGAATCGGCCTGTCGTTTCCGGAAATGCTGGACAGGCTGATAGGCTTATATCTGTGAAGGGAAGGAGATCATATGAGTATCAGAAGAAGGATTATTGATTATTCAAGGGGAAATAATCTGCGCCATTTCTGGCGGCTGTACAGATTGCAGAAAAAGACGGACGAGGGGCTTTTACATGATATCCTCACATTTATGATGAGCCGCTGTGCCCACAGGCATGGAGGATATATCGGCCCTGACACGGTAATAAAAGACAATCTGACGCTTCCGCATGGTCTTCATGGGATTTTTATATCAAGATATGCGGAGATTGGGGAAAACTGTTGGATTTATCAAAATGTAACGATTGGCGAAGTGAATAAGAAAGCGCCGGTCATAGGGAACAACTGTCTGATTGGGGCAGGTGCGGTCATTATTGGGGGAGTAAAAATTGGCAGCTATGTGAAAGTGGGGGCGGGTGCGGTAGTGAGCACGGATATCCCGGACGGCTGCACGGTTGTTTCGCAGACCATACGAATTATAGGGAAAAAGCAGGAAAATGAAGAATGTGTCATTGAAAACGGGACGTGCATGGATAGAAGTAAATATAGAGAATCTGCGTCATAATGTGGAAGTCCTGAAAAAAGTCATGCAGCCGGGATGCGAACTGATGGCTGTTGTAAAGGCGCAGGCATACGGGCACGGGGCCGTCCTGACTGCTTCCCATCTTAATAAGATGGGAGTCCGGGCTTTTGCCGTTGCCACGATTGATGAAGGTATAGCTTTAAGAAAGGGCGGCGTTTGTGGGGAAATACTTATACTCGGGTACACCGAGGTGAGTCGGGCATCCGAACTGAAAGAATATGATCTGCTGCAGACTCTTGTCAGTTTTGAATATGCAGAAGCGCTGAATCATCAGGGTATTGCCGTAAAAGTACACATCAAAATAGATACGGGCATGCACAGGCTTGGGATAGCATGCGGGGAGTTGTCTGCGGTTCGGAAAGTTTTTTTTATGGAAAATCTTAACATATGCGGGATGTTTACACATCTGTGCTGCTCAGACAGCAGGCACCCGGATGATGTTGCATTTACAAGAGGACAGATTGATAACTTCTATAACATGGCAGATTCTTTGAGGGATAGTGGGATAATTCTGCCAAAGTTACATATTCAGAGCAGCTACGGACTTTTGAATTATCCCGATCTTGCCTGCGATTATGTGAGAGTTGGCATAGCCTTGTATGGCGTTCTCAGTTCCCCGGCTGATGACACCGTAGTAAAACCTGACCTGCGTCCGGTGCTTTCTCTGAAAAGCCGGGTGGTGCTGATCAGGAACGTGGAGGCTGGCGAAAACGTCGGATACGGCAGGCACTTTACGGCGGGGCGCGATACCCGGATTGCCATACTGCCGATCGGGTATGGTGACGGCTTTCCGAGAAACTTGTCCGACCCAAAAGGCAGCGTACTGATCGACCAGTATGTTGTGCCTGTTGTCGGACGCATCTGCATGGATCAGCTTGCCGTGGATATCACAGACACAGACGGTGTGTCAGTGGGTGACATCGTAACACTGGCAGGCGCGGAAGGATATGATAAATTGTCCGTTCCCGTAGTTGCGGACAGCTCCGGCAGCATCAGCAATGAGCTGCTTTGCAGGATGGGGGCAAGACTGCCTGTTATTGCCAGATAGGATATGCTGTTGCAGATCAGTGGAAAATAATGCTTTCGGCTGAAACCGCTCATATGAGTTTTGCGGACAGCGGCACCGGCAAGAATTACGGTTATTACACCGAAATGCCCGGTCATGGCATTAACGAAACTTTGTCTGCGTTTGTGCCGATATATACAATATACTTGTATAAGGCAGGTGGTGAAAATGCTGTCAATAGCAGTCTGTGATGATGAAGTTATAGAATGCTGCAACATGGCAAGGAAAATCAGAGATATTCTGGAAGAGATGAAAATACCTTGCCTCATCCGCCAGTTTCAAAGCGGCAGGGAATTGTTACAGGCATTGGAAAGTTTTGACATTGTTTTCCTTGATATCATTATGCAGGAACTGGATGGAATGAAAACAGCAAAGATTTTCCGTGAAAAGGCATCCGATAAGATACTCATTTTTGTATCTTCCAGCAGGGAGTATGTGTTTGAAGCATATGACGTGGAGGCTTTCCAATACCTGCTAAAGCCTGTGAATGACAGGAAACTGAAAAGCGTACTGCAAAAAGCCGTCCTCAAAACAGAAAGCCGTTCACAGGAATTTATCATTGTCAGCAGGGAAAGGCAGAAAAAGAAGATATTGCTTGATGATATATACTATTTTGAGATAAAAGGAAGAACGGTCGATGTTCATGGCCCGGAAGGCATTTTTACTTATTATGAGCAGATAGGGGAGCTGGAGAACAGACTACGGGATAAAGGTTTTTTCAGGTGCCATAAAAGTTATCTGATTAATCTGAAATATGTTGACGGGTATAACAGGCAGGACGTGATTCTGGAAAATGGAGAAAAAATCGTGATTGCAAAAAGAAGATATGATGAGTTTGTCCGGGAGGTGTTCGGGGTCATGCGGAAAAATGGAGGGATACTGTGAAACAACTCTCAGACTATATAGATATTTTAACCGCGGCGCCTTTTTTTCTGGGGTATCTGTTGGCAGCAGATAAATTCTGTAAAAAATTTTTAGGGGCTTCCAAAAGGAGGGAAGGGCTGTTTTTGATTTTTTCCTTTTGCGGCTGTCTGCTATGTAATATATTGGGCCGGATGGATTTTATTTTGTATACTTTTTTTGTGTTCATGCGTCCCGTATTTTTTATGGGATTGGTAGTGCTGTTATTCCGGTCAGAAAGGGAAAAAAGGATTCTGGCCGCATCCATGCTGATGGCGCTTGTAAGGCTGGCGGCAGATTTCTGCGCTTCCTTTTTATCATGTCTGGAACTGTTTTTCCTGCATACGGTTAAAAAAATTCCGGAACCATTTTCAACAGATTGGTCAAGCGGGCTGATTGGTGGTGTCAGCTATTGTTTTGTCATAGCGGCCGTATGCTGGATGTCGAAGCATCTTGAGCCTGTTTTTTGCGGCAAACCGAAAAAGTGGTATGTTATCCTGGCGGTTCCCCTACTTGTGATCATTACAGTGTATGATGTGGCAAGCCTGGGTGCGAGCAATGGCATTATGGTCAGGAGCGGAGGCAATATGGGTTTGTATTATGATCAGCTTTTCAGTCATGCGGAGTTTTTTGTTTTAGCGCTTTTGTCTATGGCTGCGGCGGGATTTTATGTGTTCGGTATGAATCGGATTTATCTGGAACAGGAAAAGAACGGCCGGTACCATTCGCAGATTGCGGTTTATAAAATGCTGGCAGAGCAGTACAGACAATCGGAGCGGCTGCGGCATGACATGAAAAATCATATCATTGCCCTGTCGGCGCTGTCCAAGAATAAAGAATGGGAGAAGATAGACGGCTATCTGAAAAATATGGAGGGTATTGTCCTGGATGCGGTTGGAGATATGACAGGGAATAAGGCGGTGGATGCGCTCCTGTATCAGAAGCGGAAGCGGGCAGAAGAAGAAAATATCAAATGGGAATGTGACGTGCAGATACCGAAAGGATGCCGCATCAACGAATTTGACCTGTGTGTATTGTTCGGCAATATACTGGATAATGCGTTGGAAGCGTGTGGAAGGATGCGGAGCGGTGAATGCCGTTTTATCGATATTCAGGCAAGAACGGTAAAGAAATGTTTTCTGATTGAAGTAAAAAACAGTATGGACAGGACGGAAAAATATACGGAGAGATTTACGAATAAGGGGGATTCGCAGGAACACGGAATCGGTCTGTTGAATGTTGGCGATGCGGTACATAGGTATAACGGAGCGATGAACAGCAAAGCTGAAAACGGCATTTTTATAATATCCGTTTTAATGCCGTTTCCTGATGCCGGACATGACATCAAAGCGGTTGTTTGAAACACAAATCTAATATCATATATTCGCGCCGTCGAAAGAAGGGATGAGGAGTTTTAATGTTCCTGAAAAATGCGGATAGGAGGATGGTATTATGCATACGAAGACAATGGAAGGGCTGATTGGAGCAAGGACTGACATGGAACTGCTCAACACCCCGTTTCGGGTTTATAAAGAGGCGAGGCTCAAGAATGACACCGCGATGATGGAGCGGGCAATGGGTTACATGGGTGATTTCCACGAAGAGGCCTGTGAGTATAAAGAGGAAGCAGACGAGGGCATGAAGATGGATGCGGAGGAGAGCCGCAGGATTGCGCAGGAACAGATCGAGGAGGCTGTCCGGAAGCGCAGGGAAGAACGTGAAAAACTGGAAGAGAAGTTAGAAGAAGAAAGGAATGCCGATACCAATACGGATACACAGGATGCGTGTCTTCTGGAAATCAGTGAGGAAGGAAGGGGCTTGTTAAAGGATAACACAGATCCGGATGACGCCGGTTCTGATGAAATAAAGACGGATGCTGTAAAAAAGCCTGTAACATATACAAAAACAGGAGAGACGGTTCCTGCGGGACAGACGGAGGGCCTTTCGGTTTCTGTTTAAGTTTTGAGATTGACGAAATCAATACATTCATGAGTGAAAAATTCCGGTTTATCAATTAAACAGATGACCGGAAAGTGGGGTAATCCCGGCGCTGTGACAGCGCCGGGATTTTTTTCGGGGAATATTCCCCATATGCGGCGGTTTGTCTGCAACCGGGAGTTGCCAAAAAGCACTTTTATGTTGGTGGTAAACAGTATTGTTATTTTGTATAATACAAACCTGTAATGTACAAATTGAAAAAGGGAGGCGTGACATGAAATTATCGGAAAAAATTATAGAACTGAGAAAAGCAAACGGAATGACACAGGAAGAACTGGCCTCAATATGTAATGTCAGCAGGCAGTCCATATCCAAATGGGAAGCCGACATTGCATTACCGGAGACAGAAAAACTGTTAATACTGGGAAAAACCTTTCAGGTGTCTATGGATGTTTTGCTAAAGGATGAACTGACATTAAGTGAAGTCAAGGATGTTCATATCTGCGGCAATAATGCAATTCAGAACAAGAAACAGGAATTGTATGAGGGAATATTAATTAAAGAAAGTATAGCGGATGACCGTATCATTGACTGTCTTCATATTCATAAAATTGAATTGTGGAATACCGGCGGGAAACCGAAATACTGGACTGCATTGTTTTTTACGAGTGACAGGAAAGATTTTCCGGAACAGATTTCAAAAGTCATGCTGTCCAACCCGGATACAAATGAGAACTGGTTTGTTGATTTTAAGGCAGGCAATAAAAAATACATTGTGTTTAAAGACAGAGTTTTAAAATATCAGATTGGAAACCGGACGGAAAAAGAATCTGTATGCGATGCGTGCAGGGAATTAGGGATTACGAAAGAGCAGATGAACTGGCCGGAATAGGAGGAAGCATGAGAGTATTATTAACATCAGCGGGTTTGGAAACGGAAGAAATAAAAGCGTGTTTTGTGGATATGGCAGGGAAAGATATGTCATTTGTGAAAGCTTTATTCATCCCAACGGCGGCAATAGACGCAGATGCAATTGGAGTGCTGCCAAAGTGTATGAATGATTTGTTAAAATGTGGTATATTAGATAAAAATATTGACGTATGTGATTTGCATGCCGGAGTGGAGTTTGAGAAGCTGAAACAATATGATGTGGTATATCTGTGCGGCGGAAATACACACTACTTGCTTGAAAGAATGAATGCCACAGGGTTTCATGAGTCTTTGAAGGCGTATATCAGGGACAATGGCCTGGTAATCGGGGTAAGCGCCGGAAGTCTCATTTTTTCCAATAATTTAGAGAATAATCTGGGCCTGATAGATACAAAACTGGACGTTCATTGTGTAACGGGAGAAAAAAGGGGTAAAATGACATATCCGATAAAGGAGAATGTAAAACTTACCAATACATGTGCGCTCGTTATACGGGATTTTCCGGATGATATGGAAATAATCGGAGAATAAAGAGGAGAATGAACGGCTGTATCTTGAAGGCGTGAAAAATCCCCTGGAAGAACTGTATTTTGAATTGTATAATTATTTTATTCTTTTTTGATGCGTCTTTAGACGGATATCAATACGGGCTGAATACAAAAAGAGTCATTGAAGATTTTAACGGAGCGGGTTTATTAGAAATCCACGGCGAAAAATATAAAAAGGCATATTATCCGAAAGAAGATATTGTTTTACGGGAATGTCTGGAACGCAGAAGAATTTTCTGCACGCATGAAGAATCGCTCAGTGACGTTTTTTATAAGAGAGAAATTTTAAATAATATTTTTTCTGCGTTTGACAGTGCAAGGGAAATATATTTTATGCTGCGGGAAGCATTATTATAGCGGATATCCGGGACAAACCAAAAGAAAAATTATGAATCAGGAGTGAGCAATCAGTGAATAAGGGAAAAGAGGCATTTCATAACAATTTATATGCGCTGAAGCTAATGTGGCAGATATGTCCCGGCCAGGTTTTGCATAAGGCCGTTGCCCAGTTCTTAGGATATTTCGAGTGGTTATTTTACAGCGCCTTTTTCATGCGTTTTGTGATTAAGGCATTGGAAACGGAGCAGGAGTTTTCTGCGATTATGATATTCATCGGGGCTACGGTGGCTGTATTTGCAGGCATTTCCTTATATTATAGCTATGTGAACGGAACGGTGACACCTGTTACGACCGTCATTGTGAACAGGGAACTGAACAAAAAGCTGTTTCGAAAGGCCAGGAATGTGGAATTGTCCTGCTATGAAGATCATGAATTTTATAACAAATACACGCTTGCCATGGAAAAGGCGGATGAGCGGCTCATGGAAACGGTGGATGTGATCTGGGGTATTGTATTTGGTATGACAGCGTCCGCCGCGGCATTTCTTTTTCTTTTGGAAGTGGACAGGTATGCAGTGCTGTTTGTAGGCTTTCCGATTCTTGGAAATTTTTGCTTCAATAAAGTATTGGGTAAGATTGACTTTGAGCGAAACAGGGATATGGTTCCCTATAACCGTAAAATAGCGTATATCAATCGGGTCATGTACATGACGGACTATGCAAAGGAGATGCGCCTGACCAATGCCTTTGCATTAATGCGGAGAAATTATCGGGAGGCTATACAGGGGCTTATCCGGTGTGCTCATAAGTATACGAAAAAAGGGATGATTTTCCACTGGCTGCGTGTCATATTTACGTTTAGCTTTATTTTTGAGGGGTTATTGATTTACGGAGCTTACAGGGCTTTGGTAAGTCATACGATTTCGCTGGCGGAGCTTTCGGTGATTACCAGTATGATGGTATCTACCACATGGATATTAATCGGGTTTACGGAATCTTTGATGAAAGGCTTTAAGAACGGACTTTTTGTATGGAATCTGCGGACCTTTCTGGAATATGAGGAAGCAATACCGGAAGATTACGAAGGGGAAGACCCGGGCAGAGAAATTCAAAGCATTGCGTTTTGCAATGTGAGCTTTTGCTATAAGGATAAACAGGTATTACATAATTTGTCTTTTGAAATACGGGGAGGTAAAACCTATGCTCTGGTAGGACATAACGGAGCGGGAAAGTCAACAATTATTAAGCTGTTGATGCGTTTTTATGACCCAACGGAAGGGGAGATTTTCTGTAACGGCAGAAACATTAAGGAATATAACCTGCAGAAGTACAGAGCGTTATTTGCAACTGCTTTTCAGGACTGCCGCATTTTTTCATTGTCGGTCATGGAAAATGTGCTGATGCAGAAAGCCGGGGAAGGCGACAGAGAACGCGTAGAGGAAGCCTTACGGCTGGCCGGTGTATATGATAAGGTTATGTCGCTGCCAAAGGGGATGGACACGGTTTTAACGAAGGAATTCAGCGAGGACGGCGAGGTGCTGTCAGGCGGTCAGTATCAGAAAATCGGTGTTGCCAGAGCCTTTGTAAGACAATGTCCCGTGAAGATATTCGATGAACCCTCCAGCGCGTTGGATCCGGTTTCGGAATATCAGCTGTTTGACAACATGTTGAAAAGCAGTAAGGAAAAGACGGTATTGTTTATATCCCATAGATTATCCTCCGTCCGGAATGCGGATTGGGTGTTCATGCTGGAAAACGGAACGGTCAGAGAAGAAGGGACTCATTACATGCTGATGAAGCGGCAGGGTCTCTATGCGGATATGTATAAAAAGCAGGCGGAGAATTATCTGGCGGTATCCCCTTCTGAAATAGACAGGGGGATCTTTGCCTGCGGCCCGAATCCGCAGGCTGTGGAAAGGCAAGGTTAGTGTTATGAAAAAGGTGTTAAATAATCATCTGTTTCTTTGGAGGCTTTGTTTCCGTACGGCGCCAGGATTTATGTTATATGCCATATATGATGCTTTCAGGAATCAGTTTCTTATCTTTTTGGAGCATACAATCGCTGTCCGTTATGTATTAAAATGTGCGGAATACGGAGAACCATTTTATAAGGCGTTTATCGTGGTAGGACTCGTACTGCTGGCCTATATGGCGGCAATCATACCGGATGGGTATTATATTCATAACCTGTCATTGCGTGCAAAACCGAAACTCTATCAGGCGTTAAAGGAGCAAATGTATCATAAAGCAGCCGAGATTGATTTGGAATGCTATGATGAACCGAACTATTATAATGAGTTTGTTTTGTCTGTGTCCGAAGCCGAAAATGCAATTGAACGTTTTCTGGCATTGCTCAATTCCTTAATACAAAGCGTTACAATAATGCTGACAACGGGAGTATTTTTTCTCGTAACGGATGCTGCGGGAATTTTATTCGTACTGGCGTCCTTCGTACTTAATTTTTTGTTTGCAAGGGTATTGAATAAGTTAAATTATGAAGTGCGGATGAAAACAAATCCATTGGAACGTAAGCGAAACTATGTAAGCCGCATTTTTTATCTGAGCGATTATGCCAAAGAGCTGCGTTTATACCCTCGGACGGCGGATATTTTGGAGCAGGATTTTGTACAGGCTGACGGGGAAATGATTAACGTGCAGAAAAAGGCCGGCAGGAAACGTACAGGTCTGCATTTCGCACAGGGGTATTTGGCCGGGGATTTTATTTTAGACGGACTTTATATAACGTACTTAATATTTCAGGCGGCAGTACTGCATACCATCGATTACAGCAATGCGGTAGTTTTGTTTAACCGTACGAACAGTCTGCGGAAAGGCATGAAGGGCTTTGTCGATGCGGTGCCTAAGGCAGGCGAAAACAGCATGTACATTGACAAGATCAGAAGTTTTCTGATGTATGAGCCGAAAATTAAACATGATGTGGGAGAAAACCTGCCTGCCGCTCCGGGAACAATATGTTTTGAGCATGTCAGCTTCCGCTATACGGAGGATTCACCGGAGGTGCTGAAAGATATTACATTACAGGTTCATCCCGGTGAAAAAATTGCGATTGTAGGTTACAACGGCGCCGGAAAAACAACGCTTATTAAGCTGTTGATGAGACTGTATGACCCCACAGGCGGCAGGATTCTTTATCGTGATAAAAATATAACGCAGTATAATTTGAGTGACTATCATAAACGGTTTGGCGTAGTGTTCCAGGATTTCAAGATGTATGACGCAACGCTGATGGAGAATGTCGTGCTGGATGATATTGAGAACGTAAAAAGGGAAGAGGAAGCCGTCGGGCAGGCTCTTTGCAGCAGCGGTTTTGGCGAGCGCCTTAAAACACTTCCGGAAGGACTGTATACATCCATTACCTCGGAGTTTGACGAGAATGGCGTGAATCTGTCCGGTGGAGAAAGCCAGAAAGTTGCCATCGCCAGAGCCTTCTACAAACAGGCGGACATTTTGGTTATGGATGAGCCCTCCAGCGCACTGGATCCTATTGCGGAATATAATCTGAATAAAGCGATGCAGGATGCCGCACGCAATAAGACGGTATTTTATATTTCCCACCGGCTGTCTGCTACGAGGGATGCGGACCGCATTATTATGCTGGAAAAAGGCCGAATCATAGAAGAGGGAACCCATGAACAGCTTTTGGAGCAAAACGGGAAGTATGCGAAGATGTGGCATGTGCAGGCAGGGAAATACAGCGAATAGGACTGATATCACAATTCATTTCTTTACAGAGTCCTACCTGTTTTTATTTACTACCATTTAACGTCCATATACAACAATTCAGCTTCCTTTTCACTGATATTTGCCGATAAATGCAATGGATGCAAACTGCCGTGCCGTATTCCGGGTAAGTTTGAATATCGGGAGACTGATACTATCTGTGCATTTGACATGGGGAATGCATTCAAGGTTACGGTGATGTTTCAACAAAAGGAAATGTCATAAAACAGCAGGAAGGAGATTGTGTCAATGGAAGTAGGTACTGTTTATGGAAGCCCTTATGGGGCGAAAATCTGTGAGGGCGTGAGGAAGGAAGAAAAACGGGTGGATGCCGACAGGATAAAGAAGCGCCTGCAGCAGACAGATAAAGACATTGCCGCTGATCGACAGCAGAGCGACAGTGTGGATATTTCCGGGGAAGGACGCAGGGCCTTGAGGGAAAAAATGTCCGGGGCAAGGAGAATGGAACAAAACGAGGATATCGGAAAACTCTCCCCCATAAATTCCGGGACATATGGTTTGATGAATGATTTTGAAAAGGTCATGTCAGAGCTGGGGGGCGGTTCCGTTTCTGATGAATATGTGACGGCAAACTACTCGCAGGCGGATGTAGATGCGCTGAAAGCGAAGTTTGAGGGAGCGGAAGGGGAAAAGACGGATACCTTTGAACACTATATGAATAAGATGGCTTCCGCCTATCGACTGCTGAAAGACCGCATAGAGGAAAAATATGCGGCATCCGGCGGTAAAAAGGAATATTATACTGCGGAAGACGGAAGCACGCAGGAGCTGACGAAGGAAAAAGAACTGGAAATGCTGGATAAAGCTTATGAAACGCACAGCAGGTTTATGGCGGCGAATACGCAGATATGGAGTGAACTGCGGAGCTTTCAGGCACAGACAGTATACCATTCCGGCAGTTCGGAAAAGGAAACGATAGCTGTGAAAAAGCAAAGCGCAGACATAAAGGAGCAAGCTTACCATGCGTTTATGGATGCAGTCAGTGAGAAGAACAGCGGGATGCTGAAACAGGAAAAAGGGAGTTTGAACCATTTTCGGCTGAATTTGGGGATTTCTTCTTCTGCAAGGAATACCCTGAACGGAATATGGGATTATTATGCGAATCTGAAAGATAAAAATGCGTAGAAAACGTCTCTGCCGCAAAGCATAAATTTAGAAATGGTGATTTTGTCAAAACTTTGGATAGTTCTTATCAGAAAGGAAAGTTATGTATTTTATGTGAAATCGTGAAAACAAGTGGAAATAATGAAAGATAAGTGTTATAAAAGAATAAAAATGATAACAGGGAGGACTTGCAGATTTGAAGCAGAATGACAATTCGGAACTGGAACAGATTATTAAACTGCTGGATGGATTTGCCTCGTCCGGCGAGAGCAGATTAAAAATTGATACATCCGATGAAGTGCCCGAGGGAGAAAGCAGGCGGCAGTATCACCACGGCCGATGCGACATTGGAAGCCCCTGGGCAAGAGGATGCGCTTTTGATGTGTTAGAGGATGACAATTGAAATGAAAAGTCCGACTGCCGTGTCACTCTGTATATGAGTCGAGTGCCTGCCAAAACGGACAGATGGGGATAATCATGAAATATTCTATCAAAAAACAATTTGCAGGTGTGATCTGTCTTTTGATTATCGGAACCATTTTGCTTTGCTGGTTCATAAATAACACGCTTCTGGAAAATTATTATCTTAATAATAAACAGAACGTGCTGATGTATGCTTACCATTATATCAATACGGCTTCCAATGAAGGGAAATTCAATACGGAGGAATTTGATATTGAATTTCAGAAGATTATCGGAAGATATAATATCAGTTTTATCGTTCTGGATGCGGAAACACAGACGTTGAAAGCATCCGCCAATGATTATGAAATATTAAGTAAAGAACTTTTAAAAAATATTTTTGGTTCCGGAACCAATCCGAATGCCCGGCTGCTGGAAAAAGGGGACAGCTATGAAATAAGCATTATGCTGGATGATTGGACGAAAACGGAGTTTGTCGAGATGTGGGGGGTACTGGATAACGGGAACCTCTTTTTGTTTCGCAACCCGCTTGAGAGTATCAAGGAAAGCGTAAAGCTCGCCAATCGTTTCCTGGCTTATGTCGGCATTTTTGCGGCGGTATTAAGCGCATTGGTCGCGCTGTGGGTTTCCGGCAAAATTGCCAGACCGATTATGGAACTGACGAAAATATCCGAACGCATGCTGCATCTTGATTTTGAAGCAAAATACAGCGGCCGCAGTAAAACGGAAATCGCGCTTCTCGGGCATAACATCAATGAACTGTCCTGCATTCTGGAAAAGACCATATCAGAACTGAAAAGTGCGAATAACGAACTGCAAAGAGACATCGAGAGGAAAAACAAAGTCGATGAGATGCGCAAAGAGTTCCTGGCCAATGTGTCTCATGAACTGAAAACACCGATTGCGCTCATACAGGGATATGCGGAAGGATTGAAAGAAGGCGTAAATGACGATATTGAAAGCAGGGAATTTTACTGCGATGTAATTATGGATGAAGCGGCGAAAATGAATACGATGGTGAAAAAATTGCTGACGCTGAATCAGATTGAATTTGGCAATGAAGCGGTAGCGATGGAACGCTTTGATATCGTGGCGCTTATACGAAACTATATCCAGTCGTCGGAAATCCTGACAAAGCAGAGGGAGATTTCCGTCCGTATGGAAGACTATCCGCCGATATATGTATGGGCCGATGAATTTAAAACGGAAGAAGTGTTTATGAATTATTTTACCAATGCCATCAACTATGCGCTGTATGAAAAAGTGATCGATGTCAGGATACGGACGGAGGAAAAGAAAGTCAGAGTATCCGTTTTCAACACCGGAAATCCGATACCGGAAGAAAGCCTTTCTCATTTATGGGAAAAATTTTATAAAGTAGACAAGGCGAGAACGCGGGAATACGGCGGAAGCGGAATCGGCCTGTCCATTGTCAGAGCGATTATGGAGTCCATGAATCAGAAATACGGCGTCAGAAATTATGATAACGGCGTGGAATTTTGGTATGAGCTGGAGCCTGCATCGCTTTTGGAAGGGCCGGCCGCCGGTTTCGGGGATAATAAAACAGGAGTATGAAAAAAATAATGCGGCTGTATTATTTGATCGAATAAATTTGAAATAAATAATTTGTCATCGGACAGATTTTAGAGTATAATGTACACGAAACTATAGAGTAGGAGAATGGATTCCGGTGAAAAAGATAAAAATTTTATTATGTGGTATTGGCATTGCATGTGTTTTATCAGGATGTGGAAGAACGGTGGAACTGACCGAAGAAGAAAATGAGATCATTACGGAATACGCAGTCGGGTTATTGCTGAAGTATGATAAATATTACAGCAACCATCTTGTAGAGCTTGCGGAGTATGAGGAAGAAGCGGACAGCGCAGAGCCGGAGCCGGAGGAAGAAGAGATTCCGGAGGAAAGTCCGGATACGGAAGAATCTGAAATCGCGGATACGCCGGTGGTAGATATGGCGGAAGAAGAACAGCAGGCATCCACCATTGAAGAGTTTTATGGAATAGAAGGAATTGGCTTTCAGTATACGGGATACGAATTACGGAATGAATATCCGGAAATAACGGAAGGCAGCATGGAGCTTGCATTTGCAATGGAAGCAACGAGCGGCATGAAACTGCTCGTGCTGAGATTTCAGGCGATTAACTTAAACGGCGCGGAAACGGAACTCAATATGATGAACTACGGAACCAGAATCAGAGTCGCGGTAAATGGCGAGTCGCCAAAGAGCGCTCTTTCTACGATGCTGTTAAATGACTTGCAGACTTATAAGGGAATTATCGGGCCGGAAGGACCGGTGGAGCTTGTGGCCGTAATCGAAGTGCCTGACGGAACAAATGTGGAGAATCTTTCCATTATTCTGCGGAATGATTCGGACAGCGCAACACTGAATTTGCAGTAAAATCGGGCTTTCTCGACATTTTTTAAAAAAATTGGAAAAAATATTAAAAAATCTGTTGACAATGTAATTTTATGGTGATATACTTGGATTCGTTGCTGAGGGAAACAAAGCACAGCAACAACAACACATCAGAAAACCTGATGGAAAGCACCTTGACAAATGAACAGTAATGCAACCCTGAAAATTCAAGAGAA
>CAJUDZ010000036.1:25017-29907 GCA_910584965.1 uncultured Lachnospiraceae bacterium | reverse complement strand
ATTTTTTTGCATAGAAAAGGAGCTGCGCACTAATTACTTAGTGCGACAGCCCCTTATTTCCGCATTGAAAAATGCTGTCAGTTTTCTCTCTTTTTCCCCCAAAAGAACAACGCGACGGTGCCGGGGCCGGTGTGGCTCCCGATGGTGGCGCCGATCGGATAAATCTCAACTTTGCCTTTCAGATTCGGAAATCGTTCTTCTATCAGCAAAGCGACGGCCTGTGCGTCTTCCGGGCAGGCGGACTGGCTGATAAGACATCTGCCCGTGTAATCCGTGCCGTCCTGTGCGTTCGCTTCCATTTGTTCCACAATGCGTTCGATGACTTTCTTTTTGGTCCTGATCTTTTCCCGCAGGATGAGGCGGCCTTCGAAATTTACGTTTAACAGCGGACAAATGCTGAGAACCGTTCCGATGAAGCCGCTTGCTTTGGATATTCTGCCGCCCCGGATATAAAAGGTCAGATCGGTGGAAAAAAACCAGTGCTGGAGCATCAGCTTGTGTTCCTCGGCCCAGCCGTGCAGCACATCCAGTTCCATGCCGGAATCGCGCATATCCGCCAGCGTTTCCATCAGAAGCCCGTACCCGCTGGAAGCGGCCAGGGAATCGACGATATGGATTTTGCGGCCGGGATATTTTTCCATCAATTCGTCTCTTGCGATACAGGCGGAATTGTAAGTCCCCGAAATACCGCTTGACAGGGTAAGATGCAGTATATCTTTTCCTTCCTGCAACATGGGTTCAAAATATGCTTCGTATTCGCCGATTGTGATCTGGGATGTTTTCGTATCGGCGCCTTCGGACATTCTGCGGTATAGTGTTTCCGGCGGGACGGACTGCCCAAGATCGTCGAGATAGTCCTGGCCGGCCAGTTCAAAATGAAAACAGATATAACGGATATTTCTCTGTTCAAAGCGTTCTTTGGATAAATCGGCTGTCGAACAACAGCTCAGGTAATATTCTGCCATAGTGTACCTCCTTTTCGGTTCCGGGTTCTGTTACGGTACACAGGGCGTCCGGGCGAAGCAGCGTTCTCTTTGTCAGCACGCTTGCGCTCCACGAAAGAAATGCAGCGGTACTAAGCTCAAATGCAGTAAACTGCCTTTTCGCTAAGAACCGGCATTCTTTCAAGGGCCTCCGCCAGAGAACGCCGCTTCGCCCGGACGCCCTGTGTACCGTAACAGATTCTATCACAGACGGGGAGGCGGATGCAATGAAAATGTAGACGGGGATTCGGAAAACGTGTATAATAGAAACCGGTAATGTATTGAAATACGGGGTGGGTACATGAGAACGATAAAAGGCAGGCTGATTGCGACAATATCCGTCGTGGTGGTCATGATTATGCTGATTGGCTCCAGCGGGAGCTATCTGATCGCGAACAGTGTAGTGAACAAAAAAGTCCGGGAGCTGCAATTTGAAAAAGCAAGGAAAGCCGCGGAAGAAATGAACGGCTGGCTTTCCGAACAGATTGCATGGGTAGAAGAAAATGCTGACGCCTATGAGTTTTTTCTGCAGGATCTTTTCGTGCAGCAGAAGGATTATGAGAAAATAGAGAGCTATCTGGAAGCGCGCCTTTTATCGGCAAACGATACGATCATGGATGTGTATTACGGTTTTGAAGATCATACAACGCTGATCGGCAATGCGGAAGCGGGCGGCGGCTATGACTGCTGCGAACGCAGCTGGTATAAACTGGTAAAGGAAACGGGAAGCGTTATCGTGACCGATCCCTATGCCGATGCCTTTACGGGAAAAATCGTCGTGACGATCGCCGTGCCTCTTTACAATGCGGACGGGAAGTTTGCCGGTGCGTGCGGTGCGGATATTACGACGGAAGAACTGGTTGAGGCTCTGGATTCACTGAAAGAAGAGACGGGCGGATATGGATTTATCGTGGACAGCGCCGGTTGCTTTGTGGCGCATCCGAACGAAGCGTTTTTACCCGGAAACGATAAAAATACCGCAATCACCGATGTGGCCGGCGGTGCGCTTTCCGGCGTTGCGGCGAAATTGTCGGAGGGAGCCGGAGTCGTTCTGAGCAGGGACTATGACGGAGAAGAAAAATACTTTGCGGTGGTGCCCATGCGGGACTGCGGATGGGCGGTCGGAGTAGTCGTACCGAGGGATGTTGTTTTCAGTGAGCTGAATCTGCTGGTGTTTGCGTCCGTTTTCATCTGTGCGATGGGTATGCTGCTGATCGTCGGCTGTGTGGTTTTTGCCGCAAACAAATTGCTATCCCCCATTGCGGATCTGAAACAGTTTGCGAGCGGAGATTTTCGGGAAGATACGGGCGGCCAGGGCAGAAAGAAGCACCGGGTAGGCGAAGGATTTAAAGATGAGCTGGAAGAAATTGAGCATGCTACCAAATCTGTCAGAAAACAGATACGGGAATCCATTCTCGGCACGATGGAAGAGGTGGCCGGCATGGAAAATATTGCTTCCGAAGCATACAGCAATATGGCGGAATTAAACAACGGGCTGGACGAAATGGACCAGTTGGTCGAGGATGTGACTGGAAAGGCAAAAGAAGTGGCGGAAGTGACGAAGACGATCAGCTCTTCCAGCACAGAATTCGGCGTTGTGGTGGAGGGCGTGTCTTTAAAGGCGGCCGAAGCGGCCGAGGCATCCGGTAAAATCAATGCCAGGGCGGAAGGGCTGCTGCAATCGACGACGGAGGCGAAAAGCCAGGCCAGCCTGATTTACCGTAAAGTGGAAAAGGAACTGGAGAGAGCGCTTTTGGAAGTGGAGCGGATTGAAACGGTAAAAACGCTTTCTCAGGAGATTTTGAACATTGCCGGCCAGACCAATCTGATTGCGCTCAATGCGTCCATAGAGGCGGCGCGTGCGGGAGAAGCCGGAAAAGGCTTTGCCGTGGTGGCCGAGGAGGTCAGGAAGCTGGCGGAAGATTCCAGGGCCGCGGTAGACAATATACAGAAAGTTATCAATGAAGTGGTCGATTCTGTCATGGAGTTGAAAGACAGTTCCGGCACGCTGTTAAATTTTATGAAAGAGCATGTTATCGGCGATTATCATGCGATGCTTAATACGGCAAAGCAGTATAAGGAAGACGCGGTTTTTTATGACGGCATCGCAGGAGAGCTCGGCGCGTCGGCCCAGCAGATGGGAGCGTCCGTCGAAGAAATGCTGGCGGCTCTGCAGACCGTTACGGGTATGAATGAAGTAATGGTAAACGATATCGGCAATGTGGCGTCCGCCATGCAGCATACCAATGTCAGCTCCGAAGAGATTTTGCGGCAGATGGCTATTTTAGAGCGCAGCAGCCGTTCTCTCCGGGCAATCGTAAACGGATTTAAGGTCTGACATGGCGGCGCAGGAAGAAGAGCGCCAGGATGTTCGGAATGGCCATAAAGCCATTGATCAGGTCGGTGCATTCCCAGACGAGATTCATCGGGATGATGGCGCCGAGATAGATCATCAGAATATATAACAGTTTATAATACGGAATACCTTTGTTTCCGATGAGGTATTCCGTTGCCTTTTCCCCAAAATAGGACCAGCCGATCAGGGTTGTGACCGCGAATGCGATCAGAGAGACCGTTAAGAAGGCGTCTCCCACATAAGGAAGATGGGAAAAGGCTGCGGAGGTCAGACCGGTGGAAGGCACATTCTGTACGGAAGCCGGGTCAAAGAGCATATTGGCGACAATAACGATACCCGTTACGAGACACATGACGACCGTGTCCCAGAAAACGGCGGTCATGGAGACATATGCCTGATATTTCGGATTGTCCGTGCCGGAGGCCGCAGCCGCGATGGCGGAAGTGCCGATGCCGGCTTCGTTGGTAAAAAGCCCCCGCGCGATACCGTAGCGTAAGGACATCTGGATGGTGGATCCGATGAAACCGCCGGCGGCGGAAGAAACGGAAAAAGCATCTTTGACGATCAGCAGGCAGGCCTGTGGAAGCTGTTTATAATAAAGGCAGAGCAGCAGAAAACAGCCGAACAGGTAAACAAAGCTGATTGCCGGAACAATGCGCTCGCAGAGACTGCCAATGGCTTTTACGCCGCCAAGAATGACGGCGCCCGTTACGACGGCTAAAAGGATGCCGATCAGATGCGGCGACAGCTGAAAAGACAGGGAAGCCGCCTGAGTGGCTGAATTTGCCTGCGTTGCACAGCCTGCGCCAAAAGCCGCGACCAATGTGCAGAGCGCATAAAAACAGCCGAGGGTTTTGTTATGTAAACCATTCCGGAGGACATACATCGGTCCGCCGACATAAGTGCCGTCTTTTCGGCGGCTGCGGAACAGAACGCTTAAATAGCATTCCGCATAAGCGGTTGCCATCCCGAGAATACCGGTAATCCAGCACCAGAATACCGCGCCCGGCCCGCCGAGCGCAACGGCCGTCGAAACGCCGATGATATTTCCCGTGCCGAGCGTGGCCGCAAGGGTGGTGGCGAGAGCGGAAAAAGGCGACAGATTGCGATTATCTCCGGTATCTTCCATGCCCAGCGAAAGCCGGATGGCGTAAAAAATCCTGCGCTGCGGCATATGCAGTTTAAAGGTGAAATAAAGATGTGTAACCATCAGTATGATAAGAAGGGGAAGCCCCCAGATAAGATTATTCGCTTTCTGGATGATCTGTAACATGCTACGTCCTTTTCCCGGACAGCCTTTCAGCCCCCGGCCGGTCCTTTTGTTATTTCATTTATATGGATAATGTACTGAAAAAAGAACTTCAGCCCCCCTTCCCCCACCCCCATATTATGGTATAATGTGCGTGATGGCAATGAGCGGTGCGAAATCCGGCGTGGAGAAATCGTCTGCGTGCAGACGAATTAATCCAAGCCGGATTTCATAGGGCGAAGCCCGTGAGCGAGGAGCCCGAAGGATTCCGAGCGGCACCGCGGGGGAAAGCAGGGGAAAAA
>CAJUDZ010000036.1:0-24917 GCA_910584965.1 uncultured Lachnospiraceae bacterium | reverse complement strand
AGGGCGAAGCCCGCGAGCGAGGAGCCCGAAGGATTCCGAGCGGCACCGCGGGGGAAAGCAGGGGAAAAAGTCTGCGTGGAGAAATCGTCTGCGTGCAGACGAATTAATCCAAGCGGGATTTCATAGGGCGAAGCCCGCGAGCGAGGAGCCCGAAGGATTCCGAGCGGCACCGCGGGGGAGAGCAGGGGACAGGTATACCCAACCAAACGGAGAAGTAATCTATGGAAAATAAAATCGATCATATGGCAAGGGAATGGGCGGAAGCATTGTGCCTCTATGCGGGAGAAGATCAGGTTTTTCTCGAACAGTTCTGGAAGGCGCTCAGAGAATCCGGGCCCGTTTACCGGGAATTTATATATTATCTGGAACACCGGAATTTTTTATGTGAATACAGGATTTCGGGCTATACAATCGTGGATATTATGGTCTGGCAGATGGACCATTTTAAGGCGCAGCTTGACAGAGGGCATGACGATATGAAGCAGAATGGAGACAAAATGCTTCTGATGGCTTTTGACACGATGCTTAAAATGGAAAAGCAGCCGGAAAAATACGTGTATCTGATGCAGTCGGAAACGGGAACGGATTACCCGGAAAAATATTAACCGGCGAATGGAAAAGGATACGGCACATCAGGCTAATATAGGACAGAAAGGGTATGAACAATGCAGATTATTATCGTTGGATGTGGAAATGTAGGGGCGACGCTGGCAGAACAGCTCAGCTCGGAAGGGCATAATATTGCAGTAATTGATATGAACAGGCAGAGGCTTCAGAATCTGAGCAACAGCTATGACGTCATGGGTGTGAACGGGAACGGTGTCAGCTTCGCGGTACAGAAAGAAGCCGGTGTGGAAGACGCGCATCTTCTGATTGCGGTGACAGGTTCCGATGAGGTAAATCTGTTATGCTGTCTGATTGCCAGAAAGACGGGCGGCTGTCATACGATCGCCAGAGTCAGGAATCCTATCTATAATTTGGAAATCAGCTATATTAAAGAAGAACTCGGACTGTCCATGGTCATCAATCCGGAGCTTGCCGCCGCGGCTGAAATGGCGCGTCTCTTAAAATTCCCGTCAGCCATTACGATCGATACGTTTACAAAAGGAAGGGTAGAGGTTGTAAAATACCGTGTCGGAGAGGATTCCGTTCTGTGCGACCAGTCTTTACAGCAGATTAAGAGCAGGCTGAAATCGGACATTCTGATCTGTACGGTAGAGCGCGGAGAAGACGTGTATATTCCGGGCGGTAATTTTATTATTCGTGCGCTGGATGAAATTTCCATTATCGGTACGCCGCAGAAAAATCTGGGATTTTTCAAAAAACTCGGAGCGGTCGTTACACGTGCGAAAAATGTCATGATTATCGGCGGCGGGAAAACGGCTTATTATCTGGCAAGACAGTTGATGGATATGGGAATCCATATTAAAATCATAGAGGTAAACGCGGCAAGATGTGAAGAACTGAGCGAGCTGCTGCCGAAGGCAACGATCATACAGGGAGACGGGACGGACCGGAATCTGCTGATGCAGGAAGGGCTGATGCAGACGGACGCTTTTGTTGCGATGACGAGCGTTGACGAAGAAAATATTATGCTTTCCCTGTTTGCGAAAAGCGTTTCGAAAGCAAAGCTGATTACGCATGTACATCGGATTTCCTACGATGAAATCATCGACAGCCTGGACATCGGCAGCGTTATTTATCCGAAATATCTGACGGCGGAAAATATCATTAAATACGTGCGTGCGATGGATAACTCGCTCGGGAGCAACATCGAGACGCTCTACCGCCTGAATGATAACCGGGTGGAGGCGCTGGAATTTTGCGTTAAGGAAGATTCTCCCGTGATCGGAATACCGCTTCAGGATCTGAAGATTAAGCCGAATATTCTGATCTGTTCGATCAATCATAAAGGAACGATCAGTATCCCGGGGGGCCAGAGCGTAATACGGAAAGGCGATATGGTAATCGTTGTGACAACCAAAACGGGACTGAATGACATCAAGGATATTTTGAAATAAAGGGGAACGCTTGCATGAATTACTCAATTATCAGATATATTTTATTTCGTGTTCTGGAGTTTGCCGCGCTTTTTCTGGCGCTTCCCTGTCTGGTAGCGATCATTTATCAGGAAAAAGCGGGATATTCTTTTGCGGTCGTCATGGCCGGATGCCTGATTGTGGCGGAAATCGGCAAAAGATGGAAGCCGAAAAGCAATGTTTTTTATGCCAGGGAAGGGTT
Source organism: uncultured Lachnospiraceae bacterium (assembly GCA_910584965.1). Taxonomy (GTDB): domain Bacteria; phylum Bacillota; class Clostridia; order Lachnospirales; family Lachnospiraceae; genus UBA3282. The sequence goes on along the minus strand of CAJUDZ010000036.1, from coordinate 22,676 downwards.
TATTACCGTTTCCCTGACATGGGTCGTATTGAGCGTCGTTGGCGCGCTGCCATTTTATTTCAGCCGGGAAATACCGGGTTTTGTGGATGCGCTTTATGAGACGATTTCCGGTCTGACGACGACAGGGGCCAGCATTTTACCGGATGTGGAATGTTTGTCTAAAAGCGTGCAGTTCTGGCGGCTTTTCACGCACTGGATCGGCGGTATGGGGGTTCTCGTTCTGATTCTGGCGGTACTGCCGTTATCCGGCGGTTATAATATGCACCTGATGCGGGCGGAGAGCCCGGGGCCTTCCGTCGGAAAGCTGGTGCCGCGGGTGCAGCTGACGGCGAAGATTCTCTATGGCATCTATATCGGAATTACCATATTGCAGATCATTGTGCTGAAAATTGCGGGCATGAGCCTGTACGATTCTACGGTGCTGTCTTTTTCCACATTGGGGACAGGCGGTTTCGGCGTCCTGAATACGAGTATCGGAACGTATAAGCTGTCGGTGCAGATTATTTTTACGGTATTTATGATATTGGGCGGCATGAACTTTAACGTCTATTATCTGCTTTTGGTTGCAAGAAAGCCGAAAGAAGCATTTTTGTATGAAGAAGCGAGATATTACCTGATTCTGTTTTTCGGCGCGGCGGCGCTGATCGCATGGAATATCAGGGGATATTACGGTAATATTGCGGAAGCCTTTCACCATGCGCTTTTTCAGGTCGCTTCCCTCGGAAGCACCACGGGCTTTTCTACCGCGGATTTTGATCAGTGGCCGGAATTTTCCAAAGCGGTCCTTTTGGTGATCATGGCGGTCGGCGCCTGCGCGGGCAGTACGGGAGGCGGTTTTAAGGTATCCCGTATTCTGGTGCTTGTACAGGATATGAGACGAGAACTTCTGCGGGTCGTTCATCCGCAGATCGTGAAAAAGCCGCATCTGGAAGGGCGGGTTGTGGATGATGAGACGGTGAGCTCGATTCGTTCTTATCTGATCATTTATCTCGTTGTCTGTATGGTGTCATTCCTGTTTTTGTCGCTTGACAATTATGATATGGAAACCAACCTGTCGGCGGTGCTGGCGAATCTGAACAATGTGGGGCCGGGCTTCCATGCGGTGGGGCCTACCTGTAATTACGGCGGTTATTCGGTTTTCTCCAAGTTCGTACTGATGTTCGATATGCTGACGGGACGCTTGGAGCTTTTGCCGATGCTGCTGCTGTTTTCACCCAGAGTGTGGAAAAAATACTAGAAAAAAACTGCTGATGCTCATTTCGGAGGAGGCCCGCCGGGAAGTAGTATGGCGCGTCCGCGGGGCGAAACGTAATGTTGGGAGGGATACGGATGATAAAAGAAAATATACGAATCAGGAAAGCGATCGTGCATATTATGGATTCGACGATCGGCATGCCGGTGTTATCCGATACGGAGCTGGAGTATGGTTCGGAATTTGCTGATTTTATCAAAGAACATATCGCGAAAATCAGTTCCGGAGACGATACGAAAGAAAGCCGTTTTTATAAAGAAGAGTCCGAAGTATATCATATTCTGGAGCAGTATGCGGACGAATCTTTTGTGGATATCAGCAAAGATATCGCGGCGCTTCTGTATGAGATTATGAAAAGCAATATTGATATTCCGCCCGCAGACCTGATTGTGGTGCGGTTCCAGTACGAGGATGAAGAATATCTGGCGCTTCTGAAAATGAATTATAAGCCCTTCTACACGCATCGGACGATGGCTCTGGAGGAAGGGAACAGCAATGAAATAATAAGGCATAAGTCTATTCTGCCGCCCGAAAGCCAGCGGCTGACGGAGGCGGCCATCATCCGGCTCGACGATCTTTCGGTGTGGGCCATCGAGAAAAAATATGAAGTGAACGGAGAGAAAACCAATTATTTTTCTTTCCTTTTCTTAAAATGCAGCAGCCACCTTTCCCATAAATCCAAGCTTTCCATTGTCAGCAAGGCGGTGGAGAGCGTGCAGAAGGAAGGGTATGACGAGTCGGAGCGCTTTGTGAAACAGATGGAAGCCAAGAGCATCATACAGGAGCAGATTGTGGAGAGCGGCGGCTTTACCGTGGAGGAGATTGCGGAGAAGATTTTTGAAGAAAAGCCGGAATTAAAAACCGCTTTTCAGGATAAAATGGAAAAGTATGATCTGGTAAAAGAAGAAATCAGGCCGCAAAGCGAAAATACGGTCAGAAAATATCAGAGTCAGCATCTGTACACGGATACCGGAATCGAAATCAGGATTCCGATGGAACAGTATAAAAATCCGCGGAGTGTGGAGTTTATTACCAATCCGAACGGTACGGTTTCCGTGCTGATCAAGAACATAGAGCATTTGGAAGCGAAGCTGTAATTGTCTGAAACGGGGTGATGTCTATGGGAACGATGATCGATTATATTCAGGAATATGGGGATTATACTTTTTCGGAGAAGCCGCTCAGTGAGGTGGACAGCCTGATTTTAAGCCAGTTTTCTTATCTGAAATTTGACGGCCTTGTTCCGGGACTCGAGGACAATGCGCCTTTCGTATCCATCCGGCAGGTTTTCGAGAACAGAGATTACGACAATTTATACGGAGACGAGCGGTATCGGGAAAAAAATACCGAATTATTTCTGGCGATGGTGCACAGCAGACGGTTTGGCGGTTTGAAAATAAACTATTATGTAAATCAAATTGAGCTGGAAAGAGAAACACAGTTTTCGGCGGTTACGTTTCAACCGGCCGAAGGGCTTTTTTACATTGCCTATCGTGGGACGGACGAAACGATTGTCGGATGGAAGGAAGATTTGAATCTGGCCTTTTCCGAACCGGTTCCGGGTCAGATTATGAGCGCCGCTTATCTGGAAAAAGCAGCGGAGAAATTCGAGTCTTCCTTTTATGTGGGCGGGCATTCCAAAGGCGGTAACTTTGCGGTATATGCGGCAATGAACTGTCGGCCGGAAGTGCAGGAACGAATTGTCACGATATTTAATCATGACGGTCCGGGATTCCGGCCGGAGGTCAGGGAGAAGAGCAGTTTTGAGCGGATAGAGCAGAAAATCCGTCGTACGGTTCCCCATTCGTCGATGGTTGGAATGCTGCTTTCCTCCGAAGGAAGCTACCGGGTCGTGGAAAGCAAGAGTTTCGGACTGGCACAGCACAATCCCTATTCCTGGCTCATTGAGAAAGATGATTTCCGCATTGTAAAGCAGATCTATTCCGGCAGAATGTTTATGGACGCAGCGCTCAATGACTGGATCTTGTCATTAAATCAGGAACAGATGCGTATCTTTGTGGACACGCTGTACGATGTCGTAAAAGCGTCTGAGGCGGATAACCTGATCGATTTTACCGCGAACTGGAAGAAAAGCATACAGGGAATTATGTCGGCAATTAAAAATGTTGACGCCGATACAACCAAAGTCATGAACAATATTATGAAGGCGCTGTTTGAAGTTCTGTCGCAAAATACGAAGGAAGAATTTCAGGGGAGAAAGAAAGGAATAAAGACTCTTTCTCAGGCAGAACCGAGTTCCGCAAAATAGGAGAGCAGTTCCATGCCTCCCTTATCGAATATCCGTTCCGGATGCCACTGGACGCCAAGAACCGGCAGGGAGTCGTGGACGAGCGCTTCGAGCGTTCCGTCGGATGCCTGACAGACCGGGAGAAGATTCCGGCCGGTGCGGTCGACAGCCTGATGGTGGGCGGAGTTGACGAAAGCGCTGCTTCCGTAAAGCTGATAGAAGAAATCCGTCCGGCTGCATCCGATATGATACACATAGTGGAACTGATCTTTTCCGTTCCATCGATGTTTTGTCGCGGTTTTAATATGCTGACAAATAGAACCGCCGAAATGAACGTTGATGATCTGCATGCCTTTACAGATGCCGAGTACGGGTCTGCGCCATTTGACGAACAGATCGAGGGCCTGAAGCTGAAGGATATCCAGTTCGGTATCAATTTGTTCGGAACCGTGGTTTGTCTGTCCGAAAAAAGCGGGGGTGATGTCTCCGCCGCCGGGGAGCAGCAGCCCGCGGCAGTCCGCGCATTGCTCGGGATCCAGCGTGGTAAAGGGTGAAACGCCGATAAGCCGCAGCGCTTTTTCATAATTGGCGGTATCCTGTGAGCGGCCGACAATGGCAATAGAAGGAGAATCCATAGAGAGCCTCCAAAAAAGTTATATCATTATGTTATGCCATAAAAGGCAGATGGTTACGGCGTTTTGTCCTGCTGTTTCATCTGCTTTTTCTTTTCGTACATGCGGTTGTCGGCGGTCTGGTAGACGAGATCGACGTTGTGGGCTTTGGGATTGGGGGAGGCGCAGCCATAGGCAATGGACATATTCAGATCGGGAATTTCTTCATTTTTTCTGTGAATACCGGTCTGAAACCGTTCAAGAAGCCCTGCGATTTCGTCAGATGACGTAGTGTTTAAAACCGCGATAAACTCGTCACCGCCGATTCTTGCGACGATGCCATGTGAAGAAAAGGTTTCCCGAATGATTTCCGCGGCGCTTTTGATCAGGATATCGCCTCTCGCATGGCCGTAGGTGTCGTTTGCTTTTTTCAGATCATTTAAGTCGAAACAGATAATGGAATAATTCTGATTATCCGTTTCTTTTATTTTATGCAGGTATTCCATGCAGTATCTGCGGTTATGGATTTGTGTCAGTTCATCGGTGTAAGCGCTTTTCAACAGGAAATTCCGCTCTGTTTCCTGCATCAGTTTTTGGGTAAGATTCAGATAGAAAGAGCAGATCAGGATGGCGATGAAGATCACGACGCCGACGGGAGCGGCGCCCCGAAAGGCGAGGGGATCGGTTCCCCGGTAACGGCTCCCGCAGTAGCTGACAAGTTCGCAGGCCACACCTCCGCCGATTATCAGCATGCCGGCCAGAAAAAGCCGGTCGAAGGGCTGACTGGATTTCAGATTCATGATTTCAATAAAAATAAAGTAGACGAGATCGCAGACGATCAGCACCTGCATATAGGGCAGCATTTCCGCAAGATGAACCGCATCCAGTCCGTGAAGTACGACCGCGCTGATGACAGCGGCAGTCTGGACGGTGAAAAGCGTCCGGTAACAGTACCGGAGAAACTTCTGTTTCAGCCTGTTGACATCCTTCTGCATATAGACCAGAAGCGTGAGAGGGGAAAGATAAAGGGAAAGATATTCTAACAGCGATACCGCATACAGCGGGATGGAAAAAACCATAACGATATTGTAATAGCAAAGCGTCCAAAGACCGACGAGGAGCGAAAAAAGCGAGACGCAGAACAACCTGATATATTTCAGGGAAAAAGCCAGCGCAACGGCGGTGATAATCATCGTTACCAGGCCAAAAATGAGCAGAAAACAGCCTGTGAAAAGCGCAATCCTGTTTTCGGTCATCAGAAGCCGGAAAGCGTTTTCCCAACGATAAATCCGAAGGGAATCCAGTCTGGAAAAAGCATGATTTTCTGTCTGAAAAAGATGGATTGTCATGGTTCTGCCCTGGCATTCGTTCGGAAAATTGATGAACTGGAACCCGCTGCCGGCCATTTTCCCCTGTTCCAGCCGATCATAACCATATTCATAGAACAGTTCGTCGTCGATATAGATGCGGACTGCGGAATGTCTGATATGCAGACGAAGCGCACCGTCGGAGGCGCCCAGGCTGTCGGGGAGTTTTCTGCGCATGACGACCTCATCGCCTTTTCTTATATCGTTAAAACAAAAGTCATTCAAAGAGATATCCTGCCAGATATCGCCGCCGATGCTGATGTTCCAGGAGTCATCCAGAGAAATATATTCGGACATGGCGGAATAGTCTTTCATGAACAGCCTGTCAATCTGAGAAAGACATAGAAGCGTGCTGATAAGCGCATACAGGATCCAGAGTGTCCGGAGCACTGTTTTCGGAAATGATTTGTTCGGTTTTTTCATGTAGGTTCTCCGATTCTGCATAATCTTTCAACGGCCCTGCTTTATGCCCCGGATTTTACAGGGCGCACATATACAGGTATATTACTAATTATAGGTAGAAAAAGAATGAATTACAAGCAATGTCATACTTTTTCGATTTTTTTTGTTATCAAATTAATGTGGAGAAGTGTAAAAGAAGACAGGCCAAAGAGGAAAGAAGCATACATGTGTTTGTCGTGGATTAGAGCGGAAGAATCATTGACGAAAGCGAAGATATATGATATTTTTAGTCTATTCAGATAAAAAGCGGGAGGATTTTGTATGGAACGATATTTTGGAGAAAATATACCGAAATTAGGATTCGGGCTGATGCGTCTGCCGAAAGAAGAATCCGGGAAAATCGACCTGGAACAGACAAAAAAAATGGTTGACTTATTTATGGAGGCGGGACAGACATACTTCGATACCGCTTATACATACGATAACGGAGATTCGGAGCTGACGGCCAAAGCGGCGCTGGTAGAACGGTATCCGCGGGAATCCTTTACACTGGCAACCAAGATAAACGCCAATAAGGAAGGTTGTGACGAACAGTCCGTAAAGCAGCAGTTTTATACGAGCCTGGAACGGACGGGCGCAGGATATTTCGATTATTATCTGCTGCATGCCATTCAGTCCGGAAGTTATAAAACGTATGAACAGCACCGCCTGTGGGATTTTGTGAAAGAGCAGAAGGCAAAGGGACTGATCAGACACTGGGGCTTTTCTTTCCATGCCGGTCCGGATCTGCTTCATGAACTGCTGACGGCGCATCCCGATGCGGAGTTTGTCCAGCTCCAGATCAATTATGCGGATTGGGAAAATCCGAATGTGTTGTCCAGAGCGAACTATGAAGTGGCAAGAAAACACGGAAAATCCGTCGTGATCATGGAACCGGTCAAGGGAGGCATGCTTGCGGCGCCGCCCGAAACAGTAAGGGAAATTTTCCAAAAAGCGGATCCGAAGGCTTCCATGGCGTCATGGGCAGTCCGCTACGCGGCTTCTCTGGACGGCATTCTTACGGTGCTTTCCGGTATGTCGAGCGTGGAACAGATGCAGGATAATCTTTCCTATATGAAAGACTTCCGTCCGCTTAGCCAGGACGAGCAGATCACGGTGAAAAAGGCACAGGAAGCTTTAAACGCGGTGGAATCGATTCCGTGTACAGCCTGTCATTACTGTACGGCCGGATGTCCGAAACGGATTCCGATTCCCGAAATATTTGCGGCAAGAAATAAACAGTTGATCTGGGAACGAATCGAAAAAGGAAAAGCGGATTATGAGCAGGCAGTCAAAAATGCGGGAACGGCTTCCGACTGTATTGCCTGCGGCCAGTGTGAAAGAGTCTGCCCGCAGCAGATTCCCGTTATCGAGCGGCTGAAAGAATGCGCGGAAGCATTCGGTAAGTAATCACGGCTTCATATTATTTTTGTTTTGCGTTATAAAGCGGCAGGGTACCCTCGGTTGACAAGGGGCGTGTGTTCCCGTCCACTGAGGGTAAAGGAGTAAAAGAGATTCGGAATAAGAAACAAGACAAGGAGTATATGATGAAGAAATCAATTAAAAACATGACACTCTCGGCAATGTTTATGGCGATCGGGATTGTTCTTCCTTTTTTTACGGGACAGATTCCAAGAATCGGCAGCATGCTGCTTCCGATGCATATTCCCGTATTTCTTTGCGGGTTAATCTGCGGCTGGCAGTACGGAGCCGCCGTCGGGTTTGTTCTGCCGCTGCTGCGTTCGGCGGTCTTTGGTATGCCGGTGCTGTTTCCGACAGCCGCGGCCATGGCGTTTGAACTGATGACATATGGATTTGCGGCGGGATTCCTTTACAATCGTTCCCGCTGGCAATGTATCATCTCGCTTTACCGTTCCGTGATCGCGGCAATGCTTTCAGGACGTGTGGTATGGGGGATTGTACAGATTATTTTCATGGGAATCAGCGGAAATGCCTTTACATGGAAAGCATTCATGGCGGGCGCATTCCTGAATGCGATTCCGGGCATTATCTTACAGCTTGTTCTGATTCCGACGGTAATGGTTGCGCTGAACCGGACCGGCCTCGTGAAGTTTCGGAAACATCACACGGCGGCGCAGGGGGAAGGCGCGCGCTGACGGATATGACAGCCGCGCGGCCTTTGCATGGCCGGCAGCAGAAAGGGCTGATGTATGGATATAAAAATGGCATCCGAAAGGCTGCGTGAAAAGATAGAAGAAATGCAAAAGCATGAAGCGGCGTTACACCGGGAGAACGCTTCTCCCGAAAAAGCGCCGCTTCTTGCGGCTGTTGACGGAAGATGCGGCGCAGGAAAAACGACGCTGGCGGCATTCTTACAGGAAAAATTCGGCTGGAGCGTTCTGCATATGGACCATTTTTTCCTGCGTCCCGAACAGCGCACGAAAGACCGGCTTGATATGCCCGGCGGAAATGTGGATTATGAACGTTTTCTGGAAGAAGTTCTGCTGCCCCTGAAAAAAGGGGCGCGGGAGATTGCTTACCGGCCTTTTGACTGCCGTGAGATGGCGTTGGCGGAGCCGATACTGATTGCGCCGGCAGAAGTCTGCCTGGTGGAAGGGTCATACAGCTGCCATCCGGCGCTGTGGGACTATTATGATCTGCATGTTTTTCTTTCGGTCGATGCGGAAGAGCAAATGCGGCGCATTGTCAGACGGAACGGCAAGGAAGGGGCAAAGATGTTCCGGGACCGCTGGATTTTGATGGAAGAACGCTATTTTGCTGCTTACCGGGTGGAAGAACGGTGCGAACTGCGTCTGGAGATGGGGGAGCGAAAGAACGGGAAAGATGCTGTCCGCGGAGGGGGACGGTGCTGGTTTTTATGAAGCGGAAGCGTGTTAATAAAACAGGCTGTCTGTCCACAGAAGACGGTGTCTGCATCCTGCTCCTGTCGGGGGTCTTGAAAACCGCCGGCACTTAGTGAAAAAGACGCTAAGCGGCTTTTGAACTTAGTACCGCTGCTGGTTTTCGCGGAGCGGAAGCGTCCCCCAAAGGAGCAGGATGCAGGCACCGTCCCCCTCCGCAGACGGACTTTTTTCAAACAAATGCTTATGACCGGACGATACCGTAAATATCTTTTCCGGTTTTTTCTTCAAAGTAACGCTTTAACGCCATATTTTTATCCCATTTCGACTGTGGATAGAAGCCATAGCGGCGGCGGATATCGTTCATACGGTCTTCCATATCGACGACGCCTTCGGCGGCGGCCAGTGAATCGCATAGCTGAATCAGTTTGTCGTAATCGTCGAAGACGAGCCGGCACAGGGCCTGTCTGATTTCTTCCGTTTCGGATTCCGTGATATCGAATTTTCCGATATAGCAGTCCAGCGTTCCTTCGCAAAAAGAGTGGGTCAGACAGATTCGCGCCGCTTCGTCATATCCGAGGCGGAGCATATATTTCCAGCCGTCATAGACATGCCCCAGATGGCGGGTGCCGAATTTTCTGCCGATATCGTGTAACAGGCCGATTAAGTATGCTTTTTCCGGATCCATGTCATGACAGGCGAGCGCGATTTTTTCCGCGCATTGTGCCGTTACCAGACTGTGATCTCCCCAGGGGCCGGGATTGCATTGCAGGGCTTCTTCTACAAGCTGCATTGCTTCTGTTCTTGTTGGCAGCATAATGATGATCCTCCGTTCTGATAAGCATGATGTTTTGCAAACAGAGTTCCTGCCGGAACTGCCGCTGACAAACATTATTTTCATTGAAACTATATCTGTTAGTATATCACATCAAACAATGCCTGTGCAAAATTTGTGCCGGCGCCGGAGATTTTCCATGCGGTTAATGGATTAAGAAAGGAATATTTATGAATCTTCATCAATTCTGGGATGCCGTATTCAGACAGGATGCGGCCAAAATACGGACATATTTTAAAACGGATGCTTATGTAAACTGGCATTGCACGAATGAACATTTCACGGTGGAAGAATACATCCGGGCAAACTGCGAGTATCCGGGAGAATGGGACGGTATGGTCGAACGGATAGAAAATATGGGGAACCTGACTGTTACGGCCGTCAGCGTCTATACGAAGGACAGGAGCATGTCCTTTCATGTGGTATCTTTTATGCGGATAGAGAAAGATCAGATATGTTCGCTGGATGAATACTGGGGAGATGACGGCGAAGCGCCCCGGTGGCGCCGGGATATGAAGATCGGCAGCCCCATCCGCTGATATGAATCAGGCATCTTTTTATTAATAAAATGACGGGCGGGGGATTGCGGATGAATGTAATGATTTACGATAAACTGCCGGAGGAAGCGCAGAAAATCCGGGAGACAGTTTTTATGAAAGAACAGGGATTCTGCGAGGAGTTTGACGAAGTCGATGAGTATGCCAGACACCTTGTTTTATATGACGGGACGATTCCGATTGCGACATGCCGTTTTTTCAGAAAAGAATCCTGCGGCGATTATACGGTCGGGCGGATTGCGGTCGTGAAGGCATACCGGGGAAAAAAGATCGGCGCCTTTTTGTTAAAAGAGGTGGAGACAGTCATCAGAAACAGCGGTGGAAAAGGCATCCGCCTGCATGCGCAGTACAGCGCCCGGGAATTTTACCGGAAACAGGGATATGACGGTTACGGGGAAATCGATCTGGATGAAAACTGTCCGCATATATGGATGCGGAAAGACTTGGCGGAGGGCTGAGAAGGATTGCCGATGCCGTTTATGAGAAAGGATGCGGAATCGGCATAAAAAGCGGTAAGATCAGCGGCCGGAATGACTGAAGGATGAAATGAAGGAAGAATTTACATATGGAAGAAATGATTATTGCCATATTTGGAGCGGCTTTTAGAGTGATATTGAGAGGATGGACAACAGACCGTATGCTTTTGGGCGACAATCTGTTAGATATAGAGCAGACTGCACAGCAATGCGGTTTGACAATATGGAAAGCCAAAAGGTCTCACAGTTCCATGAAAGGTTATATAGAGACCATGGCGGAATATTTTATGAATGAATTTGGAGATCAGATACGGGGCGGGGAGCGAAATGCTGCGATTTTGTCCCAGATTCAGGAAGATATAGAGAAAATTAATTTAAATGAAACGGAATTGCTGTCAAAGATAAGAAATTCGGAAAGTTTTAGAAAACTGGTCATGGAACAGTCGGAAAAGATAAGGGAAACATGGAGCGATGCGGAAATCGGGCTATATACAAACTGTGTCAGATATATTTCCAAAACCGGGACCGCGTTTATTGCAAAACTGCCAAACCTGACGCCCCAATTGTTAGAGGTAGTCATCGAGCGCCAGAATGAATATCAGAATGATTTGTGTGCGATTCTGGATGAAATGCACTCCAGGATAAATGCGCTCAAAGATACGGATACTTCTTACCGCGAATATGAAAGCATTTATCGGGATATGCTTATTGAGAAATATAGTAAAGTGGAGTTGATCGGGTCGGGTATTAACAATGCCAGAAATATTACAAGGTACGATATTTCATCCGCGTATGTGGAATTAAGCTGTACAAACAGAAATGAGTACGGGGATGAAACGGAACTGTCCCAGGTATTTGCGCAGAATAATGTGGTATGGATAAAAGGAGAAGCGGGATCGGGAAAAACAACCTTTTTACAATGGGTCGCCGTATGTGCTGCAAAAAACGAATATGTAAAAGTGAATGATATAAAAGATATGATTCCGATTGTAATCATATTGAGGAATACCGAAAAGATTAATCTGGAAGAAGCCGCAGACAAAATAACGGAAGAATACGGAAATACATGCCCTGACGGATGGATTTCGTATTTATTAAAAAAGAACAGGGCAATTCTGCTTTTTGACGGCATAGATGAAACAAATCAGCTGATGAGGAAAGAAACGTATAATTTTATAGAGCGTACTTTAAAACTTTATCCGAAGATTAAAATTTTATTAACGGCCAGAAACTCCGTGCACGATCGTCTCAGCTGTAATAGTGCGGAATACGAAATTATGCCGATGAGAACCGAAAATATTAAAAAGTTTATTACATACTGGCATATGTCCGTTTTGAGAAAAGACGCGGTTGTTGCAGACCAGGAAATAGACCGGTTACAGTTCAACCTGAAGAAAAAAATTATGGATACCCCTTCCCTCAAAGTGCTGGCAAAGAATCCCCTGCTGTGCGCTATGATTTGTGCGTTAAATTATGTGAATCGTGAACAACTGCCGGAAGATAAAATAGAGCTGTATGAAAAATGCTGTGCGATGCTGATAGATGAAAGGGATAACCAGAGAAAAATTGATCAGGATATTTACAGAAATTTACCCAGACTTAATTATAGTAAAAAAAGAAAAATATTAGAAGAAATATCATATTGGATGATGGACGGCAACATATCATCCGCAAATAAGAGGCATGTGATACAGTTTTTGGAAAATTTGCTGCGCAATACGAATATTCTGGCGGACAGTATCCATGAATACAGCGCTGAGGATATTCTGAATTATCTGGTTGACAGAAGCGGTATAATCAGGGAACCGGAAAATGGAGTGATAGACTTTATACATAAAACATTCATGGAGTTTTTAACCGTCAAATCTTTGTGCAGAAATTGTGCCTGGCATGTTCTGGTCAGAGAAGCATGTAATACAAACTGGAAAGAAACGATCATTATGTGCTTTCAGGAGATGGGCCAGGAAAATGTAGAAGATGTTTTAAAGGAATTAATCGATAAGAGCAAAAGCAAAAATGATGAAAGATATGCTTTGATCGCGGCACTGGGCGCTTCCTCTTCCCTTTTTCTGTCAAACAGCGGGATTAAGGAGGAAATCAATGCCAAAATTAAAAAAATGATTCCTCCAAAGCAGCGTGATTTATCCGAAATAGCGCAGGCGGGAACCTATTTACTGCCCTTTTTAAATGATTCCATGAATTATTCGAATGATGAAAAGAGCCGATGCCTGCGTTTGCTCGGCCGGATAGGAACAGGAGAGACCATTCCCGCAATTTTGTCCTATGTGGAAGGCGGCGGCAATGATTTCGTGAAAACAGATGCTTTAAACCTGCTAAGCGGATTCGGAAATCCGCTGTTGGCAGAATATAATGTCAGGGAACGGTTGGTAAAAATTTTATTGAACCGGATTGACGGAGATTCATTAACAATTCCGAAGGGCATAACGGATTTGATCGGTAATGAAGAATTGGATGAGCAGGACGTTAAAAAAATAGAAAAAGTGCGGATCCTGCACCTTTTATGCGGTGGTATAGAAGATCGTCAGCATATTTGGGAAACGGAAATCTTTCGGTATTTCTGTGAATGTAAGGAAGTCTTATTAAGCGGATCCATACAAAACGCCTATTTTCTGACGCAGTTTGCGCAGATTAACAGGCTGTCGATAAGGTCGGAGGACGATTTGTCAGAGGTGGTTCACAATCTGCAAAATATGAGAAACCTGAAAAGCATAAACAGTTTATATATTGAAGCCGGCCAGTTACATTTTTTTCATGAAAAGGATCTATACAGCATGAAAAATATCGAAATTTTCGAATTTCACTGTATGGACAGCCGATTATGGTTTCATATCCATAATTTCGATTATTTTCCGAAACTGCGGAAAGTCATACTGAAACTAAATGAGCTGACGGCAAAAGAGGTGCGTTTACAGATATCCGAATGGAAAGGGAGAAATAAGGATTTGGAGATACTCGTATATGTTTTCTGAATCAGCAAATCGGGATGGCTTCATGAGTTGACGAGCCCCCCAAAAAAGGAATAAGGAGACGGAATTGCCTGTATGCGTGCTCAGGGTGTAGGGGCAGTTCTTATGAGGGTATCCATATCGCAGGAAAAAAGGAACACTGATTCATACTGTAGTAACAAGAACTATTTGGCTTTTGGAAAGCAGAAAGCTGATATCTGTCATTAGAAAAGAAAACCGGCATCATCTGATAAAGGAACTAAGAGAAAGCAATATCTATACATGATTATAAGAACAGTCTTCTTGAACGGAAGGCTGTTTTTTGTTCCGCAGTCCCCTCTTCTCTATCTTATATATAGTTTAATGCGTCCATATATGGACATTTTTTTGAAAAATGCCTGGTAGGAAAGAATTTTATGCGCAAAGCAGCTTTTAATAAACAGTAGAATTTCTGTTGCCAGCCTGAATTATCAAGGAGTCATTTAAGTTCATAGAGTGTTGAATAGAAAATAGTCTTTCGTAAGTTTCGGGCAAAATTTGCATAAAAATCGGCAAAATTGCAGAGTATGGACGTTGAAGATAGTAAACGAAAAATATAGAATAAAAGCGGGTATATTGTCGATATTTGATAGTGGAAAAAGGAGAAGTATTTTATAAATATACTTGTGATTAAGGGGGATTTTAATGGAAGAGCAGAGAGAACGTGATTATTTGAGAAAAGAAATAGAATGTAATATGGAAGTGGTACGGAAGGCTAATAGCACTCTTTATGTTGGAATTACTGCGGTTTTTGCATGGGCAATAACTATGCATAATTCAGCTATCTGCCTTTTGGCTTATTGTGTAATTATTCCAATTTACTATATTGTATTAGACTATAATATTGCTATTATGAAAATAGGTGCATATCTTTGTGTTTTTCATAATGAAAAATGGGAAAGACGTTTACATAAAGTAAATGTTAATAGAATAATTAACCGCCATGATTCTTCATATAGGAATTCATTTGTTTATGCCAGTATTTTCACAACTATTTTATTTTTTATCTTACTTGATTATAGCCGAATTGGAAGTATTGAGATTATACAAATAATTATTTGTATTACATTGCTTTTATGGTTTGGTATTTATATATTTTTGCAAAAGAGTAATGATATCGTTAAGCAGACTTATATAAATGCATGAGAAGATATAAAAAGGATATGAATATTTGCCAACCGGGATAGTATGTTTAGTTTTTGAAGGTTGAATTCTCTTTTTTAATTGAAATATATTTCCGTAATGTTTTACTATCCATGTATTAGATTAGTAAAATGAGAAATGAGTTTTTCATATAAAATAATATATGAAAGACTTCCTTATTTTTGGCAGGAGTCTTTTTACTGCATAAAAATGGTGGATTGTTTTTGAGATAACAGAAAAGCGTTATTTTGAGTAAGTTTTAGGTGAAATCAGCATGAAAAACGGCAAAACTTGTAGAGTAAGGAGATTGAATGATGTAAAGGAAAGTTATAGAGTATAATTAGGGATATTGTAGATTTATGTTAGTAGACAAAGGAGAAACATCTTAATGAAAATACTTGTGATTGGGAATGGGTTTGATCTGGCACATGGGCTGCCTACGAAGTATGGGGATTTTTTGGAGTTTTGTAAAGTAATTAGGCAGATTATAAAAATAAAAAGTAACGAGGATTTATTGTATCTTGATTGGGGAAATATTAATCCACAAGTTAAGGAATTAATACGTTTTAATGAAATATGTAATCAAAGGAGGATGTGGCATAAATTATTGGATAATAACCTCTGGATAGATTATTTTTTACAGTGTAGTATGTATCAGAAAGAGAATTGGATTGACTTTGAAAGTGAAATATCAAATGTGATTCAGATGATAGATGAAGATATGCATGGCCTATCTAAAGTTTATAAGTTAGAAGACGAATTTGAAGGGCTTTCTAATGATTTTTTTCATGCGGCATTTAACGATTCAAATATGACTTATAAGTATTTGCGGGATAGACTGTTAAGTGATTTAAATAAGTTGATTCAGGCATTGGAGATATATCTGTGTAAGTATGTGGAGAAAATTGACTGCAAGAAAATATCACCTGATATTAAAGAGATTATGACATATTCTTTTGAATATATCGACAAAAGTACTAGAAACAAAGTAAGCAAGGTATTAAGTTTTAATTATACATCTACATATGAACAAATTTATTTTAATAATTTAGATAATTTGGTAGAAAATGTTGATAAATCGGATGTAGATTATTTAGATCATATTCATGGAAAAGCAGACATTAATCATACTATTGAGAGCAATGATATGGTTCTTGGGATAGATGAGTATTTGTCTGATGATAGAAAGGATAATGATATAGAATTTATTGCTTTTAAGAAGTTTTACCAAAGAATATATAAAGGAACAGGATGCAAGTATAAAGAATGGGTTAATGAGATTCGGGAAAGATATCAGGGTAGTAAGCGAGCTGAAGAAGTATGTACAGAAATGGTGAAAGATGCTTTAAAGAAAGGCGATATGGATAAAGCATTAAAATGGATGGAGTCATCAGGGAAAAATTATGAGGAGAGAATAAAAAAGCATGAACTTTATATATTTGGTCATTCATTAGATGTTACGGATAAAGATATTCTTAGAGATTTAATCCTGAATGATAATGTGAATACTACAATTTATTATCATAAGACATACGATAAGAGTGGTAAGGATGATAATGGAAGAAGTGATTTGGGTTCAAAGATTGCAAATCTTATAAAAGTAATTGGACAAGATGAACTGATAAGAAGAACTGGTGGAAGCACAAAGACGATAGAATTTAAATTGCAGCAGGATATGGTGGAGAGGGAATAATCTTATGGAAAAGAAGTATCAGATTTTTATAAGTTCGACATATGAGGATTTAAAAGAAGAAAGAAAAAAGGTTCAGGATACAATTCTTTCCATGTATCAGTTTCCTATTGGAATGGAAATGTTCAGTGCTGCAGATGAAGAACAGTGGGAAATAATAAGAGAGACCATAGATAGTTCTGATTATTATATTCTGATTATTGGTCATAGATATGGGAGTGTGATTGAACAAGGGGAGTATGCAGGAATTAGCTACACACAAAAGGAATTTCGTTATGCATTAGAACAGAAGATACCTGTGTTAGCTTTTTTGATGGATGACAGTGTGGCTATTACGCCTGATAAAATGGAGCAAGATGCTAGTAGGAGGGAAAAATTAGAACAGTTTAAAGACGAAGTAAAAAATGGAAGAATGGTTCAATGGTGGACAAGTAAGGATGATCTGGCAATTAAAGTAATGAATTCTTTGAATAAACAAATTGGCAGGAAAAATAGACCAGGATGGATACGGGCAGATAGACATGAAAAAAAGCATGAATTTGGAGAAGAATTGTCAGAAATTATAAATACGGTACAAAATGATAATATATTAGAATTTAATATATTTGTAAAATACATAAGGAATGTGAAAGATTATAGATTTAAATTTAAAAATAAGTACAATAAATATATGGATGAATTTTCATTAGCAGAAAGACAGTGTATGGTAGAGAAAGGTATTGATCAAAAAGAGTTTTATTCAAAATATTATGATGATTTTGTTTGTGAATGGCTATATATTGGGGAAAAATTTGAAAAATTTTGTACAAAATTGAATATTGATTTTGCATTGATAGCAAAACGAAAAAAGATACAAATTAGAGATAATAAAACATATAAAAGATATCAAATAAATGATGCATGGCAGGAATTAGAACAATTTATTGATGATAAAATGTTTATTTATGGTGCATATGTATTATCTAAGATACTTCAAGGTAAGAAGCAAAATATTTTGAAAGAAGGTTTTGAGAAATTAATATATGAATTAATATGTCAAAATTATTTTACAGAGTTTGAAAGTAGTTCTAATTTAAAAAAAGAAGAAGAGAGTTTAGGTATAAAAAAGAAAATCATACCTATATCAAATGATAATATATTTAAATTTAATGTAAGTGGGGGACAAGTTAATATTTCCAATGATAATGCCGTAATTAATGCTATTCAGAATAATGGAATCAACAAAAATGAACTGGATGATATTATTAGGAGAATCATGGAAAATTTGTTAGATTTGAAAAAAGAAGATGCAGATGAAATTGCAGATATTGTAGAGATGGCAAAAGCAGAATTGATAAAGCCAGAACCAAAGATGAGCAGATTAAGGAATTGTTTAGCCTTAATTGCCCCGACGTTTACAATAGCGAATGGAATTCCGGCATTAGCAGCTAATTTGCAGAAGTTGCAGGAGTTTATTAGCTTACATATACATTGATAATGGGTTTGTGGTTTATTTCTAATGGTTGAGAGTATGACTATAGATTCTTTGTAATATGGAATGATATTAGCAGGAGAAGAGTAAACGGTAGATACCGTTTACGATTTGAAAAAAGGACGGCTTGCAAGCCGTCCATAATGTCAATATGGAATTTTGATTATAACCTGTGCGCCGCCAGTCTTTTCAGAGTTGCTTAAAATAAGCTGTCCGCCATGTTTGGCTATTATGGAGTCTGCTACATAAAGACCTATTCCATAATGCGATTTGGAATGTCTGCTTTGTTCGTCCATAAAAAAAAGTTCGGTCGCATGTTTTAACGCTTCGGGAGAAAAACCACTTCCCATATCAGTGATAGAGCATAGGATTGAATTATCTTTTTCATATACTTCAAAGAAAACTGTTTTTCCTGCTGGTGTATATTCTATTGCATTTGAAAAAACATTTGCAAAAACTCTTATCAGTTGTTCACTGTCTGCAAAGATATATTCCCGATCAACATTCTCCCTCCATTCCAAATAGATATTTTTTACAGCGCACAAACCTTTTGCCTGTGTACGGATTTCCTGCAATAAGGAAGATAATTTTACATTTTTACGGCGAAAAGGAAAATTCTCTTTTGCTTTTGTCATGTCAATTAGCGTTTCAATATAGTCCTGCATTTGAACAACACTGCCCTCGATATAGTCCGCACATTCTTTCTGATTATCGGCAAGTATCGTGTCATACAGCAGCTCCGTATTTCCACGGATAATAGTCAGTGGTGTTTTCAAATCATGTGCCAAAGCTGAAATCTGCTCCTGCCTTAATTTATCCGCTTGCCATTGCTCGGCAAGCGAATTTTTTAGTGCCTGTTTCAAGTGTTCCAATGCGGATAAGGCGCGGTCTACTTCAAATATGCCACTACTTTCAATCTTAAAATCCAAATCCTGCTTCTCAATTTTCTGGGTTACGATAAGCAGTTTGTCAATTTTCCTGCCCGTATATTTCCCAAACCAATGGGAAACAAGGAGCAGCAAAACGATAATCTCAATCATTATCAGCCCGATAAGGCAAAAGTCGGATGTCGGGCATATCCGTCGAAGCACTGGATTGCTGAATTGTGAAGTCAAACGGTATCGCAAAAGAATGACTTCATTCTCACGGTCAACAATCCGAACACGGTATGGGTGAACTACATTCTTTCCGTTTGTGACAGCTTTCTCCCAAAAGGTGTTGGCGGTATCTTCTGATAAAGAACCGTACCGGAACGTACCTATGGGAGAATAAACGCCATAATCGCAAAAGCTGGGAATGTCGGCTGTATCAAATAATTTATCTGTCTGTATTTTTTCTGCTGCGTCATCAATACTATCCTCAATATTCATGGCAGGAATAATGACTTCTGTATTGATGAAGAGCATATATAGACCAACATTAACGGCAATAATGAAAAGGATACCTCCGGCAACAGTGAATATATACCGCATGAACACAGAACGTAGTTTTTTTACTCCCATTTATAACCCACCCCCCAAACCGTTTCAATAGGGGATAATTTGACAGCCGCTAACTTACTGCGGATATTTTTTACATGAGTGGCTATCACACTATCGTCACTTTCTCCCTCAAAACCAAAAACAGCTTCATAAATCTGCTCTTTTGAAAAAACCTGTCCCCGGTGCAAAGCCAGATATTCACATATTTCATACTCACTTTTGGTTAGAGGGAGTTTATTCCCATTGACTTCCGTTTCCTTTGCGTTGATGTGAAAGATAATGCCCGAAATGGATATGGCATATTTCTTTTCTCGGTTATCTCTGCGTAAATGTGCATTTACACGGGCAAGCAATTCATTTGTACCAAAAGGCTTTGTGATGTAATCGTCGCCGCCAATTCCCAAACCACGAACAATATCACTTTCCTGTGTTTTTGCAGTCAGGAAAATAATAGGGCAATCCACAAGGGAACGGATTTGATCGCATAATTCAAAACCGTCCATATCCGGCATCATAATATCCAGCAAAATCAAATCATATCGTCTGAAATCTATATCAAGAACGGCTTTTGCATTTGCTTGAAGTGTTACGGTATGGGCGTCTTTTTCGAGAATGCGTTTTATCAGTTGAAGCATTGCGTTTTCATCATCAACAACTAATATATTCGCCATATCAATCCCTCCTGTCAGACTTCATTTACGGTCGCCCCAAAAGGCATAAGGGCGAGTTTTGCAATCTTAAAGCATTGCATACCAAACGGTATGCCGATAATTGTACAGCATAGCAGTATTCCATTTATGCACGCTGTTATGGCAAGCGGAATACCACTGATTATAAGCCATACAAGGTTTGCCAAAGTTGAAATTGCATTACCGCCATACTGAATTTCTTTTCCAAAAGGGAAAAAGGTAAGAGCAGCAAATTTGAAACATTGCCGCCCAATCGGTATTCCAATAATGGTTATGCACCAAAAAATGCCCGATATTGTCCATGCCAAGCCCTGCCATAATCCTCCGCACAGGAACCATATCACGTTTCCCAAACAACCCATATTATATCATCTCCTCACTCATTTGTACACTTTCCCTCGTACCGCAAAAACCACACGAACAAAATTACAATAAACAAAACCGTCATGCCCGCGCACATGCTTATCCCGAATTTAAGTTCTGCGCTGACAGCAGTTAAATCCTGCAAGGCAAATTGAAGTGCGAAATCACTAAGACGTATTCCAAAGCCATATGGCAGCACAAACCACAAGCCTGTACCTAAGCCCGTTTGGAGCAATGCAGCTAATAAACTGCCAATAGCTCCCATTCCTATGCAGACCGTTCTTCCAAACCGAAATGCCAAAATAATAGAAAGAGCATATAGCAGTATATTACTGCTCCACAAGATCAAAGCCGGTAATACAAGGGATGATGTCGGCAAAAGCAATTTTGTTCCTGTCGCCGGAAGTAACAAAGTAAATAAAAATATGCTCAATAATACCGCAAGCAATCCGGCGGCAATCAGTAACAGGAATTTAGACAAAATGGCTTTCGTTTTGGAACGCAACACTAAAATATTCTGATAATGCCCCGCCCGGTTTTCCTGTCCTGCGATAATCTCACAAACGATACTAATAACAAAAGGATATGCGATTGCGAAAAGCTGAAAGAATACCGCAATTTTGTTTATATCGTTTACAGCCGCAAATGTCGCATACAGTAAAACAAGTGCCACTCCCAGAAATGGGAATAAAACATGTATCCAAAAGAACGAAGAATTGCGCAACTTGTAAAAATCGCTTTTTAGATAATGATATAACTCAATCATGTGTTCTGTCTCCTTTAGTGAAAAGCCATGCTGTAAGCAAAAAACACAGTACCGCCAAAATCAAGCTAAGCAAAACGGCAGGAATGATTGTTCCAGTATTCAGCAGAAAAGAACCATTTTCAATAGGAATACCGTTAGGGTGCATTTTGAAAAAGGGGCATACAATGCGTGCTGGAATGGCAAATGGATTGAGATAAAACAAATCACTTTCTGCTCCAATCGTGGATAAAATGTTGCAGCTAAAGGAAATTAGTACAGCGGTAAGATAATTTGTTTTTTTCGCAAGCAACATAATAAGCGGAAGCTGCCAAACGTAAACAAGAAACAATAACATACAGCCCCAAAAACCATTAAGCGGGTCAATGTTCATCACGGTAAAAACACCAAAGAGCGTACAGCCACCCCACATTACAAAATTGGTTAATAAAAGCAGCACAGCAACCGCAAACAGCTTGCCAATCCAGATTTTCTTCATGTCAACAGATAAACAGAGAATATTCTGATACTGTGTGCGTTTTTCACAACTGATAAAGCTGGCACACCAAATAGCAATCGTAATCGGCAGTATCAAAATATACCACCAATTATAGGCTGTAAGCTGAACAAATTTGCCACTCAAGATGTATCCTAAACTCAAAGTAACGATAGGAGCCGCAACAAATAGATTTAATGCAAACGTATGACGTACTTTTAATAATTCAGAATGTATAAGATGAAACATTATTTTTCCCCCCTTTCGTTATTAGCAGCTACAACACGCATAAAAATTTCTTCTAAACTTGTGCCTTTGTTTATTTTGCTTTCATAGCCCAGCTTCCCGGCAGAAATAATTCCAATGTGTTCCGCAATCTGTTCTACTTCGGATAAAATGTGGCTGGATAAAATTACTGTAATTCCATGCGCCGGAAAAGAACAGATAAGTTCCCGTAATTCTTGAATACCAATAGGGTCTAACCCGTTTGTCGGTTCATCTAAAATCAACAATTTAGGTGATGATAACAACGCAAGCGCAATGCCAAGCCGCTGTTTCATTCCCAAAGAAAAATGTCCCGATTTCTTTTTTCGGGTGTCTGTAAGGTCAACAATCCGTAAGACTTCCTCAATGCGGGCATCGGGAAGTCCGAGCGCAAGGGTTCGCACTTTCAGATTTTCGTATGCGGTCAGATTTTCGTATAGGGGCGGCATTTCAATCAATGCGCCAATAGATTGTAAATCGCTGCGGTTCCATGCGTGACCGTCAAACTCAATTTCTCCCGATGTAGGGCGCAAAATGCCAGTGAGCATTTTAAGAATGGTAGATTTGCCTGCTCCATTCGGTCCCAGCAATCCGTAGACAGAATTTCTCTGAATGTTCAGAGATACATTGTTTACTGCTGTCTGCCCTTTGAAATTTTTACAGAGGTTTGTTGTTTTCAAAATCATATCCATAATCATCATGTCCTTTCATTTAATTCTATCA
>CAJUDZ010000035.1 GCA_910584965.1 uncultured Lachnospiraceae bacterium | reverse complement strand
AAAAGATACTGATTGTTCTGCAAAAGGGATGAGCGCCTTCATGCGTTTGTCGTGATCTGGTATCAGCCAATATTGACAATATTATTCAGGCATGATATACTCAAATGGCAATTTTTCCAAAGAATGATCTATCCTGTACAGGAGGACAATGTACTATGTATCTGGAAACCCAACGGCTGCTGGTCCGCAGTCTCCAGCCATCCGATGAAAAATCTTTTATTGAAATGGCGTCCGACGGCAGTCTCACCGAAATTTTCGGAGACTGCAGCGAATGTGATAAATGGATGAATGATTTTATCAAAGAAGCCATGCAGCTTGATCTGGAAAACAATCCCTGCAGAGAATATCTGGCCTATGCAATCGAGGAAAAAATAAGCAAAGAGGTTGTCGGTTCCGTGGGTACTTCTTTTTATGAAGACTTTCAAAAAACAGGAGTCACCTATTTTATCGGCGCAAAATTTCGGGGCAGAGGATATGCCGCGGAAGCCCTGCACGCGCTTTCGGAATATTTTCTTGCAGACGGCCGGGTTGATCTTTTGATGGCCACGGCCAGAACGGATAATACCGCTTCCTGTAAAACGCTGGAAAAGGCCGGGTTCCGCCTCACCGACACCCGGTCCTATCAGGATTTATATGACGAGCAGGAATCGCTGTCACATTTTTATGAAAAAATCGCCGCCTCACGGCGACGATTATGAGAGTGCTCCGCATTCTCTCCTGTAATGATTTTTGTATCTGCTCTTTTGCTCCGGCCTTTCATAACTCCGGGATGCGCAGAAAAAGGATTTTCAATGTCTGATAAAACGCATCCGCTGGCCGGAATCTGAAGATCGGGCAGAAGGTATATTCCGCGTTTCCTTCCGCAACGCATTTCCAACCTGTCCCAGCAGCTCCCGCTTGCACAGGGAGCAAAAACTGCCTTCGTAAATACTCTGGCCGCATTTTTCACAAACACGCTCCGCACATATTCTTTCTGCCAGTTCCAGCCGGTCTTCCTCAAGCCATTCTTTGATTTGTGATACGGGTACCTCACATTCTCTGGAAATCTGGGCGATACTTATTCCGCCCTTTTCTTTTTCTGCAATGTATTCTTTCACTTCCTGGAATTTTTCCTCCAGCATGTTTTTGCAGTCAGAACAAAGTTCAATACCCGTCAGGTAATGGAACAACCTGCGGCATTTTTTACAAGTTTTAACTTCCATATCAGGTACATACTCCTTCTCTCCCCTGTGTTACAGCTTATCACACAAAACACATTTATACAATATTTATCTGCTTTAAAAGCTGTAACAGCAGGCCGGAGAACTGATTCGCCCGGCTCAGTATACTGCTTCCCGCCTCCTGAATCATCCTGTATCCTGAAAAAATCCCTCATTTTCTTATATGATGTCCGCATCCTGCAGCCGAGACTCCGCGAATGCCGTATTTTCCTCTCTGTCCGAAGGGCGCCGCAAGCCTGTCAGGAAATCCTTCCGTATAACTTTGTCATCCGTCTGATGCGGTGCGCCAGTTCTTCGTCAAAGGCGCCGGGCAGCATCCGCCACTTCCAGTTCGTTCCGAGCGTGGACGGCACATTGATTCTCGCCTCCGCGCCAAGTCCAAGATAGTCCTGCATCGGAATGATACAGGTATCGGAAACACTGGCCATCGCCGCGCGGATAAATTCCCACTGGATTTCCCTGTCGGAGCGTATATTCATATACCGTCTGGCAAACTCTCCGTCATGTTCGTCCAGCGCTTCTATCCAGCCAAGCACGGTATCGTTATCGTGCGTCCCCGTATAAACGACGCTGTTGGCCGTATAGTTGTGCGGCAGATAATCGCTTTCTTCCCTGGAATCAAAAGCAAACTGCAGAATTTTCATACCGGGATAGCCGGTCTTTTTTACAAGTTCCAATACGGAATCCGTCAGGAAACCAAGATCTTCTGCGATGACCGCCTTTTTCCCCAGCTTCGATTTCATCGTCTGGAAAATATCATAACCCGGCCCTTTTTCCCAGTGGCCAAATTCCGCTGTTTCGTCGCCGTATGGAATCGAATAATACTCGTCAAACCCTCTGAAATGGTCGATTCTGACCACGTCATACAGCGTAAAGCAGTAAGCGATTCGTTTCATCCACCATTCATAATCGGTATCTTTATGATAATCCCAGCGATACAATGGGTTTCCCCAAAGCTGGCCTGTCGCGGAAAAAGAATCCGGCGGGCAGCCCGCAACCGCAAGCGGCGTCAGATCGTCATCCAGTTGGAAAAGTTCCGGATTCGCCCAGGTATCCGCACTGTCAAAAGCAACATAAATCGGGATATCCCCGATGATCTGAATTCCCTTTCTATTGGCATAAGCCTTCAATGCAAACCACTGTTTCGCAAACAAAAACTGCTGAAACTGATAAAACACAATTTCTTCCTTATATTGTTCCCGGTAAGCGTCCATCGCTTCTTTTTTACGAAGCTTGATGTCCTCGTCCCATTCGATAAAGCTCACGCCGTCGAAGGAATTTTTAACGGCCATATAAAGGGCATAATCATCCAGCCAGTAGCTGTTCTCACGAACAAATTCCAAAAATTCCTCATCCTGTCCGATGCGGCTGTTTTCGAAAGCGGTTCTCAGCACCTTAAAACGGGAAAAATAAATTTTCTCATAATCGATATATTCTTCGTTATCGCCAAAATCATACCGGTCGCAGTCTTCTTCGGTCAGCATCCCCTCTTCGACCAGCGTTTCCAGATCGATATAGTACGGATTTCCGGCAAAAGTGGAAAACGACTGGTAGGGCGAATCGCCGTAACCGGTCGGCCCCAGCGGCAGTATCTGCCAGTAACGCTGGCCCGCCTGCGCCAGCATATCGATAAATTCATACGCCTGCCTGGAAAAGGTCCCGATTCCGTATTTGGACGGAATACTGGAAACTGGTAATAATACACCGCTTTTTCTCATGATTGATTTTCCCCTCTGCTCTTTCTGCCCGCCTCCGCGAACGAAAATTTCCGAATATTTTTTATTATTCTACTATGTTCTTCGGAAAGTATCAAGATCAAAAACGATGTAAAATACATTTTTCACAAGCCCGAAATGCTGCCCACTTTCCAGGAACCGTCGATTAAGAATGCCGCTTTTCCTTCCGTAAACATTGCGAATGTCTTATCGTCCGTTACGGAAAGGGTGTTGTCCGAGAAATAACCGATAGCCGGCCCAAACTTACAGAAACGGCATCATCTCCCGCACCGACTCAAAAATCAGGTGCGGCGTCACATCGGAGGCCGGCACATCCGCAAGGTTCGCTTCTCCGCTCAGAACGAGAACGCTCTTTAAACCGTTCTTTATTCCGGCCGCAATATCCGTATACAGGCGGTCGCCCACCATTGCGGTCTGTTCCTTTGATACGCCGGCCCGTTCGGTCAGATAGTCGATGATGTCCCGATGCGGTTTTCCGATAATGCGGTCCGGCCAGCGGAACGCCGACGCATGGATAAATGCCTGTATCGCTCCGGCGTCGGGAATGAATCCCGTTTCGGTCGGGCAGTTATAGTCCGGATGGGTCGCCAGATAAGGCAGACCCGCCCGGACAAAATCGCATACCCTGCACATTTTACGGTAATCCAGCGAAGTATCGAAAGCCGTGACGACCACATCAGGCGTTTCTTCTTCCAAAACGATGCCCGCCTGCGTAAATTCCTCCCGCAGCAGCGCGTTGCCGAGCAGAAAAACCTTCTTCCCGGCAAAATTTTTCTTCAAACAGAAGATCGTCGCCTGTCCAGATGTGATGATTTTTTCCGGCCCGGCCTCCCATCCCATCCGGCGCAGTTTTTCCACATATGCCTCCGCGTTTTTGGAAGAATTGTTCGTCAGAAATACATAAGTGCGGCCTGATTCTTCAATTTTTTCAAGAAACTCCCTTGCGCCGTCTATCCACTTTTCGCCAAGATAAATCGTGCCGTCCATATCCAGCGCGAAACAGCGGATTTTTTCCAGAATATGTTCTTTGTCCTGATTGGTTTCAGGAATTTTTTTCGATGCTGAACTCATATAACACTCCGATTCTTTTTTCGTTCTTTTTGGTGCGGCCGCATTCCTTACCAGCCGAATACTTCCGCCGCCTGACTGCCCTCTTTTACAAAAGCGGCAAACTTCTCAAGCGGAACCTGACAGGTAAGCCGGTTCTGTCCGTCGTATACGATTCCGGTATTCACATCCTGCCAGCGTCCCTTCGGCAGATATACCCGGCGTTCCCGCTGTCCCTGTTCCGTAACCGGCGCAAACAGGATATCTTCTCCGAACAGATACTGGTCTTCCAGCGTATAACACACTTCGTCGTCATAAAAATCAAAAAACATCGGCCGCATAAGCGGTTTTCCTTCTTTGGAAGCGATTTCCATGTAATGGCATATGTAAGGCCTGAGCTTTTCCCTCAGCAAAATCAGCTCTTTCAGAATGTCGTAATTTTCTTCGCCGAAACTCCAGATCTCATTATCGCCGCCGCTCGGCTCGATAATGCCGGGATGGTTCTGCACCTGGTCCTTTGTCCTGAGTCTGGAGCCGTGCAGCCGCATCACCGGACAGAAAAGGCCGAACTGCATCCAGCGCACGATCAGCTCTTTGAAATAATCGCTTTCGATATCTCCGGAATGGAATCCGCCGATATCGCTGTTCCACCAGGGAATGCCGCTCATGGACATGGAAAGCCCTGTTTTAACGCTCATGCGGAGCGCTTCAAAGGTCGAAGGAACGTCTCCGCTCCATACAAGCGCGCCGAACTTCTGGATACCGGGATACGCCGCTCTCGTCAGCAGAATGATTTCGTCTTCGCCTTCTTTTTTCAGGCCGTCATAAAACAGCTTGCTGTAATAATAAGGGTAAAGCATGGCAGTCTGCGCGCCGTTTCCCGCATACAGCTTCAGATTGGAATACTGCTGCGGATGCACTTCCGGCTCCGCCTCGTCCAGCCAGAAATTTTTGATGCCCTTATCGTAATAATTCTTTTTTACCTTATCCCAGACAAACGGCCCGGTCTCCGGATGCGTTACGTCGATAAACGTCTGTTGACCATAGAAGTCAAAAGTGCCGTACTGTCCGTTTTCCGTGCGGACCAGCAGATTCCGCTCGTTCATCTCTTCCCAGTTCTCGCTCTTCGGGTTGATCGTCGGCCAGATCGACACCACCGGCCGGATGCCCATCTCTTTCAGCTCCCTGCACATTCCTTCCGGGTCAGGCCAGTACTGCGGATCGAATTTCCACTCTCCCTGCTCCGTCCAGTGGAAAAAGTCGATTACGATCACCGAAAGCGGAATCCCCCTTTCCAGATGTTCCCTCGCCACTTTGAGCACTTCGTCCTGGCTTTCATACCGCAGCTTGCTCTGCCAGAAACCCGCCGCCCATTCCGGGAAAGCAGGCGCATATCCGGTCAGGTCGCAGTATTTTCGCAGAACTTCCGCCGGCGTCTCTCCCGCATAAACAAGATAATCCGCCTGATATGTGCTGTCCGCCACCCACATCGTATGGTTTCTCGTCGTCTCACAGCGTCCCGGCGCCGGATTGTTCCAGAAAAATCCGTAGCCAAGAGAAGAATAAACGACCGGCACCGCCGATTTCGTATTGTAATGCAAAAGATTGCAGGTGCTTCCTTTTCTGTCAAATATATCTTCCTGCTCCTGTCCGAGTCCGTAAAAATGTTCTCCCGGATTGGCGTCAAAAATGATTTTGGTCTGGTAATGATCGCCCTCCGTATGCTGTGTCCGGGTTACATAATCCCCCTCGAATTTCGTGTGCAGAATCTGCTTTCCGTCGCGGTAATAAGTAATGATTCCCCCGCACCAGATGTTGCCCGCTTCCACCGTTACCGCCATTCTGCCGTTCGTAAGCGTCGCCTTTCCTTCTTCTTCCGCGATGACACAGTCCGCCTGCTCTCCGGCGGGCAGCAGCGTCCAGTTTTCCTCCGAGAGTTTTCCGTTCCGCGTGGAGCGGCAGCGGATGCAGTCTTTTCCGTAAGCCTCCACAACGGTCAGCTCATCCCTTCTCGTAAATTGAATCCGGTTTTTTTCCACAACAATTCTTCCCATAGCCATTTCTCCTTCTGCAAATCCGTGCAAGTCTTTTTCCGTATCGTCTTCCCGTCCGGCCGCTCCGGCGGGCGCCCGGGACCGGATATTTTCCTATGCTTAGAGTACCACAGGAAGGCCGGCATTGACAACAGAAATGACGGCCGTTTTCCGAAAATTCCGCAAAGGCATCCGGCCTTGCGGAATCGGAAGCGGATATGTTAAAATAACATTATCGCAATGGCCGGAAAATGCCGGCTCTTCGGACGAAAACAGGAGGCTGCTCATTATGAAAGAAAAATTATACACCATTCCGCTCAACGACGCCATGAACGCCGGCGACGAATGCCCTTTCTGCTTTATTGAAAGAAACGTGGAACAGGATTTGCTGGACTTCACGCTCGGTTCCGGCTCTTCCTATATGGAAAGCGATGTCCGGGAGGCGACCGACAAGGCCGGATTCTGCCGGGCGCATTTCAAGAAAATGTTCGACTACGGCAACACGCTTGGAAATGCCTGGATCCTGAAAACCCACTACGTTCAGATGAACCGTGAAATGAAAGCCCAGTTCGGAAGCTATAAACCGGGCAAAACGTCTCTCATGGATAAGCTGAAAAAACAGACCGAACGCACCAATCCGATCGGCCTCTGGGTCGCGGAAAAGGAGAAATCCTGCTACATATGCAATCGTTTCCGCGATACTTATGAGCGCTATATGGACACCTTTTTTGTAATGTATAAGAAAGACGAAGAATTTCGGGAAAAAGTCAGAAACAGCAAAGGCTTCTGCCTGCACCACTTCGGCGATTTGTGCGAAGCGGCGGAAAGCCGTTTAAACGACAGGGAAAAGGCGGCATTTTTCGAAATGTGCTTTCAATTAATGGAAGCAAACATGGAAAGACTCGCCGAAGACGTTTCCTGGCTGGTAGAAAAATTCGACTACCGCAACAAAGACGCCGACTGGAAAAATTCCAAAGACGCCATCCAGCGCGGTATGCAGAAATTAAAAGGCGGCTATCCCGCGGACGCCCCCTATAAAATGAATAAATAATCATTTACATTAAAACCGCCGCCCGCCTGGCGGCGGGCGGCATTCTCATTCCACAGTCATATCATAGCTTCGCAGAACCGGTGTGTTCCCTCTCATCTCATACGCGTTGCTGCATGCGTAACGGCCCTCTCTGTCCCTGATCTGTACGCGGATATATCCTTCCGTTCCGTTCAGCGAAAAGCTTCCGCCGGAAATGGTCTGTCCCAGTACGGCCGCTTTCCTGTAACAATTACGGCCCTGCGTCATAACAAAGATTTTATCGACGGGACTCGTTTCCACTTTCAGCACGCCGTCTTCCACGGATAATCCATGAATTTCCGGTCCCATGGAGCTATAGAAATTTCCGTTAAGCAGCGCTTCCGTCACCGCCCCGTAAGTCAGTTCCGGCGCTTTCACCATCGTAAAGCCGCCAAAAGAATCGGACAGGGGGTCTTCAAAAGGAAACGCATTATGGTTATCGTCCGCCGCCACGCAAAACAGCCTGTTTCCCAGCCGCAGCATTTCATCATAGCTCTGGGGATGAAAACCGTACATCCCGTCCAGATCACAGCCGTAATTATAAATTTCCATCCCCCAGAACCCCCTCAGGCCCTTATAGTCCTCATAATTCTGAAGCGACCAGTAAGGATGGTTATAGCAGGCAAAAAAACCGTACGCTTTCATTTTCCGGATATAATCATTGATGTAATCCATATCATAGTACTTTCTTTCAGGAAGCGGACTGCGCTGCTTCTCCTCCTGATATTTTTCCGGCATGGCATCGTACAGATTAATATGATATGTTTTCACCCTGGAAAAATCTCCCGGCACCTTAAAATGTTCATTGATATCCACTTCCATTGCCGCCAGCGCAACAAATTCCCGGTCGCACAGTTCCCTGTACCATCCGTATTTTCTGTGGTCCGTATACGCCACGATCCGGTATCCCCGTTTCTGATACTCCGCCTTCACTTCTTCATGTGTCAGACGCCCGTCGGAATCAACGGTATGACAATGAAGATTCGCCTTGTAAAAATGCCCCGCTTCCGGAAGCAGATTGATTTTCTCTGACATATTCCCTCTCATTCCGCCGCATCATAAAGCCGGCCTCATCATACATTCCCATCAACTTTCAGTTCTTCTTTTGTTTCCAGCAGATTCTGACGGCACGCACGCCATTTTCCGGCCGCCGCGCCGCACAGCACCACGGATGCCGCCGCCATACATGCCCATACCAAAATTGTGCTCTTCCATCCGGCCGTTTCCGCCAGCCATCCGATTCCGTATGTGGACAGGGCGCCGCCCGCATAAACCGCGGAATTTAACAGGCCGGAAACGGAAGACGTCCTGCCGACCGCTCCGAACCAGGAAGGCAGCGTAACGATCAACAGCGTATTGACCGCCATCATGGTTGTCGTAGACAGCGCCAGCATGCCGAATGACACCGCCATTCCGGTTCCCGATATTCCCCACAGAACTGCCAGAGCCGCGGTACAGACCACGAAAAAGACGCCCGACGCCTTTACCTCATCCATTCCTTTGCCGCTCCCCGCTTTCGACGCAAAAAAGACCCCGGACAAATTACACAGCGGAATGATAATCGTTCCCGCAATCGCAAGCACCGCACTGACGCCGTATGTTTCGCGTATATAAACCGGAACCCAGACCGTAACGCCGTCTTTCAACGCTCCCTGCATAAACAGAACCACCAAAAGACAGGCAAACAGCTTTACCGTATCCGGTTCTTTCCGCCCCTTCGTCTTCTGCTCCCGGAAACGTTTTTCCGCAGGACGAAGCGGTTCCTTTTCCACCCCGCGCATGCCGCAGAGCCAGACAAAAGAGACTGACAGAAGGTATACGCCCGCCATCAGGAATACCTGACGCCAGCCGGCATACATCAGCATTACCGCCGTAATCCCATAGGCCGCCATCGTCCCGGCCGGAACGGAACTGTTTAACGCGGCGCACACTTTCTGCCTGTTTTCATCCTGACAGTTCTCGGAAACCAGCCTGAGCATGGGCGACCAGATCATCGACTGTACGAGACCGTTGACGCACCAGACCGCCGTCATAAACCCGATACCGTTTCCCGCCGCCATCAGCAGATTACACAGGCCGGAAAAGAACAGACCGGAAAAAACCATCTTCTTCACCGATATCCGGTCTCCGAGAAAACCGTTGACGAACTGTCCGGCTCCATACGCGAAAAAGAAACCCGTTCCGATAATTCCGGCCTGCCCCTTATCAAATCCTTCCGAAACAATGATCTCCGTCAGCGCCGCCGAATAATTCAGCCGTCCGAGATAAGTGGAAAAATACGCCCACCAGCACAGCAGAAACAGGCGCCTGGCCTGTTTCCCGCTCATCCTTTTACCGCTGAGGAATTAACACCCTCAACGAAATATTTCTGTGAAAAGAAGAACAATACCAATACCGGAATAAGAACTACGGTAGCCGCCGCCATCTGAAGCGCCGGGTCTGTAACCGTTCCTTCCGTAAACAGCTTAATACCTACCGACAACATCTGTTTTTCCAGACTGGAGATGAAAATATACGGTCCCATATAGTCATTCCATGACCATACAAACGTAAATAAGATCATCGTTACGATAGACGGTTTTGCCAGCGGAAGAATGATTCTGGAATATATGATAAAATGCCCGCATCCGTCAATCTTGGCCGCCTCGCTTATGGAATCCGGTATGCCGATAAAAGCCTGACGCATCATAAACACAAAATAAATATCAAATGTCGCAGGCAGAGCCAGAGACCACATCGTATCCAGAATGTGCAGCTGCTTAAAAATGATATACCGCGGGATCAGCATAATATCGCCCGGTATCATCAGGGTTGTCAG
Source organism: uncultured Lachnospiraceae bacterium (assembly GCA_910584965.1). GTDB lineage: Bacteria > Bacillota > Clostridia > Lachnospirales > Lachnospiraceae > UBA3282. The sequence goes on along the minus strand of CAJUDZ010000035.1, from coordinate 21,475 downwards.
AAGTACGAGAAAGATAGCGTCTCTTCCTTTAAAATTGATTTTGGAAAACGCATAAGCGGTAATAGACACTACAAAAACTTTCAGACCGATCGTGACAGCCGTCATTACAATCGTGTTCATATACCATTTTCCAAAATCATAATAGGGATCCCCGAACAAATCCTTGAAGTTGGAAAATGTAATCGTATCGGGAATCAGCTGCAAAGGCTTGGAAAGCACATCTCCCGAAACTTTAAAGGATGAGGACAGCATGAACAGGAACGGATAAACGCAGACAATACCGATTATGATAAGAATTGCCGTCCATACCCATGACATTATATTATTTTTTTGTTTTGTATTCATATCAATAAACCCCCTTGTCCTTAATAATTCACCCATTTCTTCTGCCCGCGCCACTGAATCAGCGTAATCACCAGCACAATCAGGAACATAACCAATGCCTGCGCGCTTGCGTAACCGGTCTGGTAATTACTGAACGCCGTACGGATAATATTGATGGACATAACCGTCGTCGCCTGTCCCGGTCCGCCTCCCGTCAATGCCTGAATCGTGGTGAAGTTCTGCAGGGACGTAATGATGGAACTGATCAGCAGGAAAAAGGTAGTCGGCGATACGGACGGAATAATGATATGCCGGATCCGCTCCCATTTTGTCGCTCCGTCAATCTGCGCCGCCTCCAACAGATCTGAGGATACGTTCTGGAGCGCCGCCAGATAGGTGATGAAATTCAGACCGATACCTTTCCATACCGCAATGCAGACTACCGTGGGAAGCGCCGTATTCAGCCCGTACAGCAGATAAGGCGGTTCCTCCATCCCCATTTTCAGCAGCAGGTTGACCACCGGCCCGCCGGGTCCAAGCAGCAGTTTAAATACAACGGCAACCGCAACCATATTGGATACATAAGGCAGGAAAAACATGGAACGAACCATTTTCGTCAGATGGATTCCTTTATTTACCATATAGGCAATAAAGAAACCGCATACCATAATCAGCGGTACATACATCAGCGTATACATCCCCGTGCGTCCCAGGGCCTTCATCGTATCTGTGTCCTGAAACATACGGATAAAGTTGCTCAGCCCGATAAATTCCACTTCTTCCAATTTGCTGATGTAACGCGCATTGGTGAATCCAAGCACCATGGCGATGAAAAAAGGAAGACCCTGGAAAATCAGGAACCCCAGAAGATAGGGCAGAACAAATGCGTAACCCGTAAAGTTCTCTTTTTTTTGCGCCGTAGAAACGGAAACCCTCATTTTTTTTCCGGTATTGTTTTTCATATGAACCCTCTCCTTCTTACCCTCATATGCCTGTTTTTGGGCATAAACAAGGAACAGTCCCTCCAAGTCTCCCTTTCGGGAACTGTCCCTGTCAAACAAACCTTATTTACTTGTCTTCTTCAATCGCTTTGTTAGCACGCTCCTGAATCTTTGATACGGTGGTATCGATATCCTGTGCGTCCTGTCCGTAAAGCTGTCCTTCTTCAATAACTGCCTGCGAAATCGCTGCATCTCCATAACCGATGATTTTTTCGGAAAGCGCCGTGCGTCCGCCGTCGAACCATGCCGTCTTAAAGTCATCTACGGAAAGCGCGTCAAATTCAAACGGTTTTGCAAGAGATTCCTCTATGTAGCTGTTGATCTCCTCTTCGCTCAGGTCTACTCTTGCCGGTACACGTCCCATACCAAGCGTATACTGATTTTCTGCCATACATGCCTCAGCTGCAAAAGCCGCTTCCTTATTCTTGCTCGTAACCGGAACCGCATAACATCCGGGTACCGTCAGCGTGGATTTGTCGCATCCTTCCGGATAAGGCATCGGAAGCAGTCCGACTTTCCAGTCTCTGGGATACTTGTCAAACTGATTCAGAACAGAAGTTACCCATCCGCCGCACATGAACATTCCGTACTGTCCGGTACTTACGAAAGCATTCCACGGTATATTGGCTGCCTTGAACTCCAGAATGGACGGCTGAATCTTCTCCGTATTGCCGAGTCCGTAGAAGAACTCAAGGCTTTCCTTAAATAACGGATCGTCAAAGTTCGCGGTACCGTCCGCTTTGTACGGCTCCCATCCCTTCTGAAGCGCATACATATAGTTGTAGCAGTCATAGTCAAGCATCAGGGAACCGTAAATTCCTTTTTCGGGATTGTTCAGTTTCTGTGCCGTCTCAATATATTTCTCCCAGGTCCATCCTTCCGCTTCCGGATAAGGAACGCCCGCGTCATCAAAAATCTGCTTGTTATACAGCGTAATCCAGATATCCGAGAATGCCGGCAGTCCGTAAACATCTCCGTCAAATTCCGGCACATAATCGCCGTAGGTTCCCTTGATATCGTATCCCGCATTTGCCGCAAGCGCATTCATAGGCTCCAAAACGCCCGCATTGTAGAATGTTTTCAGACCCGGCTTGGTATTGTAAATCAGGTCAATTTCATCGCCTGCCATCAAACTTACCAGCGTCTTATCCACTTCACCCGCTTTGGCGCTCGGTATTACATAAAACTCGATTTCAATACCGGTCTGCTCTTTTACGAGTTCAATCAGTTTCAGGTTTTCTTCTCCCGTGCTGGCCGTCTGTGTCGTCGCGTATTTCAGCGTTACGCCTTCAAACGGTTTGTCTGAAGTGTTCGCTTCGGCAGATTCCTGCTCCGTAGAAGCTTCGCTGCTCTCCGCAGGCTCTTCTGCTTTTACTTCTTCTTCCGCTTTTGCAGGGGCTTCCGTATTTTCCGTCGTCTGCGCAGTACTGCTTTCCGTATCCTTTGCCGCGCCGCAGCCTGCCAGAGAAGTTACTGCCATTGCCGCACAAAGAGATAACGCAAGTAATCTTTTTCTTTTCATTTTCCGTTTCCTCCCAACAATTTATTTGATGTCTATATTGTATCGTGCAATTCAACCAAAATCTATCGTTAGGATTTTACCTTTATTGGCAATTCTTGTCTTTTTGCTTCTGCTTCGGTATGGTAATGGTAACAATAGTGCCAACTCCGGATTTACTTCGAATCCGGACACTGTCATTTTGCCCTGTGTAAATAGCGATTCGCTCCCTGACGCTGTACAGGCCGATTCCGGTCCCTCTTCTCTTCTGTCCCTTTGGGGCTTCCTCGCGGACATGCCCCTCTTCTATCTGTCTGCGCACACCTTCCAGCTGGCGTCTCGTCAGGCCGCTCCCGTTATCCCCTACCTGAAACCGGATCGTATCCTTCAGAATACGGACGGAAAGGCGGATCTTCAACGGATGATTGATGTTTTCCATCGCATACATAAAACAGTTTTCCACCACCGGCTGAAGCGTCAGCTTAATCATGGAATACTCTCTCAGTCTTTCGCTGTCCGCATCCAGCTCGAAATTCACCCGCTCCTTATAGCGGCTCTTCTGAATGCTGACATAAGCCGTAACATGCTCAAGCTCCTGCCGGATGCCCGTGATCGTTTCCCCGTTTCCGATGGATAACCGGTACAGCCTGCCAAGCGACGCCGCCAGTCTTCCGATATCCGGCATTCCCGCTTCATTGGATTTCCACACAATATTTTCCAACGTATTATAAAGAAAATGAGGATTGATCTGGCCCATCAGCACTTCCAGCTCCAGCTGTTTCTTTTTCTCTTCCGCTTCCACGATATCATTTATATAACGCACGTTCTGCATCAGCATATCATTATAGTAAATCATCATGCTTTTAATCTCCCCGTGATATGCGTCCGGATTGACATATGCTTCCAGGTTCCCTTTATACACCTCCCGCATGGACGCATCCAAAACTTCCACCGGCTGCAAAAACCGGTGTGAAATCCATGTGATCAGGGCAATACATCCTATCATACACAAAATCATGACAATGACCATCCGTCTGAATAAGCGGTCCACATATTCCGTTGCGGAATCCGCCGGAACAATGGAAATCATCTGCCAGTCCGCGTTTTGAAGCCCGATGCACTCCACAAAGTATTCTTTTCCCTGATAACGGCTCCGGAAATACTTTTCTTCTGCCTGTCCGGCCAGCTCCAATACACTCTGCGGCACGTTCCCTTCCTGTACCGCCTCTCGCTCGGAAGACGAAATCAGCCCGCCGTTTCCGTCCAGAATATAGACCATCCCTTTCAGTTCCAGCGCAGATTCCCTGTATATATCATAAAAATTCTGTTCGGGCAGCAGAAAAAACTGCGTGCATATCCAGTTTCCGGACGAGAAGTTGATGATACGCCTCATGCCCGTCACCACTTTCCCCAGCCTGGCATTCCCATCCGGCTCCTGTCGTAAAAAGTTATCCTCCAGCGGATACCATTTTAAAATGGACAGATTTTCTTTCTTCTCCGCGCCGATTTCTTTCATCCGTTCCGCAACTTCCACTCCGTCCCACAGCGGATCCAGAAAATTCAGTACCTGGCCGTTGGGACAGTAAATCGCGCTGAGCCTTGCCTGTTTTGAAAGAGGATCCGTTATGTTAAAATAATTTATCAGCTCATAAATATCCTTTCTCTTTTCCAGCGATACCTTATCGTATTCCTTTTTCAGATATCCGCCAATTTCTTCATCATAAGCAAACATATCGGAGACTGCGCCGACACTGTCTAACAAACGGTCAACTTCGTCTGCCGTTTCCTGCATTCTCCGATGAATCTCGGAAACCTTCTGATTCCTCATTTCCTGCCTTGTCTGTCCGAAAAGAATACTGATCACCAGCGACAGCGGAAACAGAACTCCTGCCAGCAGCCAGAATACAAGCTGACGGCGCAGGCTTTGTTCGATATAATCCTTTATTCTTTTCCCAATACGCATTTTTCTTTTTTTATCCATACGCCAGGCTCCCGGTTACATAAGGCTGCGGTATTCGTTAGGGCTCATCCCGCATTTTTTTCGAAAGACCTTAATAAAATTGGATACATCCGCATAGCCGGTCATTTCGGCAATTTCATATACTTTAAGGGACATATCGCGCAGAAGCGCCTTGCTCTTTTCCATCCGCTTCTGCGTAATATAGTCGCTGAAATTGAATCCCGTTCCCTTTTTAAACACTTTCGATATGTAGGCCGGGTTCCTGTTGAACCGCTCCGCTACCGTTTCCAGCGACAGCATATTGGAGGTAAATTCCCTGTCAATATATTCTCTGACTGCCGTAACCAGCAGATTGCTCTTTTTCTGGTTATTCAACAGATCCGGCTCCACACTGGACATGCGCGCCTCCGTCTCCTGATAAATGAGCGGAAGCATCCGCTCGTCGCGGCACAGATCGCTGATGCCGGCCCGAAGCGCCATGCCGTAAATGTCTCCGATTTCCGCCTGCATTTCTTCGACACATTCACTCAGCAGGCGCATCTCCGGTCCCGGCTCTTCAAACCGCATCTGTTCAAGCGTCACCAGACCGACAATATGTCCCCCCCTCTATAAAGGAAAAACCGGCTGACCCACTGCATCTGTCTGGAATTGCAGTAACGGATAATCCGCTGTTTCAGGCGGTAGCTGTCGTCTTTGTTGTCCTCGCTCTCCGATGCGGTATCCAGAATCACCATCACACAGGCGTTAAAATCCATTCCCTCTTTCTCCAGCTCCTGTTTCCAGGCATATTCCCGGCTGTCGCCTACATAACCATCCAGCAGGTTATTGAGCACCGTTTCATAGGAAAGCGCCTGACTCTGCATTGCGGCAAGCTTCAGCTGATTCAGCTCTTCTCTTCTGCTCTTCTCTTCATCCAGATTTTTTCTGATCTTCCGGAACAACTGCTCGAACTCATCGATGTCTGTCGGTTTCAGCATATACTCCGTCACCTGGTTTTTAATCGCCATGTTCAGATATTCCAGATCATTGTATCCGCTCAGGATGACGATTTTTATTTCCGGCAGATTATCATGCAGATACTGCATCAATTCAACGCCATCCATTTTGGGCATCCGAATATCCGATAAAACCACATCCGGTTTTTCCTTTTCCGTCAAAAAAACCGCTTCTTCCCCATTTTCCGCAATTCCGACTACCGTAAATCCCCATTCCTTCCATGGGATTCCCCTGGACATACCGTTACGGATATCCTCTTCATCATCTACAATCAGCAATCGATACATAACCGCCCCCCGTTTCTTACAATTCTTATATAACCTTTTTCAAAACCCCTGTCAGAACTTTCCTTACGCCAAATAAGCGCAAGCCTGACTGCCTGCGCTTCCTATCATCAAAATTTCAATACCAATCCTGTCAATCCGGCAAAACTGCCGTGCCCGCCATGTATATCAATGAACACAACCCCATACAGGGCGGCGCGCCAGTTCTCTGCTGCCGTGCTGTGATGCTAAATGGCATCCATAGAATTATCTTCATCATCGAAAAATTCTTCTACTTTTGCAGCCGCCTCACCGACTGCTTTCCCAGCCTGGTCAACTGCTCCGACAACTTTTTCCGTTGTCTCAGCTTTCACCGCGTTCAATCCCTCTTTAAACGCTTCCGCGCCCTCTTCGACCTTCTCCGCCGCTGTTTCCGCCGCTTTTGTCAGGTCCAGATCAACATACTTGCGGTCTGCCTCTGCTTTGGAAGATTCTTCTTCGTCCAAATCCTCGTCGAAATCGTCAAAATCTTCCTCTTCATCGAAATCATCGTCCGCTTCCGCATCCTTTTTCCACAGAAAATAGTATGCGCTTGCAGCAATCGCTCCCAGAGCCGCTGTTGTCATGAGAAATTTACCAAATTTTTTTGCCATGTGGAAGTCTCCTTTCACCGTTCCTTTTAACAATATATTAATACTATTTTGTGAAAATGAAAAGGGAATATGTATAAAATCTCCACAAAAAATTTATTTTCCGCCGCGTCACGAAGGGCGCCCGGCCGGACTGCACATAGTTCTCTTTGGAGGCACGCTTCCGCTCCGCGAAAGAATGCAGCGGTACTAAGCTTCAATGCAGCAAGCTGCCTTTTCGCTAAGTGCCGGCATTCTTTCAAGGGCCTCCGCCAGAAAAACTATGTGCGGTCCGGCCGGGCGCCCTTCGTGACGCGGCGGAAACACGATACAACATCTTGTAGCCCATAAAAAAGTAGGAACTAGTTTTTCTAAATCATTGAATCCGGCCTCCAATTATGTTATATTAAAATTCGACCCGTAAAGTCAATATCTGTCATTTTAAAGCCAATCTGTGCCGCTTTTCACATCTACGGAAAATCATCATCCGAAATGCCAGACCATTACTACTTTTATATCGAGAGGACCAGCTGATGAATGAAAAATTTTTTGACTTAAATAAAGAAAAACAGGATCGGATGATTAATGCGTCCCTGAAGCTTTTTGCTTTAAACGGATATAAACACGCCAGTACTGACGATATTGTCACCGAAGCGGGCATCAGCAAAGGATTATTGTTCCACTATTTCGGAAGCAAGCTGGGACTGTATACTTTTTTATATGATTACAGCGTCAGATTTATGAAACTGGAATTGACCAGAGGAGTCATTGACACAGGCAGTACGACCGACTATTTTGAGCTGCGCAAGCAGATTGAATTTGCCAAAATGCAGGTACTCAAAAATTATCCCTACATGCAGCAGTTCCTTGACCGTTCCAAAAGCGAAAATGTCAAAGAGGCGCTTCTGGCCGTCGAAGAACAGCGAAACGTATTGTCGGACGTTTACGCGGAAATTATGTCCCGGGCAAACACCAGCCGTCTTGCGGAAAACATTGACCTCGCGAAACTGGACGCCATGCTGGAATATACCATCAAAGGTCTGATGACGGAACATTTTCAGGATGCTTCTTTCCAGCCGGAGATGCTCTATGAAGAAACCGTCAGTTATCTGATGATGCTGAAAAAAATGGCTTATCATTAGCATCGGCGGACGAATAACCGCCGGCGGGCGCCGTCCTATCCCTGCCAGGCCGCCTTTAACAACCGGATTCCTTCCCGGATATCCTCCGACGGCAGGGCCCCATAACCGAGAATAACCGCCGCTTTCCGATTCGTCCGGGGCGGTGTTTCCATGTAAAAATCCCCCATCGGGTATACTTTGATGCCGGCCCCTTCCGCGCGCCTTTGCAGCTCTTCTTCGCTGCGGTTTTGTTTATCCGTCAACAAAATATGAAGGCCGGCATTCTCACCGGAAATCACAAAATCTTTTTCCATTTCCCTTAGTCCGCCAAGCAGCAGTTCCTGCTTTCCATGATAATGTTTCCGCATTTTATTCAGATATCTTTCAAAATAACCGTCCCTGATAAATTCATTTAAAATAGCCTGATCGATTCTGGATACCGTGGAAGAATAAAAGCTGCATGTTTCTCTGTATTTCCTCAACAGCCGGGCCGGAAGCACCATATAGCTGATGCGGATCGCCGGCGCAATCGCTTTGGAAAAAGTACCGATATAGATGACTTTATCGTTATGATCCGAGGCCCTGAGTGCCGGAATCGGTTTGCTGCGATAACGGAACTCGCTGTCGTAATCATCTTCAATCAGATAACGTTCTTCCCTTTCCGAAGCCCATTTTAACAGCTCCATTCTTCTGCCGATCGGCATGACAATTCCCGACGGGTACTGATGCGCAGGCATCACATAGGCAAGCTGCGCCCCGCTTTCCCGGAGCGCGCCGGTCCGCATGCCGCTTTCATCCATCGGTATAAACGAAACGGGATAAGCAAAAGACTGAAAAATCCGGCACGCCTTTTGATAAGTCGGGTTTTCCATCGCGACCGGGATATGGCGTCCGAGTATTTTCTCAAGCAAAAGAAGCAGGTAGTCATTCCCTGCTCCGATAATGATCTGTTCCGGCCCGCAATTCACGCCTCTGGACGCGTGCAGATAACGGCTTATCGTCACGCGCAGAGCCCGGTCCCCCTGCGGTTCACCGAGCGAAAACAGGCTGCTTCTTGCATCCACCAGAATATTTTTTGTTATTTTCTTCCATGTCATATATGGAAAAAGAGACATGTCGATCGCATTGGGCGAAAAATCATACCGGTATTTCCCGGCATTTTCCGCATGTTTCCCGCCGGCGGACATTCTTTCGCCGGAAAGCACCATTGCTTCCCCCGAAACCCCGTTCTTCCGGCAGCGGTTTCCTTCTCCCGGCAGCCGCTCCAAAATCCTGTCTGCCGCCGGAATATCATACAGCCCTTCCATCTCGCAGACATAATATCCCCGCTTGGGTCTCGCCTCCAGATATCCTTCCGAAACAAGCTGTCCGTATGCCATATCCACCGTTGTCCTGGAAATCTGCAAAGATTCCGCAAGATATCTGGATGACGGAAGCTTCTCTCCCGTCAGCAGATTTCCCGAACGGATTTCTTCCCGGATAAATTCATAGATCTGCTCATATAAATGCCTGGTGTCTTCCGGGTCTAATTGTATCTGAACAGGCAGTTCTTTCATATGATACGACCGTCATCCCGCCTTATTTTTTGGCAGCATTTCTTTCTTTGATTTTCTTGACCAGCATTTCCTTAACCATTCTCGCCTTATCCTTCATACGGGGGTTCGCAGACGGATTGGTCAGAATGCCGGATACCAGCCTGGTCGCCACATCGTACTGTTCAAAGCGCATCGAAAGCACCGCAATCAGATAATCCACGGTCGGCTCATCCATACCGCACATCGGGAAGTTCTCCGTCTGTCTTGCGGCAAGAAAACCTTCCAGCGCATTATGTAAGTACTCGTTCTCTTCTTCGTCCAGTTTTTTCTTCTGCGCCTCGTAATCCGCAGCAGCCGTGTCCATATGCTCGCCTTTTCCGCGCAGAAGCCATGCCGTTTTCAGGCAGATATAGGCTTTCTCGCTCGGTTTCGCCTGTTTTACGATCGCGTTTGCCAGCGTCAGTTTATAGCGTTCCAGCGCATCGTCGTAGCTGTAAGTTTCTTTTACCTCATCCTTCGGTTTAAAAGATGCGGAAATGGTTGCTTTAATGTTTTTGGCCTGCGGTGTCGTTACGAATTTGAAAAATCTGCTGAGCGCCGCATATCCACAGTGGGGACACATGATAATATCGTATTTTAACAGGTCTACCTGGTCATACTTCGGCCTCAGATCGAGATCCGTACCAGCCAGTTTTACCTTGCCGACCCTGACAGTCCTCGCCTTAAACTCCTTATCACAGATCGGACAGGTATAAGCCTTGTCGAACAGATAATCCTGTTCCTGCATCACTACCGGAGCCGCAGCGGGTTTCCCTCCGTTTTCATCTGCTGTCTTTTTGGCAGGTTCGTCATACAGGTTCATGTTTTTTAAATTGCCCAGTCCGAACTGCTCCAATCCTGACAATAAATCTGACATTGGTGTTTCCTCCTACTTCTTTTTAATCATGAATTATATAGTTAAAAGTTTATCAGTTTTTCTGCTCTTTCGGTAAAACAAAGGAGCTTTTCAGCGATACGATGCGGTTGAACACAAGTTCACCCGGCTTCGAGTCCTTACAGTCCACACAGAAAAATCCCTGTCTTACGAACTGGAAGCTGTCGTATGCTTTCGCGCCGCTGACGGAAGGTTCCAACCGGCAGTCACGCAGCACCGTCAGGGAATCCGGATTCAGATTCAGGCTTCCATCCTCATTATATACCCCTTTTTCCTCATCCACAATATTTTCATACAGTCTGACCTGTGCTTTGACGGAAGAAGACGCCGGTACCCAGTGAATCGTACCTTTTACTTTGCGCCCGTCCGGGCTGTTGCCGCCTTTGGACGCAGGGTCGTAGGTACAGTGAACCACCGTTACTTTTCCGTCCGCATCCTTTTCAAAACCGGTACAGGTAACAAAATAAGCGTGCATCAGCCTGACTTCATTTCCCGGGAAAAGCCGGAAATATTTCCGGGGCGGTTCCTCCATGAAATCCTCTCTGTCAATATAGAGTTCTCTTTCAAAAGGAACTTCCCTCGTTCCGAGGCTTTCGTTCTCCAGATTATTCGCTACCGTCAGGATTTCGCTCTGTCCTTCCGGATAATTGTCGATCACCAGTTTAATCGGGTCGAGCGCCGCCATAATGCGCGGCCTTTTCAGTTTCAGATCTTCCCGGATACAATATTCCAGCATCGAATATTCCGCGGAAGAATTGGCCTTCGATACGCCGCACAGATCGACAAAGCGCCGGATGGATTCCGGTGTAAATCCTCTTCTGCGAAGCGCCGCAATGGACACAAGCCTGGGATCGTCCCATCCGTCCACAATGCCGTCTTCCACCAGTTTCTTAATATACCGTTTGCCCGTAACGACATTCGTCAGATACATCTTGGCAAACTCGATCTGTTTGGGAGGATGCGGATATTCGAGCTCTTCCACCACCCAGTTATAAAGGGGTCTGTGATCCTCAAATTCCAGCGTACAGATAGAATGCGTAATGCCCTCGATGGCGTCCTCAATCGGATGTGCAAAATCATACATCGGATAAATGCACCACGCATCGCCCGTATTATGATGGGACAAATGCGCCACACGGTACAAAATCGGGTCCCGCATGTTGATATTCGGAGAGGACATATCGATTTTGGCCCGGAGCGTTTTCTCGCCGTCCGCATATTTTCCGTTCTTCATTTCTTCAAACAGCGTCAGATTTTCCTCGACGCTTCTGTTGCGGTTGGGATCCTCTTTCCCCGGCTCGGTCAGCGTTCCCCTGTATTCCCGCATCTGTTCCGCGGTCAGCTCGGACACATAGGCCTTGCCCTTTTTAATCAGTTTTACTGCACACTCATACATTTCGCCGAAATAATTGGATGCAAAGAACAATCTGTCTTCATAGTCCGCGCCAAGCCATTCCACATCGGCTTTAATGGATTCGACGAACTCGTTCTTCTCCTTCGTCGGATTCGTATCATCAAAACGCATATTGAACTTGCCATGGTACTTTTCCGCAAGACCGTAATTTAAAAGTATGCTTTTCGCATGCCCGATATGAAGATAACCGTTCGGTTCGGGCGGGAATCTCGTGTGCACGGTATCACAAACGCCTTCCGCCAAATCTTTTTCTATTATCTGCTCTATAAAGTTTTTGGAAACGACTTCCATGTGCTGCCTCCTCAGTTAATCCGTCAATACTACCATATTATCATAGACGAACCGAAATATAAAGTACAAATTCGCATCCTGTCAGGATTTTTCGCCGCAGACAGTCTTTTCTTCCCCCGGTTTTTGCACTTTATCATAAGTTTTAAAGAAAACATCCCGCTCCACGACATAAATATCATTCCGGTCATCGCACCGTACCGCCAGAAAATCTCCCGGTTTTCCCAGCGTGTACTTTTCCCTGTCCCAGGCGGTAAAGACTTTCACTCTGTTCGTCAGTTCTTTCGCATGGATATGCGTCTCACCGTTTGCAATACAGATTCTGGCAAAATCGGAAAGATACAGCACCGCCCCGTCTCTGCGGTTGTGAAGCGTTGGCTCATAAACCGTTTTTACCGCACAGTCCGCCATGCGGTAGGCCTCGTCCGTCAGTCTGTAATTTTTCTCAAAACTGCTTTTTTTATTCGGATACACTTCTCCCTTCACACCGATCATGATGATGAGCTCAGGTTCCACCGTCATATCCACATCGCCCTCCAGCGTCCTGACCGTAACCGGCGTACCGGCCGGCAGAACATCCGTGGCCCGCACATAACCGAGCGGTATCTTCTTTTTGACATAGGACTGCATATCGGAAAAATCCGGCTCATATTCTCCGGCCACAAGAATCTGCGTATGATCAAAATAGTCGTTCAGCCGTTCGCTGAAAAAGGCCTCGGAATGCAGCGTCGGATAGGCTTCTTCGTAGCGGAACATGCTGATAAAACCGCCGGCCTTCTCATGATGGCCGCCGCCGGAACCGACGCCGTCCGCCAGAAACGCGGCAAGCTCATTCGCCTGTACTTCCCTGATACAGCTCCTGACCGAAAACTTGTAACCTTCCTCCAATTGATTATATACCACACATACATAGATTTCCGCCACCTGTAACAAAAAGTCACTGATCAGCCCCAGAACGTTCGGATCGCAGGGCTGTGATTTAATGATGGCGTAATGGTAATCGTCGTTATAGATATGCCGGATCAGCGCCACACCTGCAATTTCCAGCTCATGCAGCGACAGATTGGAATTGCGGAACAATTTGATCAGCGATTTTTCACATGGCAGCGCTTCACGCATATCCATATCGAGCGGATTATAAATCTCCGAAAACTGGTTTGTATCGGAATAAAGTCCATAGTAAAGCGCCGTGCCGATTTTCTTATCGATAATCCCGTCGATGGTCTCCGCCCGTTCCCTCCGCATCATATCCCAGACAAGCGTCGAACAGCTTCCCAGCTCCGGGTTGATTTCGCACATTTCCATATCCGGAATTTCAATCTGATGGTGGTCGATGACCGCCACATGTTCCGCCGGGATTTTCGTCACATTTCCGGCTCCGTACTGGCAGTCCACCGTAATCAGCAGACCGGGAAGCCTGTGCGACGGCATGTCTTTTAACAGGTCATCCGCTCTCTTCACATATTCCGCCGGGATATCCAGGTGTTCCAGCATCAGGCACAGGTTGGATTTTCGAATTTCACTCCGGCCCGAATAGATGAGCCGTACCTCTTTTCCCGCTTCCTTAAAATAAGCATAGAGCGCATAACCGGATGCGAGCGCATCGGCATCCGGATTGTCGTGGCACTGAACCGTAACGGGATCATATGCCGTCAGATCGGAAAGTTTCATCGCAGCCGCCTCCTCTTATTTCTTTGTCTTCTTCTCAAATCCGTGCACCCAGTCGGAAAACAGATAATACAGAAGATAAATGACCGAACTGATGCTCCAGGTCAGCGGATAGGCCCAGAATACATACCGTATTTCCTCAAACAGCCGCATCACAGCGATAATATAACCGATTCTTATGCCGCACCAGACAACCAGCATGACGAGCATCGGCACAAAGGCTTTGCCCGCGCCCCTGCATACCGCCGCCACCGAATGGGAAAAGGCAAGCAGCAGATAGAAAAGAGAGACAATCCGCGCCTGCGTCACGCCATACGCAACGACTCCCGGCGTTTTGTCAAACAGCCCGATAAACTGCGGCGCCAAAACGTAATAACATATTCCGATGGCTTCGGCCATAAGCACGGCGGCAAGAATCGAAAACCGCGCGCCCTTTCTGGCCCGGTCGTACTGCCTCGCGCCGAGATTCTGGCTGATAAAAGTGGTTGCCGCCATATTAAAGCTGTTGACAGGAAGGAATACAAAGCCTTCGATCTTCGCATGAATGCCGTAGCCTGCCATCGCCAGCCTGCCAAAGGAATTGATCTGGGACTGGACAATCACATTCGCAAACGCAATGACGGAATTCTGCACACCGGAAGGAAGTCCATAACTGATGACTTCGAGCAGAATTTCTTTATGAAAACGAATTTTGGATAACACCACCGTATAAATATTTCCTTCCCGCAGCAGATAAATCATGCAAAGCGCCACGCTCGCCGCCTGTGAAATGACCGTCGCCACGGCCGCCGCCCAGACGCCCCATCCGAATCCGCCGATAAAAAGCAAATCCAGCACAATGTTGACAAGGGAAGAAAAGATCAGATAATACAGGGGCCTCTTGCTGTTTCCGACCGCATTCATAATGCTGCAGCAGATATTATACATAACAACCGCAAGCGCTCCGAGAAAATAATAGCGGAAATAGGAAACGGCCTCCGGCATGACTTCCGGGTCGGTACGCATCCAGACAAGAAACGTCGGAGTAAACGCCACGCCGACCACCGTCAAAACCAGCCCGCAGGCAATCCCAAAAGCCATCATCGTATGGACGGAACGGAACACCTGTTTTTCGTCTCCGGCCCCGAAATACCGGGAAATAACCACGCCTCCTCCCATCGCAAGCCCCATGAAAAAACTGACAAGCAAAAAGATCAGATTTCCCGACGAAGTGACGGCCGCCAGCGCATTCGTTCCCAGATATCTGCCCACAATAAAAGCGTCCGCCGTATTATACATCTGCTGGAATATCTGGCTCAAAAGAAGAGGCATTGTAAATTTCAACATCAGAGAATAGGGATTTCCCGTCGTCATATCCAGCACCTGCGCCGTATTTTTCTCCCCGTCTTTTTTCCTTATCCGTTCCATAACGTCCTTGTCTCCCGTAAACATCCATGCTAAGTTCTTTATAATGTATCTTATTCCCTTTCAGAGCGCAAGTCAACGTGATTCCCCCGGCCGAATGAGACATATTTTCAGAAAAAACTGCCTTCCCTGCAATTTTTTCCCCGGCGCGGCTGTCTAATATACAGAAATACAGGCCGGCCAGCCTGTATCCGCCGCAATTACGGCAATACTTAAAGCATCGATACGAAAGGAGACAAAACGGGTGGAGCTTCTTGTGAAAAAAGCAAAAAAGGGGAATGCCGAAGCTTTCATAGCGCTGATGGAAGAAAACAAACAGAGCATGTACAAAGTTGCCAAAGGTTTTCTCCGAAATCAGGAGGATGTGGCCGACGCAATGGCCGAAACCGTCCTGAACTGCTATGAAAAAATCGGTTCCCTGAAACAGAATGCCTATTTTAAAACATGGATGATACGGATTCTGATCAACAACTGTAAAGATATTCTGAAAAAACAGAAACAGACGATTCCAACCGACGAAATACCGGAATCTGAATATCATGAGGAGGACGATGGTATACAGGAATTTCAGGAACTGATCGAACCGTTGAAGGAACAGGACCGCAGTATTTTTACCTTATATTATGTCTATGAAATGAAAATAAAAGAAATCGCGGCCTGCATGGAGATGAAAGAAACAACGGTTGCAACCCGGCTGAAGCGCGGGCGCGAAATACTGCGCGGCGAAATAACGGCCGGCTATATCCCGGAAGGCCTTCACGACAACGGCGACGGCAAATACTATGCGGACGATGACAGATGGATTACCATCATGCCCATCTATACGACGGCCGAACTCGAAAAAATAAACAACCAGATCAGCGTCGATCACATCGAAAAAGTCGAACACAAAACGTTAAGCGGCATGGCCGCCGATGTCATCTCGTTCCGGGATGCCGACACAAACCTGACTCCCGGCTGTATTTTCCTTTTCAACGAAAAAGAAGGATATGTACTGCAGATCGTCGCGGCTTATTCCTTTGACCACAAAGAACTCCTGCGGTTTGCGGACAGCCTGACCGTAACGCGCGTGGGAGACGGCAGCTATGAAAGCACGGAGGAAAAAGCGCTTCGTGAAAAAGAAGAAAACGAGGCCGCACAGGCCGCTCTGGAAAGCCGGAAAAACTGGGATGCCCTGATATCGCTCGGCATTCCCGACAACAAAATCTATTCCATCGGTGAAGAATTGCTGGTCGACGACGGCGCCTGCGGCTACACGATCACAGACTATGAATTTCTGGAAAGCGCTGACGGGTATGAGGCAGAAAATTTCTTCGATTATACGAGATTCAACGGCTGGCTGAACACAGATAAAACCCTGCGCCCGTACACGAGAATGAAATACGACAAAAACGGCAGTCTTCTCGCAGAAGAACAGACGGAACAGGAATTTCTCCGCGTCAACATCAAAGTACACCGCTATGGAAGCACCGCCGAAGTGCCTTTCAATTTCATATTGCAGTATACGGATAAAACCCGGGACGGCGCACTTACCTGGTCGGAAAACTACTGCACATCCGTCCCCGAAGAACACTACGACTTACAGATGGATAATTCCGCAGTCTGGTTCGATCAGGCGGTCAATACCGACAACGATTCCCGCAGCAGCTTTTTCTTCCGGGAAATGTCCGCCGGCGAAGAGCTTAATTATACGCTGCTCTTTGTCATAGACAAAGACCGTAAACAGGATTTTCTGCTCTATCCCGACGGATATAACAACAGCCTGTGGCAGACCGAATCACAGACCGCCGGAGAAATCCGGTCCGGACTGGACGGATATATCCGGCTGAAATAACAGTTCCACTCTATTTTGCACATGCTGCCCCGCCGGCCACAGCCGCCCGTAGCTGCATGATTCTCTGGCGGCAGCCCTTGAAAGGCGCCGGCACTTGGTTCGAAAGCAGTCCCGCGCTGCTTTTGAACCTTAGTACCGCTGCCGCCTTTCGCGGAACGGGAGCGTGCTGCCAAAGAGAATATGCTGCCCCGCCGGCCACAGCCGCCCGCAGCTGCATGATTCTCTGGCGGCAGCCCTTGAAAGGCGCCGGCACTTGGTTCGAAAGCAGTCCTGTACTGCTTTTGAACCTTAGTACCGCTGCCGCCTTTCGTGGAGCGGGAGCGTGCTGCCAAAGAGAACATGCTGCTGCGGGCGGCTGCGGCCGGCAGGGCAGCATGTTCCGGATGCATGTTCCGGATTATCACCAACAGCAGAAATCATCTTGAAAAACTCCTTATTTTCTTATATAATTTTATCAGACAATTCATTAACAACCAAATACATCAGACAAGCAAAGGAGACATCATTATGAGATTAGTTACCCGTTCCGATTTTGACGGTCTGGCGTGCGGGGCCCTTTTAAAAGAAGTCGGCCTGATCGACAGCTGGAAATTTGCTCATCCCAAAGATTTACAGGATGGTCTTGTAGAAATTACAGAGAATGACGTACTCGCCAATGTTCCTTTCGTAGAAGGCTGCGGATTGTGGTTCGATCATCACTCCAGCGAACACGAGCGCAACGAACTTGCCGGAAAGTATAAGGGAGAGAGCCGTATCACCCCGTCCTGCGCCCGCATCATTTATGAATATTACGGCGGACAGGAACGCTTCTCCCACTTCGACGATATGATGGCCGCAGTTGACAAAGTCGATTCCGGCAACCTGACAATCGACGAAATCCAGAACCCGACCGGATGGATACTGGTAGGATTTCTGATGGATCCGAGAACAGGTCTCGGCAGATGGCGGAATTTCACCATCTCCAACTATCAGCTGATGGAAAAACTGATGGAATGCTGCCGCACCATGAGCACCGAAGAAATCCTCGCCCTGTCGGATGTAAAAGAGCGTATTGACGTCTACAACGAACAGGACGCCAAATTTAAGGAAATGGTGAAAGCGCATACCCGTGTGGAAAAAGACGTCATCATCTCCGATCTGCGCGGCGTAGACCCGATTTATTCCGGCAACCGTTTTCTGATTTACAGCATGTACCCGGAACAGAATATTTCGGTCTGGATTGTAAACGGCAAAGGCGGAATGGGCTGTTCGGCCGCGGTCGGATACAGCGTTCTGAACCGGACTTCCAACGTTAATGTCGGCAGCCTGATGTTAAAATACGGCGGCGGCGGTCATAAAGCGGTCGGCACCTGTCAGTTTAACGACGAGGAAATGGATGCAAAACTGGCAAGCCTGCTGGATGAACTGGTCAATTACAAGGCGTAATTCCCCGGTTTCAGCTTTAGTCAAATACATGCAATTACATAGAAAGCCGGCACGGCTTCAGAATCCGCGTAAGATTTTGAAGGCCATGCCGGCTTATTATTTCGATGAATTTTATGATCGATTGGAGGCTGTTGTTCTATTCTCACTTCATTCCGCATATGCTACCGTATGATTAGAATAAGTCTCCCATGTTGGTTCATAATCAGCAGTCGCCTGATTTCCCCACATATCCCAGACCATATTTCTTTATCAGTTCTGTCAAAGTAAGTTTTAATAAGATTGTATAATACTACTTTTTCCAAAGCCGTATGGTCCAGTAAGTGCTACATTCTTTATTTTCTTGTTTCTCAATGCCCAATGTAGCGCATTAAGATATTCCTCTCCGTTCTTAATAATTGTTTGATATTTAGTTTTAATAATTCATATTTTTTATAATCTCTCATAGTGCCCCTTTCTAGAAATTAAATTTTTATTCGTTACTATTCTTCCCTCTGCTCCAACTGCTCTTTTGCATTTGCAATTGCCAACATCAGCTTTTTCTCCAACACTTCTTTCGGTGGCATCTTAGTCAAATACTGTGCCACATGAATACTGCCATTATCCAGTTCCATCAATTCTATCGTTTCCTGCGCTTTCTCCGCACACAATATCAAAGCAATCAGTTTCTCCTCGCCAGTGACGTTTTGTAAAGGACTTTTTAATCAAATTCACAAAAAAATTACAAAATATTACCTTTTTTGCATTTTTTCGTCTATATCAGCTTTACTTTCACTCCAGTTTTATGTATAATTATTTAAGTTTAAGATAATCATAATACTATTTACAAAGCTAAGTGAAATAATACACAATAATAAAAGTGAGGATAAATAATGGATAATGCATACAAAAGAATCACAGATATAAACTTTGGCGAATATGATGCCACTAATTATCGAGATAGTTCAAGCAGAGACTTATTTAATCGCATTTTTTATCGTGACAATAGATTAGATCAAATTTTGGAAAATAACAAGTATTTTGTGTTAGGAGATAAAGGTACTGGAAAAACGGCTTATTCTGTTTATTTGTCCAATAACGTTATAGATGATACATATGCTTCTATTATTTATATGGGGGAAACAGAATATGGAAAATTTGTTAGAATAAAAGAACAACGAGATTTAATTTTGAGCGATTATACTGATGTTTGGAGAGTGATATTACTTCTTCTTATGTCAGATAAAATATATAAAACAGAAGATCGTAGTATTTTTAATGGTAAGTCATTTAGCAAACTAAAAGAAGCAATCGATGATTTTTATTATAGTGCATTTAAACCAGAAATAAAATCAGCAATTGAGTTTGTAGAGCAAGCAAAAGATTCCGCAGCAGTGGTTTTTGAACATTTGCGTGGCGAAATGGGAGACTCTAAAGAAATTAAATTTAGTGATACTCGATTTCAAAGTAATTTAATGTTTCTTGAAAAACAATTTATTAATGCTTTGGAAGGAATTAAAGTATCTAAAAAGTATATAATCTTTATTGATGGTATTGACGTTAGACCTGATAATATAAATTATAATGAATATTTAGAATGCATAAAGGGGTTGGCACAAGCTGTATGGGTGCTAAATACTTCTACTTTTCAAAGTAATAAAGCGTTAAAAAAACTGAAGATTATGCTATTGATTCGTCCTGATATTTTTGATCAGATGGGACTGCATAACATGAATAACAAATTAAATGATAATTGCGTTTTATTGGAATGGAGAACCACTTATCAGCATTATAGAACCTCTCGCTTATTTGAAGTTGTTGATAAATTATTTCGCTCTCAGCAAGATGTTCAAGAATTAAAAAATGCCAAAGTAGGAGAAGCGTGGGATCATTATTTTCCATTTAAAGTGTTTAATCATAAGGAGCGGGCATTAAGCGATTCTTCGTTTATTCCGTTCTTAAGATATTCGTTCTATCGTCCACGTGATATTTTGGCATATTTATCCATAATGAAAAAGTATTGTAAATCAGACCAATCTGTATTTAGTTGGGAAGATTTTAATCATTCACAAGTGCAGAAAGAGTATTCTCACTATTTACTAGGCGAAATAAGAGACAATCTTGCCTTTTATCATCCTGCTTCTGACTTTGATTTGTTTAGAAATTTCTTCCAGTACCTAAAGCCATATGTGGATGTAAAATGGAGAGAATTTAACTATAATGATTTTGTTCTGGCATACAACAAATTTACAACACATATAGGCAATCAAGGAAATTCTAAACCACTAATTTTTCAATCGGCAGATTATGTATTGCAATTACTGTTTGAATTGAATATTATAGCCTATATAGAGGAGTACAGAGACGGTGTTCCTTACCAACGGTGGTATTTTAAAGAACGCTCTCATGCAAATATTAGGCCAAAAGTAAAAATAAATACTACATATCGAATGCATAAGGGAATCGCCCAAGCGCTATATGTAGTGATGTAATTTTTAGTATTATAAATCTAAGAGAGCCAAGAATTTTTTCTTGGCTCTTTACGTTCCCTCTATTTCATTCATTCTGCTTTCAATTTTTTCACTTCATCAAGAGGAAGTCCTGCATATTCCGCAATTTTTTCAAATGTCAACATTCCATCTGCCAACATTCTTTTAGCAGTATTTATTGCCCCTTCTTTTATGCCCTCTTTTACACCCTCTTGTAAAGATTCTTTTCTCATATCCTCCATGACTTTGCACATGATTAAAATGCCCTCCTTACTTTCCTTGAAAAAACGAACTCTGTCTGCCAGTGTCGTATAATACATATCTGCCGCATTAGTACACGAAAAATCATGCATGAGTTTTCCGATTGGAGTATCTCCACGGTAAGCGCCATTTACATACAGTATGTGCGAACCGTCCTCAAATCTTTCCCCGGTTCCTAAAAAGCACCGCTCAATCGGATAGAGCGGCAGCCCTTTTCCCATTACGTCATTCTCTGTGATAAAGATTACCCACGTTTCCGGCAGCTTGTCGAAGTCCTCGCCTTTCTTCAAAAGGTTTGCGTCCATCATGCTGCTGTTGTACCTGGCTCTTTTTCTCCCGGCTCCTTTGTCGGAGCGCTGTACTTCCACATTCAGTTTTGCCCCTGTGCTGTCCGTAGCCAGGATATCCAGCCTCACTGAACGGTTCAGCAGGTTCTCCACAAATACCTGGGTGCG
>CAJUDZ010000034.1 GCA_910584965.1 uncultured Lachnospiraceae bacterium | reverse complement strand
ATAAAACATTATAACACAAAATATACGGGAATTGGTAAACTGATTGAAATGCTTTGGCAATAGATGAACCGCTTGAGTATGCAAGACTGTATCTTGAAGGAAATATGCAGATGTGGGTGGATGCGGAGGACAGTCTTGAACTGTGGTAATTTTAATTCCCCCGAATTCGGGGGAATTAAATCACTTCAAAATCTTTGTAGTCTGTTCTTCCAAAATAGACATCTGATGTATGGCAATCTTGTTAAGTTTTATTAAGCGTTCTTTCTGGTTCAGCCCATCTTCGATCAACACCGCGTTAATGTTTTCCATATTTGACAGGCATATCAATTCATTTATGCTCGCATAATCCCTGATATTGCCCTTTTTATCAGGATTCTTATCCCGCCATTGCTTCGCTGTCATGCCAAATAATGCCATATTCAGCACATCAGCCTCTGATGCATATATGACGGAAGTCTGCTGTGGTGTGAGTTCCGGCGGAATGAGATTGACTTTGATTGCATCTGTATGTATCCGGTAATTTATTTTTGCCAATTCCCTCTTTGCGCTCCATCCAAGTAAAGCCTGTTCTTCTTTCTTTAACCGCTCAAATTCCTTGATAAGGTATAATTTGAATTGCGGAGACACCCAGCTTGCAAACTCAAACGCAATATCTTTATATGCGTATGTACCGCCATACCGTCCTGCTTTTGCCACAATCCCCTTTGAATTTGTGCGGGATACCCATTGCTTAACCGACATAATAAAACGGTTTAATCCTGCCTCCAGCATGATTTCTTCATAGGCGGCAGCATTGAAGTCTGCATTATACATTTCTTCCCATATGCCAAGAAATTCTATTGTATTCTTGTTGCGCAGCCATTTTTCTATCAGGGCAGGTCCGTTGTCAATTTTCCTTACCATATCGGTTAATGAGATGTAATCATCCTCTTCAATTTGTAAAACCTGTATTTCCGTTCCATCAACATTTAGTTTCCCCATGTGACAGTCCCTCCTTCGTGCATTAAGCAATAGATCACAATAGCCTGTTGTACCTCTAACAAATTTCTCTTAAACTCATAGCCAACAAAGTAATCAGAATCAATTACATCTTCGGATACTTCCTCGCCACGATAAAATGGCGGACAAGGGTTTAAAACGGCATTTTCATTTGCCATATCCATAATTTCTTTCGTAATCTGATAATGTTCAAAATCTCCGAGTATATCTGCCGGTAATGAGTCTGTACATATAATATCTTTGCCTTTAACAGCTTCTTTGATATCCCTAAATACCTGCACTCCTTCCATTTCGTATCCTTTTGGACAGCATTGTGACAATTCAAATCCCAAAACATTCGCCGCCTCCTTCCATGAAAGACCAATATTACCGGATTTACCACAAAAAAGGAATTTGTCTTTTGTAAAATCTACTCTGATTTTAGATAATGAATACATATCTGAAATAATCTCACAGGGATGATTCCAATCTGTCATTGCATTAATGACAGGAATTTTTGAATATTGCGCAAGTTTCTTAACCACATCTATATTTCTATGTCTGACAATGATTCCATCTGCCCAATTATTCAGATATCCACAAACATCTTCCAGTTTTTCTTTTTTACCCAAGGTTTCTGTCGGAAATAGTATTGACTGTCCGCCAAGCAGATATATTCCCTTTTCAAATGTTACACGGGTTCTTAGACTTGTACTGGGGAAGAATAAAACCATGCTTTTCCCATTTAGGAAATTTTTAAATTCCCCCTTTTGAATTTTATCTGCTATATGGAAAATTTCAAAAATGTTGTCTTTTTTTAAACACAGTAAATCAATTAAATTACTCAATCAAGAGCCTCCTATCTTTACGTTATATCCATTGGATAAAAGCCGTTTTGTCTTCACTTGGGAATTTCTTTTTTATTCCGATTCATCCAGATAGTATTGATTCCCAAATTGGATACCGCTATACTGAAAAAAGTAAGGAAAGAACAGCTTAAAAATCAGATGCAGTACGGGGAACATTTCATATCCACCTTGTATAATTTAAAATCCGTCTGCATATATCTCCACGTGAAAATAGCATCGTCAGGCAACGGCACATTATGATCTACGCTGTTGCAATTTCCTATAAAGTGAAAAATGGCTATGCGCTTCTGCATAGCCATTTTTGTAGTAACTCCATTAGAGTTGCTAACGCTTTTAGCAGTCCACTTTGCGGTAGGACTCACCACTAATATTATAATATCATATTATTAAAAATAGTCAACATTTTCTGAATCTTTTTGGTATTCTGTAATCAAATCAATTGTAATAGAATTGAATATTTCAACCTACAAGCGAAAATATTCGCCATTTTAAGTGAATACAAAATCCCTGGTTTTTGATATAATTATAAAAACAAGAGAAAGACTATAAGACATCTCGTAATTTAGGAGATTTATAGAAATGAATAAAATATTACTGCGTATTGCCGACTTGCGTAAAAAGCTAAAGTAACACAGCAGGAACTGGCAGACTGGACTCGCAATGCAGGGGCGTGATTATGCGGCTGCCATCAGAACTGCACATATGATGCAAAAGCTGGGACTTGTCGATGTTGATGTAAGAATGAACGATAAGGTAGAGTTTATTACTACGCAATATGCAGATTATGAAGAAACAAAAATGATTTTATCGCATATAACGATTGGACCTCCTGCATTCGTGATGAGCAAAAGGAAAGGCTGATTCTCCAT
Source organism: uncultured Lachnospiraceae bacterium (assembly GCA_910584965.1). Lineage (GTDB taxonomy): Bacteria > Bacillota > Clostridia > Lachnospirales > Lachnospiraceae > UBA3282. The sequence goes on along the minus strand of CAJUDZ010000034.1, from coordinate 29,571 downwards.
TTATTAGCCCATGGTTTATCCCGCAAAGAAGCTGAAGATTATTGCAGTCGAAATATTGAAATTGCGGATCTCTTTGCAGATAATCCGACTGCCGGATACACATTTGTGAAAGGAAATATGATTTCTTATGGGAAAAAGACCGGAAAAAAGCGAATACTCCTGCTTGACATGTATGGCGTAATCATAAAGGAAAGTAAAGGATATTTTATTCCATACACATTCGAGCATTTTGACAAAAAGGAGCATGGCAGACTTACAAGAGCATTCCGTGAAGAATGTCTTTGTTGATAACAGCGTGCAAAACCTAAATGCGGCTCAAGAAGCAGGAATCAGTACAGTTTTGTTCAACAGGGATGATGAGGTTTATTCTGGCGATATTATGAATAATTTTCATGAATTGGACAGCCTGTTAAAAAATGTGTTTTTGAATTACAAATATCAATTGTTTAAGAAAAATAAAACGGAGATTTGAGATAGAATGAAAAAACTTATTTTGATTATAGGACCTAATGGAGTTGGAAAAACTACAACAGCAAAAATACTGTTACAAAAATTGTCAAAATGTGCTTATGTAGATGCCGATTGGTGTCGTGCAATTAACCCGTTCCCTTTTACAGATGCTACAAAATACGCTGTATCTCAAAATATTTATTCATTATTCAAAAATTATCTTCTGTGTCGGGATATAGAATATGTTATTTTTCCATACGGTTTTCACGGAGAACGAAAACAAATATTCGAACAAGTAATTGGCTGCCTGAGAGAAGATGATATACTATTTGAGGTATGCCCTATTATTCTTAAATGTGGTAAGGAAGAGAATATAAGAAGGGCAATAAATGATGGTAGAAATATGGAACGGATTGAGCGTGGTATAAAGAATACTTTTCGTTTTTATGATGAATATTCCTATCCCAACATTGATTCAACATATTTACAGCCTGAGAAAGTAGCAGAAAAAATAATAGAAATACTAAATATCAGATTGACAGGAAATGAGGGATAAAATATGAATGATAATTATTGTTTTTCAGTAGGTTGTATTGTAAGGAAAATAAATCAAGTCCTGCTTGTAAGACATACAGCAGTGCAAAGGGGAAGCGGCTGTAAGAGAAGTTTTTGAAGAAACGAGTATTACAGCAGAAGTTAAACGCATGTTGGGTATGCTTTGTGACAGAAAAACTTGGTATCTGTTATTTGAAATGGACTATGTAGACGGCATTCCCACAAGTGATATGAACGAAAACAATGAAGTCTTATTGGGACTGTCCTAAAGTTTGTGTAAACCTTCAGACTGTGTAGTTTTATCTTACATCAGTCTGAAGGTTTATACAAAACTTGAAACGCTCTCAAATTCATCTGCAAATTACGATATCTTAACCAACAGACTCTCCTCAAACTATCTCTTCTCAAGCGCCTCCGCGATATCTTCCTTCATGGCCGATACCGCCGCTCTGGAAGCCTCTGCAAAGCGCTCCGCTCCGTATTCGGCATATTCTTTCTGTTGGTATGCCGCAATAATGCCTCTGGACGAATTAACAATCGCGCCCAGACCGTCTTCGTTAAAGAAATGTACCAAGTCCGCGCCTTTTCCGCCCTGAGCCCCATAACCCGGCACGAGAATGAAGGCTTTCGGCATCAGACTGCGCAGCACTTTCCCCTGTTCCGGATAAGTCGCTCCGACAACCGCGCCCACATTGCTGTATGCGCTGCCCATGCAGTCCGCGCCCCACTCGGCAACTTTTTCCCCTACGATTTCATAAAGCGGTCTGCCGGCCGATTCCGGGCCTCCTGCACCCGGTGACATTTCATCCCGCACCGTTCGGTCCTGAAACTCCCCGCTGCTCGGATTGGATGTTTTGACGAGCACGAAAATGCCTTTCTTTTCTTCCTGGCATACTTTGATAAAAGGTTTAACGCCGTCGGAACCAAGATAGGGGTTGACGGTAATGAAATCTTCATCAAAACCGCGGCAGAAACTGCTTCCCACCTGTACGCCTCCAAGATGTCCGACCGCATAGGCTTCGGAAGTGGAACCGATATCGCCGCGCTTTACATCGCCGATGACAACCAGTCCTTTTTCCCTGCAGTAATCTACCGTACGCTTATATACGAGGAGCCCTTCAATGCCGAACTGTTCATACATCGCAATCTGCGGCTTCACCGCCGGAACCAGATCGCAGATATGGTCTACAATCTCTTTGTTGAAAGCCCAGACAGCTTCCGCCGCCCCTTTCATTGTTTCGCCGTATTCCGCAAAAGCCTTCTTCTGCAAATGCTCCGGAATATATTTCAGCATCGGATCAAGCCCGACTACAATCGGCGCTCCTGTCCGCTTTATGTTTTGAATCAGTTTATCTATCATGTTACGACCATGCCCTTTCCTTAATCTGCGGGGTATTATCTTTTTTCTTTAAAGAGATTTATCCTTTAAATCCTGCAATACAAACTGGTTTTCAATATAGTCTTCAAACTCTTCTCTCTTTACCCATTCATATTCGCCGTATTCTTCCGGCAAAATAATGTGTTTTTCTTCCTCCTCCGGAACCGAACAGATATAGGCAATGCCGACACAATGGGTATCGCCCAGCATATTCGACCATGTATACTCAATTTTCTCAATTTTACCGTCAATCGACAGCAGCTCCTGAATCGCACGCAGCACCGCCTCGTCCGGGGCTTCTCCGTGATTCACTTCCGTATCGATAAATTCCCATATGAAAGGTTCCGGAATATGGTCATCCACCCATCTTTTGACCAACAGATATCTGTCATCTTTTTTAATGATTCCCTTCACCCGTATAAAAGTTTTTCCCATATCTTATACCTTCCCTTTCCCTGCACAGCATTGGATGCAGAAATAATATTTACAACAGCCGGCTTCCTGCCGGATCTTCCAGCGTATTCCCACACATATCCGCTGAAAATGAGTAAAACATACACTTGATATAGTACCATTGCGCTTTCCGGTTGTCAATAAACAACCTCTTCCGGCACACGGTTAAACGGCATGCGGTTTTCCCGCCATCCGGGGCCAGCCGCCGACGGAAAAGAAGGTTCCGGCGGAGGTCCTGGAAAAGACGCCGGTACTTAGTGAAAAAGGTGCTTTGCATCTTTTGAACTTAGTACCGCTGCGTTTTTTGGCGGAGCGGAAGCGTACCGACAAGGAACCTTCTTTTCCGTCGGCGGCTGGCCCCGGATGGCGGGAGCAAAGGCCTGCGCCGGCCTTATCTTGTTTTTAAAAACTGATACTCTCGCTGTGCGGCCGCATCGTCCGGATAAGATTTGAGGTAGTCATTCATCAGGGCCGCCGCCGTCTTATAATCTTTCATATATTCGTAGGCAACGATTTCATTGAATTTCAGCGTCTGCATCATGCCGTTTCCTTCGATGCCCATCCCAGCCTGGAAAGCCGTCAGCGCCAGTTCGTATTCTCCCATCTGCATCCGGCACATGCCGAGCTGGTTGTAAATTTCCGGATGTGTCTGGTCGATCAGCGTATAATCGTTGTAAATGCTGGCCGCATAGTTAAAATCGCCAAGCGCCTCGTAAGTCCTGCCCAGATACAGCGACGCTTCATAATTCGAGGAAATTTTTACTTTGGACAGGAAATTTCTCGCGTTTTCGTAGTCTTCCAGATAATAGTAAATACGGCCCAGATCATAATCGGAGATCGTCTTTTCGTTATCGGCTATGACCTGTTGGAAATATTCCCTGCCGGCTTCTTTATAACCGTTATCGCCCAATACGATATAGATCTGTATCAGCCTGTCGTAATTTTCCTTATCCTGGGAAACCGCCTGATCGAAATCCTGTTTGGCGCCTTCATAGTCTCCGTTCTCCAGCTTCGCGCAGCCCCGCAGGTAATATGCTTCCGTTTCTTTCGGACGCAGCGCGAGAATGGCGTCATATGCCCCGATCGCATCGTCCGCCTGCCCGTTTCTGAAATAAGCCGCCGCCAGATAGTAATTGATATCAAAATCCATATCTTTCGGACTTCCATCGCTCAAAAGCAGCGCTTTTTCCAGATAAATGATGGCATTTTCATATTCCGAGAGGCCCATATAGGCCAATCCCATACCGCGGCAGAGCTGTCTTTCATTCTCGCCTGCTTCAAGCGCCGCATCAAAATACTGGAGCGCCGCGTCATATTCCAGATTCTGAACAGCCGCCATTCCCGCGCTGATATTATCCGTTTTCTCTTCCCCGCCGCACCCTGTTACAAGCAGCATGACGACGGCAGCCATAATCAATCCTGTCTTCTTCATCGTTTGTTTCTTTCTACCCGTATAGACTCTTCTTCCAGCTTCTTCTCATATCATTTTATCATATAGGAACCATCCCGCCAACGGCTAAATCAAATTTCCGCAGACCAGATCTTTCAGAATCCCAAAAAACTCACGAATCATATTGTTCAGCAGAAAATAAATATCCGATGGCGCCGCAATGCCGCAGACATATCGGATTCCCTGATGTTTCGCCAGATGCACGCCCCGGAAAACATGAAAATTATTCGTTACGATTCCCACGCGGTCATTTTCCATATCCAGAAATACAGAACTGAAAGCGATGTTCTCCGAAGTATTCGTTGACCGGTCTTCCATGATAATCCGCTCTTTGTCAATTCCTTTTTTCACCAGATAATCATACATTCCCTGCGCTTCGCTGTGCGGTTCGTTCGCACCCTGCCCGCCGGAAACAATACAGCGCGTGTTCTCGTTTTCCACCAGATAGTCATAGGCCGTATCCAGCCGGAACTTTAAGGCCGCAGACGGGCCCGTTTCTTTCACCTGCGCGCCGAGTACAATCAGATAATCGAGATGCGCTTCCCCTTTTGCACCGCAGGCGCTGATAATGCAGCCTTCCACAATGACAAACATCAGCACCCCAAGCCCTATGAGAATGACGACCGCCCTTTGCAGTCCGTGCGGCAGTCTCGCCCACATTCCAAAATGCCAGAATGCGGTAAGCCCCAGAAAACAACAGCCGCCCACGCCCCATACCAGATAAAAACGGGTTCCGGATTTGATGCTGTAAATCAGGATGCAGTAAACGAAACAGAACAGACTGCACAAAATGCTGAAAATCTCTTTTTTCATATATTATATCAATACCCTTTCTCTTTTAAATCCTTTACGAGGTTCACATAAAATTCTCTTACATCGAACTCCGGAAAGTTTTCCCTGTTCAGGTCGATCATATCGCCGTGAGAAATACCGCGTTTCCCCTTCGGACGCAGTATCGCATAAACGTTCCCCCATAATGCGGATTCCACGGAGACGAGACCGTCATTTTCTCCGTCAAAGTGTTTTACCAGATGGTAGGACATATTCAACGGAAAACGGCCGCTCCGCGCTTTTTTCATGGAAGTCGCCACACTCTGATAATATACGGAAGGACAGTCGGGCAGATTTTCATTTCCCGCCAGGCACGCCTTTGCCGTCAAATCCGTTACCGCGCTCAGAAAATCCGGAGAATTGTCTCCCAGCCTGCGCAGCGCCCCGTTATAACGCGCCGCCAGAAACTGTCTGACTCCTTCCGGTGCCTTTTCCAGCAGATAATCCGCAAAAAAGCAGCCCCTGTGCGGCGTATTAATGGTCGTCAGAGAAGCCGTATAATCCGCCGCGCCGCATTTGCTGACAGCGTAACGCGCGTCCAGCCCGCCTTTGGAATGGGCGATGATGTTCACTTTACCGCAGCCCGTCTCCTCAACAAGATTTTTGATGCGCTCCGCCAATTCACGGCCGCAGACAGCAACGGATGCGGCCGACTGCTGATTTCCATAATAAATGACAGCGCCGTTTCGCAGCAGTTCTCCCGGTACCCTTCCCCAATAATTAAAAAACCGGAAATCCCGGAAAAAAACGCCGTGCACCATCAAGAGCGGATACCTTGTATGACAGCATTCGTTTTCTTTTCTGACGGCATTCAGTTCTTCTTTTTCCCGCTCCGTTTCATACTCCTGCTCCGCCAGCCGGTACAGCCGGTAAAACAGGAACAGGTTTACGACCGGAATCCACCAGCATAAAAACAGCAGCAGGCGGTACCGGATTCCCATCTGCACGGAAACCGTCATCAGCCGCAGGCAGCCGTTCAGCAGCAGGATTCCGGAACCGAAAAGCCAGCATAGAATTGAAAAAACATACTGCAAAACACGCCCGGCCGTCCATTCCGGTATCTCCCGGAAACTGACCAGTGAACAAACCAGACCGGCCAGGCAGGCAATTCCGGCATACAGAATCAGGGCCGAACCTTTGCTCAGCTGTCTGAGCCGGCCGGTATCCGCAGACACACCTTTCCTGTTTCCCGTCGGCGGCAGAATATTGGCATACAGGAAAAAAAACGCCGAACAGATCAAAAGCAGGGCCGTCTTTGGCCCGTCCACCCGTACAAGGGACAGAATCCCCGGCATATTTATGCCGGCCGCAAGCAACAATGCCGCGGACAATCGCTTGATTTTTCGTATCATAATTTTCTGCTCTCCACACGCCCCGTATCAAAAAACATCCGAAGCGCTTCTTCCATCTGTACGGACAGTCCTGCATCGTCGTCCCTGTAATCTTCAAACAGCGTATAAGCATAGAGCGAATACAGATTGTCATCGTCTTCCGCAAAATAAAGGACAATGGCGCCCGCTTCCTCTTCATCCCGGACAAAAGCCCTCATTTCGAGCGTATGCCCCAGAAACGTCATGCCGATATCGTCGACTACGATATGGTACTCTTCTTCCTCTTCCGAAATTTCTTCTTCCAGCATTTCCGTCATTTCGTCCATATTCTCAAGGAACATGTCGATCATGCCAAAGGCCTCGGTTACCCGTGAGACAATCAGGCAGTCCATTGCCTCGTCCGCATCGCCGCCCGGCGCGAAAACAATATCATAACCGTCGCTCCAGTACTCGTCTTTTTCCCAGACTTCCGGAAGTTCAAAAAAGAGACAGTCCACCTGAATCGTCCCGTCGCTTTTACGTTCACCGAAATGGCTTTCGTCTTCAATCCTTTTGTCATAAGCGGATTCGTTTTCACGCCGTCTCGTTTCCTCTTTTTTATTGAGCGCCTCTTCCGCCGCCGCCCTCGCAAGTTCCGATCTTTTTTCACCATTCCCGGAATAGTCCCCATCCTTTTCCCGGTCTTCGGAACCGTTTCGGTCTTTTTCCCGCCCGCCGTCTTTTTCCTGGTCCAAATGCCGTCTGACCTCCGCGCGCGCCTCCTCCTGCGCCCGGCTGACTGCATAATCGGAAGCGTCCGGCGCCTTATGCCCGCATCCGGCCAGCCCGGCTGTCATACAAATACATAATCCAATTGCAATTCCCCTGTTTTTCAATCTATAACCACGCCTTTCTCTCAACCTGCGAACTTTGAAGCCAGGACGCCGGCAGCGTCGGCACAAATTCGCGATTGAACATGTGCGAAGAATGCCAGTTCCCGTATTCCCGGAAACTGGCATTTTATTCATTCTGTCAATTAGTTGTTCAATTTTCCGGTTTCAAAGAACATATCCAGCGCCGCCCGTACATTGACTTCCGCCGCCTCGCCTTCTCCGGCCCAGATCACCGCGTAGACCGCGTATTGTGAATCACCGCTCTGAGCAATATAGAAAATTGCCGTATCGCCTTCGGACTGCATCTCCATCTTGAGCGTTTTGCCCATAAAAGTCTCACCCGCGTCTTCGACTACGAGATCCGATACATCTTCTCCAAGCTCTTCTTCGAAATATCTCTGCGTATATTCCAGATCGGCTAACATTTCGTCGATAGCGCCTTCATCATAAACATAATCCTGTTCTATCGAAATATATCCGTATCCTCTGATCGCATCGCCGCCCGGCGCATAAATCGCTTCGCTGTAAGAACTCTCATCTTCGTCTTTCTCCCAGCCTTCCGGAAGCTCAAATGTCATATATCCGATATTAAAAGCATCCGCATTAAATTCATCGCTGTCTTCAAATTCCATTCTTTTTTCGTCCGCAAAAGACTCATCCCATCCGATTTCAATCTGATAAAAAGAATTTAATTCCTCCAGCAGATCTTTGGTCTTGCCGGTCGTATTGTCGGCCATAATGCAGATATCCACAAGCCCCATTACATCATCGCCCAGCTCTTTCAGACAGTAGACCTGATAATAGGGCGAATAGCTGTTCTCGTAAGAATTAAACTGCATAAACGTGATTTCACATACGGCTGCATCATTCCCGATATCTTTTATCTCGCCGACTTCAACTCCGTACAGATAGGAGGAATATTCCAGCTCTTCTTTCACATAATCTTCCAGATTCTCGCTTACCGTATAGTCTTTGTAATCACTCCGAAGATACGGATTGATGTCCACATTCACGTAAACGCCCATACGCTCGCTCGTTGCATAGGAGCCCGAAACGACCGGGTAATCGTCGTCCGGCACAAAAACCGACAGCGTCATCTTATTACCCGATTGGGTATTGGAAGTCGATATAAGCTCCTCCATCAGATACTCGAATCCTTCGTATCCTTTTGCCTCGCCTGAACCAAAAACAACACCGCCTGCCGTCTTTGTATCTGCTTTCTCCGCTTCCTTCTCTTCCGGCTTTTCGGTTTCCTCAGTTTCCCCGGTTTCCTTCTCTTCCGCTTTTTCTTCGGTTTCCGAAACAGTCTCTATATCCGTTCTCCTTGTCCTGTTTACAGTCAGATCGGAAGCGCTCGGTTCCCTGGAACCGCAGGCCGTCAGTCCGGCCAGCATAGATACGGTTACCAGCACGGCAATGGTTTTATTTTTCATTCGTTCTCTCCCTCATTCTTCCTATTGCCCAGATACTTATTCAAAATGCGCATACATTCCTTCACATCGATCGGCTTCGCGATATGAGCAACCATTCCGCATTCCAGACAGCGCTGTGCGTCATCGGAAAAAGCATCTGCCGTCATCGCGATAATCGGAAGTCCGCTGTCTTCGCGTTCCAGCGCCTTAATTGCCCGCGTCGCATCATAACCATCCATAACCGGCATTCTGATATCCATCAGAATCGCATCATAATAACCGGGTTCAGATTGATCAAACATATTGAGACATTCCTGGCCGTTTACCGCTCTTTCCAGCTCCACGCCCGTCATGGAGAGAATCGCGCTCGCCACCTCCCAGTTTAAGTCGATATCTTCCGCCAGCAGAATACGCTTGCCGGTAAGATCCGCCTCCATGAAGGAATCCTGTTCCTGATCATCGCCGGCTTCTTCCATATATTGTCTCAGACGGTGATACAGCGTTGACTTAAACAACGGCTTAGAAATGAATCCTTCGATCATGGATTCATCCACCGCCTCTTCCATATCGCTCCAGTCATAAGCGGAAATCAGGAAAATCGGAATATCCAGCCCGACTCTCTTTCTGATTTCACGTATTGTCTCAACACCGTCCATGCCGGGCATTTTCCAGTCGATCAGAACGAATTTGTAATCATCATTTTCATGATGACGTTTTTCGATCATTTCTACCGCTTTCATGCCGTTCTGCGTCCATTCCGCTTTGGTGCCGAGCTCCTGTAAGTTCGCCACCGCGCTTTCGCACAAATCGCGGTTATCATCCACCACCAGAATATTCCAGTCAGGCAGCTTCATCCCGTCCACGTCTACATCCGATTTCTGTAAATCCAGGGTAACATGGAATGTGCTGCCCTTTCCCTGTTCGCTCTCCAGTTCGATTGTTCCGCCCATCAGATCGACGATCTTCTTGGCGATTGACGTACCAAGTCCGCTTCCCGTAATATAACGTACCTGTTCGTTCTCTTCTCTGGCAAAGGTATCCCAGATCTTTGCCTGAAATTCCGGAGACATGCCGATTCCCGTGTCTTTCACAAGAAAATGCGTTCTGATGACATTTTCTTTCTCTTCTCCCTCCGGCTGCTCCTGATACATATAAACATCAACCCGTCCGCCTTCCGGCGTAAACTTGATCGCATTGGACAGCAGATTGAGCAGTACCTGATTCAGGCGGACATTATCGCAGATTACATCTTCTGAGAGAATATCCCGGATAAAAATATCAAAAACCTGTTTCTTTGCGCTTACCTGCGGCTGTACGATATTGACCAGATCGTCCATCTGTTCCCGCAGGGAAACCGGAATCATATTCAGCACCATCTTACCGCTGTCAATTTTGGACATATCCAGAACGTCATTAATCAATCCTAACAGATGCTTGCTGGAAAGGCTGATTTTACGAAGACAATCCTCCACCCGGTCCCTGTCATTTAGATTTTTCTGTGCAATTCCCGTCATACCGATAATCGCATTCATCGGCGTCCTGATATCGTGACTCATGCTCGCGAGAAAATCGCTCTTTGCCATGTTCGCATGCTCGGCTTCCCGCCTTGCCTTCGCCAGATTATCAATCTGCTTCATCGACAGTCGGTAATACAACAGGAAAATAATTCCCATCGCAACGAAAATAATCAAAACAGAAGCAAGCGTAACCCATACTCTGACTGCCGCGAGTTCCGATACCGATTTCGTCATGAAATCCATCGGCATTGCAAAGACCAGATACCAATCGGTATTTCCGGGGAGTCTGGAACAGTAAATCTGTTTTCCTTCTCCTTCTATCAGTACATTTGCATAATAAACTTCATCATTCTGCATAGCCAGGGACAGTTCCTGAATATACTGCTCCGACGTTTTCCCGTTGTAAGTCGAATAAGTCTCCCGGATCCGTTCAAAATAACTCTCTCTGTAAGCGCCGCTGCTCCGAATGACAAAATTACCGTTTACATCGATGATATGATAGTATACCGCCGTATCCTCCTCATCCAGAAAAAGGGCCTCGCTCAGATAATCCATCGAAAAACCGGCTATTAAAGCAATACTCTTTACCCCGTTCCGCATCGGGTATTCAACTCTTTTCCCAAGCAGCAGAACCCGGCTCCCGTCTTCTGTCTCGGCTTCCGCAACAACGCTTCCGTCATTCATCAGATGTTCCATCACATGCTGGTCATTCGTATAGCTCAGATTTTCTCCATAGACAACTTCCGTATTATCTTCCCCAGCGTAAAGCGCCAGATATGTAAAGTCCCTGACCTGTCCGCTCAATTCCAGATCTTCTAAAAGCTCTTCTCCGTAAACAGCCTCTTCCGTCCAGGTACGCTTTATAATTCCGTCTACCTGTGACAGACGCAGCTCAATAATCGACTGAAATTTCTGCTGAACCTGAATGCTCATTTCGGACATGTAGCTATAGCTGATCTCTTCAACTGACTCTTCGGTTTTCACGGACATAAAAAATGTCAACGCAATAAATACAGCAATGCTGACAACTATAACGCTGGTAATACTGCCTCTGAAAAAATTAATTGTCTTTTTATCCATCTTGCCTCTCCATTCATTCAGAAACTGTGCATTCTCCTAATTCCCGCTGTATTTCTCAATACATGCCACAATTTCTTCCTGTACGGGCAGAATCTGCTCAAGAACCGGTCTTGCTTCTTCCGGTTTTCCGGCTCTTAACAAATCTACAATTTTCGTATACGCTTCGTATAATGGTGTAATCGAAAGATTCCCTGAAACGCCTTTCAGCGCATGTGTTTTTTCGATCACATCATTATAGTCCGTCCCGTCAAAATCCGCTTCCACATGATAAGTATTAATAGATTTTGTAAAAGTGCCAAGCAGTTTCGTATATAATTTTTCGTTTCCGTTTATACGTTTTAATCCGCCGTCAACATCAACACCCAACCCTTTCAGATCTTCAAACAAACTCATGAAATATATCCCCCTTGCCTTCTTTCTTTTTCTTACTTTCCATATTACTATGTTTTCTTCCTATTTACAAGTTTCGGCACAGAAATTTTCATCCCTGTGCCGGAATTATTCCCAATTATTTCTTTTTCACAAATAAATCAATATTTGCCAAAGTCGTCTCCAAGAGAGATAACCTGCTCGTTCATCGAGGAAGAAGCCGCAAAAGAGTTACTGCTTCTGTATGAAGATGAGGGCGCGGAAACGCTGCCTGCACCGAGATTGTATATGGAAAGAAGCTCTCTCATTCTGGAAGCCTGATTAGACAGTTCTTCACTGGCAGCCGCACACTCTTCGCTTGTAGCGGAGTTGGTCTGTACAACCTGGGATACCTGTGTAATGGCCTGCTCAATCTGAGCGACTGCAGTTGCCTGATAATTAGAAGACTCTGCAATGCCGTTGATAATAATTTCGCTGTCCCGTACGACTCTTGTGATTTCTTCCATCGCATGAGATGTATCGTTTACGATCTTGGAACCGGAGCTTACCTTTTCGATGGAATCTTCGATCAGATCCGCTGTCTCGGCAGATGCTGCCGCACTCTTCGCCGCAAGGCTTCTTACTTCTTCCGCTACAACCGCAAAACCCTTTCCTGCTTCGCCCGCTCTCGCCGCTTCAACCGCTGCGTTCAACGCAAGGATATTGGTCTGGAACGCGATATCGTCGATCGTTTTGATAATCTTGGAAATATTTTCGGAAGCTCTGTTGATGTCCTGCATAGCGGTCATCGTATCCTGCATCTGTCTGTTGCCCTTCTGTACGTCTTCGATTGCTTTTGCAACAAGCGTTGCCGCCTCATTTGCCTGTTCCGCGTTCTGTTTTGTCTTGTCTGCGATCTCGTCAATAGACGCCGTAATCTGCTCGATAGCGCTTGCCTGCTCGGTAGACCCCTGTGCCAGCGCCTGGCTTGCACTCGCTACCTGAGAAGAACTGATTGTTACCTGAGAACCTGCTTCGGAAATATTGCTCATCGCATTAAAGTTATCCTCAACCAGTTTCTTTAAGGAATTTCCGAGTACATCCTCTGCGGACGCCGGTTTTACGGTAACGGTCAGATTTCCCTGGGAAACTTCTTCGGCGATATTCGCCTGATACTTGATATTATTGATTACATGCGTATATTCATCTACCAGATCACCAAATTCATCGTTGTTATATTTCACCATCTGGATATTTTCAACGCACCCTTTTGCAATTTCCTTCGCTGCTGCGGAGAGCTGTCTGACGGATTTCATAATCGCTTTTGTCAGAGACAGGCCGATGAGAATCGTAATGATAACGGAAACTAACAGGATTCCAAGACTGATTGCGTTGGAAATTCCCATAATACTTTCCATACGCTCGATACGATGATCTTTTCCGGAATTAATGACCTCCATAAACTCATTCACTTCCGCATCACTGAGATGACCGCTGTCAACAAAATGATCGTACATTTCGTCCGCGCTCGTCTGATTCATCTCTCCAATAACGCTGACGCATTCTTTCGTAATAAAAACTCCCACCAGCACGGTAATGATCGTAAGCAGGACGGGGATACTGAATCCCAATATCAGTTTTGTTCTTATCTTCATGTTTTTCATGTTTTTACCTCTCATTCTTCTTCAACATTCATTTCGTTTGCCTGTTCCACGACCGTCAAATCCTGATCATTCAAAAGTTTATCAGGATCCAGTAATAATTTGACCGTATCACCGACCTTACCAATACCATACACATATTTGTTCTGTACCTTGTCGGTACGTCCTACGCTCGGCGGCGGCAGTATGTTGTCTTCTTTGATTTCAACAACTTCCGCGATCTTCTCGACAATCAGCCCTACCATCATGGACTTGATGTTGATTACAATGATACAGGTTCTGTCATTGTATTCGAAAGGCTCCTGTTTAAAGCGCAGACGAACGTCAACAACCGGGATGACCTTACCTCTCAGATTGATCAGGCCCTTAATATAATCTTCCGTTTCGGGAATCGCCGTGATCGCCTGTAACTGAATGATTTCGTTTACATACTGGATTTCCAGTCCGAAATACTCGTTTCCGGATTTGAAAGTCATATATTTTCCCTTTTGTGTATCACGTTCGCCGGCATTATCTTCGTCTACCTGTCTTTTTAATTCACTCATGTTTTCCATGCAATATCCGTTCCTTTCTCTTTTTTATTCTATCAAGCCCGGAGCATCCAAGATCAGAGCGATGCTTCCGTCGCCAAGCTGCGTACAGCCGGATAAGCCTTTGACTTTCTTTATATAGGAGGGAATCGGTTTTACTACGATTTCCTGCTCCCCGATCAGCTTATCGACGAGAAGGCATACTTTCTTATCTTCCACTTCGAGAATCAGCATAACACCTTCTTCCACAGATTCCTTGTATTCCGTCAGGCCATACCAGCGGCCGAGTCTGAGAACCGGGAAGCATTCTCCGCGGATCATAATATATTCGTCGCCGTTCGGCTCGTGAATCATCATGTCTTCCTTCACGCGGACAAATTCCTTGATCGCACCGGTTTCCATAACAAAAGAGGAATGACCGGTTTCCATTACGATACCGTCGATAATCGCAAGCGTCAGAGGAATCTTTAAACTCATGATCGTACCGAATCCCTTTTTACTTTCGATTTCCAGGGAACCGCCGATCGCCTGAATATTCTGAACAACAACATCCATGCCGACGCCGCGGCCCGAATATTCCGTAACAACTTCATTGGTAGAGAAACCGGGCAGCGTAATGAACTGGAACACTTCTTTATCCGTATAGGAACTGTCCGGTCTGGTTTCATCCAGAATGCCCTGCTTTCTCGCTTTGGCCATGATCTTGTCTCTGTCAAGACCGCCGCCGTCATCCTCCACGCTGATCCATACCTTGCCGGCTTCCGTCTTTGCGGATAAGGTGATCTTACCTTTTTCCGTCTTACCGCTGTCGCGTCTCTCTTCCTTACTCTCGATGCCGTGGTCAACGGAATTTCTTACGATGTGCATCAGAGGGTCGGAAATATGTTCAATAATGTTCTTATCCACTTCCGTCTGGTCGCCGACCATAACAAATTCGATGTCCTTGCCAAGCTTTCTGGAGACGTCGAATACGATACGGTTCATCTTCTGGAACGTATTGGTAAGCGGTACCATTCGCATGGACATAATAACATTCTGCAGATCCGTGGAAATCTTTGCTAACTGCGCCGCCGCTTTGTTAAAGTTGTCAAGATTCAGTCCGGGCACTTTCAGATCTGAATTCTGAAGCACTACCGACTCCGAAATAACAAGTTCCCCGATCAGTTCCATCAACTGATCCATCTTGCTGACATTAACGCTGATAAAGGAAGCCTTCTCCGCCTTCGGCTTATCCTTTGCCAGTTTCTTCTGCTTGCCCGGTTCTTTGGATTTGATGACGAAATCACCGGGTGCGATCGCAGGTTTTGCGGGCTTCTCAGGTTTCTTCTCTTCCTTCGCTCCGTCCGCCTCCGAAGCCTGTGTGCGGGAATCGATTTCCTCCACACTGGATTCGAGATCGATCATCGGAGCCGCGTGTGCCATATCGTGATCGTTAAAGTCAAATCCCTGCAAAAATTCTTCGGCCTTGCATTCGTAAATATCTACTTTTTCGATATCGTAACCGACGCCGACGATTTTACGGATTTCTTCCTCGCTCGTCTGTGCCTGTAAAAGAATTTTAAAACCGTCTTTGATGATCGTCTCCGCACAGTCGGGATCCGAGATAATATCCTCCGGAGAATATAAAATGTCTTCCGCAACCTCTTTCAGAGCGTACACGATCTTGTATGCGTGCACGTTTGCCATTTCCGTTTCCTGGAAAAAGGAAACATAAATCTTATAAAAATGGCTGGCGCTTGTTGCCATGGGCGCGATATAGAACTGTTTCGGCTCCTCATGTTTGTTTGCGGGAACCTCCGCACTCTTTTTCTTTTTATTTTTTCCGCCCTCTCCGCCGCCTTTGATCTTTTCCAGAAATTCATCCAGCGTCGCGACAAGCTCTCCGGCCTGACCATCCGCCGGATCTCCATTACGAATTTTCTCCATTTCATTTGAGATAAAATCGGCCACTTCCAGCACATGATCCACCAATTCCAAGTGCGGAACATTTTCGGGATGGGATTCTCTTAAAAAATAAAAGACATCCTCCAGCTTATGTGCCACAGCCGTTATCTCGTCGAACATCATGATACCAGAAGATCCCTTAATGGTATGCATGGTTCTGAAGATCTCATTGATGCTGTCTTCATCAAAGCTATCCGCATCTTTCTGTTCCAGAACCATATCCTGCAGCTGCTCTAACAGCTGGCCGTTCTCGAACAGATACATATCCAACATACCGTCTGTACTAAATTCTTCTGCCATATCGTTCTCCTTTCCTGCATATTTCGGTTAAGTTCTTTTGTCAGACCAAACCAAGTTTTTTCAGTGCCTGCTCAAATTTTTCCTGATCTATCGGCTTACCGGAATATATCGTACATCCCAGCTCAAACGCCATTTTTACATTGGCTTCATCATTCAGCGCCGTTGTCATGATGACTTTGACCGCCTTATCTTCCGGAATATTCCTTTCCTTTTCCAGATTGCGGATACCTACTAACGACTGATAACCGTCCATGACAGGCATCATGATATCGAGACAGATCAGATCGTAAGGCTCGCCGTCCTCCAAAGCCATCATAAATGCGTCAACTGCTTCCATTCCGTCCACAGTTACATCGCATTCGCCGTACTTTGACAGAAAATTTACCATAAATTTTCTAGTGACAAAATCATCCTCGGCTAATAGAATCTTCATACCCTTTCTCCTTTACATATTATTTAATAACGCATATGTCCTTCCTGCGATATCATTCAGTTTTTCCTGATACATTACCGCACCCAGATCATAAGCGACCTTGGGCATTCCATAAACGACGCAGGTCGATTCGTCCTGTCCGATCGTTTTTGCTCCCGCCTGACGCATGCTCAAAAGTCCTTTGCCGCCGTCGCCTCCCATACCTGTCAGGATAATGCCGACCGCGTCCTTACCCGCTGACCTTGCAACGGACTCAAATAACACTTCCACGGAAGGACAGTGCCCGTTTACCCGCGGTCCCGCCTTCACTTCTACCTGATAAGCGCCGTTTACCTTGATAAGACGCATATGTCTGTCGCCGCCCGGGGCGATCAGCATATGGCCCGGAAGCACCCGGTCTCCGGTTTCCGCTTCCTTTACCTGAATCCGGCACTGGTCATTCAATCTTTTCGCATACATTTCCGTAAACTTGGGCGGCATATGCTGTACGCATACAATGCCCGGTATATCCGTTCCGAAATCCTTGACAACGGAATAAATCGCTTCCGTTCCTCCTGTGGAAGCCCCGATTGCCACGATCAGATTGCTTCTTTTTACGGAAAGGCTCTGCTGCTGTTCCTGCTGCATCATAACCGTTTTCTTGATATTGCTGATTCTGGCGGTCGATGCGATCTTGATCTTGGTCAGCAGTTCGTTTCTGATAAAATCTTCCAGCTGCTGTCTGTTCGATACTGCCGGTTTTGCCACGAAGTCCACGGCGCCGGCATTCATTGCGTCGAATACTTTATCGCTTAACGCGCTGATGACTACGACCGGCAGCGGATACTGCGGTATCAGCTTCCGCAAAAATTCAATGCCGCTCATTCTCGGTAGTTCGACATCAAGCGTCATGACATCCGGTTTATGCAGCAATATAAGATCCCTTGCTTCAAACGGATCCCTGGCAGTCGCCACAACTCTGATCGCCGGGTCTTTACTCAGGTTCTGCACGAGAAGTTCCCGGAATACAATGGAATCTTCTACAATTAATACTTTAATTGGCTGCATAACTTCTACCCCTCTCTTTTTCTGAATATCGACGGCTGGATAATCTGAAACGGCGTACTGTTTCTGTCGATTGTCTCGGTCGTCCCGATAAAGAAATACCCTCCGGGTTCCATCGCATCGTAAACACGCTGCACCAGATCCCGTTTGGTATTGTCATCAAAATATATCATGACATTACGCAGGAACACCGTATGTAGTTTCTTTTTAAAAGGGAGCGGCTCCATCAGATTGAACTGTCTGAAAATAACTTCTCTTTTCAGTTCATCCGTCACCTGATACTGACTTCCTCCTGCCGCCGGTTTAAAAAAATGCCTCTTCCACTGTTCCGGAAGATTCTTCAGTTGTTCTTCGCTGTATATGCCAAGCATCGCCTGTTGTAACACTTTGGTGGAAATATCCGTTGCCAGAATTTTTTTATCCCACTTGTCTTTTTCCAGTCCGAAAAAGTCCGCAAGAACCATCGCAATCATATAGGGTTCTTCTCCCGTAGAAGCCGCTCCGCACCAGATATGCAGATCTTTGTGCGCCGCCTCTTTCGTCTTCAGCCAGGGAAGCACCGTATTTCTGAAATAGTCGAAATGTTCAAACTCCCGCATGAAATAAGTGTGGTTTGTTGTCAGGAAATTAACAAGTATCTTTTCCTGTTCGCCGGATTTATCCCGTTCTACTGCATCCATGAACTCATGATAATTACTCCAGCCATTCTTTCGCACATAATTCTGCAGTCTTCCGTTTACAATGACTTTCTTCTGTCCCAGCTCAATTCCGTAACGCTGTTTCATGAACACAGAAATCCTTTGTAATTCGTCATCTGTAATCATCATCTTTCCATTCCCCCGAAAAAAGATTTTTATATAAATATTTAATTTTATTTTTTGGAAGTATTTTTCACACTCAGCAAAACTGCCTTGAAATTTTGCAGCATATCGTGTAAATATCCGGGTTAAATTTTACACCCGCCTCTTCTTTCATGACGGCAAGCGCTTCTTCTCTGCCGTGAGCGCCTTTTTCCGTCAGCTCCGTATACCTTTCCATTACGGACACGATCTGCGCGGCAAGCGGAATTTTCTGTCCGCTCAGTTTTTCCGGATATCCGCTGCCGTCCCAGTTCTCATGATGGTGGCGCGCGATATCAATTGCCGTTTTGATAAATTCATTATAATCGCTGTTGACATACAGATCGCTCAGCAGCCTCGCACCGATATTCGTATGGTTCGAAACGATTTCCTTTTCGTCTTCCGACAAATCTTTCTTTTTCTTCAAAAGTTCCACCGGAACGCCGATATTGCCGATATCGCAGAGCGGCGTCGCCAGCTCTATCGTATCCACATAGGTATCCGATATTTTATCTTCAAATATCGGCGAAAGCTGCATTCCCTGCGCCAGAATCCCGCAGTTGCGCCTCAGCCGTTCCATATAATCGGTTTCATAATCGCTGTTCTGTAAGGCGATATTCGCCAGCGCGTATAAAATGTTCTTCTTTTCCAGCTCCATCTGTTTCAACTGCTCACTGACGGAAATCTGAAGACGACGGTTTGTCTCCATCAGCTCGTTCTTCACTTCATAAAGCCGGAGATGAACGCCCACACGGGCCTGCACCACTTCCGGAATAAAGGGTTTGGTAATATAATCTTCTCCGCCAAGCAGAAAGCCTTCCACGATATCCATCGGATCGTCAAACGCCGATATAAAAATAATCGGGATATGAAGTGTCTCAGGATCGTGCTTCAAATGCCGGCACAGCTCATAGCCGTCCATCCCCGGCATGGAAATGTCCGTAAGAATCAGTTTGGGAATACATTCTCTGGCTGTCTGCAGCGCCTGCTCCCCGTTTTCGGCCAGCACAGGCGAACATCCCATGTCTTTGATAATCTCTTCCAGAACCAGCCTGTTCGTCTCCACATCGTCTACAATGAGAATCCGTTCCCCATGCAGTTCTTTAGCCCCATGTTCCATTTACGCCCCCTCTTTCCTTATTATAGCATCGCATTCAATTCTTCGTATCCGGCGTTCACTTTTTCATAGCTTTCTTTCTGAACCGCCATCTTCAGCCTGAGAATCACGCGGCTCACTTCACGCGGCGCCTCCTGTGTCAGCTGTCTGATCGTTTCCATGAACATCTCCGCCTTTTCCCAGTTTTCCATTTCCACACAGAGAATCAGCTTTGAGAGGTTCTTTTTCAGCGCTTCTTTGTTCTCAGGCGTACCGTACTGCGTTACATTATCGGAATTATCGTTTTCTTCCCCGCCGGGAGCCATCGTAAAGATGTGCATGCCGCTGCCGTCTTCTTCCGGCTGCTCCACAGCTTCTTCGCCTTCACAGATGCCGACCCAGATGGAAAACGAAAACGTGCTTCCCTTGTTTTTCTCGCTCTCCACTTCGATCTTGCCGCCCATCAGTTCCGCAAGCTGCTTGCAGATATTCAGGCCGAGTCCCGTTCCGCCGTACTTTCTCGATATGGAAGCGTCCACCTGCGAAAAGCTCTGGAACAGCTTATCCTTATCGGCCTTATCGATACCGATTCCGGTATCCTTTACGATGAAGAAAAGCTCTATCTTGTCTTTCACCCGGGCTGTCCTGACAACTTCGACCGTAATCTTTCCGACAGCCGTAAACTTCAGGGCATTGGACAAAAGATTATTCAGAATCTGTATGATGCGCAGTTCGTCGCCGATGATATACTCCGGTATCTGCGGGGATACCGTCATAAAAAATCCGATCCCCTTTTCTGTCAGTTTATTAATATGCTGCGTTTTCACATAATCCAGCATATTTCGAAAATGGAACCTGCGCGGCTCCAGCGTGAATTTTCCCGCTTCCAGTTTGGAAAAATCCAGAATATTGTTGATAATCTTATTCATATCGCCGCAGCAGCGTTCAATCAGCCGCAACGCCTTCAATGTCTGTTCGTCCCGTACCGTTTCGATCAGTTCCCGCGTATTGCCGAGAATCCCGTTGACCGGCGTCCGAAGTTCGTGCGTAACGTTCGCGACAAATTCCGATTTTACCTTCAGCGCCTGCTCCGCTTCCTGCTTGACATGGGTGATTTCCCTGTTCAGATATTCTTTCTCCAGAATATCATTGGCCATACAGATACAGGTGTCTTTCTCGAACGCGTTCTCAACGATCCTCGCTTCCACCGGAAAACAGGTCAGATTTTTACGATATGCCACAAGATTGCGCAGTTCATTTCCAAACGGATATTCCGTTTCTAAACCGTTCTCTGTGGATTTAAAGGCACCTGGAAAAACATCGCTGATACGCTTCCCGCACAATTCTTCTTCATATTCCAGCTTCTTCTTGGCGGCGGCGTTAGCATAGGAAATTACACCTGTACGATCGAAAACAAAGACCATTTCCAACGCATCCTCAATCGGGAATGCGCGCCCTTCACTCCATTCCATTATGTTCCTCCCCAATTCCCCTAATATATCGAGAGGCAGCAAAAATCATCATAAGTCTTTGCTGCCCACAATTTTTTTATGAAAAATCGAACATTTTAATTACTTCAACGATATTGAAGAAATCTTCCTTTGCAAGCGCAAAACATTCCAGTACATCCGGTGCGAACTGACCGCACTCCCCATTCATAATCATATCATATGCCATGCTGTTGGCATACGCGCTCTTGTAAACACGGGGGCTTACCAGCGCATCATATACGTCCGCAATGGCCACCACCTGCGTATAAATCGGGATTTCGTCCCCCGCAAGATGATCGGGATATCCTTTTCCGTCCCATCTCTCGTGATGATAACGGCAGATATCATAGGAATAACGGTAAAATTCACTCGTCTGGTCTTTATAGGATTTCTCCAGAATTTCACAGCCGACTGTCGTATGGGTCTTCATAATCTCAAATTCTTCCGGCGTCAGACGGCCCGGCTTTAACAGAATCGCATCCGGAATACCGACCTTACCAATGTCATGAAGTGCGGATGCTCTGGAAATCTCATCGATCTGCTCCTGTGTAAGTCCGTACTTCGGAAAATATTTCATCAGATATTTGAGCATAATTCTCGTAAAATATTTGATTCTTCTCGTATGTTCTCCGGTCTCCGCGCTTCTTGCCTCTACAACGGAGCTGAGCGTCTCAATCATAAATTCGGAATTTTCGCGGATTTTCCTCTCCTGCTCCCGAATCTCCGCTTCCTGCTCTTTCAGACGTACCGCCATGTTATATTTATGTTGGTACAAATCTACAATATTCTTACTTCTTCTCTTAACGATATGGGGATAAAAAGGTTTATGTATAACATCCGCCACGCCATAGGAGTATGCCTGGTCTTCACTGTCCAGCGCGTCCTCGCTCGTGATCAGGATAACCGGAATATCATTCAGCATATCCTGTCCGTGCATATACTCCAGTACCCCGAAACCATCCATGATCGGCATTACGATATCCAGCAGAACAAGCACGATGCGGTCATTGTTCTTCAGCTTCGCAACGGCGTCCTCTCCGTTGTCCGCTTCCAGCAGTTCGTATTTGCCGTCCCGGAACATTTCCTTCAATATCTCTCTATTTACTTCTTCGTCGTCAACAATTAAGATCTGTTGTTTTAATTTTTCCATCTCCTGCTCCATTGTCGTCTCCTGTCTCATTCTTCTTTGCTAATCGTCATGTTATTAATATCATTATACCGGACGCTTAAAATACCTATTTTTGACGATTTCCCTATCACATCTAAAATACCATTTTTCCGCTATGATTGTCAATAAAAAGACATCAAAATTCGGAGAAAATTCTGGCAGAAAGAGAAGCCATATCATCGGTAAAGAACGTAGTCCTGCATTTCGCGGACAAATCCGCTTCCGGAGAGCGCCAAAGCCGCTTCTTCGGGGTAATCAGCCACCACAATACGCTTTTTTCCCGCATAAATTCTTCCGCTCCGATAGTCTTTTGCGAAAAGGCACAGCAGTTCATGAAGCCCCTCCGTTTCGAAAACCCGCAGTGTCTTTCCCTGGCGCTCAAACAATGCTGCCAGCCGGCCTTCTTGAAAGGCCGCAGCGGTTCCCGGCACATTGGTAAATGACCGGCCCTGCACATGGGGCAGAAACTTTCCGAACGGCTGCATCGGGTCCGCGGCATTCAGCCAGACGATCTCTTCCGGCGGATTTTTCAGCCCGGCCGCCACGCCTTCAAAATCTTCTTTCCGGATAAACTGAGCGCCGGAAAGTCCTTCCACAAAATAGCCGCGCCTGACCTGTCCGGTATATTCCTGAACGCGCAGCAGCGACAGGGCATCCTGCCAGGACATGCCGTATGCCGCCGCCGTTTCCCGGCACAATATCAGGTACCGGTCAAAACAGGCCGTCATCTGTTCCTGCACCGAAAACGGCCTGAGCGGCCTGACGAGATCAAAACGCCCCGCATAGAAAGCCTTTACCCGGGCGCCCGCCCGCTGCCTCGCCGCGGACTTCTCAATCTTCTTCCGGTTCATCAGAAGCCGCACCGGGCCAAAGCTGTCGGCATTTACAATACCTTTTTCCATCAGGGAAAAAAGAGCGTCATAGGGCGCGTTCCCTGAAAGAACCCCGCCGAGCGCCTGGATAAAACTGGCTCCCCTTCTTTCCAGCGTCTCTGCCAACAGCCTTTCTTCATCGGTAAGCGCTTCGCAGGACACTTCCGGCCCGCCGTCCCAGTCAATCCGCTCCGTATTTTCCAGACAGAGCTTCCCGCCCGCTTCCATGCGCCAGAAATATTCTCCGGCAGCAAGCAGTTCATCCAATGCTTTCTCCCTGTAATTTTTCACCCGCGCAGGAAGCAGGATTTCTTCCCAGAACGCTGCCGGAAAAGCCATTCCCGCCAGCCCCGGCAGAACGATCCGCAGGGCGTCCTCCGGCGGCGCCATGCACCGGATGCGGGAAAAAAGAAGCGCGGCATATGCCTGTGCAGGACAAGTCCTGATTTCTTCCCGCCGGTTTTTAAGCGTCCTGACTCTTGCACGCTTATAAAGCTCCGCATGATAACAGACGCCGTCCTGTTCGACCGCTTCTTTCCGGCCGCACAGCGCTTCAAGCAGCGCGCCGGCCCGGCCGGCATCCACGCCGTATCTGGCGGCTGTCTGCGCCGCCGTCGCCCCGCCCCGGTAACGCAGCATACGCCGGACGATCTGCAAAGCCGCTTCCTCGTCCGGCGTCTCAGGCTGTCCTGCCCTGCCGCCGGCATGGCGCGGCTGTTCCGCTTTCCCGTCTCTCCGGCAGTTTTCTTCCGGTATACCGAACGCCGCCCGGTACAGTTCCTCCTGTTCCGCCGCAATCCAGAGTCCCTGTTCCAGATACAGGGCCCGGCCTTCCGCCGCCAGCCGTTCCAGCCATTCCACCGGAACATCCAGCTCCCCGGCCGCCAGATCTCCTTCCGTCATCAGAAGGGAATGCAGCTGCTTCTCGTCTTCGGGCAGTTTTTCCCTGATCTGCGTCTGCCGGAGTTCTTTTCCGCCCGGCCGCAGCAATCCCGCCTCCGGCCCGCCGCCTTCCGCCATTTGCAGCGCCTCTTCCACCGCCGCGTGGATTTTCCGGGGCGTCGGCGCATAATCGTACATCACAGCCGCTTCCTGCGCCCATTGCAGAGGCAGCGACATGGGGGACGGCGTATCCGGATACACCTCCCGCACCGCAATCAGGCCGGCGCGGACTGCGTAAAGCAGTTCTTTTACGCCTTCCACGTCCCATAACTGCCGCATACATTCCTGCCTCGTTTCGCGGATCAGCGGATGATCTTTTTCCCGCACGGCCTGCTCCATCATCTCCGCGCTCCGCAGCCGCTGCATCCAAAGGGGCTGTCTTCCGTTTTTCCGCACGCCCATCATCAGCGCCCTGCCGCAGTTATAGCGGAAAGCGATGTTAAACAGCGGCGTTTCGGGAAGCATCGCCGCCAGATGTCTTTCCGTATTTTCCGGCGCAAGCCTCATAAGCACGCCTTCCGGAAAAGGCTTATCTCCATAGGAATATATTAAAAATCCGTCTTCCTCGTCCACACAGCCCGCCTCGATTCCCATTTCACTTCGAATCATCTGGCTTAACAGCAGGGCGAGCGGCGCATTAATCCGCCTTCCGAACACCGAATGGAACATGAGCTGGCTGTTGCCGGACTGGTCTCTGAAATGTTCCACAATAATTGTCCGATCATCCGGAAGCGTGCCCGTCACCGCGATCTGCCGTTTCAGATACCCCGCCGCCAGCATGGATGCGGACTCGTCCAGCCCGAGCGCCCCCAGCGCGTTTTCCAGTCCGCCGCTTTCCGCCGCCTCCTGCAAAGTGCGCAGAATGCGCCCGAAGGCGATGCCCGTTTCTTTTCCCCTTCCTTTCAGCTCTCCCTTCCAGAATGGCAGACGCGCTCCCTCCACGGGAGCCTGCGTCACCGTCACCGTATCCCTTCCGATCTGCGTTACCTTCCAGCCAAAAGAACCGAGAATAAACCGGTCGCCCTTCTGCGTTTCATAGACAAACTCCTCGTCCGCTTCTCCTATTTTAACGCCCTCTTCCGTCCTGACCGTGTAAAGCCCTTTGTCCGGAATGGTGCCTCCCGCGGACAGTGCGAGCATCCGGCTGTATCCGTCTCCCTCCACCCTTTCATGAATCCTGTCATACAAAACCCGCGGTCTTGCGGGGACGTCTCTTTTATGCTCATAGTCTCCCGCCAGCATTTCCAGCACGGACTGCACATCGTCTCTTGTCACATTGCGGAAAGGCCATGCTCTCGGCAGAATCCCCATGACCTCGTCGATCGTATAGCTTTTAAACGCCGCCATGGACACAAGATGCTGCGCGAGCACGTCCAGGCAGCCTTCCGGCGGATTCATCTTTTCCACGCGGCCTTCCCTTGCGAGCGCCGAAGTCATGCCGCACAGAACGCTTTCCGCCGCCGTCCTCGGAAACATGTACATAACGCTTGTTCTGAAAGGATTATGTCCCGCCCGGCCAAGCCGCTGCATCGTGCCGGACACCGTGCGGGGACAGCCCACCTGCAGTACCTGGTCGATCTCTCCCACGTCAATACCAAGCTCCATCGAGGACGTCGCGCACAAAAGCCGCAGTTTTCCTTCCCGCAGAAGCTGCTCCGTCTCCTGGCGCTGCTCTTTGGAAAGGCTCCCGTGATGGACGCGGGCATAATCCTCTCCCCCTAACAGATTGACATAATATGATAATTTCTCCGCGTACCGCCTTCCTTCCACAAAAGCGATTACGCTCTTTTTTCCCTGACAATACCGATATACCAGTTCGGAAAGCTCCTGCCATACCGGATCCTTCTTCCTTTTTTCCGGATTTACATAAGAACCAAGTACCTGTATTTCCGTTTTTTTCTTTATCACAGGCGCGGCAATCTCTGCCGCCTCCGGCGCCAGATAAGCCGCCGCCCCGGAAAGGGGTGAAATGGTCGCGGAAAGTCCGATTCGCTGAAGCGGCTTTTCGCACAGCGCATCCAGTCTGGCCAGCGACAGCATCAGATGAGCCCCCCTTTTCGTGTCGATCAGGGCATGCAGCTCATCCAGAATAATCGCTTTCGCCGTGCAGAGCATGTTCTGGCCCGCTTTTCCGGTCAGCAGTAAATACAGGGACTCCGGTGTGGTAATCAGAATATGAGGCGGTTTTCTCAACATTTTCTGCCGCTCCCCCGGCGTGGTATCGCCCGTGCGGATGGCTGTCGAAATCAGCCCGCCTCCGCCGATTCCTTCCATCGGCCTTTTTAAATTTTCCCGGATATCCGCCGCCAGAGACTTTAACGGCGACACATAGATAAGCTGCAGTTCCTGCTTTAAGCAGCCCTCTGCAGCCTTTTTTTTCATCTGATCTAAGAATACAAGAAATGCGGAAAGCGTTTTGCCCGTTCCCGTGGGAGCGGACACAAGCACATGGGAGCCGGCGGCAATCGCCGGCCACGCTTCCGCCTGCACCTGCGTAGGTTTTCCAAGCGCCTTCCGGAACCAGTCAGCCGTTTCCGGCTCAAACAGCTCTAAGCAGTCTTCCATACCAATAGCCATGCCTTTCCTTCATATCACAAATACCCTCAGTGGGCAAGGGAATACGCACTCTGCGCCATGAGGGTAACTTCGTCTATTTTAATATCTGGCGCAGTACGCCAAAAAGAACATCGATATCAATCGGTTTGGCGATATGACCGTTCATACCGCTTCTTAACGCCTCCTGCTTATCCTCTTCGAAAGCGTTCGCCGTCATGGCGATAATCGGTATGGATGCAAGCTCTTTATTTTCCATCCGGCGGATTTCCTTCGTCGCCTCGTAGCCGTTCATGACGGGCATCTGTACATCCATCAGAATTACCTGATAATATCCCGGCTCGGATTTTGCAAGCATCTCGACCGCAATCTGGCCGTTTCCGGCAATTTCCGTTTCAAATCCGGCATCTCCCAGAATCGTCGCCGCGATCTCCTGATTCAGTTCCACGTCTTCCGCCAGCAGGATGCGTCCTTTTGGTACCTCCGCCAGCTTTTCTTCCAGACTCATGATATTCTCAAACTCCGACATATGAATCATTTTTTCGCCGGTATTGACACGGAACGTAAAGGAAACCTTAAATTCGGAACCGATGCCCTTTTCGCTCTTTACGGAAATCGTGCCGCCCATCATTTCCACAATGTTCTTGGTTATCGCCATACCAAGCCCCGTTCCCTGAATGCCGCTCGTTGTGCTGTCCAGCTCTCTGTTGAAGGGTTCGAAAATTTTCGTCACAAATTCTTCGCTCATACCGATTCCGGTATCTTTTATCAGAAATTCATAATTTGCATATCCGCTCATCGCACCGGGCGTCTCCGCCACACGCACATAGATATTTCCGCCTTTTTCGGTATATTTCACGGCGTTGCTCAGCAGATTCAGAAGCACCTGATCCAGCCTGAGTTTATCGCAGTAGATTTCTTCATCCAGAATGTCGACGGACTCTATCCGCAGCGAAAGCTGTTTTGCTTTGACATCCGCCTGTAAAATATTATATAAACCGTCCAGGATTTCCGGAAGGCTGCACAATTTCTCTTCGATGTGCATTTTACCGCTTTCGATATGGCTCATATCCAGCACGTCGTTGATCAGGCTCAGCAAATGATTTCCCGAAGACTTGATCTTTTCAAGATACTCTTCCACCTGACTCTGCTGGTCCATATGTGCAATGGCAAGATTCGTAAACCCGACAATCGCATTCATCGGTGTCCGGATATCGTGAGACATATTGGAAAGAAAGACGCTTTTTGCCTTGCTCGCTTTTTTCGCACTGGAAAGCGCATCCTCAAGCTGCCTTGTTCGCTCCATCTCGTTACGCGTCTCTTCGTCAATGTTGCGGAATCCCAAAACAACACCGCGGCTTTCATTCCAGGAACCCGCGCGCACCGCCTTCATCTGAAAATACCGGATCCGGCCGCCGTTGCAGATACGATAGTTCAGACAATACACTCTCTTTTCGGAAAGCTCCGCCAGCATTTTCTCCCGTGAAAACGCTGTCCGTACAAATTCCTGATCTTCTTCATATACGAAATTCCTGACATACAGGTCCATGCTTTCTTCCAGAATGATTTCCCTGCCGAGAAACGAATTGAACACGTTTCCGTTTTCCACATTGTTCCGCAGCAAAGAACCAACGCCTGTGTCAAGATTAAAAAACCATACAAAATTGTAGTCGATGCTCAGTGCCTGAATCAGTTCTTTCTGATATCTCTCATTCTTCTTTTCCTGCATCTTCTGTTCGGTGCAGTCCAACAAGAAACGCTGATAATAAAGCTGGCCGTTTTCTTCGAGCAGCTTGATATTTCCCATAACATGTACGACGCTGCCGTTCTTATGCCGTACTCTGTATTCAATGCTGACGTTATCACCTTTCTCCTTCAGCTCTTCGATCGCCGTCGTCAACGCCTCCCGGTCTTCTTCCATAACCGAATCCGCTACCATGTCAAAACCGTCCGCTTCCATATCATTCATGGATTCATACCCCAGAATTTTAAGGGCCGCACGATTGATGCTTATAATACGCGAACCGTCCAGAGAATGGCACAAAACGCCGCAGTCCATTGCCATGAATATTGTTTCCAGCGTGCGGTTCTTCTGCACGATTTCCTGCGCATAGGCATGCTCTCTTGTCACATCGATTCCGACGCCGACCGTTCCCATAACGCTTCCGTCACAGTCATACAAAGGAGATTTATAAGTCATGAGCGTTCTCAGGCCGTCCCCTGTCATAATGACTTCTTCTGCGATTCCGGTTTTCTGTTTTTCCATAACCACGCGTTCGGATTCGATACAGGCCGGATCATCCTGCTCCACGTCCCATATGTATGCGTGCCGCTGTCCCTGCACCTGCTGTTTGGTTTTATTGACGGTCTTACAGAAGCTGTCGTTTACCTTCTCGTGTACGCCGTCCTTATCTTTGTACCAGACCAGATTGGGTATATTGTCAATCGTCGCTTCAAGGTACTGGCTTTCCTGCCAGAAATCCATGCTTTTCTTGTATTCCTGCTGCCACTTCCGGAAACGGAACCGTACTTCCCCCTCCGACATGGGCATTCTCCACAGGTCTCTGATTTCATCCATGCGGTTCTCATGCTCCGTCTGCTCAAATGAAAACTGCTCCTGATCCGTAATCAGAATCAGTTCCGCTTCCTTCTTTTTGGCATCGAGCAGCATATTTAACGTTTTTTCCGCGTCCGTTCCCCGCAAATCGGCCAGAATTACATCTGCGCCCGCCGCCAGGTTACCATCCGGGCCGCCGCTTTCCAGAAACTCATGCGTAAAATGTTCAAGCGGAGCTGTCTCCTTTATCACCTCAAATATTCCGGTCTGATATCCTGTCAAATAAATATGAAGATGACACCGATACATGTCTGTTTTCCTCCTGCGTTTCGCAACAATAATCTGGCTATTATCTATATTCTAACAAGGGCGCGAAACAATGTCAATATTCAGGTAGAAAAGGGACATGGAAAGGGGCTGTCGCTTTAACGAATGAAAATTCGTGAAGCGGCAGCTTCATTTTAT